>SBBQ01000049.1 GCA_005239635.1 Uliginosibacterium gangwonense
GACTTGAGCGCGTCTTCCACTGCGTTTGCAGTGGTCGCCTGATTTTATGTGCGCCATGTAGAACTTGTGTGCGCTTTTTGAGAATTGAGTTTGCATGAACCGACTGTTCACGATGCGATTGTTACTGAGCCTGTGCATTGGCTTGAGCCTGTTAACAGGCGTGCCGGCAGCGCAGGCCGAAAACACTTCAAAAACTAATAAGTCTAATAATGGGCGTTCCGCTGCCCCGGCAGCGCGCACAGCAGGCAAGGAGTCTCCCGCACCAAATAAAAAGACGGGGAACAAAGTTACGGCCAAGGCCACCACCAAGCCTGCCGCGCAGTCGATCAATAAAGCAAAGGGTAAGGCAGTACCGCAAGCTTCCTTTAAGTCTTCAGCAAAGTCTTCGTCCAAGTCCTCGACAAAAAATACCGCAAAAAACAAAGTCGCCAAGCCAGCACCTGAAGTGGAGCTGCCACCGGCTGACCCCGTTCCATTGCAGCCAGCGGTGTCAGGTCCGCAGCGGCCATCACCCGTTGCACCAGCGCGCAACTACGCAGTTAGTAGCGAACAGATTTACTTGGGGGGCCGCAAAATCACCATCGAAGGTATGCGTGAAGCGGGCTTGGGAACCAGTGGTTCAGAGCACGCAACAGCGTGTTTGCAAACTTTGTTGGATTCGGGCGACGTAACGGTGGAGCCCACTGGGACAGATGAAGCCGGTACGCTTAAAGCAAAAGTACGCATCAACGGGCGTGACGTGGTGGATTTAATGCGCCAGCGTTTGCGTGAGCGTTAATCAGCGATGAACAACACTAAGTTCAACTCTTCTACACTCAGCGAATTGCAGCAGGCAGTGTTGGCCTTTCGCGATGAACGCGACTGGAAGCAATTCCACACGCTGCGGCACTTAATTGTTTCGCTCAATTTAGAAGCCGCAGAGTTGCTTGAGCTGACGCAGTGGAAGCGCGATGAAGAGGTTGCGGCCTTGCCGCAGCATGCAGAAGGCCGCGAGGCCTTGAGCGACGAGTGTGCCGATGTGCTGATGTATTTGTTGTTGGTGGCGAATGAAGCGGGGATTGATTTAGGGGAAGCAGTGCGCTCCAAGCTCATCAAAAATGCGCGCAAATATCCGGTTGAAGCGGCACGCGGTGTATCAACAAAATATGACCGTTTGCCAACTGAGGCAGTCTCGGTGGGTATTAAGACAACGCACGAGGCACGAAACATCGGTATCAACAACAGCACTGACAACGATACCGACGACACGAAAGAAACAAACGATTAGCCAGCGAATAATTAGCCTGCCGTATTGCGGATTGAATGTAACCCGCGCTTTGGCAAAATCGGCTTAGGCAACTCAGCGCATTCAACTCAGCAAATTAAAACTGCTGGCCTTCCAATACAAATTTGGCGCCATCGTCTTGCCCAAGGTGCTTCACCATCGCCGGTAAGCAGGCTTTCATGTTGGCGTTGAGTGTGTAGGGCGGGTTAATAATAAACATGCCGCTACCGTGCATACCAAAGCCATCTGGCGCGGGCGCACGCACACTTAATGCGGTATGCAGCCAGGAGGTGCCACGCGGCACCACATCTTTCAGACGATCTGGGAAGTTAATCGAGTCACGCTTGCACAACTGCGGGTACCACACGACATAGGTGCCGCTCGGAAAACGAACCAAGGCATCACGCAAAGCGCGTGTTACGTCTTTATATTCACCTGCCAATTCATATGCGGGGTCGATGAGTATCAGCGCGCGGCGCGGTTGTGGTGGTAGCAAGGCCTTAAGTCCCGCGAGGCCATCGCTATGCTCAACTTTGACTTGGCGCTTGCTGTCCGAAAAATTTTGCTCCAACGATTTGTGGTCGGTGGGGTGCAGTTCAAACAAAAATAGTTTGTCGCGTGCAGCTGTGGTGTTGCGCACGCAATGGCGTGCAATCCAAGGCGAGCCGGGGTAGCACGACAACGCACCATCCGCATTGGCAAAACGCACGCATTCAAGGTAACGCTGCATGGGCTCCGGCAGGTTGTTGGTCTGCATGAGCTTGGCAATGCCGTCGCGGTATTCGGCCAGTTTGGTGGCGTAACCGGTGGTGAGCGCGTATAGGCCAGCACCGGCGTGCGTGTCGATCACCCACAACGGTTTATCTTTTTGCGTCATGTAATCGAGCACATCGACCAAAATGGTGTGCTTGAGTACGTCGGCGTGGTTGCCTGCGTGAAAGGCGTGGCGGTAACTGAGCATGTGGACAGCTTAACAGTTCAACAACAATTCAAAAAATAGCGCGTGCAAAATGAAGCCGGCACGCCCTGCGCCGTACTACCGACGCGGGACGTGCCGTTTGAGTGGTGCGCAGTCAATTATTCGTATGCGTCCATCGGTACGCAGGCGCAGAACAAATTACGGTCGCCGTATACATCGTCAATGCGATTTACACGCGGCCAGAATTTGTTTTCGGCAACCCACGGCAGCGGGAATACAGCCTGTTGTACAGAATACGGACGATTCCATTCGCCCACGATATCGGCTTGGGTGTGCGGGGCTTGGCGCAGCGGATTGTTCTCTGCTGGCAACGCGCCCGATTCAACCTGACGAATTTCGTTACGAATGCTGATCATGGCTTCAATGAAGCGATCCAGCTCACCCAAATCTTCAGACTCGGTCGGCTCCACCATGATCGTGCCCGGAACCGGGAACGACATGGTTGGTGCATGGAAGCCGTAGTCCATCAGGCGTTTGGCAATGTCGACTTCACTAATGCCGCAAGCGGCTTTAATGGGGCGAATATCGAGAATACATTCGTGCGCAACTCGACCTTGGCTACCCACGTACAGCACTGGGTAATGGTCTTTGAGGCGGCTTGCCACATAGTTGGCATTCAGAATCGCCACTTCTGTTGCGCGCTTCAGACCCGCACCCCCCATCATGGTGATGTACATCCAGCTAATCGGCAGAATGGAGGCGGAGCCAAACGGCGCAGCACTCACCGCGCCCGGTTGCCAATTCACTTGCGATGCGATGTGTTCGCCTGCTTCAGGTGCTGGGTTGGTGGCATTGATTTCGCCACGATACACAGCATGGCCCGCCATAAACGGCGCTAGATGGGCTTTTAAGCCAATGGGGCCCATGCCGGGGCCGCCGCCGCCGTGCGGAATACAGAAGGTTTTATGCAGGTTCATGTGGCTCACGTCTGCGCCAATGCTGGCGGGAGAGGTGAGGCCCACTTGCGCGTTGAGGTTGGCGCCGTCCATATAAACCTGGCCGCCGTGTTCATGCACCAATGCGCAAATGTCGCGAATGGCTTCTTCAAACACACCATGCGTTGAGGGGTAGGTGATCATCAAGCAAGACAAAGTGTCTGCATATTGCTGCACCTTGGCGCGCAGATCGGCAATGTCCACGTTGCCGTTGTCGTCGCAATTTACGACCACCACTTCCATATTGCACATTTGCGCAGTGGCTGGGTTGGTGCCGTGTGCAGATTTGGGAATCAAACACACGTTGCGATGGCCTTGGCCGATGCTTTCTTGGTAACGACGAATGGCAACGAGGCCAGCATATTCGCCTTGCGCGCCGGAGTTCGGCTGCATACAGATGGCGTCAAAACCGGTAATGGCTTTGAGCTGATTTGCCAAGCCTTCAATCATTTCAATGTAGCCGGGAACCTGATCGCGCGGCACAAAGGGATGCACATTGGCAAATTCGGGCCACGTCACCGGAATCATTTCGCTTGTTGCATTGAGCTTCATAGTGCATGAACCGAGCGAGATCATGGAGTGATCCAGCGCCAAGTCGCGGTTCTGCAACTTTTTGAGGTAGCGCAGCATTTCGCTTTCGGTGTGGTGTGTGTTGAACACCGGATGCGTGAGTAGCGGCTCTGTGCGAACGAGTTCTGCAGGGAGCGTGGTGTCGTCGGCGCGCACGGCCAAATCGAGCGCATCAAAATGCTGTGGGCGCAGGCGGCCGGCGCCAAAAGCTTCGAGCAGGTTGATGACGTCTTCACGCGTGTGCGTTTCGTCAAACGACACGGACATGAAGCGACTATTGATCTTGCGCACGTTGTAGCCCATCGCCGACGCATCTGCGAAGAACTTCTCGCCATAGGCACCGCATTCCATGGTGATGGTGTCGAAGAAATGCTTGGTCGGTGCACGCATAATGGCTTGTGCCACGCCACGTGCAAAAATGGCAGCGAGGCGGTGAATGCGACCTGCAATGGTTTTTAAGCCTTGCGGGCCGTGATACACCGCGTACATGCCGGCCATATTGGCCAACAAAACTTGTGAGGTACAAATATTGGAGTTGGCCTTTTCGCGACGAATATGTTGCTCGCGCGTTTGCAGCGTCATACGGTAAGCGTTGTTGCCGCGCGCATCTTTTGATACACCGATGATGCGGCCGGGCATGGCGCGTACATTGGCTTCGCGCGTGGCAAAAAACGCTGCGTGCGGCCCCCCAAAGCCCATGGGTACACCAAAACGTTGGGATGAACCAAACGCAATGTCTGCGCCCATTGCGCCGGGTGACTTGAGCATTACCAAGGCCATGAGGTCGGTCGCTACGGCCACCACAGCGCCCTTAGCTTTGAGCGCTGTAATCGTTTCTGTGTGGTCAGCAATCAAGCCGGTGGCGTTGGGGTATTGCAGCAGCGCACCAAACACATCGTGCTGTGCCGCTTCTTCTGCGGGGCCAAAAATCAGTTCAAAACCAAAGTAAGCTGCGCGGGTTTTTACCACGTCGATGGTTTGTGTAAAGCAATGTTCATCAACATAAAACGCGTTGCTGGCAGACTTGCTCACGCGGCGTGCCATGGTCATGGCTTCGGCAGCGGCGGTGGCTTCGTCGAGGAAAGAGGCGTTTGCCAATTCCATGCCGGTGAGGTCAATTACCATTTGCTGGAAGTTGATCAGCGCTTCTAAACGGCCTTGAGCAATCTCGGCTTGGTAGGGGGTGTAAGCGGTGTACCAGCCTGGGTTTTCCATCACGTTGCGCAAAATCACCTTGGGGGTGATGGTGCCGTAGTAACCCTGACCGATGACGCATTTGCGCGATACGTTCTTGCTCGCGATTTGCTTGAGTTCGTCCAACGCTTCGTGCTCCGCACGCGCCGCCGGCAAGCCAAGTGGGGCTGACAAACGAATGGCTGACGGCACAGTTTGCTCGATGAGTTGATCGAGACTGTTTGCGCCAATGCTGCTCAACATGGTGGCAATCTCATCGGCGTTGGGGCCAATGTGACGTTGCACGAAATCATCGTGTTGTTCCAATGCGCTCAGCGGTACGGCTAACGTGGCTTTAGCGGGTGTGGATGGTGATGCTTTGTTAGAAGACGTGGTCATGGGGCAAGCTCTAGTGCAAACGTTCGGTCAATGGTTGTCGAGCATGTGTCGTGCTCGGTATTGCTGACATGCTTCGGAAATCTGCGCTGCTGATTGGCAAAATCGCCAGAACACACTCAATTAGACCGCGCACCCACAATGCAGCGTGGTGTGCGCGGTGAGCGTTCAGTGTTGTTCTAAAGACCTTGCGGCGTTACGACTTCATTTTATGGCTTAGTTTTATAACTCAGTTTCCGGCATCAACACTGGCTTGGTACGCAGCTGCGTCTAGCAATGCGTCAACTTCCGCTGTATTGGCAGGCTTAATTTTGAACAGCCATGTGCCAAATGCATCGCCATTCACAGATTCGGGTGCGCCAACAGCAGCATCGTTATTGGCAATGACTTCACCTGAAACCGGTGCGTAAATATCGGAAGCTGCTTTTACGGATTCGATCACCGCGCAGTCTTCGCCTGCTTTAACGGTACGGCCTGCATCCGGCAACTCTAAAAACACGATGTCACCCAGCAGTTCTTGTGCGTGGTCAGTAACACCGACCGTCAGCGTGCCGTCTGCTTCAACACGAACCCATTCGTGGGACTTGGTGTACTTGAGGTCGTTGATCAGTTTCATGGTCATTTCCTAAGAAAAATTGTGTCCGTTGGTGCTTCTAGTTGGTATTTCTATTTCGTTTGCTTAATGCGTGTGAGGTGTAGCTTGTCGCTTATTCCACACTCACCAATACTTTCCCGTTGCGTACAAAAGGTGCTTTAACCACACGCGCCTTTAGGCGTTTGTCGCGAATTTCAACTTCAACCGCGTCACCCAAAGCCACCCCCGCAGGCACGCGCGCCAAAGCGATGGAGGCATTCATGCTGGGTGAAAAAGTGCCGCTGGTGGTTTCGCCTTCGCCTTGCGCAGTAATCACTTTTTGATGTGAGCGTAGTACGCCACGATCTAATAGAACCAAGCCAACCAGTTGTTGTGTGGGTTGCGTTGGCAGTGCGCTACGACCAATGAAGTTGCGTTCAGCGTTTTTAAGATCAACCGTCCAAGACAAGCCAGATTCGAGCGGACCAATTTGCTCGTCCATATCTTGGCCATACAGATTCATGCCGGCTTCAAGCCGAAGTGTGTCACGCGCGCCCAAGCCAATGGGCTTGCCTTCAGCTTGCAACAGCGCCTGCCAAACGGTCGCAGCTTGTGTGGCCGGCAGCATAATTTCAAAACCGTCTTCGCCGGTGTAGCCAGTGCGCGCAATCAGGGTGGCGTCCGTGGCATCAACACCGCCCAGCCAAGCGGCATTGAAGGGCTTGAGTGCAGCAACAGCAGCTTCGCTACCTGCGACTGCGGCATATAGTGTTTGCGGGGCGGTGGGGCCTTGCACTGCGATCATGGCTAGATCAGCGCGGGGTGTGATGGTGAGATTGGCAAAGGCCTTAGCTTGCTCGCGCATCCACGCAATATCTTTGTCGGCGGTGCCGGCGTTTACCACCAGGCGGAAACGATCATCCGCAAAGTGATACACAATCAAATCGTCGATCACGCCACCTTGTGGGTTGAGCATGCAGGTGTACAACGCACGACCATAGGTGGTGAGCTTGGCTACATCATTGGCAACGAGGTGCGACAAAAAGGGGCGACAGTCTGCGCCAGTTAAATCCACCACGCGCATGTGTGACACATCGAATAAACCGCAGCCGCGACGAACTTGATGGTGCTCTTCAAGTTGTGAGCCGTAGTGAATAGGCATGTCCCAACCGGCAAAGTCGACAACCTTGGCGTTGAGGGCAAGATGTTCGTTGTACAACGGGGTGCGCTGACCCATGCTGGAATCCTCTGTTACCAAACCACATGAACGGGGGCGGCTCATTGAGACTGCAACTTGGCAAATGCCGAGTTGCAGCAACAACGTGTTGCTGCCGGTGGCCCCTCTGTCCTTGGTACCTGAGAGATTGCCTCGCACGAGCACCGCAATGGCGGTGAGGTGAGAGGAGTGCCCCTTCGGTGGCGGCAAAGCCGCGCTCTCCAGAGTTCATCCTGTTTATACAGAATGGTTCGCAGGTCCTTGAGATCACTGAGAAGTGTTCTGTGCCTGAGCGGTTTCGGGTGTTACGCCTTCGGCGGCAGCTAGCGCTGCGCTCTCCCAACGAACCCGCGAACTATACCGGGTACACCCTAGGCTGACAATGTGCCGACTTCACTTGAGGTGCTTTATGCTGAGAGCGCTTATCTGATCAGCGTGTCGTTGCATTCGTGTGAAGAGTTCGTCGGCGGGGTGGCGTGTTTGGCAGTAAAATGAGGGCATGCTTAATTCTTCCGTGCCGGCCACATCCGCTGCGCTGCCGCGCAATCCTGACTTGCATTGCCACTCTTCTGTATCCGACGGTCTTTTGCCGCCGGCCGAAGTGGTGAAGCGTGCCCACGCTAATGGCGTCGACCTGCTGGCATTAACCGACCATGACGAACTGAGTGGCTTAGATGAGGCGCGCGAAACTGCAGCCAGTTTAGGTCTCCGATTTGTGAATGGCGTTGAAGTTTCGGTAACGCGTGGCAGCGCCACCTTGCACATCGTTGGCTTGGGTATTGACCCAAACTGCGAAGTATTACAGCAGGGTTTGAAATCGGTGCGCGATGGACGCCAAGGCCGCGCATTGGCAATGGCGGCTTCGCTCGAAAAAATCGGCATTCGCAACTGTTATGAAGGCGCGATTAAGTACGCACGTAATCCGGCCTTGGTGGGACGTTCGCACTTTGCACGATACCTTGTTGAAATTGGGATCTGTCGTGAAGTGCATGAGGTGTTTCGTAGCTACCTCACGCCGGGTAAGCCGGGCTATGTTCCGCATCAGTGGAGCGAATTGTCACAAGCAGTAAGTTGGATACGGGCTGCAGGCGGTATTCCGGTGATGGCACATCCGGGCCGCTATCGTATGTCACGCGAACAGATGGATAAATTGCTCGCCGAGTTTGTGGCACAGGGTGGCTTGGGCATTGAAGTAGTGGCCGGTAGCCATAACCCGGAGCAAGAACGCGAGTTTGCACGTTTAGCGCGCAAATATTCTTTGTTGGCCTCACGCGCATCAGACTTTCATGGGCCGGGTGAGAGCTTGATTGATCTGGGGTGTGCTAACCCACTGCCAGAAGATCTGACACCTGTTTGGTCGCGTTTGCTTTAAGTAAAAAACTTGGCGGCTAACCAAAGCATCAAAAAACAAATAACAAACGATGGGTAAAACCCAGTGACTCAGTTCTTTTCATTACATCCAGATCATCCGCAAGGTCGCCTCGTGCGTCAGGCCGTGCAAGTAGTACGCAATGGTGGGCTAATCGCGTTGCCTACAGATTCGTCGTGGGCGCTGGCTGGCCACACGGGTGATGCAGACGTATTAGAACGCATTCGCCGCATTCGCGGCGTGGATGATCGGCACCAGTTCACTTTGCTGGTGCGCGATCTTTCTGAAATTGCGACGTACGCACGGGTTGATAACGTGCAGTACCGAACACTCAAAGCCAATACACCTGGGCCTTACACCTTTATTTTGGAAGGCAGCCGCGAATTACCCCGACGTGTGTTGCACCCCAAGCGGAAAACGATCGGGGTGCGTGTACCGAGCCACCCCGCGGTCGCGGCGATTTTGGATGAGTTGAACGAGCCGCTGCTCAGCTCTACCTTGATTTTGTCCGGCGATGAGGAGCCGTTGTCCGACCCAGAGGAAATTTGCGCACGCCTGCAAAAACAAGTCGATATCGTGATTGACTGCGGCGGCAGCGGGCACGGTGTGACCACGGTGATAGATTTGACATCAGATGAGCCTAAGTTGGTGCGCCGCGGCATGGGTGATGTGTCTAGGTTTGGATTTTCAGATTAGTGTTGGTACGCAGTCGCGGTTGTGTGTAGCATGCGGGTGGTCGTGTCGCCTTCAGTTTTGTGTAAGCGGCTAGAATTGGCAAAATCATTGCCTGCAGTCCATAAAATAGGTTTGTTAGAATAAGCCCGTGCCTGATGGCGTGGGCAAACGGCTGGGCGGAAAACCGCTGGCAGAAAAGGTGCCACTCCCATGAATATGGATCAGGCCATCGCGCATTTGGCGCTGCTTGCCTTGCCGGTTTTGCTGGCAATTACCTTGCACGAAGCCGCGCACGGTTATGTAGCGCGCATGTGTGGTGACCCCACCGCAGGTTTGCTCGGGCGCATTAGCCTGAACCCGTTGCGGCATATTGATCCGGTAGGGACCATTTTGGTCCCCGCGCTGATCTATTTTGGTTCAATTGCTGCAGGTTCCTCGGGCTTGCTGTTTGGTTGGGCCAAGCCCGTGCCGGTTAACTTTGGCCGCTTGCGCAATCCCAAAGCAGACATGTTCTGGGTGGCCGCCGCAGGGCCTTTGGCTAATTTGGCCATGGCGTTGGCTTGGGGTGTGTTGTACAAGGTATCGTTTGGCTTGTCAGAAAGCGGTTTTGGTTTGCCGCTGCGCATCATGGCGGACTACGGCGTGATGGTAAATCTGGTGCTGATGGTGTTAAACCTTTTGCCCTTGCCACCGCTTGATGGCGGGCGGATTGTGGTGAGCCTTTTGCCCATGCGCATGGCTCTTGCGTTCTCACGCATCGAGCCTTACGGCATGTGGGTTTTGCTGGCGTTATTGGCGTCCGGCATTTTGTCTGCAGTGATGGGCCCGTTGGTATTCGTGGCTCGGCAGGCATTGGGCGGTTTGCTCGGTATCTGAGTAATCGTCTCAAGCGATTGTTAAGGCACGGCAATGCGCCGCCTTGTGTTGATCAAATTTCAGTAGCTGATTAGGTAATTTATGTACGCCGAACGCGTTCTTTCAGGCATGCGCCCTACGGGCCGCTTGCATCTTGGTCACTATCATGGCGTGTTGAAAAACTGGGTACGCCTGCAACATGAATATCCGTGTTTCTTGTTTGTGGCAGATTGGCACGCCTTAACGACAGCCTATGATGACCCGCGCGTGATCGAACAAAGCGTGTGGGACATGCTGATTGACTGGTTGGCCGCGGGCGTGGACCCGGCGCAGGCGACCTTGTTTATTCAGTCACGCGTGCCTGAGCATGCAGAACTACACTTGTTGCTGTCGATGATGACACCCTTGGGTTGGCTAGAACGCGTACCGACTTACAAAGACCAGCAAGAAAAACTGTCAGAGAAAGATCTGACGACCTACGGCTTCTTAGGCTACCCCTTGCTGCAATCTGCGGACATTCTGATCTACCGCGCAGACAAAGTGCCGGTGGGTGAAGACCAAGTGCCGCACGTTGAACTGACCCGTGAAGTAGCACGTCGTTTTAACCACTTGTATGGCCGCGAACCCGGTTATGAAGACAAGGCGCGTGAAGCCGTGAAAAAACTGGGCAGCAAGCGCGCCAAGTTGTTTGACGAATTGCGCACTCGCTTTACGCAAGAAGGCGATCAAGCTGCATTAGAGCAAGCGCGCGCATTGTTGGATGAGGCGCAAAATCTGTCGCACGGCGACCGTGAGCGTTTGTATGGTTACCTTGAGGGTGGCGGCAAGATGATTTTGGTAGAGCCGGGCGCTATGCTCACAGAGGCTGCACGGATGCCGGGGTTGGATGGACAGAAAATGTCCAAAAGCTACAACAACACCATTTTCTTGCGCGAAGAACCGGAGTCCGTCACCAAGAAAATTCGCACCATGCAGACGGATCCGCAGCGCGTGCGTCGTACCGATGCGGGTGATCCGGAAAAATGCCCGGTTTGGCAATTCCACGTGGTGTACTCAGATGACAACACTAAGGAATGGGTGCAGCAGGGTTGTCGTTCCGCCGGCATTGGCTGCTTAGAATGCAAGCAGCCGGTGATTGACGCCGTATTGAAAGAACAAGAGCCAATGCGGGAGCGTGCTCAACCTTACTTGGATGATCCTGCGCTGTTACGCAACATCATTGCGGACGGTTGCGACAAGGCGCGCAAACTCGCCGGCGAAACATTGCGCGACGTGCGCGAGGCCATGGGTCTGAATTACGCATAAATTGATGGCGCCCTTTGCTGAGACGAAGGGCAATGCATGGTGTCATTGGCAAAAAAGATACAACTCGGCATGAATAACAACGCACAGCTCAACGGCGAACAGAATGAAGGCGAAATCGCGCTCGCTGATGCGCCGCCTGCTATTGTTGCGATGGCGGCGAAATCACCGCGCCTGTACGGCGAAGTGATGACAGAGCTGCCGAATGACTTGTACATCCCGCCAGATGCGCTCGAAGTTATTCTCGAAGCCTTTGAAGGCCCGCTGGATTTGTTGTTGTATCTAATTCGCAAAGCCAATCTCAATATTCTCGATATTCCGATGGCGCCGCTAACGCGTCAGTACTTGGAATACGTTGAGGCGATGCGTCAGCACAATCTTGAATTGGCGGCAGAGTATTTGCTCATGGCCGCTATGCTGCTCGAGATTAAATCGCGCATGCTGTTGCCTCGCCCCAGGTTGGAAGAAGAGGGCGCGGTGGAAGACCCGCGTGCTGAATTGGTGCGTCGCTTGGTGGAATACGAGCGTATGAAGCTTGCCGCGCAACGGCTTGATCAACTGCCGCACGCACAGCGCGATTACGAATGGGTCACGGTTTACGTTGCAGGCAAGGTTGCCGAGCGCCACCCTGATGTGACGGTTGCTGACTTGCAAGCGGCATGGCTAGGTTTGGTGCGGCACGCTCGCATTGTTCAGCATCACAAAGTGCGTCGCGATGAATTGTCAGTACGTGATTTTATGGGCCGCATCATGCGTCGTTTGCGCGGCCAAGGCTTCGTAGATTTTAGTTGTTTGTTTGAAGACGCCGTGGGCGTACCTCAACTCGTCGTCAACTTTTTGGCGGTACTGGAGTTGACTCGTGAAACGCTGATCGAATTGACTCAAACCGAACCCTTTGCGCCGATCCATGTCCGCCTGGCGATCATCACCGATACGTCAGAGACTGACGCTCCATCCGACACGACATTATGACCTCACCGGAACACTACAAACTGGTGCTGGAAGCAGCGTTGCTCGCCGCGCCCGAAGCTTTGCCAATGGTAGATTTGAAGCGTCTATTTGATGAGGCGCTTGAAACAGAAGTTATTCGTAAACTGCTTGATGAATTGCAAGCGGATTGGGACAACCGAGGGGTTGAACTCGTACAGTTGGCCTCGGGATGGCGGTTTCAAACTAAGCCAGAATTCCAAACATATCTTGACCGCCTAAAAAATGACAAGCCGCCCAAGTATTCTCGCGCTGTGATGGAAACACTCGCCATCATTGCCTATCGTCAGCCTGTTACGCGTGGTGACATTGAAGATGTGCGAGGCGTTGCGGTATCAACCAATGTGTTGAAGGCGCTAGAGACGCGCGGCTGGGTAGATGTTGTTGGCCATCGCGATGCCCCAGGTCGCCCTGCGTTATATGCCACTACGCGTAAATTTTTGGACGATCTGAATTTGCGTAGTTTGTCTGAACTGCCGCCACTTGCCGACATGGAGCAGGTGATGGTGTTTGAGCAGAATGTTTTGCCAATCGGCGCGGCAGTTGAAGAAATTGTAGAGGCAGAAATCATTGCCTCGAGTGAAGAATCTCCAAGTGATGAGTCTAGTGAAACGCCGGCTGCGCAAGTTGTTGAGCTAAGCGACGCTGCTCACACGGTCGCCGAAGATGCGAATGCGGCATCGACGAGTGTAGAGCAGTTAGATACGAATCAATGCGCTGCTCAACATGATGCAGCTGAATCTAAAATGAATTTGGAGCAGTCTGATGCAAGAGAACAATAACCCCGAAGATAAGCCGCGTCGGCCACGCACTCCGCGTCCTCGCCGCACGGCTAATACAACGGGGAAAGCTGCGCCCGAACAGCAAAACGCAAGTGAGAGTGCATTGGCAAATGGTGCACCGAGTCAGTTTGACGCAGCGCCAACTGAATCAACGACAAGTGGTGAGCGCAGCCCAAGAGGCCCTCGCTTGACGCGCAACAAGCCACGTACGCGTCGCGATGGTTCATCATCTGCTGGTGAAGTTGCCGCTGACGGTCAAGCTGCGAGTGAAGCAGATACTGCATTTGCCAATGCAGAGCGCGGCGAGGGGCGGAGTGAAGGTCGTAACGAAGGCCGCAGCGATGGTCGACGTAACGGCCCTCGAAACGGCCCTCGTAATGGCCAACAAAATGGTCCGCAAAATAGATCTCGCGACGGACGCCGCGACAATCGACGCGATAACCGGAGTGAGGGGCCGCGAGAAGGTCGTTACAATGGACGTCGCGATGAATCAGGCGGTGAGTTGGGTGGCGATGCGCAACAAGACTCCCAGCGCAGTCGTTCACCGGAGGGTGAAAATCGCTCACGTCGTGACCCTTCGCAAGGTCGCCCAAACAACAGAGGCCCGAGAGATCGGGCGCCCGGTGCTAAGGGTGCAGGCTTCGGCCGTAATGGTAAGTCGGGTGCCCGTTCGCGTGATGGCGATGATGACGGAGACCAAGGCGGCAATCAAAAACTGCAAAAAGTCTTAGCAGACGCCGGTCTGGGTTCGCGTCGTGAAATTGAAGATTGGATTTTGGCTGGGCGCGTATCGGTGAATGGCAAGCCGGCGCACCAGGGGCAACGCGTGACCGCGCAAGACCGCATTAATGTGAATGGTAAGCCGGTGTATCTCAACCGGACCACGCGTGCAGCACGAGTACTGGTGTATCACAAGCCGGAAGGAGAAATTGTTTCGCGTGCTGACCCTGAGGGTCGCCCGAGCGTTTTTGATAAGTTGCCGTCATTGAAGGGTGGCCGTTGGATTGCGATTGGTCGATTGGACTTTAATACCAGTGGCCTGTTGCTGTTGACCGATAACGGTGATCTTGCCAATAAACTTATGCACCCGCGAAGCGCGATTGAGCGTGAATACGCAGTACGTCTACTAGGTCAGTTGAGTGAAGAGCAAGCCGAAGAGTTAATGGACGGCGTGATGCTGGAAGACGGCCTAGCGCGCTTTGGCAAACTGGAAGACAAGGGTGGAGAAGGGGCAAATCACTGGTATCAGGTGACATTGTCTGAAGGCCGTAATCGCGAAGTGCGTCGCATGTTTGAGTTAATGGACCTGACGGTCAGCCGACTGATGCGTGTACGTTACGGCCCAATCAACTTGCCGCGCGACTTGCATCGTGGCGCGTGGGCGGAATTGCCGGCGCAAGATGTGGCCGCGTTGAACAACGCCGCTGCAAAAACACCGGATGAGAATTTGCCGCCGCATGCCAGTGCTTTAGCGGATGTATTTGGCGATGTTCCCAAAGCGCGCCCACGTGGCCGTCGCCCGCCCGGAGCAATGGGCAATGGCATGACCAATCACATGGCTGGCCAAGGACAACGCCAAGGCCGGGGTGGAAAATCGGGTGGTAAGTCTGGCGGACAAGGCCGTGGTCAGGGTCAGGGACGTGTTCAAGGCGGTGGGCAAGGATCTGGCCCACGTGCTGATGGTCAGCAGCGTCGTCAGGGCGGTGCGGGTCGTGGCCCTCAACAAACCGGTGTAGCGAGTGGTGGCCAGCCGCGTCAGGGCGGTGCGGGTAAGCCTCGCCGTCGTCCGCAAGGCCGCTGAGTTTCGAGATCAAATCTACAAAGGGGAGATCTGGCGTTTTTGCCGTGAATTCCCCTTGGATTTGCCAATCCTGCGCGCCTAAAGCCTTGTTGAATGCAGGTAAGCATTGTCTGGTGCAGCATTTTCTTGTAAAATCCTGAGCTTGTTACAGTTTTTGGACATGGTTCATGCTGGGCGACTGAGTTTCGCGTGGCTGGGCAGATGTCGGAGAAGATGGGCGTTTCGCCCATTTTTTGTTTGTATTTTTTGTTTGTGTCGTAGATGTGCTCGCCTTGAAGGTGTTTGTTTCCCGCTTGGTGTGGTACGGCGCGAGAGATGTACATGGATCTTGAATCAATTATTGAGCGTGCAGTAACCGGCTTGGGATACGGCTTTGTCGATCTCGAGAGCTCGCCGCGTGCGCGGTTGTTGCGGGTGTTTATTGATGTGCCAGCAGAGCGTGCAGGTCAAGGTGGCATCACTGTCGAAGATTGTGCGGCAGTGAGTAATCATTTGACCCGATTGTTTATGGTCGAAAACATTGATTACGACCGTCTTGAAGTGTCTTCGCCGGGTTTGGATCGTCCGCTGAAGCGGTTGACCGATTTTGAACGTTTTGTGGGTAATGAAGCTTCTGTACGTTTGCGAATTGCGGTGGGTAACCAGCGCAATTTTATTGGCGTCATTGAGGCGGTCGAGGGTGGTGAGATCGTGCTGCGCATGGGCGCGACTGCGCACCGCTTCGATTTTTCGCAGATTGAGAAGGCACGCCTGGTGCCCAATTTCGATGGTTCAGGAAAGACGGAGGTGCGGCGATGAGCCGGGAAATTTTGTTGCTGGTTGATGCACTAGCGCATGAAAAAGGCGTAGAAAAGTCGGTTGTATTTGCTGCGCTGGAATCTGCGCTGGCTTCTGCAACCAAAAAGCGCATTCATGATGATGCAGATGTGCGCGTATCCATCGACCCCGAAACTGGCAACCACGAAGCCTTCCGTCGTTGGCAAGTGTTACTCGACGCAGAAGTCGATAACGATGAAAACCAAATGGGTTTAATCGATGCGCGCGAGCAGTATCCGGACATCGAAGTGGGTGATTACATTGAAGAGCAGGTGCCGCCGGTTGACTTCGGTCGTATCGGTGCGCAGGCAGCCAAGCAAGTCATTCTGCAAAAGATTCGTGACGCTGAGCGCGAGCAAGTTCTGAATGACTTTTTGGCGCGTAATGAACACTTGGTCACCGGTACCGTTAAACGCATGGAGCGCTCTGGTGCAATCGTGGAAGCAGGACGACTTGAAGCATTGCTGCCGCGTGATCAGATGGTTGCCAAAGAAAATTTGCGTGTGAGTGACCGCGTTCGCGCTGTGTTGCTGCGTGTAGATCGTCAAGCGCGTGGCCCGCATTTAATTCTGTCTCGTACCGCACCGGAATTTGTGATTCGCCTGTTTGAACTAGAAGTGCCAGAAATTGAAGACGGCCTGTTAGAGCTCAAATCATGTGCACGTGATCCGGGTATGCGTTCCAAGATCGCGGTGAAATCAAATGATCCGCGTATTGATCCGATTGGTACGTGTGTCGGCATGCGTGGTTCGCGTGTGACCGCTGTGCGTAATGAACTCGGTGGCGAAAACATCGACATCGTGTTGTGGTCGCCTGAGCCGGCCCAATTTGTGATCAACGCCTTGGCGCCTGCGGAAGTGCAATCCATTGTGGTGGATGAAGATGCGCACGCCATGGACGTGGTGGTGAAGGAAGAAGAGCTGGCGATCGCGATTGGTCGAAGCGGCCAGAACGTTCGCTTGGCTTCTGAATTGACGGGTTGGACGATCAACTTGATGACGGTTGAAGAGTCGCAACAAAAGTCAGAATCCGAGCAAGGACGTATTCGTACGGACTTCATGGAAAAGCTCGATGTGGATGAGGAAGTTGCCAACATCCTAATCGAAGAAGGCTTCTCTTCTCTAGAAGAAGTGGCCTACGTACCGTTGCAAGAAATGCTCGAAATTGAAGCATTTGATGAAGAAACAGTAAATGAGCTGCGTAATCGTGCTCGCAACGTATTGCTGACAGAGGCAATCGTTGATGAAGAGCAGCTTGAAAATGTTTCTGAAGACTTGCTGTCGCTCGAAGGTATGGACAAATCGCTTGCTGCCAAGTTGGCACGCGGTGGTGTGCATACCCGCGACGATCTAGCTGATTTAGCAGTCGATGAATTGGTAGAACTGGTCGGCATGGATGCCGAACGCGCTAAAGCATTGATCTCGACCGCGCGCGCGCACTGGTTCGAATGAGAGGAATTTGATGGCTGATTTGAACGTCGCCCAGTTTGCCAAAGAACTTCGCATGCCCTCGGCTGCGCTGCTTGAGCAGCTGCAGGCCGCTGGCGTGCCGAAAAAAGGTGAGCAGGACACTGTTTCCGAGCAGGATAAGACTAAGCTGCTGGATTACCTACGTCGCTCGCATGGCGAGTCGACGGCCAAAACCAAAATTACGCTGACGCGTAAAGAAACAACTGCTGCGAAATCCACAGATTCAAGTGGTCGTGCTCGCACGGTTCAAGTCGAAGTGCGCAAGAAGCGTGTTTTGGTTAAACGCGATCCTGCTGAACTTGCGGCGGAAGCTGCTGCAGAAGCTGCAGACACTGCAGTTTCAGCCCCTGTTGAAGAAGAACTGCCGGCGCCCGTTGAAGAACGGGTGATTGAAGTTGAGCCGGTGGTTGAAGAAGTTAAACCGGTTGAAATCGTACCTGAGCCAGAACCGGAAGTTGAAGTCGCTCAGCCAGAGGTTCCTGCTGAACCTGAAGTGACTGCTGCGGCAGCTACAAAGGCCGTGCGTGCCTCATTCTTAGACGACGAACAGTTGCGCATTCGTGAGGCGGAAAGCCGTCGTCATGCTGAATTGCGTGCTATTCAGGAACAAGAACTGAAGCAAAAGCAGGAACGCGAGCAGCGTGCTCGCCAAGAAGCTGAAGAGCGTTTGGTGCGTCAGCAGGCAGAGGCCGCCGCAAAGACTGTCAAGGACGAAAAGGCGACTGGTGGCAGTCATACACTTCACAAACCCGTAAAGTCTGCAGACGATAAAGCCAAAGTCATCAAGAAGCCGGCTGCGCCTGATAATAAGGCGTGGCGTGATGAGCAGGCTAAGAAGCGCACTATCAAAACGCGTGGCGATACCACGGGTGGTAGCGGTTCATGGCGCGGTGGTCCACGTGGTCGTCATCATCGCCATGAAGAGCATGCTCAGGTTCAACAGCCTGTAGAACCCGTTGTGCGCGATGTGCACATTCCGGAAACCATTTCTGTTGCTGATTTGGCACACAAAATGTCAATCAAAGCCACAGAGGTCATCAAGACTTTGATGAAGATGGGTTCCATGGTCACGATCAATCAGGTGCTTGACCAAGAAACCGCGATGATCTTGGTTGAAGAAATGGGGCATCGGGCACTGGCAGCGAAACTGGATGATCCGGACGCCTTCCTCGAAGAGGCTGATGCTGACCACAAGCACGCTGAGCTGATGCCGCGCGCACCTGTGGTTACAGTGATGGGTCACGTTGACCACGGCAAGACCTCGTTGCTTGACTACATTCGTCGCGCTCGTGTTGCAGCAGGCGAAGCGGGCGGTATTACGCAGCATATCGGTGCATATCACGTTGATACACCGCGCGGCATGATTACCTTCCTTGACACCCCTGGCCACGAAGCCTTTACGGCAATGCGTGCGCGTGGTGCTAAGGCGACCGACATTGTGATTCTGGTGGTGGCCGCTGACGATGGCGTAATGCCGCAAACCAAGGAAGCGATTCACCACGCAAAGGCCGCTAATGTGCCGATCGTGGTGGCGATTAACAAAATCGATAAGCCAGATGCAAACCCGGATCGCGTAAAGCAAGAGTTGGTTGCTGAGGGTGTCGTGCCAGAAGAATACGGCGGTGATTCACCGTTCATTACCGTGTCTGCAAAGACAGGCCAAGGCATCGACGACTTGCTGGAAAACGTTTTGCTGCAGGCAGAAGTGCTGGAGTTGAAAGCACCGGTTGAATCTCCCGCTAAGGGTTTGGTGGTTGAGGCCAGACTTGATAAGGGCAAGGGTCCCGTTGCATCCATCCTCGTACAACAAGGCACCTTACGTCGCGGCGATGTGTTGCTGGTTGGCGCTGTGTTTGGCCGCGTTCGTGCCATGTTGGATGAAAACGGCAAGCCGATTGAAGTCGCTGGGCCTTCAATTCCAGTCGAAATTCAAGGTCTGGCAGATGTGCCGGCAGCAGGCGACGAAGCGATGGTGTTGGTGGATGAGCGCAAGGCACGCGAAATTGCGTTGTTCCGCCAAGGTAAGTTCCGCGATGTGCGATTGGCAAAGCAACAGGCTGCCAAGCTGGAAAGTATGTTTGAGCAGATGAAGGAAGGCGAAGTTAAAACGTTGCCACTCATCATCAAAGCCGACGTACAAGGCTCGCAAGAAGCCTTGGTGCATGCGCTCCACAAGCTGTCTACGGATGAGGTTAAGGTTCAGGTTATCCACGCAGCGGTGGGTGGCATCAGCGAGTCTGATGTTAACCTGGCGCAAGCTTCTAAGGCTGTGGTGATTGGCTTTAATACCCGTGCCGATGTAAACGCTCGCAAACTGGCAGAATCGTTTGGTGTTGATATTCGTTACTACAACATCATTTACGACGCGGTCGATGAAGTGAAGTCTGCGTTGTCCGGCATGTTGTCACCGGAAAAGCGCGAGAACATCATCGGTACTGTCGAAATTCGCCAAGTTTTCCGTATCAGCAGAGTGGGCTCGGTCGCTGGCTGTATGGTTACGCAGGGTGTGGTGCGTCGCAATTCTGGCGTTCGCTTGCTGCGTAATAACGTGGTGGTCTTTACCGGTGAGTTGGATTCGCTGAAACGCTTCAAGGACGATGTGCGTGAAGTACGTGAGAACTTCGAGTGTGGCCTGTCACTGAAGAACTACAACGAAATCAACGAAGGAGATGTGCTTGAAATCTTCGAAGTGGTTGAGGTTGCTCGTACCCTTTAATAGGGTGGCAGGATTTGTACATGTCTCGCGCACGTCATAATCAACCTCAATCATTTTCACGGGCAGATCGTGTGGCGGAGCAAATCCGCCGCGATCTTTCCGAGTTGATTCGAACCGAACTTAAAGACCCTCGGGTAAAACTGGTTTCGCTCACGGACGTTGAGTTAACGCCAGACTTTGCTCACGCCAAGATTTTCTTTACCTCGCTGCAGCAGGATGATAAGCGTGCCGAAGTTGAGGCGGGCCTACGAGCCGCAGCGGGTTTTTTGCGTCGCGAATTGGGTCGCGACCTTCGTATCCACACTTTGCCTCAGTTGCATTTCGTTTACGACGAATCGATGCAGCGTGGCAACCATTTATCTCAGTTAATTGATCAGGCTGTTGGGCAAGCTCCTGCGGCTGATGATGCTGACGAATCTAAGTCAAGTTAAGTCGACCGCGCGTGAGTTATCTGAGTCGATCTAGATAAAGGTAACTTTACTGGGCACCTGGTTTATCACGCATGAAGTCGCCTAGGCTTTCGCAAATTCTGATGAGCAAATCTGTGTCAGACCCTATAAATTCCAGCAGCAGTGGCAAGATTGTTTGGCAAGACGTTGATGGCGTTTTGCTGCTTGATAAGCCGCTTGGCCCCAGCTCTAACCATGCGATGCAGCAAGCACGACGTTTGATGAAAGCACGTAAGGCGGGTCATGGTGGGACACTTGACCCATTGGCATCAGGTTTGTTGCCAGTGTGTTTTGGTGAGGCAACAAAGTTTAGTGCATCGTTGTTAGATGCTGACAAAACCTATGTGGCTACAGTACGTCTCGGCGAAAAAACCACGACAGGTGATGCAGAAGGTGAAGTGCTAGAAGCGCGCCCGGTCAATGTGACGTTCGAGCAAATCCAGGCTGTTGTAGCTCAGTTTCGAGGTGCGATTACGCAGTGCCCCCCCATGTATTCTGCGCTTAAGCATCAGGGTAGGCCTTTATACGAACTGGCACGTCAAGGCATTGAGGTGGAGCGTGTAAGTCGCCAAGTGACAATACATCGGCTTGATGTCATTGCTTGTAATGCCCCGTTGTTAGAAATCGAGGTTGATTGCAGCAAAGGAACATACATTCGGACCTTGGCTGAAGACATGGGGGCAGCCTTGGGTTGCGGTGCGCATCTTGCTGCATTGCGCCGCACGCGCATTGGGCCATTGAGCTTGCAGCAGGCTGTTACGTTAGATCAGCTGCAGTCTGCCGAAAACCCTTTAAATTGCCTTTTGCCAATCGATTCCGTGTTGGCAAGTTGGCCGGCCTTGGCGTTGCCCAGCGATTTGGCAAAACGCCTTTTACAAGGGCAGCGCTTGGCTAAAGGCAGTGTTGTACAACCAGAACACTGTGTTGGAAAACGGTGTCGACTTTATAGTGACGGTCGTTTTATTGGCATAGGGCAATTTGTTGATGACGTATTGCAACCCTGTAGGCTAATTGGTACCTCTGGGGAAGATAAGTTCTGAGGTAAAGCTTGACTTTAGCAGTTCAAAATAGACCATCCGCTTTTGGCATACTTTGAACGCCATCAAATCACAAAAAACGCTTGTGTTACCGGTACTTGAGTGGGTATAATCCGGCCTCTTGTTGAAAGACTAACTAATTAACTGATTATGGCACTCGCAACTGCAGAAAAGTCCAAGATCGTTGGCGATTACCAGCGCGCGCAAGGTGATACCGGTTCCCCGGAAGTTCAGGTCGCCCTGCTGACCGCACGCATCAACGGTCTGTCTGGCCACTTTAAGGCCAACGTAAAAGATCACCACTCCCGTCGTGGCCTGTTGAAGATGGTTAGCCGTCGTCGCAAGCTGCTGGATTACTTGAAGCGCACCAATGTTGATGGCTACCGCTCGCTGATCGAGCGCCTCGGCCTGCGTAAGTAATCCACATGGCCTGCGTGGCGCGTACATGGCAGGCCAACAGTGGCATACGAGTCGTTTTACAGCAGTTATCTGTCGGCGCCGGTTTAAATCGGCTACGCCAGGCTGCACACAATGCCGGCGACCGCCCTTTGGGCCTCGCCGGTTTGTTTTTTTGCGCTCCACGCACGTTGCTCTGTAAATCGTAAAATACCGTCGTTGCGATCCGTTGTGGGTCGCTGCGCGGAGCGCTAACTGAGAGGATCATCCCTTGTTGAACGCGATCAAGAAAACATTTACCTACGGCCAACACACCATCACCATGGAAACCGGTGAGGTTGCTCGCCAGTCATCTGGCGCCGTGTTGTTGAATATGGACGACACAGTTGTTCTGGCCACCGTCGTTGCTCAAAAAGAAGCAAAAGCTGGTCAAGATTTCTTCCCGCTCACGGTTGATTACGCCGAAAAGTTTTACGCAGCAGGCCGTATCCCCGGTGGCTTTTTCAAGCGTGAAGGTCGTCCGACTGAAAAAGAAACGCTGACTTCACGTCTGATTGATCGTCCGATTCGTCCGCTGTTTCCAGAAGGTTTCTACAACGAAGTTCAGGTGATTGTGCATGTAATGTCACTGAACCCCGAAGTCGATGCCGATATTCCGGCAATGTTGGCAACGTCTGCCGCATTGGCTGTTTCGGGCATCCCGTTCAGCGGCCCGATCGGCGCTGCACGCGTGGGTTATATCAACGGTCAATACGTGCTGAACCCGAATCAATCACAACTGAAAGACACGCAGTTGGATTTGGTTGTGGCGGGTACGCAATCTGCCGTGTTGATGGTTGAATCCGAAGCACAACAATTGTCAGAAGACGTGATGCTGGGCGCTGTGGTGTATGGCCACGAGCAAATGCAAGCCGCCATTAACGCCATTAACGAATTGGTTGAAGTGGGTGGCAAGCCGGAGTGGGATTGGCAAGCAGCGCCGAAAGATGAAGCACTGATTGCACGTATTGCTGAATTGGCAAAACCTGGCCTGAACGAGGCTTATAGCATTACCAGCAAGCAAGCACGTGTACAACGCGTTAAGGAAGTTCAAGCTCAAGTGATTGAAGCGCTGACCTCCAATGTGGCTGAAGGTCAATCTGCTCCTGATGCAAACGTGATTAAAGATCACCTGTTCAATCTTGAAGCTGCGATTGTTCGTGGCCGCATTCTGGCTGGTGAGCCGCGTATTGATGGTCGCGACACACGCACCGTGCGTCCGATCAATATTCGTAGCAGCGTGCTGCCGCGTACCCACGGTTCAAACTTGTTCACCCGTGGCGAAACGCAGGCTTTGGTTATTGCGACGCTGGGTACGGGTCGCGATGAGCAAATCATCGACGCGCTGGGCGGTGAATACAAAGAACGCTTCATGCTCCATTACAACATGCCCCCGTTTGCGACCGGCGAAACTGGCCGCTTTGGTGCGCCGAAGCGTCGTGAAGTGGGTCATGGTCGTTTGGCAAAGCGTGCCCTGGCTGCTGTGCTGCCGAGCCCGGAAGACTTTAGCTACACGATCCGCGTAGTATCAGAAATTACCGAATCAAACGGCTCATCTTCGATGGCTTCAGTGTGCGGCGGCTCACTGGCCATGATGGACGCTGGTGTTCCGCTGAAGGCGCACGTGGCGGGTATTGCCATGGGCCTGATTAAGGAAGGCAATCGCTTTGCGGTTCTGACCGACATTCTGGGTGATGAAGATCACCTCGGCGACATGGACTTCAAGGTGGCAGGTACCGACAACGGTGTGACCGCGCTGCAGATGGACATTAAGATTCAAGGTATCACTAAGGAAATTATGCAAGTCGCGCTGACGCAAGCTAAAGAAGCGCGCATGCATATTCTGGGTCTGATGAAAGACTCCATGGGTTCGCATCGTGGCGAGGTGTCCAATTACGCGCCGCGCCTGCTTACCATGAAGATTAACCCGGAGAAGATTCGTGATGTGATTGGTAAGGGCGGTGCAGTCATTCGTGCGCTGACTGAAGAGACTGGTACTGTCATCGATATTACTGATGATGGCACTGTGACCATTGCTTCTGTAAATGCGGATGCCGCTGAGGTGGCCAAGAAGCGTATTGAAGCGATTACTGCAGAAGTTGAAGTGGGCAAAATCTACGAAGGCACCGTACTGAAGCTGTTGGATTTTGGCGCGATTGTCAGCGTATTGCCGGGTAAAGACGGCTTGCTGCACATTTCACAAATTGCCAATGAGCGCATTGCGGCTGTGGCTGACCACCTCAAAGAAGGCCAGGTTGTGCGCGTGAAAGTTCTGGAGACGGATGAGAAAGGTCGTATTCGTCTGAGCATGAAGGCGATTCAAACTGAAGAGTCTCAGCCCGCTGCTGAACCGCAAGCATGATTTGAATTGCGCTGTTAGAAAAACAAAAAGGCCACCCTAAGGTGGCCTTTTTGTTTTCGCGATCTGGTGCACTCATATGAATCGGCGTCTAGGCAGCAGAGAGTTTAAGGTTCTTGCGATTGTGCAAGGCCCCACGCCTGAGCGAGTGAAATTGAAGTTGCTAAGGAGAACTAAAGGGAGGTGGGGTGGCTGATGGGACTCGAACCCACGACAACAGGAATCACAATCCTGGACTCTACCAACTGAGCTACAGCCACCACCGGAAAAACGGCGCAGGTTTTGATTCAGCTTGTTGGTACCATGTACTTAAAAGTACATCACGCAACTTTGCTGAGTCCGCCCGACAGGAATCGAACCTGTAACCTACGGCTTAGAAGGCCGTTGCTCTATCCAGTTGAGCTACGGGCGGTTCGTCGGGCAGAACCTGTCGGGGAGAGCGTCTGGTCGGGGTGGAGAGATTCGAACTCCCGACATCTTGCTCCCAAAGCAAGCGCGCTACCAGACTGCGCTACACCCCGAGAAGGCGTGAATTCTAGCGGGACTCGCGATTTTGGTCAAGGTTAATGCGCCGTTCCATGCGGCAAAGATACGTTGATTATTGGCTACACATTACTTGCCAGCCAATTTTCGGTCAATTCGCCGAGGCGAACTAAAATGCCGTGGGTCGCGCTGGGTTAGGCCGCTCACTTTGCGCTTCTAGACCGCCTAGTGACGTGGTTCTACCGTCGCCTAGTGATCGTCACTTCGTTGCTGGGACTTACGACAATGCCGGTTCGTTAAGTGACAACCAGTAGACACCGAGTTGCCCTACGGCTTGCAAGAATTTTTCAAAGTCTACCGGTTTGCGGATATAGCTGTTGGCGCCTAGGTTATAGGCCTCAGAAATGTCTTGTTGTTCTTTAGAAGTGGTGAGTACAACCACTGGAACGAGCTGCGTTGCGGGATTGGCACGTACGCGCTTGAGAACCTCTAATCCATCTATACGCGGGAGCTTAAGGTCTAGCAGCATGAGTGCTGGCAATTGGTCCTCGGCCCGATTGGCATAGATGCCGGTTGCGAAAAGGTAATCAAGTGCCTCAACGCCATCACGCGCAACAATCACCTTGTTGGGAATGCTGTTCTTGCTGAATGCGCGAAGTGTCAGTGCTTCGTCATCAGGATTGTCTTCAACCAGCAGGATAGGGCGATTTGCATTCATTTTGGTGTGGTCAATTATTGCGCAAGGTATCTGCTCAGGTTGTTTGGTGACAGGTAAGAACGATTTGTGTCACGCCATTGGCTGAGAGCTTAAGAAAACGCTACAAGTGTGTCGCTCTCTTTATGTTTCAGCAAGTGGTTTGGGATATTTGTCGAGTTTGAGCCGATCGGTGGTTTTTGGCCATTGTTAGGAGAGTTTTCATCTCTTTGATGCAAAGTGATGTGTCATATAGATGAATTTGCACGCTAACTAATGGGAGGCTTGGACTTCCGGTGGAGAGACTAACAGAGAGAGCCCCCCCGAAAAGCGCATGGCCTCACCTTGTATATTCCAGATGGCTTGTCCTCGGTCTAGAAACCATCGATATTGGTTGTCACAGCAACGTATCCTTAGTTTTACCTCGTAGGGTTGGCGTGCCTCTAAATGATTAAGAACAGCTAACTCAACCTCTTTACGATCATCTGGGTGAGTACGTTCATACAATGCATGCCGACTGTTAGGTAGCTCAAGATCACGATATCCCAACAGTTCTTTAAGGCGTGGCGACATGTAGTAAGTATTGTTTTGAATATCCCAGTCCCAAATTCCAATTTGTGCGCCACGTACTGCATAAAAAAGACGCTGCTCACTTTCCCGTAGAGCTTCTTCGGTAATTTTTTGAGTCGTGATGTCGGTTAGGCTCCCCGCAATACGCACGGCTTGGCCATCGTCATTCCATTGTGCTAAGGCTCGGCCTCTAAACCATCGATACACGCCGTCACGGGTTTTCAGTCGAAATTCGAGATCAATCGGTGCGTGATGATCTAGGTGGGCCTTAAGCGTGCCAATTGTCCGGTCTACATCATCTGGATGTAAGGCGTTTCGAAATACGAATTGACGTCTAAATTCAGATGCCTCGTCATAGCCTAACAGCTCCATGAATCGTGGAGAGGCATAGCTTCTATTGCTCAATAGATCCCAGTCCCAAAGACCGTCTCCATTGCCTTTTATCGCTAATTTTGTGGCGAGTTCTTGATGAACGGCGTTGCGATCATTCCAGTCGTCTTGGAGATGTGGCAAGCCCGAAGAGGCGCGCGGTGTGGTTTGTGGTTTGTAATCGAGAGAGCGAAGACTTTCGATGGTTTCATGCCGTAGTCGGTAATGTCGTTGCAGAAACGAAAAACAGACAATTAGAAAGAGGGCTGTTGCGGTTAAGCCCCAATTTAGATGGGTGATTGACTGTGAATACTTGAGGGCTTCATTGTCGTATCGAAGACCATATTGCAGCACTAAAGGGAAGTTGCCTTGGGTAAAGTGGGATCGGAAATGTGCGATGGGGTTATCTAGGCGCACCGTTTTATCAGTTAGAGGCAGTGCTTGGGTGCCATCAATTCCAATACTGTCGATCAAATTGGAATTGGTGTCGGAGATCACCATGTATTCGAGCTGTTCTCTTGTTTGGATAAGCCTTAAATGACGGTGTGCAAGTCGGGGTGCATTGGCAAAATCGCTGTTTGCCAATTCGGCAGAGAGGCGGCTGTTAATGCGATTTGCCCGCTCTGCAACATCCTGCTGAAAATGGTCCAGCAAAATGCTGCGCGCAATGACCCATTGCACTGCAAGCGCTGCAAGCATTAACACGAATGCCAACAACAAATTGTGCCGAGGGGTGCCGTCTGGATTTTTATTTAATGTCAGGCGAGGGCGTTGCATGCACTGCGCCTTAACGCAAGTCGCGGGCTTCTACCATGAAGATGGCGTCTTCGACTGAGGTGGTGCTAATCCATGTCATCGGTAGATCAGGAAAAGCATCATCGACGAGCTGACGGTTATAGCCGACTTCAATTAGCAACAGCCCGTTTTCTGTCAGTCGATCTTTGGCACCTGCCAGAATCCGTCGCACGATATCTAATCCATCAGCACCAGCGCCAAGTGCCATTGCTGGTTCTTGGCAATACTCTTCTGGAAGCGCTGCCATCGCATCATCAGTCACATACGGTGGGTTGCTGATGATTAAATCGTAACGATTCTCGGGGGTAGAGGGCGGGAGATTGGCAAATACGTCTGATTGATAAAGCGTAATGCAATCTTCTAAGCCGTAGTCTTGAACATTTTCTTGCGCGACGGCAAGGGCATCAGCCGACAAATCAACCGCATCAATATGTGCCTGGCCAAAAGTTTCAGCCATTAAAATGGCCAGACATCCCGAGCCAGTGCACAGATCAAGCGCACGCGTAATGGCCGCTGGGTCAGGCACCCATGGACTGAGTTGATCGCGCAGCAACTCTGCAAAAAACGAGCGCGGCACAATCACGCGTGGATCAACTTTGAAGCGATACTCCCCTAGCCAAGCTTCGCCGGTAATGTAGGCGGCGGGCATCCTTTGTTCTGCGCGTTTGCAGATGACTTCAGCCAACAATTCAGCTTCGTCATGTGTGAGGCTCGCATCCAAAAAAACATCGAGTCGATCAGCTGGCAGGAGAAGTGCATGAGTGAGCAGATACACGGCTTCATCCCATGCGTTATCTGTGCCGTGGCCGAAATGTAGATTCGCGGCATTGAAGCGCGTAATGGCGTAGCGCAGCCAGTCACGAAGCGTGACGAGTTCTTCGGGAAACGAGCAGGCGTGATCGTCGTGATGGTGAGACATGTCAGGCCTTTAGCAGTCGTTGCAGAATGCCTTGATAGGCATGTGAGAGCGGCTCTAGATCCGCCACGCGTACGCACTCATTTAACTTATGAATGGTGGCGTTAACGGGGCCGAACTCCACCACCTCATTGCAAATTTCTGCGATGAATCGTCCGTCTGAAGTGCCACCTGTGCAGGAAATTTGTGGGCTAACGCCATAAGCTTCTGCTACTGCTTCGCGTGCTACATCAACCAATGTACCGCGAGGTGTGAGGAAAGGTTTGCCACCAAGCGTCCAATTCAATTCATATTCCAAACTGTGTTTGTCGAGAATGTTGTGAACGCGCTGTTTGAGCTGATCAACCGTGCTCTCAGTCGAGAAGCGGAAATTAAACAAAATCTCTAAGGTGCCGGGAATGACGTTGTTGGCGCCTGTTCCTGCATGAATATTTGACGCTTGCCAGCTGGTGGCGGGGAAGTACTCATTGCCGTTGTCCCACTGCTCCGCAGCTAATTCGGCGAGCGCAGGCGCGACGAGGTGAATCGGATTACGCGCTAGGTGCGGGTAAGCGATGTGGCCTTGGAGCCCACGTACGATGAGCTTGCCGGAGAGTGAGCCGCGACGACCATTTTTAATCATGTCGCCGCTGACATCGACAGAGGTCGGTTCGCCCACGACGCAATAATCTAAACGCTCACCACGGTCACGTAACATTTCGACGACTGCGATGGTGCCATCGGTGGCATCACCTTCTTCATCAGAAGTTAGCAATAGCGCAATGGAGCCGGCATGGTCTGGGTGTTGCGCAACGAAACGTTCAGCTGCAACAACAAACGCAGCGAGCGAAGACTTCATGTCAGCTGCACCGCGGCCATATAACAAACCGTCACGTTGCGAAGGCTCGAAGGGCGGAGTTACCCATGATTCCAATGGGCCAGTGGGCACAACATCGGTGTGGCCAGCCAAACACACGACTGGGGTTGCTTGGCCGCGCCGAGCCCAAAGGTTGCTCACGCCATTGCGGTCTATACGCTGACAATCAAATCCAATTGCTTGGAGTCGAGCAGCAAGAAGGTTGAGGCAACCTTCATCGCGTGGGGTGACAGAAGGGCGGCGGATTAGCTCACAGGCTAGATCGAGTACGGGTGTTGCGGATTGTTGGGACACGTCAGCGACTGGATTCTTCTAAATTAAATGAAAACTCTGAGAACGAAGCACCAGACGCGCCGTTTTCAGGGGAGGGTTGTGCTGCATTGCTTTCAAACGCGGTACCGCTAGGCTTTTGCGCGTTGTTGATAAGCCAAGACAAGTTGGTGGGTGAATCAGAATGCGCTAGCGCCTCTTCTACGCTAATGACGCCTTCTGCATACAGCCGATGCAAATCCTGCTCAAAGGTTTGCGAACCCGGCGCAAGTGATTTTTCCATTGCTTCCCGAATGCTGGAGACTTCGCCGCGTTCAATCAGATCGGCGATGTGTCGCGTATTGAGCAACATCTCCACAGCAGGCGTGCGACGTCCATCAATACGACGCACTAAACGCTGAGACACGATACAACGCAATGAGACCGCTAGATCGAGGAATAGTAAGGGACGGTTTTCGATCGGAAAAAAGTTAATGATGCGGTTTAAGGCGTGGTACGCATTATTCGCATGCAACGTAGCCAGACACAGGTGACCTGTTTGTGCGTAAGAGAGCGCAGCCTGCATGGTTTCACGGTCACGAATTTCGCCAATCAGAATACAGTCGGGTGCTTGTCGCATGGCGTTTTTAAGCGCCATTTCCCACGAGTGGGTGTCCATGCCAATTTCGCGCTGGTTCACGACCGAGCGCTTGTGTTTGAACAGATATTCGATCGGGTCTTCTACCGTCACAATATGACCAGGCAAATTGATGTTGCGATGGTCAAGCATGGAAGCCAAGGTTGTCGACTTACCAGAGCCGGTAGCACCTACCACTAGAACAAGGCCACGCTTTTCGAGCACGATGTCTGATAAGACAGCCGGTACGTTTAATGTGTCGAGGGCGGGAATGTCGCCTTGAATAAAACGCACCACAATACCAACGGTATTGCGCTGATAAAACAGATTCACGCGGAAATTGCCAATATCGCGCCGACCAATCGAGAGGTTCATTTCCTTGGTTTGTTGGAAATGTTCGATTTCTGCCGGTTTGAGCAATTCGAACGCCATGCGTTCGATGGTTTCAGGGTCCATTACCTTCTGGTTAATGGGAATTACGGTGCCCTGAATTTTGATGTGGATGGGCGCGCCTGCGGTGATGAAAATGTCCGACGCCTTCTTCTCGGACATTACCTGAAACAGCTTGTCTAGGATCATCTTTGTCTCCGCAGGCACCCCTAGAATTAACGAGGGGTGGCCCGGCACGGTTGCTATGGGTCAATGTGCCTTAACGGCTGACTTTGGGCTGGTCTTCAGTCTCCGCGCAGCAATTCATTGATGCCCGTTTTTGAGCGCGTTTGTGCATCAACTTTCTTCACAATCACTGCACAGTACAGGCTGTAACTGCCGTCTTTAGAGGGCAGGTTACCACTTACAACCACAGAGCCTTCCGGTACGCGGCCGTAAATGACTTCGCCCGTGCTGCGGTCGTAAATCTTAGTGCTTTGGCCGATATACACGCCCATTGAAATGACGCAGTTGTCTTCAACCACCACGCCTTCAACCACTTCAGAGCGGGCGCCGATGAAACAGTTGTCACCAATGATGGTGGGGCCGGCTTGCACGGGTTCTAACACGCCGCCGATGCCAACACCGCCAGACAAGTGAACGTTTTTGCCAATCTGTGCGCATGAACCAACGGTGGCCCAGGTATCAACCATCGTGCCTTCGTCTACAAATGCACCAATGTTTACGTAGCTGGGCATGAGCACCACATTTTTGGCAATGTGGCTACCACGGCGAGCAGTGGCTGGGGGTACCACACGGAAGCCGCCTTGTTGAAAGCGCGCCTCATCGTAATCAGCAAATTTGGTCGGAACCTTGTCGTAAAAATTCATGTCGCCAGCGCGCATGAGTTGGTTGTCCGTCAGACGGAACGACAGCAAAACAGCCTTCTTGATCCACTGATGGGTTTCCCATTTTTGGGTGCCAGCAATGCGCGTTGCAACACGCATGCGGCCTGCATCTAACTCAGCTAACACGTGCTGAACAGCCTCATTGAGGCCGGCGGGGGCAACGCCCGGCTTGATGTTTGCGCGGTCTTCCCAAGCGGTTTCGATGATGTTCTGTACGTCTTGCATGGTTGGTCTCTCGTTTTTTTAAAGTGATTGGCAAAATTCAACAATTCGTTGCGCACCTTGGCAGCATTCTTCCGGCGTGGCAACGAGTGCTAGCCGAACGAAACGTGCGCCAGGGTTAATGCCGTGTGCGGCGCGTGCTAAAAAGCTGCCAGGCAACACGGTGACATGGGTTTGTGCAAACAAGTCACGGGCAAAGTCGGTGTCATCACCCTGTACTGTATCTGGGATGCGAGCCCAAAGATAGAAACCCGCATCGGGCATGGGCGCATGCAGCACGCCATTGAGCATCGGCTGAACCTGCGCAAATTTTGTTCGATACAGCTCACGATTTGCTAACACATGCGCCTCGTCTTGCCATGCTGCAATGCTGGCTTCTTGGACGGGGCCTGACATGGCACAACCGTGGTAGGTGCGGTAGAGCAAAAATTTACGAATGATGGCAGCATCGCCAGCGACAAACCCAGAGCGTAGGCCCGGAACGTTTGAACGCTTGGACAAGCTTGAAAATACGACTAGACGACGGAAGTCTGTACGCCCTAACGCTGCAGCAATTTGCAGCGCACCTTGTGGCGGGGCTGCTTCGTCAAAATAAATTTCGGAATAGCACTCGTCTGAGGCAATGGCAAAGTTGTAGCGGTCTGATAGTTCAAATAGTGTTTGCCATTCTTCGCGTGTCATCACGCGGCCGCTGGGGTTGCCGGGTGAGCAGACATACACCAACTGGGTTTGCTTCCACTGCGCCTCAGAAATTGAAGCCCAGTCACATGCAAAACCATTTTCGGGCGTTTGGTTGTAATAAACAGGTGTGGCGCCCGCTAAGTAGGCGGCCCCTTCATAAATTTGGTAGAAGGGATTGGGTGACAAAACAAGCGCGGAGGGCTTGCTGCCATCAATGACACATTGTGCAAAAGCAAATAAAGCTTCACGCGAACCATTGACCGGTAAAATCTGCTGACCAGCATCAAGGTTGACGCCATAGCGCTGTTGAACCCAATTGCCAATCGCTTGCCTTAGCGCGTCACTACCGGCAGTAGTGGGGTAATTTGCCAAGCCACCTAAGCTGTCGCAAAGTCGTTGTTTGATTAGGCTGGGTGTGGCATGTTGCGGCTCGCCAATCGAGAGCCGTATGGGCGCTTTGTCTGCAGGTGGCATAACGCCAGCAAACAATGCACGCAAGCGTTCAAACGGGTAGGGCTGTAGTTGTTCGAGATGTGGATTCAAATGGCAGCTTTCTGCTAAAGCAGGCTCTCGCGGCTCATGCATTGCGATTGTGTGTTTGGCAATGGCGATGATGCCAAGCATTGGGCAATGCAATTCTGCTAATCGTTTGCAGATGTTTCGGCGCCGCGGGCCCCAAAGGCATAATTATAAGGCTTATCTGGCCTTCTCGCCTGCCTGCATTTTGTAATGAATAAAGGGGTTTGGCGTGGTGAGATCGAATGTCAAAAGAGCTTGAAACACCAAAGGTAACCCGCTGGGCGCGCTTGTCGTTGCTAACCGGAGCAACGGTATGGGGACTCATTTGGTATCCGTACCGTGCCCTTGAGTCAGCGGGTGTGTCTGGAGTGGTGTCTGCGGTGCTCACCTATTTGATTGCGCTGATCTTCGCCTCGTTTTTGTATTTCGGTTTATTGCGTAAGACAGCGTGGCGCAAACTCGATAAAACCCTTTTGCTAGGCATTGCGCTCGCCTCAGGGGTTTGCAACCTAGGTTACTTGCTGGGTACGCTTGCTGGTGAAGTCATGCGCGTATTGTTGTTGTTCTATTTGTCACCATTGTGGACCATTGTTCTCTCTAGGTTGATGCTAGGCGAGCGCCTAAGCCGCTGGGGGAGTGTTGTGGTACTACTTTCCGTCGCGGGCGCCATTACGATGTTGTGGCGTCCAGGTTCCGTACTACCTTGGCCTCAAACTTTTGCTGAGTGGATGGGGCTTTTAGCGGGTTTGGGTTTTGCGTTGAATAATGTGCTGTCGCGCAAAGCACAGACTATCTCGGTTGAGATTAAATCGCTCGCAGTTTTTGCAGGGGTGGTCTTGGTTGGCCTAATTGCGCTGATTCAGCAGATTGTGCCAATCGCGCCAGCGGCGCCACTCGGCCAGATAGGCGTATTGCCATGGCTACAAATTTTTCTGTTGGGTTTGGTTTTGTTGGTTGTGAATTATGTGGTGCAGTATGGCTTGACGCATCGCCCAGCCAATGAGGCCATCGTATTGTTTTTGTTTGAGCTCGTGGTGGCTGCGCTATCAGCAATGTTGTTGGCCGACGAGCGATTAACGCTACAGGCCTGTCTAGGTGGCAGCATGATTGTGTTAGCGAGCTTGTTAAGCACGCGTGATGGGACTGGCGCTCATTGATCTTTTTAGGGCAGCCAGTGTTTTTTGAATGACTTCATGCAGTTGTGTGGGCTGTGCACGTTTCGTCCACAGGTTCATCCACATTTTTTGTGGATAACTTGCAGGCAAAGCTTTCGCCCAAAGATCGATTGTATGAAACTGTATGGTTGGGTAGGTTAAATGAGTGAACGTGATCAACAAGGTCGAGAGCATGTGATGGCTCACGACCAATTGCAGCAATGGGTTTCTTCCGCAACCCAAAAGCAGGCGGCACGTCTGGTGCAGGAGGCGTTTACGGCCTTGTTTAGAGTGTCTACTGGTCTTTCGGATGGCGTGGAAGCAGCTGATGCCGCAAAGCTAACTGCAGATATGGACAAAGTTCGCACAACGTTGCAGAACTGGTGTTGCGCAGGTGCGTCAGCACAAGAATCTTCGGTGCGCGCGGCCTTAGTGCTGTCTGGGTTAGATCAATGGGGCTTGGGCTATGCACAGGTGTTTGAGCTGCAAGCATTACCTGCTGTTAGCCAGGTGCTGGCAGATTTACGTACAAGTTTAGATGAACAGCAAGAAGCGAAGTGCTTACAGCATTTTGCCAATTTGCAACAACATGAATGGGATGCGATCGATTTTAAAATTGATCTTCGACGCGGTCTCCATCTCTCACTTTGGTATGCAGCCATTGCTTGCGAACAGCTAGAAGAAGCTGAACGCATTGTTCTCGGCCTTAGCGCGCTGATGGCTGCGTTACTTAAACTGATGCCAGAAAATGGGTGGCGTTTAGTGGCAGATGCGTTGGCGTATATTCAAATCGCTTGTTTAAAAGAAGGGCTAGCCGCACAAGGCGTAGCGCAGCAAGCAACCCAACAATTATTTACGAATTTATCTGCGATGATGCCTGCTGATCGATACGACATGGTAATGCGGTTAGCGAGTGAGGCGGTGCTGGGTTGGGATAATGCGCGACGTAGCCATTAGGCATAGACAGGAAAATTGCACTGCTGTGCTATAAACAAAAAACGCGGCCTAGGCCGCGTTTTTTGTGATCCGTACGAAATTACATCGGGCGGATATTTGAAGCTTGCAAACCCTTCGGGCCGGTCTTCACTTCAAATTCAACGCGCTGGTTTTCAGCGAGTGAACGGAAGCCGTTGCCTTGAATTTCGCTGAAGTGTGCGAACAGGTCGCCGCTGCCTTCATCGGGGGTAATAAAGCCGAAGCCTTTGGCATCGTTGAACCATTTGACGGTACCGGTTTGAGTGCTCATGTTGCGTTCCTTGCAAAAAAATCGAAAACACGGTCTAAGCAGTGCAGTACATTTTTTGTACCGTACTGCATTGCCATGACATGCAGGAGCGATCAAGAAACGTCACAGAGGGATTTCAAACGGTGATTTGCTCAGATTTCGCATATGGCGAGTACTGCACAAGCTCACTTTGGAACACACCACAAAGACATACGGCTTGAATCGACTGCGCGCGCAGCATACACCTTTTTTTGTTGTGTGTGTCGTTTGTGTGAAGAGTGTGGTTGATATGCATCAACTTGTAGCACATTTGGCGTGTTCCACGCATTCGATACTGAGTCGAAAAGTCTCACCCTAACGTGCGTCGATATTCTTTACGATCGCTATAACCTAGGCGCTAAGCGGGTGCGCGCGAGCTACCGTGCAGTATGTTGTGCCAGCACTTCACGTAAGTTGTAGTTTTGCTGCCAATTCAAACGTTCTTCACTGGCATGCACATAGGCGCGTGCTTGGGCCTCGGTCATCTCGAGTAAAGCCTCAAGTGTCCTGGAAAGTAGGGGAATTTGCGGCAGCATGGACCCAAAGAACATGACTTCATTGCCAATTTGTATGAGTAAAGTAGGGAAGTCGTCCACGTCAAAATGCCCTATCCAATCTGCCTCGTCTTCAATGTCAATCCACAAAAAGGAGGCATCAGGAAAAGACTTGCCTAGCGCTAAAAAATTCGGCTGATATTCACGACAGGTTCCACACCATGCAGCACAAAGGCAGGCAACCAATACAGGACGTTTTGGTGTTGAGACTGCCCCTTCAGGTGAATGTGAGTTCGAAGTTGTCATGTTCGGATGGTGGAGGATATTGTTTTTTATGTTATTGATTATTTGGATATAAAAAATGCTTCGGCCATAAGTACTAGGGATTGTCTATGCATTTTGTGTAATCCTTGCGCTACTGAAATGTGGCAATAAAATGGCTCGGATACAAAAAACATTCCCGTTGCGAAACATTCCTCCGCTGGAATGGGTGTTGGCCTTTGTGGCGTTAGGGCTGGTTACCTTTTGGGGTGTGCTCGGCTTATTACATGGGCGCTTCGACGTGCCGATCGACTTGGTACTTATCGTTGCTGCTGGCGCTGTCGTGTTTACGTTTGCTATCAGCTTACTATTGCGTCGGCATAGCCACAGCCATCCAATTCCTTCCTTAGTATACCCGCGCGCAGATGAATGGCCTGCGACTGAACACGCAGATTTTTCTCCAGCCAATCTTGTCCAGCGCGAGTGGTCCTCTGCATATTTGGCGTCATTTGACGCACGACAGCTGACACAGGTCTGTGTGCGCTGCTTCAACGACCAAGGGTACTCTAGCCATAGTGTGACCACGCCTGACTCGTCATTGCTTGAGTTGCGATTGTTCCGACCCGGTGATGTTGGAACACACGCCATCGTGTTGTGTATGGCAAATGAAGGTGGCGTGGTGGAAGAGAATATCGTCTTGCGTGCCCATTCCCGAAAGGTTCGTGAGCAACTTTACCGTGCAGTTTGTGTAACTAATGGCTCCTTTTCAGATCGCGCGCGTCAATGTGCGAGCGAGAATTTTGTGCATTTAATTGATCTGCAGCAGTTAATGTACATGGTCCAGAAGCTGCCGGTAGAAGACCGACAGGCACTTCTTGCAGTCCTCGATTGAACGTCGGTTAGACCTGTCGCCCGAGTTCGGCGATAATTACGGGTCAGTACTAACGTTCATTTCAAATGCCCATACAGTGGTTTCCTGGTCACATGACCTCAGCGCGCCGCAAGGCGGCCGAGGCGATGGAGCGCACCGATGTTGTCATCGAAGTGCTAGATGCGCGCTTGCCCGCAGCCAGTAGTAATCCGATGATTCACGAGCTGCGTCTATTTCGTCAGCGCCCGTGCCTCAAGTTGCTAAACAAGTCCGACTTGGCCGATCCAGAAGCGACACGCGCTTGGCTAGATTACTTTAATGCTCAGCCGGGTGTGAAAGCGGTGGCAATTTCTTGCAAAAAAGCCGGCGAAGTTGCGCGCATACCTTCACTCTGCAAATCGTTAGCCCCGCACCGTAATGATGGGACTAAGCCATTGCGCGTGATGATTATGGGCATTCCCAATGTGGGCAAATCGACGCTCATGAACGCATTGGCAAAACGCAAGGTTGCAGCGGTAGGGGATGAGCCCGCCGTCACAAAAAGCCAGCAGCGAATCGATTTGAGCAGTCAATTTACGTTAACGGATACGCCGGGCATGATGTGGCCAAAAATCGACCATGATGAAGATGGTTACATGTTGGCCGCAAGTCATGCGATTGGGCGTAATGCAGTTATTGATGAAGAAGTGGCCGAGTTTTTGGCGCATATCCTGCTGCAACGTTACCCGGACTATTTGGCGGCCCGCTATAAACAAGACGTTTCTAAGTTGGATGGAATGGGTGTGTTAGAAGCGATCGCGACACGACGCGGGTTCCGATTGCCAAACCGCAGTGGTCGAGGCGGTGAGCTTGATATTGAGCGTGCAGCGCTCACGCTCTTGCAAGATTATCGTGACGGGATTCTGGGCAGAGTTACCCTCGAAACGCCGGAGTCGCGCACAGATATGCTGGCCCGCGCTGCAACGCTGAGCGATACGTCGACGGCCGAAACAAAAACTCCCGAGAACGATTAGCTGCCTGTGTTGAGGGGGTTGGGCTAAAATCAGCCTAAATCGCGCTCGCGCGAGACAAATGGATTGATTGCCCCGCAACAAGGCTACCCTTGCGCCCATGATCGCTTACATTGTTCGCCGTTTGCTGTATGCGATTCCCATCTTGTTGGGCGTTAACCTCATTACCTTCGCGTTATTCTTTCTTGTTAATTCGCCAGATGATATGGCGCGAATGCAGCTCGGCGTTAAGCGAGTAACGCCAGAAGCGATTCAGCAATGGAAAGCCGAAAGAGGCTACGACAAGCCCTTGGTCTGGAATGAGGCTGCGTCTGGGTTTCACAAAATGAGTGAAACCATATTTTTTGATAAGTCGCTTCGAATGTTCGCCTTGGATTTTGGCCGGTCAGACGATGGGCGAGATATTGGACTTGAGATTCGATCGCGTATGGTGCCGAGCTTGGCAATTGCTGTGCCGACTTTCTTTTTAAGTCTGTTCGTCACAGTGAGCTTTGCCCTGCTGTTGGTTTTCTTCAGAGCAACGGTGCTAGACACGGCGGGTGTCGTGCTGTGTGTCGCAGCGATGTCGATCTCCGGCTTGTTTTACATCATTGGCGGGCAGTATGTGGTGAGTAAGGTATGGAATCTAGTACCCATATCGGGCTACGCCAGCGGTTTGGATGCCACGCGGTTTCTGATTTTGCCCGTCATCATTAGCATGTTAGCGGGGCTGGGCAGCTCTGCGCGCTGGTATCGCGCTATTTTTCTGGAAGAAATTAATCGAGACTATGTGCGGACTGCACGCGCCAAAGGGCTATCTGAGTTGCGCGTACTGTTTAGGCATGTACTTAAAAATGCTTTGATCCCTATTCTGACGGGTGTCGTGGTGGTGATTCCGACGCTGTTTATGGGTTCGCTTCTAATCGAAAGTTTTTTTGGAATTCCTGGGTTGGGCAGTTACACCATTGACGCGATTGGCTCTCAAGACTTCGCTGTTGTGCGGGCCATGGTTTTTATTGGTTCAGTGCTGTACATCTTGGGTCTGTTGCTGACGGATATTTCTTATACCTTGGTTGATCCTCGAGTGCGCCTGCAATGAATGAAACAACCACATTTCGTTTAGTGTGGCTGTGGTCAGACATTTTGATTTGGCTGCTGTTTGCGTGTTGTGTGATGGGCGGTGTGTGGGCTGCGCGTGACGAAACCATGCGTCAAACGTGGCGCAAAGTGGGGCAGTCTGCACTTGCTATGGCTTCTGCGGCACTCTTAACCTGTTACCTGACGATCGGGCTGCTGGATTCAATTCACCTACAATTTAGATTGCCCAATCACGCCGTAGCGCAGCAAGTTAAAAGCGATACGTTAGCTCCTGAGATTCATTACTCTCCCGAAGTTTTATCTGTGCTCGATGTAATCGCGAGTGGTTTGCGCGAACGTCGTGAAAAAACCTATTCCGCTCCTTACGCCGCTCATTTGTTTGCAAAAGAAACGCGCGAAGTTAACGGTGTACAAACAAGAGAGTTTCCTGCGTTGCGCCATGCACCTCAGGCCGCCGATGCTGCATCACTGACAGCCATAGGATTGGCAAAGGGCGCTGTTGTTTGGATGGGTTTGTGCGGAATCTTCGTCTTGTACCGGATTGCGCGATACGCTCAAAGCGTGCGATCCGCGCTGAACGCGTTGTTGGGCAAACCTCAGGCAAAAGCCCTAGCTTGGCGCAGTTTTATGCTAACGCTACTAATCGTGTTTTTATTTGCGGGTGTGTTGTGCCAGTCCAGCGGTGGCCTGCATGTATTTGGTACAGACAAAGTGGGGCAGGATGTTTTTTATCTAACCCTAAAAAGCATTCGTACTGCACTACTCATTGGTACGCTTACAACTCTGGTAACACTGCCATTGGCAATTCTATTGGGCTTAGTTGCGGGCTATCGCGGCGGCTGGTGGGATGATGTGATTCAGTACGTGTATACCGTACTCAATTCGATTCCCGGCGTGTTGTTAATTGCCGCCATGGTGCTGATGATGCAAGTGATCATTAACATGCACCCAGAGTGGTTTGAGACTGCTGCACAACGCTCAGACGCGCGTTTGTTAGCACTGTGCTTTATTTTGGGCCTCACCAGTTGGACCGGCCTGTGTAGATTGTTGCGTGCCGAAACGCTGAAGTTGCGGGAATTAGAGTATGTACAAGCGGCACGAGCTTTTGGTGTGAGTGATCTGGCGATTATGTGGCGCCATATTTTGCCAAACTTGTTCCATATTATCCTGATCGCATTGGTGATGGATTTCTCTGGCCTCGTTTTGTCTGAGGCGGTGTTGTCTTACATCGGCATTGGTGTCGATGCGAACACCACTAGTTTTGGTTCCATGATCAACGCAGCGCGTCTTGAACTTTCACGTGAGCCGGTTGTGTGGTGGATTTTGGTTGCGGCTTTTGTCTTCATGTTCATGTTGGTGTTGGCTGCCAATGTGTTGGCAGATGCTGTACGTGATGCGTTTGATCCACGCTGGCAAGGTGGAGTAGGGCGTACTCGCCTCAAGCGCGCAGCAAAGGTGCTTGCATGAACGCCACCGACATTGTGCTCGACGTTTCGAATTTGCAGACTCAGCTGCATACGGCACACGGTATGGCCGTACCAGTTGACCGCTTGAGTTTTACCATTGGCAAAGGCCAAACCTTGGCTTTGCTCGGTGAGTCTGGTTGTGGCAAATCGATGACGGCACTGAGCCTCATGCGCCTATTGCCAGATGTAGGTGAGCTGAGTGCCGGAAGCATTCGCTTGGCGGGACAAGACTTGCTTAGCCTGACCGAGGCGGAGATGCGGCGCATTCGCGGGCGTGGCATGGCGATGATATTTCAAGAGCCTTCCACCAGCCTGAACCCCGTGATGACCGTAATGCAGCAACTCGCTGAAGTGTTGTTCATGCATCGCGGGCTATCTGGTCGGGCAGCACGCGTCGAAGCACAGAGTTTACTTGCAAGTGTTGGTATTCCAGATGCCGCACGCAGATTGGATGAATATCCGTTCCAGTTCTCCGGCGGTATGAAGCAGCGCGTCATGGTTGCAATGGCGCTTGCAGGCCAACCCGATCTACTCATTGCTGATGAGCCAACGACTGCGCTGGATGTAACGATACAAGCGCAAGTGCTGCAAGTCCTTCGTGATTTACAAGCTCAGCGTGGTATGGCCATGTTGCTGATTACGCATGATTTGGGTGTGGTGTCTGAAATGGCGCATCAAGTCGGTGTGATGTATGCCGGCGAATTGGTTGAGTTGGCGAGTCGAGAAACATTTTTCTCAGCGCCTGCGCATCCCTATTCACAAAAGCTTTTTGCGGCACTGCCACAGCAAGGCGTGCAATCGCTTGCAACCATTCCGGGCAGAGTGCCTCCGCTTACGCAGGATTTCGAGGGCTGTAGATTCGCAGACCGTTGCGAGAAAGTGATGGCACATTGCCAATCCGAAGTGCCCAAATGGAGCAAGTTAAGCGCCGCGAATGGCGAACAACGCTGGATCCGCTGTCATTTATATCGTGAGACGGACGAAGGGGTGAAAACAGCGGCTCGTGTAGAGCAGGTGAAGCCGATTGGAAGTGACGATTCGATTTCGAAGGCAGCCTTCGCTAAGCCAGCGACGATAGAGCACGACACATCGCCACTGTTAGTGGTGCAGAATCTTAAGGTTCACTTTCCAATTCGGCGAGGCATCTTGCAGCGCACGGTCGGCACTGTACGCGCCGTTGATGGCGTTTCGCTGAGTTTGCAGGCGGGGCGGACCTTGGCTTTGGTTGGCGAGTCCGGTTGTGGCAAGACCACAGTCGGCAAAGCGATTTTGCAATTGCAGCCCGCCAAGGGCGATGTGCTGCTTAATGGTGTGAAGCTCGATTCACTCGACAAGAACACATTGCGATTGCATCGTGCTGGAATGCAAATGGTCTTTCAAGACCCGTTTTCTTCATTAAACCCTAGGTTGCGTGTGCAAGAAGCGATTGCCGAAGGCATGCAGTCACTGGACATCGTGAGTACTAACGAGCTGCGTCAACAGCGAGTTTGTGAACTGTTAGAGCAGGTTGGTTTGTCGCCCGAGATGGCACTTCGTTACCCACATGAGTTTTCGGGTGGTCAACGCCAGCGTATCGCGATCGCACGCGCTTTAGCGGTTAATCCGAAATTAATCATTTGCGATGAGCCAACTTCTGCACTGGATGTGTCCGTACAGGCGCAAATCTTGAATTTATTGCAAACGCTGCAAGCCGAACGGAATCTGGGCTACCTTTTTATTACGCACAATCTGGCGGTGGTACAACACATTGCTCACGATGTTGCGGTCATGTACCTAGGTCGTATCGTTGAGCAAGGCCCTGTGTCACAGGTCTTATCGAAGCCGAGGCATCCTTATACGCGAGCATTGTTAGAGGCAGTGCCAAAATTAGAGCAAGCAGCGCCAACGGGTACGCGATCTGCATTACAAGGTGATCTACCCTCGCCAGCCAATCCGCCACAAGGCTGTCATTTTCATCCCCGTTGCCCAATTGCCCAGGCGCGTTGTCGTCGTGAGTATCCGCCACTGACGATACTGGAAAACGAGCAGCAGGCGCGTAGCCAACAGGTACGCTGCTTCTTTCCGCTCTCTTAAAAAAACCGCAAATTCCAGGCGCAGTTTGCCCATACAAACTGCGTGCCCGGAAAAAGTCTTCCCGCTTAACGACGCTTGCGGGCGGGCGGTGCCTTACTGGCGGATGGTTTTTTAGAGGGCGCACGCTTGGTGTTCGATGCCGATCCCTTTGTGGGCTTTGCTTTAGCTGCTTTACCCTTGGTGTTACGGGCGCGTGCCGTGTAGTTATGCACTGGAGTTGGCGGTGCGGCTGGGGGGTTAAGGTTCGCTAAAACATCGAGACCTTCAACGGCCTCTGGCGACACCGGTACGAGCAATAAAGTACCGCCGCCCACATTGGCCCGTGGGTGAAGTCCGTTAGCTTGGCGTAATTTCAGACCTGTGGTGCCAAAACGTTCGGCAACCTTTTCGAGCTTCTCTCTTGGGCGTAGCGTATAGGTTTGCCAATTAACGAGTGGGCGACTTGAGTTGCTCACTTGGTCTTTAAATTGATCGGCGCGTTCAGCCGGGATGACTAACTTTACGTCACTGCCACCCCGTATAACTGGGCGTTTAAATTGTGGATTGAGTGACACAAATTCACTCAGTGGCATGCCGGCCAAACGTGCTGCAAGCGCTAGGTCAATATCTTTATCGCGGCGCAACGTTGTGAAGTATGGTTTATTCGGAATTTGCTGGAGCGTAATGCGATAGAGGTCTGGTCGGGAGATAATATTTTTGAGAGCCTGTAATTTCGGGACGTAGTTCCGGGTTTCGTTCGGCATGTTGAGTGACGAATAATCTGTCGGTAGCCCGGCTGCTTGATTGCGTGCAATTGCACGGCCCACAGCGCCTTCTCCCCAGTTGTACGATGCAAGCGCTAAATGCCAGTCACCATGCATTTCGTAGATTCGCTGCAGATAATCTAGTGCAGCTTGGGTTGAAGCAACGACGTCGCGGCGTTCGTCTTTCCACCAGTTTTGTTCGAGGCCATATAACTTGCCGGTTCCTGGAATGAACTGCCACATACCAGCAGCCTGTGCTGGCGATAATGCGGTGGGATTGTAGGCAGACTCAACCATAGGCAATAGCGCAAGCTCAGTCGGCATGCCTCGTTTCTCAAGTTCATCAACAACAAAGTACATGTACTTCTGCGCGCGCTCGACCATGCGCTGCAAGTATTGAGGATGGCTTAGATACCAGGCTTGTTGGTCGCGCACAAGAGAGTCATCAAGGTTTTGCATACCAAAGCCTCGACGAATGCGCTCCCACAAATCATCTTGCTGCTGTGTGAGATCAATTTGACGCAGACCTGGCGTCTCCGGGATTTCTTGCGAACTCAAATCGTCGGCGTGCGAAATCCTCAACATGCTGAGCAGGAAGAGAATTGCAATGTGCAGAATAACGTGACGAAATGGAAACTGTACGACCTGCATGTGTATTGACAGGTTGGCTGCCCGAGCAGCTAACCGGTGTTGATTGTGAAACAGGTGCAAATCCATGCTGGACTTTGCGGCGTATTGATGAGGTGCTAAAACGACATGGATACTCATCTTGCTGGCCAGAATCGCTAGAGGAGCCAGAGGACAGGATGGTACCTTCCGACGGATGGAGGGTCAAACCGAGACTGTAAGCCAACGTAACAAAGCGCTAACCTAGGCTGAGAGCGCGCTAACAAAGGGCACATCGTTGAGAATAATTAATTAGCCCCGAGAGTAATGGTGGATTTGGCAATAGGCAAGGTTAGAATGCCAAATGTGGGTGCATCGTAAAGCTCGTGCAATGTTGTATATCAACGTTGGGTGTGTGATTGCATGAATATACAAGTTGAGTGCAAGCGTTTGTACTACTTTGCGCACTACCTATAGTGCAACATAGATAAAAATAGCGTGACTTAAGTGCTGCGAACAAAAACGGATACAGGACTCGCCCAATCATGAAGGCGCTTATCATTGAAGACACGCTGACCAGCCTGACCGTGGTTACACACCAGCTAGAGAAAATGGGGATTACCCCTATTCAAGCTCGGAGCGGTGAAGAAGGTTTGCTGTTGTTTGAAGAGCATCGTCCTGACATTGTCTTGCTCGACATCATGATGCCGGGTATGGATGGTTACGAAGTGGCGCGCCGGATTCGATCGATCGAACGTTCTGGCGAGTGGACGCCCATTATCTTTTTAACAGGCTTAACAGGCGATGCCGACCTTGAAAAAGGTATTGCTGCAGGCGGAGATGATTACCTCACGAAGCCGGTTAGTGAAGTTGTGTTGTCTGCCAAAGTGCGAGCGATGCAGCGCATTGTGCAAATGCGTTATTCACTGTTGGTTCTGACACGTAAATTGGATTCTGCCAATCAAGAGCTCCAGCGACTTTCTTCAATTGATGGACTGACTAGTATTGCCAATCGACGCCAGTTTGATGAGGTGCTCGGGAAAGAGTGGCGACGCGCTATTCGTAGCCAAAAGCCACTCGCCTTGCTGATGATAGATGTTGATGCGTTTAAGCAATACAACGATCATTATGGGCATCAAGGCGGGGATGATTGCCTCAAAATGATCGCTTCGGTGCTGCGTGATCAGCTCAAACGTCCGTCTGACTTTGCGGCGCGATTTGGTGGAGAAGAATTCGCCGTGTTGCTGCCAGAAACCAGTGTTGAAGGCGCTAAGCTCGTGGCGGAGAGCCTCTGTGAAAGCGTGCGTGCCTGTAAGATGCCGCATGAGGCCTCTGGCGTAATGCCTTATGTGACAGTGAGCGTTGGTGTGGCTTCATGCTTGCCTGAATCGGCTAGCGGCCATGGCGCAGATTTAATTGCAGCGGCTGACAAAGCACTCTATACCGCAAAGTCCGAAGGTCGCAATCGAGTTTCGATTGCAGATGATCTATCGCCCCACACCTCCTGATGAACTGTTAAAAGTCATTGCGCCAAGCGCGTAGGCGCGCGAACACCTCTGTATCCTGTGTCAGTTCTTCCCCGCTAAATCGACTGACGGCGTCGCGCACGCTGTGTGTGCGAACTCGCAAAAAAGGATTTGTGGCTCGTTCTTCGATGAGCAAGGAAGGTACCGTCGGCGTGTCTTCAGCGCGTAGTGCGGCAACCCTACTTACGCGCAGGGCTAATGCGTTGTTATCAGGTTCCACCGTTTGAGCGAAACGCAAATTGTTTTGCGTGTACTCATGCGCGCAGAATACGCGTGTATCGTCAGGCAAGTCGGCGAGCTTATCGAGTGATTCGAGCATTTGTGCAGGTGTGCCCTCAAACAACCTGCCGCATCCAGCACCAAACAGCGTGTCGCCACAGAAGAGCGCCGGTGCGTGATAATAGGCAATGTGGCCGCGCGTGTGCCCAGGAACACTAATGACACGAAATGTGATGGGTTTCGATGTGCTACCGCAGAAAATATCGATCTCATCGCCATCATTGACGGCTTCGCTAATTTGCCGAATGTTTTCACAGTGGGGACCAAACACGGGAACGGAGTGTGCAGCCAGTAACGCTTCAATGCCACCGACGTGGTCACCGTGATGGTGCGTCACTAAAATTGAACGGAGTTCCAAACCCGTTTGGCGAATAAAATCGAGCACGGGTTGCGCATCACCGGGGTCAACGACGGACAGTTGATTCTGTTCCGTGATGGCCCAGATGTAGTTGTCGTTGAAGGCACGTAGAGCATCAATTTTCATACGCTGATTCTTGAGGGTTGTGACACGAATGTCAATTCCTGCATTGTCATACTGGTTGGGTAATCCACAGGGCCAATATGTGCTGGAGTGGGAACGAGCTCGCGTTGAACAAGCGGTCACGGACATCTTTGGCTTTAATGCTGTGCAGCTCGGTTTTTTAGAGTGCGATTACCTATTGGGCAATCGTATGCCCAACAAGTTTCGTTGCGATGACGCGTTGTCACAGACGCGTGGTGATGTGGTGACGGACTTGCGTCATTTACCCTTTCCGGCAGCGTCAATTGACCTTGTCGTGCTGCCGCACGTGTTGGAGTTTTCAAGCGACCCACACCAAGTTTTGCGCGAAGTAGAGCGGGTACTGGTACCAGATGGACACGCTGTGATTACAGGCTTCAATCCTTATTCACTGTGGGGCTTGCGACGTAGTTGGGGCTATTTTGAGCCCGTTTTTCCATGGGTGGGTAATTACCTTTCGGTGCCCCGATTAAAAGACTGGTGCAAATTGCTGAGCCTTGAAACACAGGCTGGCTGGTTTGGCTGTTATGCGCCACCGGTGAATAGTGAGCGTTGGATTCAACGCTGGCGCTTTATGGAAAAAGCGGGCGATCGCTGGTGGCCGATGTTTGGAGGGGCCTACGTTATTCAGGCGGTTAAGCGTGTGCATGGCATGCGCTTAATCAAACCTAGACTGAAAGATATTAAAGCGCGGGCAGGTGCATTGTCGCCCGTGGTGCAGCGACAAATTGCTGCAGCGCAAGGTGATCTGCGAGAAAGGAAACAAGTTGTTGGGTAAGGAAGCTGGAGCAAATAACGAGCAAGACGTCGTCGAGATTTTCACAGATGGCGCGTGTAGTGGAAACCCCGGGCCCGGCGGATGGGGGGCAATTCTTCGTATGCGCGAAATCGAAAAAGAATTGTTTGGTGGCGAGAATGCGACCACTAATAATCGTATGGAATTGATGGCTGTAATTGAAGCGCTGCGGGCGTTGAAGCGACCGGTGCAGGCACGCGTACATACGGATTCACAGTATGTACAAAAGGGCATTACACAATGGATTCACGGTTGGCGAAAAAATGGCTGGCGTACGGCAGATCGCAAGCCAGTTAAAAATGCAGACCTTTGGCAAATTCTGGACCAACTGGCTGCAGGACACGAAATCGAATGGTGCTGGGTTAAAGGGCACGCAGGGCATGTTGAAAATGAACGCGCTGACGCTCTGGCAAGACAAGGTGTGGATCAAGTGAAGCAACAAGGTAATGGCTCATGAGCAGACAAGTAATTCTCGATACGGAAACAACCGGCCTAGATGCGCGCAATGGCGACCGCGTGATTGAAATTGGCTGCGTTGAATTGGTGGGCCGTAAACTCACCGGTCGCAACTTTCACTGCTATATCAACCCTGAGCGTGAAATTGATCCGGGCGCGATGGCGGTGCATGGAATTACCAATGAGTTTTTGGCGGACAAACCGCGCTTTCGAGAAATTGCGGATGAGTTTGTCGAATTTGTCGCAGGTGCAGAGCTCATTATTCACAATGCACCGTTCGACGTTGGGTTTTTAGATTGCGAACTGGGTTTGCTTGAGAGCGGCCCGTTATCACGCTGGTGTGATGGGGTGATCGATACGCTCAAAATGGCACGTGAATTACATCCAGGTAAAAAAAATTCGCTGGATGCTTTGTGCCTTCGCTACGAAATCGACAACTCAGGTCGACAACTACATGGCGCCTTGCTAGACGCGGAATTGCTGTCCGACGTATATCTTGCCATGACCCGTGGGCAAGAAAGTCTGATGATGGACTTAGATGCTGACCCTGTGGCACAACATGCCGAGCAGAACCTCACACGTGGGCCACTCCGTGTAATTTGTGCCAGTGAAACAGAACTGGGTGAGCACGAACGTGTTATGGGTGAAGTTGCAAAATCGGGTGGTGGACAAAGTATCTGGGCCAAGTTGGGTGAGCCTCAGACTTGAGTCGTTTTACGCTGCCCTTTGAGTAAATGACAGATTTAAATCAGTTTTAATTTGCTAGTGTCAATTGGCAAAACGGCGTAGACTTGCTGCTCCGCAACATCCTGTTTTTTGCGCGAATACATGAAAGCCAACGAAGCATCGAACCACGATGCCGCACATGGACATTCCAGCCGACTGGCCCCTTTAGTGCTCGGGGCAATTGGTGTGGTGTACGGTGATATCGGCACCAGTCCGCTCTATACCCTCAAAGAAGTTTTCAATCCAGAACACGGCATGCCGATGACGCACGACAATGTGTTAGGCGTTCTGTCATTGGTGTTTTGGTCTCTCGTTGTTGTTGTTTCCCTAAAGTACGTCGTGTTTATCATGCGCGCTGATAACAGGGGCGAAGGCGGCATCATGGCATTGACTGCCTTGGCGCTTCGTAAGGTAAACCCTGCGGGAAAATTGCCCTGGTGGTTAGCGGTTCTGGGCATGTTTGGCGCAGCGTTGTTTTATGGTGATGGCGCCATTACGCCTGCAATTTCAGTGTTGTCAGCTGTAGAAGGTCTCGCTGTCGCAACGCCTGCATTTTCTCACTACGTAGTACCCATCACTCTCGTCATTTTGATTGGATTATTTGCTGTTCAAAAGCATGGAACAGCTGCGGTTGGTGCGTTATTTGGCCCCGTGATGGTGTTGTGGTTTTTCACGTTAGGCACACTTGGGCTACTCCAGGTTATGCAGTCGCCGGCAGTGCTCGAGGCCGTAAATCCTTACTACGCAGTTGAGTTTTTTGTTAACAACCGCCTGTTTGGGTTTTTAGCATTGGGTTCTGTCGTGCTCGCGGTAACCGGGGCGGAAGCCCTCTACGCGGACATGGGCCACTTTGGCCGAAAGCCGATTGCTTTGGCTTGGTTTGCCTTCGTGTTTCCGGCAATTTACCTCAATTACTTGGGGCAGGGCGCCTTGCTCTTGTCTAACCCAGAAGCCGTCAAAAGCCCCTTTTTCTTGTTGGCACCAGAATGGCTGTTGTACCCGATGGTGATTTTGGCGACTGCGGCGACCATTATTGCTTCTCAAGCAGTTATTTCTGGAGCTTTCTCATTAACGCGACAAGCAGTCCAGTTGGGTTACGCACCACGTTTAACGGTGATGCATACCTCAGAGCATGCAATTGGCCAAGTCTATGTTCCTGCTATTAATTGGACCCTGTTAGTTGCCGTTTGTGCGCTCGTTTTAGGATTTAAATCTTCAAGTTCACTTGCCTCTGCCTACGGCATTGCAGTGACTGGCACCATGATGATTGATACGGTTCTAGCGTTTGTGGTGGTGAGTAGTTTATGGAACTGGAGCCGTCCGCTTGCCTGGATATTCCTGATAGGTTTTATTTCAGTCGACTTGGCCTTTTTTTTGGCAAATACCGTCAAAATTGTAGATGGCGGTTGGTTCCCAATTGTTTTGGGTGTGAGTGTGTTTACCGTGTTGGCAACATGGCGTCGTGGTCGCGCGCAGCTGCATGAACGCATCCGCACGGACACGATGCCGCTCGACCTGTTTATTCAATCGCTGTTCCATTCGCCACCGCATCGTGTACCTGGCACGGCAATTTTTATGACGAGCAACCCGGATGGCGTGCCGCGTCCGCTGCTGCATAATATTTTGCATAACAAAGTGCTGCATGAACGTGTGGTGATGTTTTGCGTCACGATCGAGGATATCCCTCATGTTTCGGAAGAAGATAGCCTACGAATTGAAGAGCTCGATTTTGGTTTTTATCGGGTGTACTTGCGCTATGGCTTTAAGGATGAGCCGGATATTCCACGGGCGCTCGAACTATGCTCTGAGCGGGGGTTCTTAATAGAGATGATGGAAACGACCTTCTTCTTAGGGCGTGAAACATTGATCCAATGCAGTGGCCGCAATGAAATGGCACCGTGGCGTGAGCGCTTGTTTATCACCATGTTTCGCAACGCCGGTAGTGCTGTGGCCTTCTTTAAGATTCCGGTCAATCGCGTGGTGGAGTTCGGTACTCAGGTGGAGTTCTAAGTTTTTATGCTGCGTATCGATCACCAGTTTGATGCAGGTTCGATTGAAATCGTTTTATTGGCAAATGCTGCCAACATTCGACTCAAGTTACGTCCAGATATGGGCGTACAAGGTGCGGCCGAATTTTCTCAGTGGTTTTACTTCTGCCTACAAGGCGCGGCCTCGCAATCGTGCCAGCTCACCATCGAAAACGCTTCGACATCAGCCTACCCCGCCGGTTGGGAGGGCTACCACGCGGTGGCCTCATATGACCGACAGTCGTGGTTCCGACTCACTGACACCCAATATGTGAATGGTAATCTGGTCGTCCGAGTAACGCCCGAATCAGACGCGCTATACATCGCCTATTTCCAACCGTACTCGTGGGAACGTCATCTGGATTTAGTGGCGCGTATGGATGCTCACCCACTTGTTGAAATGACGATCTTGGGTGCAACCGTTGATGGGCGAAGCATGCATTTGTTACGTGTTGGCCGTGATCTGCCAGGACGACGGAAAGTCTGGGTGATTGCGCGCCAACATCCGGGCGAAACCATGGCAGAGTGGTTGATCGAAGGCTTGTTAGAACGACTCACGAATGATGCAGACCCGGTTGCACGCAATTTGCTCGACCGCGCCTGTGTGTATGTGGTGCCGAACATGAATCCGGATGGCAGCGTGCGCGGCAATCTGCGAACTAATGCGGCGGGCACAAATCTTAATCGCGAATGGATGACCCCGAGTGCGGAGCGTAGCCCTGAAGTTTTGCTAGTACGGCAGGCGATGGAGCAGTACGGCGTCGATTTGTTTTTAGATATACATGGCGATGAAACATTGCCTTATGTATTTATCGACGGTTCAGACATGGTGCCGGGCCTGCCGGAAGCAGTGGTGAAGCAACAAGCCGCTTTCTTAGAAACATTGTGTCAGGTTAGCCCAGACTTTCAGACCGAGCAGGGTTATGCGCGTGATCGGTTTGATGATGAATTACTCACGCTCGCATCGAAGTGGGTAGCGCATCGCTTTGGCTGTCTGTCTCTCACCTTAGAAATGCCCTTTAAAGACAATGCCAACATGCCAGATGGTGTGTACGGGTGGAGTGCAGCACGCAGCCAGTGTTTAGGTGCGGCGTTGCTACAGCCAGTATTGGCGCATGTGAGTACGTAGTAACGAGTGCATGCGATCACGCGATTGAGCAAGCGCTCAGTCGCGTAAATTTCTGAGCAGATCAAGCCTCGTGCTGGGTGCCTTTAACATAAAACCAGCGCCCATCTTTTCGCGTAAAGCAGCTTGTTTCATGCATGCGGTAGGCTTTGCCGCCCACTTTGTAGCGAGCGACAAATTCCACGATCGCCTCATTTGGGGTTTGCGGACTGCATTCGTGCCGACGTACCGTCAAACCAATCCAGTGCAATCGTTCATCAGAGTTACTGTTTTCCAAGTCGTTTGGACAACTTTCTGGCCACCACGTTTGGCGCACATAATCAAACCTTAGTAACACATAGGCCGAATAGCGCGAGCGCATGAGTTGCTCAGCTGTTTCTGGTATTGCCCGACCCTCCAAAAATGGCCCGCAGCACTGAGATTGTGTTAAGGCTCTACCTTGCTTGCTAGTCTGGCCGCAGGGGCAGGGCTGGTCCGGGCTCGAAGTACTCTTGTTCGATTTGCTCATGGCAATTTGGTAATCGCTACGTCTGCTGAATCTGGGGCATCCCTCGTGGCGGTTTCAGGGCTGTTGGTGAGCCATTCAATCGCGCGTTCAGGCGTCAAAATTCGGGTATGTCCAAATTTCTTGCGTCGGTCCATTCTGAGTACGGCTTTGTCGCGGGTGATGAGTAGGTCTGCGTCGACTGAAACCGCGAGCTGCAAAAACTTTTGGTCATCTGGGTCGCTGCATCGCGGTAGCGCGGGGGTGGCGATGTCCACAACGTGGCATTGATTACGCCATTGTTCGAGAATTTCGCGAGCGCTTTCGGCAGAGATTTTTAAGTGCGCGTAAGTGAGCACACGCGCTAGCTCATTGAGACAGTCTGGCCGTGTATAGAGCGACACCGTCTTGTTGGCAATACGTGTTGCCAAGGGTGTTAGCCGTTCATCGCGCCAGTGCAGCAATTCAAGCACAGCATTGGTGTCGAGAATGACGCGAGGAATTATTGGTGATTGCATGGCGATGTTTGAATTGTTTTATTTAAGCGGTTTGCCCTGCGCAAAACCCTGATGACCATGCCCACTGAAAATTGTAGCCGCCTAGCCAGCCTGTGACATCCACCACTTCGCCCACAAAGAATAAGCCGGGTGTGCGCCGAGATTCGAGTGTGCGCTGATCAAGCTCGTCGGTATCCACACCGCCTAATGTGACTTCTGCTTTATCAAAGCCCAGCGTGCCGGACGGATGCAATTGCCAACGTCGAAGCCGATGTGTGAGCTGTTCAATTTCTTGATTAGACATTTCAACGAGTGGGCGTAACCAACCTTGCGCCTCACACCAAGTCTGCGCTAATCGTTTAGGCCAATATTCAGACAACAATGTCGTGAGTGTTTGTTTGCTGCGCCGATGGCATTGCACCCATTCAACAATGTTGAGCTGCGGCAGTAAATTAATTTCGATTGTTTGCTGGCGGCCAGCCATTTGCCAATAAGACGATACTTGCAAAGCGGTGGGGCCAGATAGCCCGCGATGGGTAAAGAGTAAGGACTCTGCAAACTCAGGTGTCGATTTAGCTTTGCTGCTTTTGTTGGTGTCCATACTGCAGCGAGCGAGCACAGGTATGCTCAACCCAGATAGCTCCGCATAAATCGACAGCCATTCTGGCGCAAAAGTAAGCGGTACAAGTGCGGGCCTTGGCTCAATAATGTGATGACCGAACTGTTTGGCAATGCGATACCCAAAATCTGTGGCTCCAATTTTAGGCACGGTTAGACCGCCGGTTGCGATGATGATTGATTGGCAAAGCAGACTGCCTTGTGTGGTGTTCACCACAAAGCGTGCGCCATGCGGGTTTGATTGAGCAGGGTTTGCATCGGCAGCGATTGCCTGCACCGACTCCACCGCAAGCGGCTGCGCCCACTTCACATTGCCTTCGGCGCACAGGTCTTGCAGTAGGTCGATGATGTCTTGCGCACTTCGGTCGCAGAATAACTGCCCCAGCGTTTTTTCGTGATAGGGGATATGCGCTTTTTTGACGAGCGATACAAAGTCATGCGAGCTGAATCGAGAGAGTGCAGCACGGACAAACTTGGGATTGCTCGAGAGGTAATTTTCTGGGCGTACGTCGAGATTCGTAAAGTTGCATCGACCACCACCAGAAATGCGAATTTTCTCAGCGCGTTTGACCGAGTGGTCAATCAACAAGACGGAGCGTCCTCGCTGTCCGCCCTGCGCTGCGGCCATCATGCCGGCGGCACCGGCACCGATCACGATGATGTCGAAATACATACAGTGCTTGCTAATGTGGGCGAGATAGAAGACCCTGCATCTTACCTAGGTGCAGCGAAAAGCGTTGAGCTGATTGCAGTGATGAGCAGAATAGGGGAGGTCTCGAAAAATGGCGGATTTGTTACAATGCCTGCATTCCTGCCCATTGCCCAACTAACCGGAACGTACATATGTTTGGTCGTTTAATGCCTCAAGAAGGTCGCTTCTTCGAAATGTTTAATCAACACGCAGACCTCATTGTGGCCGGTGCGCGAGAGTTAGTTGCTTTATTGAATGAGTTGGGCACGAATGAGGATAAAGCGCGCGCACGAGCAGATGCGATTGACGCTACTGAAACGCGTGCAGACCGTATTACGCACGACTGCATTGCGCTGCTGCATACCACCTTTATTACACCGCTCAACCGTGAAGATATCCATCAGTTGATCAATGCGATGGATGACGTGCTCGATCTGATGCAAGACGTTGCTGAATCGCTCACGCTTTACGATGTGCGAAAAGCGACACCTGAAGCGATTCAGTTAGGTGAGTTATGCTTGTCGTGTAGTGACCGTGTGCGTGACGCCGTGCTGCTGCTATCCAACATGGATAACGGGCCCGCCATTATTCGCACCTGCCAAGAAATTGATCAGTTGGAATCTGATGCTGACCGTGTCATGCGATCTGCTATGAGCCGATTGTTTCGCGAGCAGGCAGATGTGCGGGAGCTCATCAAATTACGCGCAATCTATGAATTGTTGGAGGCGATTACTGATCGTTGCGAAGACGCCGCCAATATCATCGAAGGCATCGTGTTGGAAAATTCCTGAGCGAAGCCAAGTGCTTCGTCTCTTGGACATCCTGCGTGTTCACACATTAAATTAAAAAACACGATGAGCGGAATCGAAATTAGCTTTTGGACCTTGGCGCTGCTGGTCATGTTAGCGCTGGCCTTTGACTTCATGAATGGTTTTCATGATGCGGCAAACTCCATTGCAACAATTGTTTCAACGGGCGTACTCAAGCCGAGGACGGCTGTGTTGTGGGCAGCTTTCTTTAATGTTGTTGCTATCTTTGTATTTCAATTAAAGGTTGCTGCGACTATTGGCAAAGGTACCGTTGATATTTCGATTGTTGATCACTATGTCGTGTTTGGGGCGCTCATCGGTGCGATTTCGTGGAATCTGATTACATGGTGGTATGGGATTCCTTCGAGTTCATCTCACGCCTTGATCGGCGGCATCGTCGGTGCAGCTGTTGCCAAGGCGGGCTTTGGTGCCCTGATTAGTGCGGGTATCAGTAAAGTATTGTTGTTCATTGTGTTATCACCACTGATTGGATTCTTGATTGGTATGTTGTTGATGGTCGGCGTGTCGTGGTTGCTCTTTCGGACAGCACCGCGTCGCGTTGATCACTGGTTTAGACGTTTGCAGCTACTCTCCGCATCGTTGTATAGCTTGGGTCATGGCGGCAACGATGCGCAGAAGACCATTGGCATTATTTGGATGTTGTTGCTCGCTGCGGGTGTGACAAAGGCCGATGAGTCAGTGCCAACTTGGGTGATTGTTTCTTGTTATGCAGCGATTGGCCTGGGCACCATGTTTGGTGGGTGGCGCATTGTTAAAACCATGGGGCAGCGCCTCACTAAACTGCGCCCTGTGGGCGGTTTTTGTGCTGAAACAGCAGGCGGCTTAACCTTGCTGATGACCGGTATGCTAGGTATTCCGGTCTCCACAACACACACCATTACCGGTGCAATTGTGGGCGTGGGCTCCTCTCAAAATAAGCGCGCAGTGCATTGGGGCTTGGCGGGCACCATCGTATGGGCCTGGGTGCTGACGATTCCTGCTAGTGCGGCCATTGCCGCATTGGCTTGGTGGGTGGGTCGCCAAATCCTTTAATTCTCGCTTGTATCAATTTTAAGCCCTGTACAGATGCGTATGGGGCTTGCCTGTTTATGCTGCGCTGCGGCATTATTAACGCTCCAAAATAAAAATGTTAGGGAGCGGTCATGAGCATCCAAAAAATTGGTGTGGCAGGTGCGGGTACGATGGGCAATGGTATTGCTCAGTGCTTTGCTGCGAGTGGCCACGACGTGGTCTTGTTTGATATTGCGCAGGGTTCTCTCGATCGCGCCTTAAAAACCATCGCCGGTAGTTTTGATCGGTTGATTAAAAAGGGGGCGCTAGACGAAACGTCCAAGCAAGCGGCCTTGGCTCGTATTACAACCACACTCGACCTAAACGATTTCAAAAGCTGCCAACTCGTTGTTGAAGCGGCAAGCGAAAACTTCAACATCAAATCGCAGTTGTTTAAGGATTTGGACGCGCTGATGCCGGCAGAGGCTATTCTGGCCAGCAATACCTCCTCGATTTCAATTACCAAGTTGGCCACGGTGACTCAGCGCGCTGATCGCATTATTGGTATGCACTTCTTCAACCCTGTACCCATGATGGCGCTGGTTGAACTCATTCGAGGTTTGCATACATCTGATGCCACCTTCACAACGATCGAAGCTTTAAGTAAAGCGATTGGCAAAACCCCGGTACAAGTGCGTAACAACCCAGGGTTTGTCGTGAATCGTTTGTTGTGCCCCATGCTGAATGAAGCGATTTTCGTACTGTCTGAAGGCGTTGCCTCTGCTGCAGAAATCGACGAGTCGATGAAATTGGGCTTGAATCATCCCATCGGCCCATTAGCATTGTGTGATTTGATTGGGCTCGATGTCGTGTTAGCGATTATGCAGGTGCTGTATGAAGGCTTTAAGGACAGCAAATATCGTCCAGCGCCCTTGTTGATTGAAATGGTTGAAGCGGGCTTGTTGGGGCGTAAGTCAGGCAGAGGCTTTTTTGACTACGCCTGATTCCATCGCGTCACCCGCAATCGAGCATCCTTGTCTCAGTTGCGGGGCCTGCTGCGCCATGTGGCGGGTTGATTTTAACGAGGCGGATTTGGCACCTGATGTTTTGGCCCCAGAACCGGGTGCCAACAAGTATCAGGGCGAAAAATCCGGCAATCCATGGGTTAACCCAAAAGATATAGGCGTGCCTCGGAAATATGCCGTCCATGTCATTCATCGTACATGGCGAATGAAGGGTTCGGATGACCCAAGTCCGCGCTGCTCGGCATTGCAGGGCGAGATTGGCAAAAACGCCCGATGTAAAATTTATCCTTTACGTCCAGGGCCTTGCCATGAATTGGAAGTGGCCTCAGATGCTTGTAATCGTGCTCGACGACGTCATGGCCTAACTACAATTGGATGAAAAGCATGGGCTCAAATCATGATCTATGCGATTTGGGTTTGTGTACGTATATTTAGACAAAAGTCCTGTGATTGTTCATGAGGGGTTAAGAAAGGATTAATTCTGCCGAGGTAATGTTATCCCTCGGCAAGGTCATTCACGCAGCGATTTGGCTGTGTTGTAGCGTTTTCTTGGTGAGTATGCTGCGGGAGAATCGGTCTAAAAGAACGACCAAAACCCCTACGAGCAGCATGACAAAACAAGCGACTACTCTCGAACAAACTGTTCCCCTAACTGCTGCCAATGTGCCGGTTGGTGTGTTAAACCTTGAGCAACAGTTGCATCAATGCAGCACCATGCTTGAGTGTGTTCAGTTAGGAATATGCCTCACCTCGCATCGTAAAATCACCCGCTGTAATGATGCATTCTCCCGTCTATTCGGTTGGTCGGTGGCAGAACTTACCGGCAAACCTTGCGCCTCGCTGTTTCCTTCATATGAGGCCAGCGCATCCTTTATGCGCACCGCGACCGGGCGCCTACGATTGGGCGAAACGGTCGACGCTGAAGTCATTCTCATGGGCCGCGATGGCATTTTGTTTGTGGCCAAATTGCGCGTAAAGGCGGTCAATTACAACGATATCAATAGTGGCTTGGTGTGGGTAATTGAAGACGTGACCGAACGTCTGCACCGCGAGCATGCGCTGCAAACCATGATTGCAGAACACGCAGCCATTTTTGATAACGCCATGGTGGGCATAGCAGTCACGGATGAGCGTGGTGTGATTCGTCGCTGTAACCAACGCATGGAATCACTCTTCGGTTATCCCGCGCGCGAGCTGATTGGCTTTAGCGCGCGACGCTTCCATCCACATGAAGAAGAATGGCAAGCCGATCTTAAGCATTGGCAAACAGCGGAGTCTCGACAATCTGTTTGCCATTTCGAGCGCAGATTCGTTAGACGCGATGGTTCGCTGTTTGATTGCAGTGTGTCCGGACGCAGTTACGAAGATGCGGACAATGCGGTGCTCTGGGTATGGATCTACGAAGACCAAACAGAAGCTCGCCAAGCACAACAAGCCTTAGAGCAAAGCAAATCAGAGCTCGAGCGGCGTGTTGTTGAACGTACTGCCGCCATTAAGGAAGCGAACTTTGCCTTGAAAGAGCAGCTGCATTTTCAAATGCAGTTGATTGAGGCGATTCCGACCCCGGTGTTTTTTAAAGATGCCGAACTGCGCTACCAAGGGTGCAACAGCAAATTTGCCAATCTAATGGATTGGCGTTTGCATGAAGTGCAGGGTAAGACCACGTTTGATTTGCCGAGCGGTGAAGTGACTAAACGCGCTGATGTAACAGACGCGATTCTGTTACGTGACGGCGGTGTGAGCCAGTATGAAATTCGCCTGCCGGATGAGCGCGGTGCTATGCATGACTATGTGGTTGCTAAGGCGAGCTTCTCCACAACCGATGGTCTGCTGGGTGGCATCGTTGGCACCATGCTGGATGTCACCGATCATCGTCGCCTCGAGCAACAACTCAGACAAGCATCCGTCGCATTTGAACATGCGGCTGAAGGCATGGTGGTGACGGATCGCGATGGCAACATCGTCGCGGTCAATCAAGCTTTCTGCGCGGTTTCGCATTACGAACGCGAACAAGTGATCGGCCGACAGGTTAGCGAATTTATCCAAGATCCTCACGGCGCTGAACTCTCTGGTTTGTGGAAGCAACTCGACTCGGCGGGTCGTTGGGAAGGTGAAATGATTGGCAAACGCCAAGACCACAGCCAGTTTTCAATGTGGCTGACCTTCGGTGTCGTGCGCGATAGCCAAGAGATGGTGACGCACCACGTGGGCGTGTTCTCAGACCTTACCGCTTTAAAGCAATCGCAAGAAAAGCTCGACCATCAGGCGCACCACGATGCGCTGACCGGATTGCCTAATCGCTTACTCATGGGCGATCGTCTTCAACATGCGATGGACCGCGCCAAGCGCTATGGTTCGCAACTCGCCTTGATGTTCATCGACCTTGACCGCTTTAAGTACATTAACGATACCCAAGGCCACCCGGTGGGCGATGCAGTGCTGCGTGAAGTCGCAAAGCGCCTATGCTCAGACCTGCGTGACAGCGACACCGTAGCGCGCTTAGGGGGTGACGAATTTGTCGTGCTGCTCGAAGATATTGAGCAAGACAATGTGGTGTCACGCGTTGGCGATAAAATTTTGCGTGAATTGGCCTTGCCCATTGCGGTGAACGGCCAAGAGTTCTTTATTAGCGCCAGTATTGGTGTTGCAATGTATCCGCAAGATGGCGATGACGTCGCTACGCTGATTCGTAACGCAGACTCGGCCATGTATCGCGCGAAAGAGCGCGGGCGTAACAACATGGTGGGCTACGATGAAGGCATGACACGTGCGGCTGCAGAGCGCTTTGCGCTTGAGCGCGACCTGCGTCGTGCCATTGAACGAGACGAGTTGGTGCTGCTTTACCAACCGCAGTATTCAATGATGTGTAGTGAGGTTGTGGGCGTTGAAGCGCTGCTACGTTGGCATCATCCTGAACACGGCGCGGTGCCACCTTCTGTGTTTATCCCGATCGCAGAAGAAACCGGTTACATCGTCAAGATTGGTGAGTGGATTCTGAATCGCGCCTGCACTGATATGAACCATTGGTTATCGGTTGGTCTTGAGGTGCCGCTGGTTTCCATCAACATTGCTGCTGCGCAGGTTTCGCGCGGCAACTTGGTGGAGAGTGTGTCGGATGTGTTGACGCGCCACCAATTGCCCGCCAGCCGGTTAGAGCTGGAGATCACCGAGAGCTTCATTCTGAATCAAGCTGAAGAAGGTATTCGGGTGCTGAATAACTTGCGCTCCTTAGGCGTCAATTTGGCGATTGATGATTTTGGTTCGGGCTATTCATCACTGTCTTACCTTAAGCGTTTGCCAATCGCTAAGCTCAAAATTGATCAGAGTTTTATTTGCGACTTGCCCAACAACCCGGATGATGGCGCGATTGCACGTGCCGTGGTGGCGCTGGGGCACAGCTTAGGTTTGCAGGTCGTTGCTGAAGGTGTCGAAAACCAAGATCAGTTCCAGTTTTTGCGCCGCGCTGGTTGTGACCAAATTCAAGGCTATTACATGGCGTCGCCGATGACGGTCGATGAAATCGTCAGTCACATGAATGGCCAAGGTCATATGTAATACGTAAATTAATTACAGATAAAAAAAGGGCGCACAATTTGTGCGCCCAAATTCTGACAAGAGGTCAGAGGAGGGGTTCAGTACGGCCCCGAGGTTGTCAAAACCTGCAGGGTCAGTTCATCTCAAGTGCTTTGCCAAGCCTTACTGAGCCATACTCAAGCGACCTGACTGGCTCACATGTACTCGGTCACCCGCACGCCAACTAGCATCAACGTTGTGAAGTGTGCGATAACTGCCATCTTCCATGCGTACAACCGCGTCGTAACTGGTGCTTGCACGCTGCGATTTTTCGATTTGGTGGCCCGCGTAGGCACCGCCAGCAACACCTAAAATCGTAGCGAGGTCACGACCATGACCATTGCCAACATTGTTTCCCAGTAAGCCACCCACCACGCCACCTGCAACAGCGCCAACACCTGAAGCTTGGCCCGGCTGCTTAACAGCGTCGATCGAGTCGATCACGCCACAATCTGCACAAATTGCTGCAACCTTGCGCGGTGCGTCTTTCACCACAGTGTCGTTGCTCACTTGTGCAACTCGAGCCGGTGTGGTCGTGTGAACAGGTGTAGTGTGGGTCGTATGAACCGCTGCCTTCACCGGTGCTTTGCTAGATGTCGGTGCTTTAGATGAAGCAACGTCATCATCTGCATCGGCTACTTTAGCGTTGGCAGTATCGCGAGCCGCCACATCGGTGTCAGCTTGTTTGCTAATCACTTCGTCTGCGGGCCTAGTGTCACCACGCGCGCCTGGCAGCAAGCCGGTTACGGCTGCAAGGCCCACTGCGCTAAAAATGGTGACAGATGCAGCTGCTACCCACAGCATAGGGTGAAGACGCGGGCGTGCAACAGCAGAGGTATTCATGTTCATCTCCTAAGTCAGGAAGTTGTGCATCTGGCACACGAACGATTCGGCGGGTTTGCACATTTCCTTAACGCGCAGCTTAGGAGAATGAGGGGGGGCGTCCTGTAATGGTTTGTAAGGACATGTAACAGAGCAGGTTGCTTATGAAATGTTTATGCGAATGGCTATATGCCAAAAAAATATGCATTAAACAGAAAGATTTTTACCTTTAGAGGCTGCTCGAACAAGGTGGCGAGCAGGGTCAATAGAGTCCAGTAGATCGAGTTCAATAGGTAACGGCTCACCACAAATCTGCGCCGCTAATATTTCGCCCGCCAAACCACACCAGGTTAAGCCGCGTGCGCCGTAGCCGACGGCAGCATATAGCCCTTTTTGACGAACAACATCACGCAGTTTTGCGCCTTGTTTAAGCGGCTTTTGCCAATCAGGCACAGCGCCAACAAAAGGTAGGCGGTCGGGCGTGGCGGTGCGGAAACTTACACGGCCTTCCAGTTGATTCAACGCTGGTAAATCTACACCCGGCAGCAGTTTTTGTAGCCTACTCAAATTCTCAAGATGGGCAGCGGGGCGGATTTCTGTACTGTCATCGTTAAACTCAAAAGTCGCACCTAAACATGCCACGCCACCGTAGTGGGGTACGACATAACCCTCACCACAGACAGGCGCTTTTAGCGTTTGCAACGCGTTGCAGGTTGGCGGTATATGCGTAACTTGGCCACGTACTTTTTCTAAGGGGAGTTGTAGGCCTAATTGGCAGGCATCAGCTGCATTGGCAAAAATCACAACCTCGGCTTCAGCAATGCAATGCTCGCTACTAAGTACACGCCAAGTGTCTTGCGCCGTGCGTTCAACACTGAGTGCTGATTGGCAAAATAAAGTGCGAATACGCTCGGGCCATTGCGCTAATAATGCAGTACACAAACTGGATGGGTTGACCCATGCAGCATGCGGAAACCACCAGCCGCCATGTGCTTGCGGCCAACCACAGTGGGATGAGGCTTCGTCACCGTTGCAAAACTGTACGAGCGCGGTTGGCAAATTCAGGTGTTGCAAAATATCGCGCTGTTCTTGCGCGTGCTCCGCATCTCGCGCCATTTGTAAGATGCCTGACATGCCGAAACGAGGTGGAGCATTTAACCCAGCATTTAGCCCATTGAGTTGTGCCAAGCCGTACAGGTATGCACTGCGAGAAAGCCGTACGATGTGACTTTCGTCGCGTGCAAGCATAGGGCGCATCAGCCCAGCTAAATTCCCCGAAGCCTCTTGCGCAGGGGCTGCATGACGCTCTATAAGATCAATGTTCCAACCGCGAGCAGCTAAGCGTTCTGATGCTGCACAACCGGCCAAGCCCGCGCCAATAACAACTGCTCTCTGATTGGCAAAGTGCGGTTGTCGTGCAGACCGTTGTTGAGCAACGCGGTTACCGTATTCGTTTAGCGCGCCACGCATCATGTCGCGCTTGTGGCCGAAGCCAGCGCACTTTTCGATGGCAAAACCCTGTGCCTCAAGTGCGTGCCGTACCGATGCCGTAACGCTCCACGTGGCGAAGGTGGCGTTTGGGGCAGCGAGTCGGCTTAGGGTGTGAATCACGTCGTCCGACCACATGTCTGGATTGCGCGCAGGGGCAAAGCCATCTAGGTAAATCGCGTTGGCAGCTAACACTGCCTGCCGCAACATGGGCTGCACTTCGCCAAATAACAAGGTAAGGGTGACACTACCGAGTGCATCATTTTGCAAATGCAGACGGTGTACGCCGTGCGTGGCGAGAGGCCAGCGCTGAATGAGCTGTTGCGAGAGCTTGGCGTACTCTGCACCTAATAGGCGTTGATGTAGCGTGGCAAGATCGGCCTGCGAGAAGGGATGTTTCTCAACCGAAACGAAATGCAAATGGCGGCAGCGCTCAGGATCGTTCTGCCAAGCACGCCACGTGGCGATGAAGTTAAGGCCAATGCCAAAGCCCGTTTCCAAAATACAAAATGGGCTATGGCTTTGCCAACGTGTCGGCAAACCATTGCCGTGCAAAAAAACATGGTGCGCCTGTTCGAGCGCACCATCTGCTGAATGGTAAACGTCGCCGTATTGCGTGGCGAAGGGCACACCGCGTTCGTCAAACTCTAGACGTGCAGCTTGTAGCGGGGGGCGTGCTTCAGGCATGCATGTGGCGGTGTGCGTGGCGTGTGTGACGAGCCTGTCGTGTGACTTCGACCTTATTCTGGCCGCATGTGCGGGAACAGGATTACATCTTTAATATTGGGACGATCGGTGAGCAACATGACCAGTCGATCAATACCAATGCCGCAACCGCCGGTCGGCGGCAGGCCATATTCCAGCGCACGCACATAGTCGGCGTCAAAATACATGGCTTCTTCGTCGCCCGCTTCTTTGGCTTTGGCTTGTGCCATAAAACGCTCGGCTTGGTCTTCTGGGTCGTTTAACTCAGAGAAGCCATTGGCAATTTCACGGCCGACGATAAACAACTCGAAGCGTTCAGTAATCTCGGGGTTATTGTCTGATGCGCGTGCCAGCGGGCTGACCTCGGCCGGGTAGTCGATAATGAACGTGGGTTCCCACAGTTCAGATTCGGCCGTGCATTCGAATAGCTGCAACTGCAGTGAGCCCAAACCGCCCGGTTTAACTTTCTCGCCTAGCTCAACAATCTTGGCTTTGATCCAAGCTTCGTCGTTGCACTGCGCTTCAGTAAATTGCGGACGGTAGTGCAGAATCGCTTGCACGATGGTGAGGCGATGGAACGGCTTACCCAGATCAAGCTCACGACCTTGGTATTGAAACTTGGTGGTGCCTAATGCTTGTTCGGCGCTGTGGCGCAATAAGCCTTCGGTGAAGTCCATCAGCATGCTGTAGTCAGCATAGGCCTCATAGAACTCCATCATGGTGAATTCGGGGTTGTGACGCGGCGACAAACCTTCGTTACGAAAATTGCGGTTGATCTCGAATACCTTTTCGAAGCCGCCCACCACCAAACGCTTTAAAAACAACTCGGGGGCAATACGCAGATACAACTGCATATCGAGCGCGTTGTGATGCGTGATAAAAGGCTTGGCTGCCGCACCACCTGGAATGGTGTGCATCATGGGCGTTTCGACTTCCATGAAGTGGTGGTCCGTCATGAACTGACGAATAGACTGCACGATGCGGCTACGCGCAGCAAAGGTAAAGCGCGCATCGTCATTGGTAATGAGGTCGACATGACGTTGGCGGTACTTAGCTTCTTGATCGGCCAAGCCACGGAATTTATCTGGCAGCGGACGTAGCGCTTTGGTCAGCAGACGAATTTGACTAGCTTTAATGGTAAGCTCGCCAGTGCGCGTTTTAAACAGCGCACCTTCAACACCCAGAATGTCGCCGATGTCCCAATGCTTAAACTGGGCGTGCACGTCTTCGCTCACGCCGTCATTGGTTACGTACACTTGAATACGGCCTGACATGTCTTGCAGCGTGGCAAAGCTGGCTTTGCCCATCACGCGTTTGAGCATCATGCGGCCCGCAACACGCACGGTGATTGGTGTGGCTTCTAATTCTTCGCTGCTTTTCTCGCCATACAGCTTCAGCAATTTATCCGCTAGATTTTCACGGCGAAAATCGTTGGGGAAAGCAGGGCCCTTGGTGCGTAACTCAGCAAGCTTGCCGCGTCGTTCGGCAATCAACTGGTTTTCGTCTTTTTCTGGCGCGGCTGCCTGGTTATTGCCGGAAGTGGAGTTTGCGTTAGCGTCTTGTTGGCTCATGATCACAAAAATACAAATGGCCGCAGGCCAAAGGTTTGGCTGCGGCAGACAGAATGATTCTGTCTAATTAACCCAAAATGTCGACAAAGGCCGACAAGGTGTAATTTTCTCATACCCGCCTCATGCTGGGGCAGCTTTCGTTGCTTTTGCTGCACAACACGTACAATCGGTCGATTATCGAGCTTGTGCCTGTGGTTTGTTTGCGGCGGTACTCATGCAAACCACGTGTTTTAAGGCGGTAAGCCAAATTTCCTTGTTATTGATTGGCAAAGTTTCCATTCAGATTGATTGTGATGAGTAATCGGCCCGTAGTTGGATATTTCAGTAGCAGCGCTAAAGCCCCATGAAGCGATTGTTTAAAGCGATGTTGATGCTGTGTTTGCTCATGTTGGCGCTAGGTGGGCTATTGCTTTGGCTGCTCACCGATGCAGCTCCAGCCTTGCCCAAAACCAGTATTAGCAATCAAGACGTAGTGCAAGTGCAGCGCATGTGGCGGCAGCACGACCCACGGCGTTTGCGAGCAGGCAGTCGGGTGTTGGAAGCTTTTAAGCAGCGCGAAGTGACAGCAGGTCTCGACATGCTTGAGCATTTCCTGCCTTATTTGTCGCTCGATGTGCAAATGCAAGAAGGTCAACTACAGGGTGTGGCGAGCCTAACCTTGCAAGATGAACAAACCGATTCTGGGCGCGTGCTGCTGCCACACCCTCTGGTCGGCCGTGTGCCGGCCTGGCTGCAAAACTTGCTTCAGGGTCGGTATATCAATGCCAAGTTTCAAATTCAGGCAGAAGGCGAACAGCCCCACTTAACGCGTTTGAGCATTGGCAAAATCAGCCTGCCTGATCGGATCACACAATATTTAGGTCGGCGCGTGCATGCGTGGTTGGCACAACGGGAAGACGTCGGGCCGCTGGTACAAGGTGTGCAGCGCGTAACCAGCCACCCCGGAGTACTACTGGTGGAATATCGTGTGGGCAATAACGTAGGCAACACGCTCAAGCAATTGGTGTTTTCACCGGCAGATCGTGCTCGAATCGCCGAATACCATGCTCGATTAGCCTTGACGATTGCGCAACTAAAAGCCCACCCGCCTGAGCCAGCGTATATAACTAAGGATGCACATATGCCACGCTTAATGCCGCTCGTGCGTGTGCTCGGCCCCATGTTTGCATTGGCAAAACAGCGTGCAAAAGCGGGCGATGCCGCTGCTGAAAATCGAGCCATGCTGCTGGTCGTGGGCTTCTACGTTGCCGAAAAGCCCATCAACAAATTGATGAGTGAGTCGCAGAACTGGCCCTACATTCAACCTGCAACACTGGTGCTGCAAATGCGTAAAGACAGTGCGCAGCACTTTATGGTGTCGGCCATGCTCGCTGCGTGGGCAGACACCCCGCTGGCAGACGCAATCGGCCTCTTCAAAGAGTTGGATGATAGTCAGGGCGGGAGCGGTTTCTCATTTGCAGACTTGGCCGCTGACCGCGCAGGCGTGCGCTTTGGCGAATTAGCAATTGGCAAACCCGATGCGCTGCAAAATCGTATGCAAGGCAAAGTCGTCGATACCGATATTTGCCCCGTGCTGGGCGATCTGCCAGAAGACATGCAAGCCGCGGAATTTACGCAACGCTTTGGTGGCGTAGAGGGCGCTGCTTTCAAAGCGCAGCGCGCAGAGATTGAGCGCAGGGTTCAAGCCCTGCCGATGAATGGGTGGTAGGCACAATCTGTGCCTTACTCTGATACGTGTAAACGGCGTTATCGCTTTGCATTTCGCAAGCCATCTGCAGCGCCTAATGTTTATGGTAGGCGCTGCGTGGCAATGAGAGAGATGCGGAGCTCAGTGAAATATATCGCGATAGACTTCATGCACCAGTTGTCGAGTGGCCGCATAGAGAATGAGGTCTGAGCCGTAGATCCGCCATTCGTAGCCCGGATAGACCGGAAGGTCACGCAACATATCGGGTGGTACACGTTTCATGGCAATGCCAGGAGGCAGCGGCTTGCCGCGCGCCAAGTTTTTACGAATGCCTGGTGGTAAGCTGGAATAGCCAGAGTAACGATGACGATCGGCAATTTGGCGAACTTCGCCGAAGCTAATATTGATGTTCACCGAGGCATCTCGATGCCCTTGATCATCGTCGTATCCACGATGCTTGTCGTGTTTATCGTGCTTGCCGTGTTTGCCATGACCACGGTGATCATCGTAGTCATCATCGTAACGATCGCGTTGTTGCGAATAGTCATCATCGTGACCGCGATGTTTATTTTTTCCCTTGCCCTCAGGTGGGTCAGCCAAAACGAGCGTGCTGGTGATCGCTAAGGTGACTAACGTGATGCCGCGAAAAAATCGAATCGGTGAGCGGAATGAAGTTAGTAGAGTGTCAAAAAAGGTGTCAAAAAAGCTTTTTTGAATTCTGTTCATGAGTCCGACTCCTTGGTGTAGCAAAAAACTTGGGCAAACAGTTTTGTCTGAATCAGCCAATACTCGGCGCAGGGCACATACAAGCACATGCAGCGCATGTGTTATTGGAGCGTCATGCGTGCCTGAAGTTCAGCGCCAAATGCATCCGGATTTTGCAACATGTATTGGCGCATCGGAATGCGCAGAACACCTTGCTCACGTTGACCTTCGGTGTACTGCGTCACGCCTTCTTTAAGGTGTAGCACAAGGTAAAGCACATGGTGGCGTTCTTCCCATTGCACTTCGCGAATGTCACGCAAAGGTAGCGTGCGAAAGCGCCACAGCGGATATTCCAAGCTATCGGCATGCAATTTGAGCACCGGCTCGCCAGTGGTGGCGGTGTGCCAAGTGCGTGCCATTTGGCGAATCATCCATGCGACCACACACGCTAAAACAAACACCACCACGGGGTTGTCCAACACTTTCATCCACGCGCCAGCAATGATGAGCGTGATCGGAAAAATCGGTTGAATGAGCGTAGCCAGTACTGCACCGCCACGGTTAGGGCGCATTTCAATGGTTGCGTTGTTTGAGTTGGCCGTTGTGTTGTCTGCGGCGTGTTGCGTGTTCTGCATGAAGGTCTCCGTGTGGCAATTACCGTGATACGTGCTTGCAATAACGCATTGCTAATGAGCGCGAATGCCCCAAAATCTTAAACACCCTGTTTAAGGCTGGCCTGAATAAAGTCGTCGAGGTCGCCATCCAGCACCGCCTGTGTATTGCCAACTTCGTGGTTGGTACGCAGGTCTTTAATGCGGCTTTGGTCCAGCACATAGCTGCGAATCTGGTGGCCCCAGCCGATATCCGACTTGGCGTCTTCAAGCTTTTGTTGCTCGGCCTGACGCTTACGCAATTCCGCCTCAAACAGGCGCGCACGCAGCATCTTCCATGCTTCGTCGCGGTTGCGGTGTTGCGAGCGGTCGTTTTGACACTGCACCACAATGCCGCTTGGCACGTGGGTTAAACGCACCGCAGAGTCGGTTTTGTTAATGTGCTGACCACCCGCACCCGATGCGCGGAACGTATCGGTACGGACATCCGCCGGATTGATTTCAATTTCAATCGAGTCGTCCACTTCGGGGTAGACAAAGATGGAACAGAAACTGGTGTGGCGACGTGCGTTGGAGTCGAACGGACTTTTGCGCACGAGGCGATGAATGCCCGTTTCGGTGCGCATAAAGCCATAGGCATAGTCGCCATTAATTTTGATGGTGGCGCCCTTAATGCCTGCGACTTCACCTTCAGACTCTTCCATCAACTCAGCCTGAAACCCTTTGCGCTCGCAGTATTTCAAATACATGCGCAGCAGCATGCCAGCCCAGTCTTGTGCCTCGGTACCGCCTGCGCCAGATTGAATTTCAAGGAAGCAGGGGTTGGGGTCCATCGGGTTCGAAAACATGCGGCGGAACTCCAGCCCGCCCACGATTTTTTCGGTTCCGGCGAGATCGGCCTCAATCGCCAGAATGGTGTCGTCGTCACCTTCAGCGCTGGCGAGATCAAACAGTTCGGTGTAATCGGCGACTTGTTGTTCCGCGTCGCGAATCGTCAGCACAATGGCTTCGAGCGACTTCTTTTCTTTGCCGAGTTCTTGGGCTTTTGCAGGTTCATCCCAAATTTTGGGATCTTCGAGTTGCTTGTCGACTTCTTCGAGCTTCGATGCTTTGGTATCGAAGTCAAAGATACCTCCGAAGTTCCTGCACGCGGTTTTTAAGGCCGCTCAGGTGGTTGGAGATGGCGTTGAGCTGTTCGGCTTCCATGATCAATCCTGCTTCTGCAAAGGCAGCGGGGTGCCGCCATGTTGAAAAGCGCAATTATACAGGCTTGCGCCCACCCGCCCTAGGCCATGAAGGGGAGGGTGTAGATGTTGGGTGAAGAAGCAGGGTGAAGTAGCAGAGTAGGTGTGGCGGATGAAGAAGCCCAAATTGGCAAAACGGGGTGGGCGGCACAGCGGCGACGGAATGACCGCCGCCTTGATACATACCCGCCGTGCTTAGAAGCTGTTCACGATCTGTTGCGAGAGGTCGTCAGCGTGGTGAAGCGCAGCGCAGGAACCGGAGTGTATGTTTGATACATGAGCGAATACACAAGGTTTGCGAGCAGCGCATGAGCCTCGATCACGGCCTCGCAGCAAGATCATGAACAGCTTCTTAGTAGATCTCGCGCGTTTCTAAAAACGTTACATCCGGGTGGCGTTCTTGCGCCATGCTCAAGTTAACGCGGTTTGGTGCCAGATAAACAAAGTCGCCATTGCCATCGAGCGCCAGGTTGGCAATGGACTTCGCTTCAAGTGCCTTCATGTGCTCATCTTTGCCGCGCAACCAACGTGCCGTGGCAACGGGGTAGGCTTCAAAAATCACGTCGACGCCGTATTCATGTTCCAGACGGTGTGCCACCACATCAAACTGCAGAATACCCACCGCACCGAGAATCAAATCGTTCGATGCCAAGGGGCGGAACAACTGCGTTGCGCCCTCTTGCGCCAGTTGCTCCAAACCTTTTTGCAACTGCTTCATCTTCAGCGGATTCTTGATTTGCGCACGACGGAAATGCTCCGGCGCAAAGCTGGGAATGCCCGTGAATTGCAGGTCTTCACCTTCGGTAAAAGTATCGCCTAAGTGAATGGTGCCGTGGTTCGGAATCCCAATAATGTCGCCCGGCCACGCTTCTTCGGTGGTGTTACGGTCTTGCGCCATAAAGGTAATGGCGTTGTTAATCGCCACCGTTTTGCCGCTCGACACCTGTTTGAGTTTTGCGCCTCGCTCAAAACGGCCCGAACACACACGAATAAACGCAATACGGTCGCGGTGTTTCGGGTCCATATTGGCTTGAATTTTGAAGACAAAGCCGCTGAACTTTGCCTCACCCGGTTCAACCGGGCGGGTTTTGGCGGGTCGTGCCAGTGGCGCGGGGGAAAGGTCCACCACAGCGTCGAGCAAACTTTGTACACCAAAGTTGTTTACCGCAGAACCAAAAAATACCGGGCACTGCTTGCCGCCCAAGTAGGCTTCACGGTCAAAGGTGTGTGATGCACCGCGTACCAGTTCAATGTCGCCGCGCAACTCTTCCGCCTGCGTGCCAATCAGCTCATCTAAGCGCGGGTTGTCTAAGCCCTGAATAATTTCAGATGTGCCTTTTTCAGCTTGCGGGTCGAAGAACTGAATGGTGTCGTTATACAGGTGATACACACCACGAAAACGCTTGCCCATACCAATCGGCCAAGTCATCGGCGCGCATTGAATACCCAGCACCGATTCGATTTCATCGAGCAATTCAATCGGCTCGCGGCCTTCTCGGTCCAGCTTGTTAATAAAGGTGAGAATCGGCGTGTCGCGCAGGCGGCACACATTTAGCAGCTTAATGGTTTGCGCTTCAACACCATTTACCGAGTCGATCACCATCACCGCGGAGTCCACTGCGGTGAGCGTGCGATACGTGTCTTCAGAAAAATCTTCGTGGCCCGGTGTATCGAGCAGGTTGACCATGTGCTCGCGATACGGAAACTGCATCACCGATGAAGTCACCGAAATGCCGCGTTGCTTTTCCAATTCCATCCAGTCAGACGTGGCGTGGCGCGCGGCTTTACGCGCACGAATTTCGCCCGCCACCTGAATCGCGCCGCCAAACCACAGCAGCTTTTCAGTAAGCGTGGTTTTACCCGCGTCAGGGTGCGAAATAATGGCAAAGGTGCGACGGCGTCGCAGTTCGGTTTCTAACTGGCTCACGGTATTGGCAACAACAGGACAAAAACGGGTTAAAACGCTGATCAATCAGGCAAGCCCGCTATTGTACAGGGCTAGAGAGGGTGGGTGTACGCCGTGGATTGCGGTGTTTTCGTAAAGCCTGTTTATAGCTGAGCTAAATTGCCTTACAAGAAAACGGCTTGTGGAGAGACAGGTTGCACGTGGCCTCGGGGGGGATTGTTGATGTGATCAGCAGTGCATGGACATAAATTAATTGTGACGGCCCTCGTACATTTTTTGATCGTCGATTTTGCTGCATCCCCGCCTAAGTGCATCTCTTTGCAGTGTTCAAGGCCATTAAATCATATGAGCCCGAATACCCAATAGACATATACCTTTTCAGTACGTATGCTGTAGAGGCTGCAACAAATGCACTCACGCACCTATTCAAGCAAACGCACCGATTTCAGCGGTGCCGGACTAACAGGCTTGCAGGGTTTAACGGGATAATTATGATTGTGCATAAATACGGAAACAGGGGGGGGTCGCTGTTGGCAAGGGCGGTTTCAGGCATGCTCAACAGGAATTTAGATCTCACGCAGGAGCGAAACCCTGCAAAATTGACGTCTACTTTACGTTAGGCAGTACGGAACGCGTTGCCCGAAGCCAACGCACAAATCAAAACAGAGGAAAATGAAATGAAAATACAATTAGGTTGGAAACCATCGCCCAAGCTTGGAAGTATGGAAGGAACGAAGATGAGCAAAATAAAGATGGCGGCTGTAGTGCTGTTTCTGGGCGCAAGCAGTGGAGCGCACGCTGGTGTCATGTTGAATTCCGAACTTGGCGGCCAAGTCGTATATGATCCAACCACAAATCTGAGCTGGACATCGAATGCCAATATCAATGGCCCGATGACTTGGACCGAAGCGAACATCTGGGCCAACAATCTGGTGATCGGTGGCGACAGGGACTGGCGTTTGCCTACAAGCGACCAGTGTGCTGGTTTCAATTGTACCGGCAGTGAGATGGGCAACTTGTTCTATAACGAACTGGGCTCCTATGATATTGTGATTGGCGGGGGAGGCAGCTCGTCTACATTCACACCCAATTCAAATTACAATCTGTTTTCGAATTTCCAACGCGGCTCCTACTGGTCCCGTACGATCTCCGCGCAGAATCCGACTGCTAATGCGATGGTCTTCCTTCCCATCGTTGGCCAACAGGGTGAGGGCTTTGTGCTCGATAATAAATTCGCGTTAGCTGTTCACGTCGGCAATGTCTCTGCCGTGCCTGAGCCTGGTGCGTGGGCGCTGATGGTTTCCGGCCTCGGCTTGATGGGTTTTCTCGCTAAACGCCGTTCCAAGA
>SBBQ01000045.1 GCA_005239635.1 Uliginosibacterium gangwonense
TACCGTTAAGCGCATTAAAACGGCAAATGGTGCGCATAACTTCGTTGCGCTGGGCGACAAACAACATGTGTTTGTTTCAAACAGAATGGCAAACAGCATCTCACTCGTCGACATGAAAACAATGTCCGAAATTGCTCAATTCGCCGCCCCGGGTGGCCCAGATTGTATGTGGATAACGCGCGATCAAAAACAACTGTGGTACACCGGCCGTTTTTCGCGTAGCGTACGTGTTGTGGACTTATCAAACCGTAAGGTCATTCACTCCGTTCCAGTAGGACGCAGTCCGCATGGCGTGTACTTCAAAACCCACGCACCGCTACAGTAGCATTGCCAGCGGTACGCACCCAGCACACCAACATGCTTTCGGGCCCCAATGGCCCGCAGCAATTTTTGGTGCACTGGGTATTGCACTCCTTTTAGTTGCACCCAGCTCTTCTGCTGCCACCAATACCGCGACGCCACCGCACCCCTGCAAAGGCACGGTGTACCTCACCATCGACACCGGCTCGATGTCGCAAGCTGAGAATATTGCACGCACGCTCAACAAGTACCACGTGCGCGCCACCTTCTTCTTAGCCAACGAAAAAACCATTAACGGCGACTACAGCCTAGATGATAGTTGGCGCACCTTTTGGCAAGCTCGCGTGGCAGAAGGACACAGTTTTGGCACGCACACGTTTGATCACGTTTATTTTCGAGACGGTGATCGTGGTCCGATCAGTATGGGCAAGCGATCTCAAGGCCCTCGTAGTGGTGTGCGTGAAACCTTTGATGAGTCTGCTTTTTGTGGAGAGCTACAACGCGTAAACACGCGTTTCCAACAACTCACCGGAAAAACTTTGCAACCCATTTGGCGCGCCCCCGGCGGCTACACCACAAGCAATACTTTGCGCTGGGCTAAAACCTGCGGCTTTAGGCATATCGGCTGGACGCCAGCCGGCTTTTTGGGCGACGAACTACCCTCCGAGAAATATTCAAACGAAACCTTACTCAAACGCGGTTTAGCTAATATTGGCAATGGCGATATTTTGGTGATGCACACAGGCATCTGGTCACGCCACGAACCTTTTGCGCCAATGCTCGACCCGCTCATTGATGGCCTACAAAAGCGCGGCCTGTGCTTTGCTACGATTACGGAATAAGCTCGCAACGCAATCGCCATGGATAGCCTCATCGCCCACTTCAACGATCTCATTGCTTTCATACAGCAAACGCTGTTTGAAGGGCTGATTCAGCCCGTGATGTTTGCACTCGGGCTGGCCGTTTGGATTGAAGACGCCTACAACGCGACTGAAATTTTTTTGTATGGCGTATTTGAGATCGCCGTACTCTATGCCGTACTCCGTCCGCTTGAAGCGTTGTTCCCACTAGAGCATTGGACGAATCGAAAAGCCATTCGCGTGGATGTGATCTACACCCTGCTCGATCGTTTAGGCATCCTACCGCTGTTGATGTTTGCCCTTTTGCTACCGCTCGAAACGGGTTTAGACGAATGGCTGCGAATGCAAGGCTACGTACCCTACGACTTAGAGCGACTCGCCCCGACTCTTGCCAACAACCCACTCGCCTCATTTTTCATTTATCTCTTGTTGCTCGATTTGGCAGAGTACTGGCGGCATCGTCTCTCGCATTATTTCAATGCATGGTGGGAACTGCATGCAGTGCACCACAGCCAACAACAACTGAGCTTTTGGTCTGACTCACGCAACCATTTGCTCGACACCGTCACCGCAAATCTTTGGTTCACGGTTGTCGCATTGCTCATCGGTGTTCAGCCCTCGCAATTCATTGGCCTCATTTTGCTCACGCGACTCTTGCAGTCATTCTCGCATGCCAATTTGCGCGTCAGCTTTGGCTGGCTTGGGGAGCGTCTACTCGTCAGTCCGCATTACCATCGGCTACATCACGCTATTGGCATTGGTCATGAAGGTGTGCATCGTGGTTGCAACTTTGCAGTGCTGTTTCCCGTGTGGGACATGCTGTTTGGCACAGCGAATTTCTCGCCGGAATTTCCAGCCACCGGCATTCGCGACCAGATTGGCAAAGCGGGGGAAACAGGCAGAGATTACGGTGCAGGATTCTGGGCGCAACAGCGTTTGGGAGTGCAGCACATGTGGGCGGCACTTAAGCTCGGTGTAAGGCTTGGCAAATCGCCTCGTTAAGAGGTCAGCATCCCCGCACCGTGTGCAACACACTGTGGCGAGAGACTTTATTTGCGACGGATACTAAACACCAAAACAGCGGGGGAACCCTCTTCCGTCTGCTGATCGACCAGTTGATGCCCCGTTTGGCGGCAAAACGCCTCAAAGTCGCCGGCAGATTTCGGGTCTGTCGCTTTCACACGCAACACCTGGCCACTTTCCATTTCTGCCAACGCTTTTTTGGCGCGCAAAATGGGCAAGGGACAATTGAGTCCTTTAACGTCGAGATCCCGATCGATATCCATGATGGTGTATTTGGCTTTGTTTATTCGAGTGAGCCCAGCTCGCATAACGACAGGTCAATTCAACCCTTGCTGCTTACGCTCGTCAACCAGTTGTTGGCGTAGTTCGCGCAAACGCGCATCAATCCGCGAGGATTCGTAGAAATCACCATCTTTGGCGCGTTGCGCATATTCCATTTGCTCAACGGCCTCATGCAACTGCCCACGCAGGGCATAGGCTTCAGCCGTTGCGCGGTGTTGTGAAGCAATTTTACCAAGCTGCGCATACGCACGCGCCTGTAATTCATGTAGGCGATCATCACGAGGATAGAGCTTGAGCTGTTCGGTCGCGCCATTTAATGCATCAGGGGCGCGGTGCGCTTGCAACTGCGCATCAATCAAACCATAGCGCAGCGAATGAGCCGCTGGAAAGCGCTGCGCGCTCTTTTGATACATGCGAATCGCATCATCCCAGCGTCCTTGCGCAGCCTGAATTTCGGCGGCGAAATGATCCACCATCGAGGCATTAATACCGTTACGTTGTAATTGCGTTAAAGCCTCGTTCGCGCCCGCAACGTCGCGCGCGCGCAAGCGCCCATAACCTACGCCAATCCAAGCTGCTGCGTCTACCTTAGTGCGCGCATTTCGAGCCGTTGCTTCAAGCGTCCGCATAGATACATCACGCGGCTCCATATCAATGGCTAGTTTTGCGCGCACTAGGCGAAACTCGATGGAGTCCGCCACTTGCTTATACGGACGCTGTTGCGCGCGATTATCCATGTCTGAAATACGCTCGGTGGTCAGCGGGTGCGTCAGCAAATACGCCGGTGCATTGTTTTCGTATAATCGCACTGATTTTTGTAGCCGCTCGAAGAACCCCACCATACCGCGCACATCAAAGCCTGAATTCTCAAGGATTTGAAACCCAACTCGATCTGCCTCACGTTCAAAATCTCGGGTGAAATTTAATTGGTTTTGAATACCCGCCGCCGAGCCACCCATAATTGCGGCTTGGCTTGCCTGTGGGTTCGACCGCGCCGCCAGCACAGCCACAATCAGCGTCGCAATTTGCACCCAACTATCGCGGTTTTGCGTAGACACCATGCGTGCAATATGGTGTTGTGCCACGTGCGCCATTTCGTGCGAGAGCACACCGGCAAGTTCTGACTCACTCTGCGCCGCCAATACCGTGCCACTATTCACACCAATGTAGCCACCGGGCCAGGCAAATGCATTGAGCGAATTATCGCGCACACCAAAAGCCGTAAAATCAACGTTGCCAGACGGAACCCCACGCGTCAGCTTTCGCACAAGCGCATTGAGGTAATCCTCTACATCAGGGTCATCAAGGTAAGCTTCCGGCGTTGCGCGCATCTGCTGGTATAACGCATAACCGATACGACGCTCCATGAGTGGAGAAAAGTCGGATTGAGCGGCTTCGCCCAGCTCTGGCAGCCCTTCTGCACGTGCGGATGCCACCAGCTCAAACGAGTGAGACTGATCGTAGGCTGAGAACAACAGCATACTGCCCAGACAAAGCGCCACTGCGGCTGGAATGATGGCCGGGATTACGGCTGGCATGGCTGCGGGGATTTTGGCAGTGATCTTGGGGGAAAAAAGTCTTGGCTTCACGGTGATATGATAACCGGCAATGAAGTGCCGCAAGGTTTTGCTTACGAATTGAAACATCTAGCGCGGTCATAGGGGGCTAAGCAAAGCACCCCCAACAATGTGTTATGAGGCCAATACTTGGCTCGCTTTTACCCGCTGAACAACCCTTAAACGGCTTTTTCAGCTGTATGGGATACTAAAAACTCAATCAAGTTCCAGACGAACATACGCATGACTCCCGAACTGTTGCTCGCTGAAGATAATGCCGAAGATGTGCGCTGCCTCATTGAGGTCATATCGCAGGCAGTCCCAGTGGAATCCATTTTGGTGACCCACAATAGCAGCGATACGCTCGACTTCTTTTTTGGGCGAAATCGATTTGCTGGGCGTGATTTACGCCAACAACCGCGTCTTACCTTGCTCGACATGAGCCTGCCGCAACATGGTGGCCTTGAGGTATTGCGCCAACTGCGCGACAACCCGATGACCCACCGTTTGCCAATCGTGCTGCTCTCCGCCACGGCAGATCCAGCCGATGTGCGCGCCGCCGCCGCATATGGCGCAAACAGTTTTTTGCGCAAACCCATGGCAAGAACTGGCCTTGAAGACCTCGCGCGCCATGTCATGGACTACTGGCTGGATATCAATATTCCACCGCCGCCGCCGCCCAATCGAGAGCAAATATGAGCGCCTCAGATTCTACCCAAGCCAAGCTCAGCCACTTCAATGAGGCGGGCCAAGCGCACATGGTCGATGTTGGCAACAAAGCGGAGACTGCACGGTTAGCACGCGCCGA
>SBBQ01000079.1 GCA_005239635.1 Uliginosibacterium gangwonense
TCACTTGGCTGTCACTGAATTTCGACTTCTTCATGCAGAACTCCCTCTAACGAGAAAATTCTACTTCTGATCGCGATGGTTTTACGGGGGGATTACCAATGGATATCGCTTTTGAGACTGCAATAAGATAATGCATACATCCGAATAACTAGGTTAGCCATTAACAAAACAGCACGTCAGCCGATATGTTGACGTGTATGATCAACCGAACAACCCTTATCTTCGCAGCCATCGCCACAATCAATGGCTGAGCCTAACCTGACAGCGGTATCAAAACAGACGCGGTGGCGCATTGCACCAACCGCCACTCAAACCGGCGTCTTCGTTGTCAAACATCCAAGCACAGGATTTTGCAAATACGCCGCATACAACGACTGATTAGCATCAAGCAGTATCGTCAGAACTTAGCCCCTACTTGCTTGTAGTTTGCCAATAGGGTGTTCACCATACAGACTCGCAAAAAATAAAGGCTCTATCGTTCAACAGCAAAATGGATTTCGGATAATACTGATCTACGTATTTTTAAGTACGAAGCTATTGACTCGAGTTGCGGGAATCTCCGATATACAAGGCAGGTGGGCACCTTATAATGAGGACCAGCACGTACCAAAAATAGCAGCTATCCGAACGAAGTCTGATTAGGGGTCATCCCGTGCTGACACCGGCTATTCCCGCCAATGAAGCTGAGCGACTCGCTACGCTGCACAGTCTAAATATTTTGGACACCCCGCCGGAAGAACGGTTTGACCTCATCACCGTTTACGCCGCTTCACTCTTCAACGTTCCTATTACAGTAATCAGCCTAGTCGACGCTCATCGAAATTGGCATAAGTCTATGCATGGTATTAGCATGTCTGAGGCGCCGCGCGGTTTGGGATTTAGTGGTCATGCCATATTACAAAAGAGCATCTTTGAAATATCCGATACAAGAGAGGATGTTCGCTTTGCCGACAATCCGCTTGTGTTGGGTCCGCCTAATGTGCGCTTTTACGCAGGCTACCCATTGACGATGAAGAATGGACATTGTGTTGGCACGCTGTGCTTGATTGACACCATGCCTAAGCGACTCTCTGAGTGGGAACGCGAGCATCTCGCCACCTTAGCGGCCATGGTGGAAGCGGAGTTGCAAGGTGAAGACGGCGGTTTATTGCCGGGTGAATTGGTTGGTTTGAGTTAAAACCAACCACCTTGTGATTTGAGCGCTACGTATTCAAATACCAAATAATCTAGTGCCAAGTACTATTCAACCTTCGTACTTTAGGTACGCCCATTAGGCACGCCCAACCCGTTGGCGTGCCTGCTCAAACAAACACACCGTCGCAGCCATTGCCACATTCAATGACTCTGCCTGACCGGGCATGGGGATCAGAACGGAATTCGTGGCGCATTGCGCCAGCGCGTCACTCAAACCTGCACCCTCATTGCCAAACAACCACGCGCAGGGCTTTTGCAAATTGGCTGCATACAACGACTGTGTGGCATCAAGCCGAGTCGCTAAAATTTGTCCGCCGACTTGCTCGTAGTTTGCCAATGCTGCGGCAACATCCACGCCTTCATGCAGACGCAACACGCAGTGTGCGCCCTGCCCTGCCCGCAGCACTTTGGGGCTCCAAGCTTGCACACAGCCGGGTGTGAGCAACACATCTTGCACACCCACAGCGGCGCAGGCGCGCAAAATGGTGCCTAGGTTGCCTGCATCTTGTATCGCCTCTAGCACGACACAATCGCCAAGCGGACTGGGCATGGCCTGCTGTGGAATTGCGACTTCGGCCAAAATGCCAATCGGTGAGTCAACCGGGCTCACAAAATTAAACGCGCTATCGCTTAATAACAAAATGGATTCAGCTTGATGCTGTTCCACCTGCGAAATGAGTCGTGCGATTTCCGGCTTATGCTGCGCGCTTTCTGCCACCACCAAAGTAATGGGCAGGCCCATGTGCTGCAGCCAACTCTCAACCAGATGCACGCCATCCAGCAACGTGCGGCCGCTGTCTCGACGCGCGCGCGAAGACGTACCCAACGTTTGCAGGGTACGTACAGTTGGATTATCGCGAGAGCTGAGATATTTCATGTGGGTTCAATAATTGGCAATGTCTTAGCCAGCAAACCACCAACCTAGTGTGGCGGTTGCAACCGTTACAAAACCAAGCAGTAAGTTAATACCAACCCATTGTCGAATTTTGCCGAGTGCAGCACCACCTGCTGGCCAGTTCTCATTGGCAACAGCTTGGCGTAAAGCCACATAAAACTTGAAGTACACCCGTAGATAAATGGCTGTCATGACGGTGCCAAGCGTTAGCATCACATGCCAATGCTTGGGTGCAAAAGCCATGCCACCGGGCAACAGCATACACAAGCCGCTTAACCACAGTGCTGCGAGCGCAGCCCAAACCAAGGGGAAGAAGCGTTTAAAGACTGCGCACCATAAGCGCAAACGTTGTGGCGCATCGAGAATCTCAACCGCGGCAGGGCGCAGGCAAAGATAGGCGAATGCCATGCCGCCAACCCAAATCAGCACACTTAAAACATGTAGAAATAAAAACAGCGGCCGCCATTCTGCTCCAGGCATGATTGCTCCTAAAAATCTAAATCAAGCGTCGATGGCACAGCCACTTGGTGACGCGATTCTGCTTTTATTTTGGGTTGATTACGCTGACTTGCTGAAGAACGATGCTTCTGGCGCTGGGACTTTTGTTCGGCTTTATAGGCGTCCTGCTTTGCTTGCTCGTCTGCCGAGAGTAATGCATACACAGGACTAAAGCTGCCACGGTGAATAGGCGTCACGCCGAGCGTCTGCAAGGCTGCCAAATGCGCTGCCGTACCGTAACCTTTGTGTTGGGCCAGTCCATAGCCCGGGTATTGCGCATCCAGTTGTTCCATCTCTGCATCACGCGCAGTCTTTGCCAATATGGAAGCAGCTGATATTGCAGGTTCAAGCGCGTCACCCTCAACGATGGCTTGCGCTGGAATTGATAACGCTGGGCAACGATTCCCATCAATCAATGCAGATTGTGCCGCGGGCGTTAGCGCCTCGACCGCACGCTGCATGGCCAGCATGGTGGCGTTTAAGATATTGAGCCGGTCAATTTCTTCAACCGATGCCTGAGCAATCGACCAGGCCAGAGCGTTCGTGCGGATCAGCGCCGCCAATTCTTCGCGACGTTGCGCTGAAAGTTGCTTTGAATCATTCAGCCCTTCGATTGGTCGCGCCGGATCCAGAATAACGGCCGCCGCATACACTGCACCACATAAGGGGCCACGCCCTGCTTCATCGACCCCACATACGAGTATGGCGGTCATGCTGAAGCTTCTGCCGAGGCGGGCGGTGCAACGTCAAATCCACGTGTGGCATTTGGCATATATGAGGCCACCACCTCGGCTGCCTTGTGAGCACTGTCTTGACGTAGTTGTTGATGAATTTCGAGAAAACGTTCGCGCAATTGCGTTTGCACGTTACGGTCTCGCATCAGGTTGCCCATGGCTTGCGCCAAATTGTCTGACGTTGCATCTTCTTGCAACAACTCCGGCACTAAAAATTGCTTTGCCAAGATATTGGGCAAACCCACCCATGGCTGATACGCCATGCGTTTCATGATGCGCCAGCTCATCTGAGACATGCGATAGGTAATGACGTGCGGAGCCTTTAGCATGGCGGCTTCGAGCGTTGCTGTGCCACTTGCGACTAAGGCCACATCACACGCAGCCAAGGCATCATGAGAGTGCCCAAACAGCAATTGAATGGGCAATTGCGTTGCCTCTTGTCGCCACAGCGCATGCTCAAACAGTGTGCGCGTTTCACGTGTAATCAGTGGTACCAGAAAGCGTGCTTGCGGAAACTCTGAATGTAGCTTTTTTGCGGTTTGCGCAAACAAATCTGCCATGTAGCGTAATTCAGATTGCCGGCTGCCCGGCAATAGCGAAAATACTTGTGTTTGGTCATCAAGCCCTAAACGCTCACGTGCCTGAACACGCGCAGACTCGATTGGAAACTCGTCTGCGAGTGGGTGCCCGACAAAGGTGGCGGGCACTTTGACCTTTTCGTACAGTGTTGGCTCAAACGGAAACAAGCAGAGAATATGCGAAACGGATTGCGCAATGCGCTTAATGCGACTGCCCCGCCACGCCCAAATTGATGGGCTAATGTAGTGAACGGTTTTAATGCCGGCGCGTTTGAGTTGCGCCTCAAGCCACAAGTTAAAGTCCGGCGCATCGACACCAATGAATACGTCTGGCTTTTCTTGCAGCAGGCGCTTTAGTAGCGCTTTACGAATACCTGAAATTTCGCGGTAGTGGCGTAGAACCTCAACATAGCCTCGTACCGCTAGCTTCTCGCTGGGCCACCACGCTTTGAAGCCTTCGGCCTGCATTTTGGGGCCGCCGATGCCGACGAATTCGGCATTGGGCAAACGTTCGCGCAGCGCGCGAATAAGATGGCTGGCGAGCAAATCACCCGATGCCTCCCCTGCAACCATGGCTATGCGCATTGCCAATCCTGAACCGCTATAAAAGCCTGACGAATAATTATCGGACTAACGAACAATTCCGCGCGACGACGCCGAAATAAAATCGAGCAGCATACCAAGCTCTGGCGTTTGCTCTGCCGCTACGCGAATTTCCTGACGCGCTTCATCCAGCGTAAGCCCGTTACGGTACAAACTCTTGTACGCACGTTTGATGGCCATGACCGCATCGCTGCTGTAACCGCGACGCTTCAGGCCTTCACTATTAATGCCATGCGGTGCGGCTGGGCTGCCCGACACGGTGACATAGGGTGGCAAGTCTTGCAACAGCACGGTACCAACGCCGCAGAAACTATGCGCGCCAACGCGTACAAACTGATGCACACCTGTGAAACCGCCTAGGATGGCCCAATCACCAACTTCAACATGTCCAGCCAAGGTCGCGTTATTGGCAAAAATCGTTTGGTTACCGACGATACAGTCGTGTGCGATGTGCACGTAGGCCATGATCCAACTGTCATCACCTAAACGCGTTTCGCCTTTGTCTTGGCTGGTTCCAATATTGAAGCTGCAGTATTCGCGAATCGTGTTGCGATTGCCAATCACCAAGCGTGTCGGCTCACCTGCATATTTTTTATCTTGCGGCGCTTCGCCAAGCGAACAAAAATGAAAAATACGATTGTCGCTACCAATTTGCGTGTGGCCGGTAATTACGCAATGCGAGCCAATTTCGGTGTTATCACCGATCTCAACATTTGGCCCCACGATGGTGTACGGCCCAATACGGACATTGTTACCCAGCTTTGCAGCTGGGTCGACCAGAGCTGTTTGGTGAATATTGCTCATGATCGACCTGTTATTGAATCTCACGCAGCGCGCAAATTAGCTCGGCTTCTGCGGCAACCGCGCCATCGACACGCGCAACTGCTGAGTACTTCCAGATACCGCGCTTGTTTGCAGTAATGGACACTTCTAATTCAATTTGATCACCCGCACTCACCGGCTTTTTAAAACGCACACCGTCAATGCCAGCAAAATAGTAAACCGAGTTTTCGTCAGGCAAGGTGTTCATAGTTTTGAACGACAAAATGGCGGCAGCCTGCGCCATAGCCTCAACAATTAACACACCTGGCATCACGGGATAATGCGGGAAATGCCCAGGAAAGAACGGCTCATTGATGGTGACATTTTTAATTGCGACGATACGCTCGCCGGGCACCAACTCACGTACGCGATCAACTAGCAAAAACGGATAGCGATGCGGCAGGTATTTAAGAACTTGATGAATATCCATCAAGGTGGTTGCCGTTGTGGATGTTTGATCTTGCGTTTCGCTCACGTCGTACCCCATTCAATAAAGGCGTCCAAATCGCACAGGGATTCGGAAGATCCTGCCCGAAGTCATTATTCTTCGGCGCTCGTTTTAGTCTGTTGTGTTAGCTCTGTGAGCTGTTTTTCTAGCTGGCGGATTTTGTCTGAAAGTGCATCTAAGTGTCGAATGTGCGAAAAATTTCGCAACCACTCTTTATGTTCCAATACAGGCACAGTCGCAGTGTAGACGCCAGCTTGTTCAACTGATTTTGCCAAGACCGTACCTGTTGAAACGGTGACATCATCCGCTACTTCAAGGTGCCCCAAAATAATGGCACCACCCCCTGCCATGACACGATTTCCAATTTTGGCACTGCCTGCGACACCCACACAGCCGGCAAAAGCACAATGCTCACCCAGCTGCACGTTGTGTGCAATTTGAATCTGGTTATCTAACTTGGTGCCATTGCCAATAACGGTGTCGTCCAGTGCACCGCGATCAATCGTGGTGTTGGCGCCAATCTCAACATCATCGCCAATGATTACGCGCCCAACTTGCGGAATTTTGACCCAAGCCCCACTACGCTCGCGTGCAAAACCAAAGCCGTCAGAACCGATTACCGCACCTGCGTGAACAATGGTTCTTTGACCAATTTGGCAATCGGCATAAATACTGACGTTGCCATAGATATAGCTGTCGCTGCCAATGCTCACGCCATCAGCAATCCAACAGCCAGGCCCAATAACAACACGCTCACCTATGGTGACATGACGGCCAATATGTGCGCCTGCGCCAATACTGGCAGAAGCCGCAATTTGATCTGAGCTGCAGGTAGCAGAAGGATGTATGCCGGGATGCGGACGCGCCGTTGGGTTGAGTAACTGCGACAGTCGCGCAAAATAGACATACGCGTCATCAGCTACGATATGCGTGCGATTGGAACAACGCGCCGAAGCGCGCTCATTCACAATGACTACAGTCGCCTCAGTGGTCGCTAACTGTTCTGCGTAGCGAGGGTTAGCAAGAAATGTAGCCTGTCCCTCGCTCGCCGATTCAAGTGTTGCCACACTACGCACTTGGAGCGTGCCATCACCCACTAAGCGCCCACCGAGTTGCGCAACGATCTCGTCTAACCGCCACGCACGCGGAGAGGTTTGCATTATTTACTTCTTGTCTGCATCCGACAGCGTGCTGAGGATCTTGTCGGTAATATCAATACGCGGTGAGAAATGAACAGCTTCTTGCACGATTAAATCGTAGCGTTCAGCTTCGGCATACTGTTTGATCACGCGATTGGCACGCTCAACAACAGCCGCCAGTTCCTCATTACGACGCTGATTAAGATCTTCACGAAACTCACGGTCTTTACGCTGCAGATCACGACTCAACTCGGTTAAATCGCGCTCTTTATTACGACGATCTTTGTCAGCCAAAGAGGTGCCTTCTCGTGTCAATTGCGCCTGCATTGACTCGACTTGTTTGGCCATGCGTTGTAAATCGGCATTACGACGCTCAAATTCTTTTTCGAGCTTTTGTTGTGCGCGTAGAGCTGGCGCAGACTCTTTCAGAATTCGGTCAGCGTTAACAAAACCAATTTTGAGATCACCTTGAGCCGATGCGCCCAAACTCGCCAAAAGCATGGCGGCACATGCGGTGAAATGTTTGTAGTTCAACTTACTCTCCTGCGATTAATCAGAACACGTTACCAACTTGGAATTGGAAGCGCTGCGTTTTGTCGCCATCCTTCTTATTCAGCGGATTCGCGATACTAAAATTGAGTGGGCCCAACGGGGATGACCACGTGATACCAATCCCCGTACTGTAGCGCATATCTTGCGAACGGAATTTCTCACCACTCCCCCACACCAAACCTGTGTCGAGGAATACGCCTAAACGTACGGAGCGATCCGCACCCAACCCAGGAACCGGGAACAGTAACTCCGCATTCCCCACAACCTTTCGACTACCGCCAAGAAACTCACCCGACACAGCGTCCTTCGGGCCAATGCTACCAAAATCAAAGCCCCGAACGGAGCCAATACCACCCGCAAAATAATTCTTATAGAACGGTAGTGGTTTGCCATTCAAACCACCACCCATCCCGACATCGCCATTCAACATCAGGGTCATGGTGCGAGACAGCGGCAAATAGGTTTGGTACTGGTAGTTTGTGCGCCAATATCTCAAAGATCCGACAGGCATTGTGAGTTCGGTACCAAAACGGTGTTGGCTGCCCGTAGTAGGGTAAATCACTGAATCACGACGATCGCGTGCCCAGCCTATGCTGCCTACAAGCGAACTATATGAGTTGCCAAAAGTGTTGACGAAATCGACATAGCGCTGAGGACTCGAAGTGTCTACCGTTAGACGCGTATGATCTGCAGCCAAACCAAAACTGATCGAATCATCTTCCGCAATCGGTACCCCAACACGCAATCCCGCACCGTAGGATTTCGATTGGTAAGTACCGACGGTACGCAATGAAGAGGAATTCACATCACGGCGGTAAATATCCCAACCACGACTCACACCATCCATGGTGTAGTACGGATCGGTATAAGACAGTGCATAGGTCTTATTAATTTTCCCGCTATTGATTTGTGCAGAGACAAACTTGCCGCTACCAAACAAGTTTTGCTGTGAAATTGAACCAGACAACACCAATTTTCCAGAACTTGAAAAACCTGCCCCCAGCATTAAGTTCCCGGTTGGTTTTTCCTTAATGGTATAGGTCGCATCAACTTGATCTGTCGTGCCCGGCACGGCCGCCGTTTCCATCTGCACTCCATCAAAATAGCCAAGGCGATCAATCCGTTGCTTGGAGCGATTCAGCTTTTCACCGTCGTACCAACTACCCTCCATCTGACGCATTTCGCGTCGAACGACTTCATCCCGCGTTTTGGTATTACCCGCAACGTTGATGCGACGAACATACACCCGACGACCGGGGTCAATGTAGAAGGTAAAGGCGGCTTGATGCTTTTCTTTGTCGACTTCAGGCGCCGCATTCACATTGGCAAAAGCATAACCATCATTCGACAAACGATCGGTAATCGCCTTGACCGAATCATTCACCTTTTGACGCGAAAACTCGTCGCCCGATTTAATTTTGAGCAGCGGCAATAGCTCGCTCTCAGGCAGCAACATATCGCCTGCCAGTTTCACGCCTGATACCGTGTACTTTTCACCTTCGGTCACACTAACGGTAATGTAGATGTCTTTTTTATCCGGCGTGATTTGAACCTGCGTTGAATTGATTGCAAATTCAAGGTAGCCCTGATCCAGATAAAAAGAACGCAGCTTTTCTAAATCACCTTGCAGCTTCTGACGGGAGTATTGGTCGTTCTTGGTATACCAAGTCATCCAGCCCGAAGTCGTTAATGTCAAAATTTCGAGCAGATCTTTTTCTTTGAAGGCTTGATTGCCCACAATATTGATCTGCTTAATTTTGGCAACGTCACCTTCGGTGATATCAAAACTCACCGCAACCCGATTACGTTCTAGCGGCGTGACCGTGGTTTTAATTTCTGCGGCGTATTTGCCGCGAGAAAGGTACTGACGCTTGAGTTCCTGCTCGGCCTTGTCGAGCATCGAGCGATCAAGAATTCTCGATTCTGATAGACCGATCTCTTTGAGCGATTTTTTAACGCCGTCTTTTTCAAATTCCTTCATGCCGGTGAAGTCGATACTGGCGATAGCAGGACGCTCATCTACCAATACCACCAGCACACGTCCTTCAACCTCAATACGTACATCTTTGAAGAAGCCAGTGGAGTACAGCGCCTTAATGGCTTGTGCCGCACTTTCTTGAGAAAACGTGTCACCCACCTTAATGGGCAGGTAATTAAACACCGTACCGGCTTCAGTACGCTGAATGCCCTCAATGCGAATATCCTGAACCGTAAAAGGCTCAAAACCGAATGCGGGCAGCGCAAACAAAGAAGCAACGAGGCAAGAAAGTAGGCTTTTTTTGGTCATTTTGTTCAACCCGACACCAGCCGGCTGATGTCGTTATAAAAGGCACAGGCCATCATCACGGCCAAAATGGCCATGCCAATGCGCTGTCCGAGCAACATCGTTTGCTCAGAAACGGGGCTGCCTTTGATGATCTCGGCAAAATAATACATCAGGTGCCCCCCATCCAGCAGTGGAATAGGCAGAAGATTCAACACACCCAAACTAATACTGATCAGGGCAATAAACCGGATATAAGGCTCTAGGCCCATTCTGGCAGACTGCCCAGCATAATCGGCGATGGTGACAGGTCCGCTCAGGTTTTTCCATGAAACCTCGCCGGTCACCATACGGCCCATCATTTTTAGGCTAAAAACCGAGGTATCCCAGGTTTGAACCAGCCCCTGCCAAAGTGCTTGTGGCACGGAATAGCTGATCTTGACCATGAGTTTTTCGCGAAGTTCGGTGGAATGTGGGGCAGCGATCCCAATTCGGCCGATTTTTTCACCCTTATCATCAAACTCTTCTACCTGAACCGTTATTTTTTGCGCGGCTTGCGCACCCCGGTCAAGTGTAAAAACAAGACTTTGCCCTGCAGACTTACGAATAGCACCTACTAAATCAGTCCAATTGTTGATCGTCTTATCCTGAATCGCCACGACACGGTCACCTGCTCGCAACCCAGCACGCTCTGCGGCAGAGCCCATTTGTACAGCGCCTATCTCAGCCGGCAAGTCAATTTGCAATGGCGTGAAACCCGCTTCCTTCAACACATCGCCTTCCAATGCTTTCTGTCCCAACGACTTCAAACTTAAAGCGTGTGTATCAATCTGCTGATCTGCATTAAGTGTTTGCAGCTGTACAGGGCGATGCTCCAAGCCTTGATCGAGTAGCGCCCAGCGTAATTCTTGTAACGTAGTAATTTCACGGCCATTGAGATGGGTAATCCGCTCTCCTGCCTTAAAGCCAGCCTGATCAACCAAACTACCTTGGGTTGGCGTTCCAAAGACTGGCCTAGGTTCTTCAACGCCATTTGCAAACAGCGCCCAATACACCGCAATTGCTAATAGAAAATTGGCCAAAGGGCCTGCAACCACAATGGCAATGCGCTTACCTACGGACTGATTGTTAAACGCACGATGTCGTTCGTCTTCCGGCACCGGCCCTTCGCGTTCGTCGAGCATACGAACGTATCCACCCAGCGGAATAACGCCAATCGAAAACTCAGAGCGGTCTGCTCCAAAAGTGCGCAGATAAATGCTTTGGCCAAAGCCAACCGAAAAGCGAAGCACTTTTACGCCCGCCCATCGCGCCACCAGGAAGTGCCCCGCTTCATGCACCACAATCAGCGTGCCCAGCGCTACTAGAAACGCCAGCAGGGTAATTAAAGCGCTCATGCCGCAGAGCGTTGCGTCAGAATCTGCGTAGCACATTCGCGCGCAGCATGGTCTGCCGCGAATACGGTATCTAGACTATCTGCATCAGTTGTTGCGACTCGACTCAACACCTCTGCAATCAAATGATGAATGCCAGTAAACGACAAACGACGGTCTAAGAAGGCATCGACGGCCACTTCATTCGCGGCGTTTAAAATCGCCGGTGCGGTTCCACCCTGACGCAATGCGTGGAACGCCAACGCCAAACAAGGGAAGCGATCCAGATCTGGCTGCTCAAAGTGCAAGCCAGACAACGCCGTGAGGTCGAGTGATTTTACGCCAGCCTCAATGCGCTCTGGATAAGACAAGGCATGAGCGATGGGCGTACGCATATCCGGATTACCAAGTTGCGCAATGACCGAGCCATCAAGATATTCCACCATGGAGTGAATAACACTTTGCGGGTGGATGACGACACTGATTTCATCCGCTGAAGCGTCAAACAACCAATGCGCTTCAATGACCTCTAAGCCCTTATTCATCATGGTGGCCGAATCCACCGAGATTTTCCGACCCATGACCCAATTTGGATGTGCGCATGCTTGTTCAGGCGTCACACTGGCTAAGCTACTCACTGGCGATGTACGAAACGGCCCACCAGATGCGGTGAGCAAAATTCGTTTCACACCATGTTTTTGTAATTGCTGATTACAGCCCGCCGGCAGGGATTGAAAGACGGCATTGTGTTCAGAATCAATTGGCAAAAGCGTGGCGCCATGGCGTTCTACTTCCGCCATAAAGAGCGCACCTGACATCACCAAGCTCTCTTTATTGGCAAGCAAAATACGCTTGCCCGCACGTGCTGCTGCTAAGGTTGGGCGTAGACCTGCAGCGCCAACTATTGCTGCCATCACGACGTCAACCTCAGGGATACTCGCTACGTGTTCTGCAGCCTCAGCACCAAATAAAACTGTTGTAGCGCAGCTTGCTTGATTAAGCAATTCGGTCAGTTTTTGTGCCGAAGCCTCGTCCCCCACTACGGCATAGGCTGGCTTGAATTGCACACACTGTTCTGCCAAACGTTCAATTTGGCGATAGCCGGTTAGTGCAAAAACTGAAAACCGATCTGGATGGCGCGCAATCACATCCAAGGTACTAACGCCAATCGAACCGGTTGCACCCAATATCGTTACTTGTTGAGGTGCACAATCCGTGCGAGACAAAACCTGCTTTAAATTCGCATCAATGCTCATGATTGTTTAGTCGTCAAATCAGCACGAAGCGCCTAAATTAAGTTGAAAGTTGGTACAAATACCACAGGCCGTAAACAGGTAAGGTGGCCGTGAGGCTGTCGATACGATCGAGGATACCGCCATGTCCTGGCAATAGCTGGCTGCTATCTTTAACGCCGCGCTGACGCTTCATTAGTGATTCAAACAAATCACCTGCAATACTCAGCAAGGTAATTAACAGTAAACCTAGCAACAACACGGGAAGTGACATGGTTTGCTGTGTCGTATTGAACTGCCATAAACCAATACCATATAGGGTAACGGCAATTACAGCACCAATTGCGCCCTCCAGGGTTTTTCCCGGACTAATGCTGGGCGCTAACTTGTGTTTGCCAAAGGCACGGCCCGAAAAATACGCGGCAATGTCGGCAATCCAAATCACCGCCATCATGGCAATTAATATCCAAGGATCATTCGTACGCAGCAGGCCTAATGAAAATGCAGATGGCAGGAGTAATAGCCAGCCAAGCAGCGCACCTTCCGACCTAGCGGTCACAACCCAGCGCACGCGAAACCAAAGCGGTGAAATCAGGCACCAAAAGGCAACCGCACCGATGAGCATAATGCTCCACAAGGCAGTAAATCCGCCACCCGACTTGGCAACTTGCAGGAGTCCAACATCCCATGCCGGCCAACAACATAAGGCGGCTAATACAGCCGTGATGGCTGCATATTGACGACGGTCTCTCGGCAATGTCGGCACAAGGCCGGCCCATTCCCAAGCTGCTAGCGCAGTCATCACCACGACAGCAAGCATCCAGATCGCTTCATTTGCAGAAAACAGCAGCAAGGTCAGCACAACCAGCATGACAATTGCAGTGATGATGCGTTGCTTCAGCATACGGGCTCGATCAAATTACCGCACTGTTTGATTTAAAGCGCCGTGTTCGGCCATAACCTGCTCGCTGGTTCTGCCAAAGCGACGTTCGCGTGACCGGAATGATTCAATAGCCGCATCAAGCGCCTTGCCATCAAATTCGGGCCATAACAGATCGGTGAAGTACAGCTCAGAATAGGCCAGCTGCCACAGCAAAAAGTTGCTGATGCGCACCTCCCCACCCGTACGAATAAATAAGTCGGGCTCGGGCGCATATTCAAGCGCCAAATGTGCTTGTAGATCTGCCTCGGTGAACTGTCCCGCTCGTTCAGGATGCGCCAATGCAAGCTTGTTCATCGCCTGCATAATGTCCCAACGACCACCATAGTTGGCAGCAACGGTAAAAGTTAGGCGCGTGTTGTTTTCCGTAAGCTTTTCTGAACGTTCAATCAACTCGACCAAGACCGAATCAAAACGCGATAAATCACCCACCACACGGAACCGAACGCCGTTCTCATGCAAACGCGCAACCTCTTCTTCCATGGCGCGCACAAATAATTGCATCAAAAATGAAACTTCGTCTTTTGGACGGCGCCAATTTTCTGAGCTAAACGCAAACACGGTGAGATATGGAATGCCGCGTTCGATGCAACCGATTACTGCATTGCGAACCGCATCTACACCCTTCTTGTGCCCCGCCACACGGGGCAAAAAACGTTTGCGCGCCCAGCGGCCATTACCATCAAGAATAATGGCAACGTGCTGGGGCATTTCAGATGCTCCAGGTATGGCCTGTGTAGAACTGGTGTGGGATTTCACTGAAAATTGGCTCGTTAGCTTTGCGTGCCTAGTGCGTAGAGAATATAAACAAAAATTCTCGTCAGCCCATGGCAAAATCAACTTAAACCGCCAGCAGATCTTGCTCTTTACTCTCGAGCGCCTTATCAACTTCACCGATGTAGCGATCAGTCAGTTTTTGCACATCATCTTGCGCACGGCGCTCTTCGTCTTCAGAAATCTCTTTTGACTTCACGGCTTCTTTGAGCTGGTTATTGGCGTCGCGACGCAAATTGCGAATTGCAACTTTCGCGTTCTCGGCTTCGCCACGAACAACCTTAATCAACTCTTTGCGACGCTCTTCAGTTAAGGGTGGCATCGGCACGCGAATCACATCACCCATTGAAGCCGGATTCAAGCCCAAGTCGGACTCGCGAATCGCTTTCTCAACCTTTTGCAGCATGGTCTTTTCCCACGGCTGCACGCCAATGGTTCGAGCATCCAGCAATGACACATTGGCAACTTGCGCCAAAGGCGTAGGTGAGCCGTAGTAGTCCACCATGACGTGGTCAAGCAAGCCGGTATGCGCGCGGCCTGTGCGAACTTTGCCGAAATCGTTTTTCAACGCTTCGATCGATTTCTGCATTTTGTGTTCTGTAGTTTTTTTGAGCTCTGAAATCATCTCAAACCTCTATCTATCAATGTTTTATTCAGCAGTGGAGGCTCAGATGTGTACCAGGGTACCTTCGTTTTCACCCATCACCACACGTTTGAGTGCACCTGCTTTGAAAATACTAAATACGACGATTGGCAAACGCTGGTCACGACAGAGTGCCAATGCGGTCGCGTCCATCACCTTGAGATCACGACCAATCGCCTCGTCAAACGACACACGGTCATATCGCTGTGCAGTAGGGTCTTTGACCGGGTCAGCGGTATACACACCATCAACCTTGGTCGCCTTCAACACAACTTCAGCTTCGATTTCTCGACCTCGGAGTGCGGCTGCGGTGTCTGTCGTAAAAAACGGGTTACCTGTACCGGCGCCAAATACAACCACACGACCTTCTTCAAGGTAGCGAATAGCCTTGCCGCGGATGTAGGGTTCAACAACGGGTTCGATATTGAGGGCAGATTGCACGCGGGCGTTTAGGCCAGCGCGTCGCATGGCGTCACCTAATGCGAGTGCATTCATAACGGTGGCCAGCATGCCCATGTAGTCCGCGGTTGCGCGATCCATACCGGATGCGCCAGGGGCCACCCCGCGGAAGATATTACCTCCGCCAATGACGATACCAACCTCGACACCAAGATCTACGACTTCTTTGATTTCGGCAACAATGCGCTCGAGCATGTTGCGGTTGATACCGTAGTCGTCGTCGCCCATAAGGGCTTCACCAGACAACTTGAGCAGAATGCGCTTGAATGCGGGCATGCGTATCCGTCCTGCAAGATTGTTGGAAGGCGTGCGCCGATCGAATTTCACCTCGGTAAATTCAGATCGGTAAAACTACGCTCACAGGTTTCTGAGCGGTACAACCTGCACGAGGAAGCGAGCCACCTCGTGCAGTAACAACTAAACAGCCGGTTTGAATCGCTTATTACTTAGCTGCTGCTACTTGTGCGGCAACTTCAGCGGCGAAATCAACTGTCTTCTTCTCAATACCTTCACCGACGATATACAGGGTGAAGTTTGCAACTTGCGCACCGCGAGCCTTCAGCAGTTGCTCAATGGTTTGCTTGCCATCTTCGGCCTTCACGAACACTTGGGCCAATAGTGTCACTTCCTTCAGGTACTTTTGTACGGTACCGTCAGCGATCTTTTCCAGCATGGCTTCCGGCTTGTTATCTGCACGCGCCTTTTCGATCGCGATACGACGCTCAGCATCGATTAGATCTTGTGACACGCCTGATGCATCCAGTGCTTTCGGCTTGGTCGCAGCAATGTGCATGGCGATGTCTTTAGCCAGTTGCTCATCACTACCAATCAAGTCGACCAACACGCCAATTTTGGAACCCGCGTGAATATAAGAAGCGAGCTTGCCCTTGGCTTCGATACGAGAGAAGCGACGAATCGCCATGTTCTCACCGATTTTTCCAACCAGTGCAGAGCGAGTTGATTCAACTGTACCCTCACCCATCGGTAGCGCGGAGAGCGCTTCTACGTCGGCCGGGTTTTTGCTGCAAACCAAGTCTGCACAACCCTTTGCCAATGCTAAGAAGTCGTCGTTCTTAGCCACAAAATCGGTTTCGCTGTTCACTTCGATCAACGCGCCCACTGCGCCGTTGATGCTAATCGCCACAACACCTTCAGCTGCAACGCGAGCAGCAGCCTTGCTGGCCTTGTTGCCCAGCTTAACGCGCAGAATTTCTTCTGCCTTCGCGATATCGCCGTCAGCTTCGGACAGGGCCTTCTTGCACTCCATCATCGGCGCGTCGGTCTTTTCACGAAGTTCCTTGACCATGGATGCGGTGATTTCCGCCATGATGACTCCCAATTCAGTTCAAATTCAGTTCAAAAACAGGGTTATAAAAAAGGCTGCGAGTGACTCTTCAACGACTCACCGCAGCCTTTTTTGCCGGAAGGGCAGATTAGGCTGTCTTGCCTTCTTCTACCTCAACGAATTCGTCTTGTCCGGCTTCTACGATTTCTTGCAAGCTTTGGCTACGACCTTCAAGCACTGCATCCGCTACGCCACGGGCGTACAGGCGAATTGCGCGGCTAGAATCGTCGTTGCCTGGGATGATGTAATCAACACGGTCCGGAGCGTGGTTGGTATCCACAACGGCCACAACCGGGATACCCAGCTTCTTGGCTTCGGTAATCGCGATCTTGTGGTAGCCCACGTCGATGATGAAAATTGCATCGGGCAGACCATTCAGATCCTTAATACCACCGATACTCTTATTCAGCTTTTCCAGCTCGCGTTGAACGGTCAGGGCTTCACGCTTTGACAGCTTTTCAATGCTGCCGTCGATTTGCATCTGCTCCAAATCCTTCAAACGCTTAACAGATTGCTTCAGCGTTTTGAAGTTAGTCATCATGCCGCCGAGCCAACGCTCATCAACATATGGCATACCAGCACGTTGCGCTTCTTCAGCGATGATTTCGCGAGATTGGCGCTTTGTACCCACGAACAGCACGGTGCCCTTGTTAGCTGACAAACGACGCAGGAATGACATGGCTTCGTTGTACTTAGCCAGGGTTTTTTCCAGGTTGATGATATGAATCTTGTTGCGAGCACCAAAGATGTACGGCGCCATCTTCGGGTTCCAGAAACGGGTTTGGTGGCCAAAGTGAACACCGGCCTCCAACATTTGACGCATTGTTACGGACATTTCAATACTCCATCTCGGGTTTAACCTCCGCCCAGCTGTAGCCTGCAACTCAACTTGATTGCAGACACCCTTTTTTAAATCTGGGCGTGCGGATTGAAAAACAAACATTTTTAAACTGCACCGTCCGCGGATTTTGGCTCGGCGACATTAACTCGGAATTCAACCCCAAGTTTTTTAACCCTAGGTTTTAACCTTTTTGAAGAAGCCAACCCACACGGAACAGCCTCGGGATTCTAACGTGGATAGCCGCCTTTTTGCAAGCCAGGGCATGAAACATTCCTAGACTGAGCCACGTTCAAATACCTTTAAAACATAAGGGCTACCACAGCCTTTTTGATGAAATTTGCCCATCTGCAATGTTTGGGCTAGATTCGGTCTTGTTTACTACAAAAACAAACCCCTTGCAGGGTAATGTCCCACCCCATGAGCATCGTAATCAAAAACGCTGAAGACATCGCAGCCATGCGCGTTGCCTGCCGGCTCGCCTCTGAAGTACTGGACTTTATTGCCCCCCACGTCGCACCCGGCATTACAACGGCCGAACTGGATCGCCTATGCCACGACTATATGGTGAATGTGCAAGGCACTATTCCAGCGCCTCTAAATTACGCTCCTCCAGGCTATTCACCCTACCCCAAGTCTATTTGCACCTCTGTAAACCATCAGGTTTGTCATGGCGTACCCGGTGAGCGCGCACTCAAAAAGGGCGACATACTGAACGTTGACATCACCGTCATTAAAGACGGCTACCACGGCGACACGAGTCGCATGTTCTTAGTGGGTGGCGAATCAGCCGTATCGATTCAAGCCAAACGTCTTTGCAATATCACTTGGGAATGCCTGTGGCTCGGTATCGAACAGGTGAAGCCGGGCGCCCGCTTAGGTGATATTGGCGCCGCAATTCAACGCCACGCTGAAGTGAATGGCTTTTCCATCGTGCGCGAATTCTGTGGCCATGGAATTGGCAAAAAATTTCATGAAGAACCGCAGATTGTTCACTACGGCAAACCGGGTACTGGCGTCGAAATTCATGAAGGCATGATTTTTACCATTGAGCCGATGATCAATGCAGGACGCGCCGCCATTTCCGAACTACCGGATGGCTGGACCATCATTACCAAAGACCGCAGCCTTTCTGCACAATGGGAACATACGATTTTAGTGACCCCATCCGGCTACGAGGTGCTGACGCTGTCCGACGGCTCACCGCCCCCACCGGCTTTTGTTAAAACCAAAATCGCGGCTTGATTTGCGCGTCGGTCGGCGCATAAAACATACGGATTTCGGCCGAGGGCGACAGCAAAGTGTCGGAACCTTGCCGACTCAGATAGGCGACGCAACATGCCCACCCCATTGCCTGAGCCCACAGCACAAGCGGACTTGCCAGCACTGAACGAACTGGCAGCACGCTTGCGTCTACAACTGAGTGAGGGGCGACAGCAACTCCAGCAAGACTTTGCCAATGGTGTGCGTGCGGCAAAAATTATTCAGCAGCGTGCCGCGCAAGTCGACAAAGCACTGCAAAGCATGTGGCGTGAAATGGGCATGTCGCGCCAAATGGCATTGATCGCCGTGGGCGGTTATGGCCGCGGCGAGCTTTACCCCGCTTCTGATGTAGACATTCTCATTCTGCTGCCGGAATCCTTAAACGAAGCGTATCTATCCCGCATTGAACAGTTTGTAGGATTGCTGTGGGACATCGGCCTTGAAGTCGGTCATGCCGTTCGCACCGTGCAACAATGTGCCGACGAAGCTGACGCCGACATTACCGTCCAAACCACGCTTGTTGAATCACGTTGTTTAGCCGGCAGTCGCGAGCTTTATCTCGAACTCAATGCGTTACTTCATCAGCATCTCGACATCCAAGACTTCTTCCGCGCAAAGAAGCTCGAACAACAAGAGCGTTATGGCCGTTATAGCGAAACGCCTTATAGCCTAGAGCCCAATTGCAAAGAAAGCCCAGGCGGCTTACGTGACTTACAGGTAATCCAGTGGATCAGTCGTGCAGCAGGCTTAGGCACGCGCTGGAATGAGCTCGAATCTCACGGTTTGATCACGCATCTAGAAATGATGCAATTGGCCCGCGTTGAGCGGCTGCTACAAGACCTGCGTGTACGACTACATTTTTTAGCAAAACGCCGCGAAGATCGCATCGTCTTTGACTACCAAGAACAGTTAGCCGAAAACTGCGGCATCGTTCGGAGCAGCGCACGACGCGCATCTGAAATTTTGATGCAGCGTTACTACCGCAACGCCAAATTAGTCGTTCAGCTCAACACCATCGTTTTACAAAACCTCGGGCGCACGATTTTTCCTGCTCAGCAAGAACATATTGTCACCATCGACGATGATTTCCAAGCCAATCGAGAATTGCTCGATATGCGCGATGAACAGTTGTTCGAGCACAAGCCCGATGCAATTTTGCGTAGTTTTTTGGTGATGCAGCAGCATCCCGAACTCAAAGGAATGTCCGCTCGCACCTTGCGCGCCTTATGGCGAGCACGTCGCAGCATTGATGCAAATTACCGTCGAAACCCGCAGCATCGCACGCTCTTTTTACAAATTTTGCAGCAACCACGCGGGTTAGTTCATGAATTAAGGCGCATGAACCAATACAGTGTCTTGGGCCGATATTTACCGGCCTTTGGTCGTGTTGTTGGGCAAATGCAGCACGATCTTTTTCATATCTATACGGTCGATCAGCACATCATGCAGGTGGTGCGAAATGCGCGCCGCTTTAGCATGGAAGAGCATGCGCATGAATACCCCTTCATGAGTCGCCTCATGGCAGGGTTTGACCGCCCATGGTTAATTTATCTCGCAGCGCTGTTTCATGACATTGCCAAAGGCCGCGGCGGTGATCACTCAAAGTTGGGCATGCGCGACATGCGCGCTTTTTGTCGCGATCATTTGATTAGCAAAGAAGATACCGAGCTGTTGGTATTTCTCGTTCGCCATCACTTAACAATGTCGCAAATCGCACAGAAGCAAGACTTGAGTGATCCAGATGTGATTCGTGCATTTGCGCGTCTTGTTAAAACGCCGCAGCGTCTAACTGCACTCTACTTGCTCACGCATGCAGACATTCGCGGCACCAGCCATAAAGTATGGAACAACTGGAAAGCCAAGCTACTCGAAGATCTGTTTAGTAGCACCATGCGCATGCTGCGTGGCGATACTGCACAGCAGTCAATTGGTATCGCCGAGCGACAAGAAGAAACACGCAGTCTGCTCCGCTTTCACGGCCTGCGCGATCATGTTGAAGACCTACTGTGGAAAGAACTCGACACGGTTTACTTCATGCGACACGCGCCTGAAGAGATTGCGTGGCACACACGTAATCTTTATCACTGTGTAAACAGTGAACAGCCCGTCGTTAAAGCACGACCGAATCAAATTAGCGAAGGTTTGCAAGTCATGGTGTACACCCGTGACGAACCTTATTTGTTTGCACGTTTGTGCGGTTTCTTTGCGCGGCTAGGCTATAGCATTGTTGATTCACGCATTCACACCACGCGACACGGCTATGCACTCGACAGTTTTATTCTGCTCGACCCCAGCCAGCATCTCAATTCGCGTGAAATGATCGCACTGCTTGAACACGATTTAACCGAACAATTGGCAAAACATCTGCCCTTGAATGGTCCTGTATCTGGGCGGGTATCACGCCAAGTTAAACACTTTCCGATTCAGCCAGAGGTTGAGTTACATCGCGACGAGCGAGGCCAGCATTGGATTATGCAAGTTGTTGCAGCCGACCGGCCGGGCCTGCTGTTCTCTGTGGCTCGCACCTTAGCCGAGCACAGCATTAATCTACACACCGCAAAAATTGCCACGCTAGGCGAGCGCGTGGAAGACGTTTTTCTCATTTCAGGTGACTGCCTGAATCAAACCCAAACACTCTTGCAACTCGAACGTGAATTGCTCGACCGTTTGCATGTGTAAACGTCACCACATCGCGCTACGCACTAATCGTCTGCTGGCGCATTTCCATCTGGAAACAACACGTCGGTAAACCCAAATCGCGTAAAGTCGCGTATCCGCATTGGGTACAAAACGCCGTCGAGGTGATCACATTCATGCTGCACAACACGCGCATGAAAGCCACTTGCTTCGCGCTCAAACTCTTTGCCAAATTGGTCAAAGCCGCGATACTGAACCGCAAAATATCGCTCGACGACGCCACGCATACCGGGCACAGACAAGCATCCTTCCCAGCCCTCTTCCATAAATTCAGCCGCCATCCCCATCTTGAACATCGGCTCAACAATCGGATTGATCAGCACGGTATAAGGCACCGGCTTTGCATCGGGATAACGCTGATTCGTTTCTACGCCAAAAATCACCACGCGCTGATTTACGCCAATTTGTGGTGCGGCTAAACCCGCACCATTTAATGACTTCATAGTATCGAGCATGTCTTGCACTAATGCATGTAGCTCTGGCGTATCAAATTCAGTCACAGGTTCTGCAACTCGCAACAGGCGTGCATCGCCCATTTTTAGTACTTCACGAATCATAGTCAATGCGTCTCCGGCAAATAACAAAGCTGCGTAATCACACGACGCACGCGGCCCATTGCATGGCGCAGCGTGGGCTCAATTTCAGAAAACTGGATTCCATGAGCAGAATCCGCACGTCCTGCCGCAAAATTGGCAACCACATTAATGGCTGCGTAGGGCAAATCCAATTCACGTGCCAGCGCAGCTTCTGGCATACCCGTCATACCCACAACGTCCGCACCATCCCGTTCTAGGCGATTAACCTCAGCTGCGGTTTCTAACCGCGGGCCTTGAGTCGCCGCATATACCCCGCCATCATGCACTTCTTCGCCGCTTTCCTTCGCCGCATTGAGTAGCGATTGTCTTAACGCGGCATCATACGGCTCAGTAAAATCAATATGAACGACCTGATCTTCTTCAGTGTCGTGAAAAGTCGATTTGCGGCCCCAGGTGTAATCAATAATCTGGTCCGGAATCACCAGCACACCCGGTCCCAAATCAGCACGTATGCTGCCAACCGAAGCGACCGACACGACCATTGTGGCGCCCGCTTGCTTGAGTGCCCACAAGTTTGCGCGGTAGTTCACGCGGTGCGGTGGAATCGTATGCCCATAACCATGTCGCGCCAAAAACACGACCGGTCGCTCACAAATACGGCCCAACGTTAGCGGGCCAGAAGGTTCGCCATACGGGGTACGCACCACTTCTCGGTGCGAAATATCCAAATTTGCCAATTGGGTTAAACCACTACCACCAATAATTGCCAGCATTCCGTTCTCCGGAGAATTGCACTTACATCCGCGCCCCGATCCACAACCAAACGAGCGCTTAATAGGTAGCGAATTCTACATGGCTGCATGTAACAAACCCGGTTTAACCTGCCTGACTGTTAGCTACAAGTGCAACTGCTTGCAAGCACAAGTAGCCCCCACGCCAAGCCGCGCAGCAAAGGCTAGCGGCAATACCTTGATTCACGGTATAATTTTTGGCTTTTGGCGCGCCGCAGCAAGAATTTTAGGCGCAAGTCATCCTTTGCAATTGCGTTGCAAGTGCGCCTGACCCTGGCCGCAGCCAGTTACTTTTTCAATTCTGGTATTAACATGAGTTCGCCCCGTATTGTTCGCAACATTGCCATCATCGCCCACGTTGACCATGGCAAAACCACGCTGGTAGACCAGCTACTTCGCCAATCCGGCACCTTTGCTGCTCACCAGCAAGTGGCCGAGCGTGTAATGGATAGCAATGATCTGGAAAAGGAACGTGGCATCACGATTCTTGCCAAGAACTGCGCAATTCAATATGGCGACACACACATCAACATCGTCGACACCCCGGGACACGCGGACTTCGGCGGTGAAGTTGAACGTGTACTGTCTATGGTTGACTCAGTACTACTACTGGTTGACGCGGTAGAAGGCCCCATGCCGCAAACACGCTTTGTAACGCGTAAGGCCCTGGCACAAGGCTTGAAGCCGATCGTTGTGATCAACAAGATCGACCGTCCGGGCGCTCGGCCTGACTGGGTGATCAACCACACGTTCGACTTGTTCGACAAACTGGGCGCAACTGAAGAGCAGCTGGACTTCCCGGTTGTGTATGCATCTGCGCTCAATGGCTTTGCCATGTTGGATGCCGACAAACCGGGCACCGACATGAAGCCGCTGTTTGAAGCCATTCTTGAGCACGTGCCCGCACCGAAGGTTGACGTTGACGGTCCGTTGCAATTGCAGATCTGCTCACTCGACTACTCCACCTACATTGGTCAGCTCGGTATTGGCCGTATCACGCGTGGTCGTCTGCGCCCGAACCAAGAAGTCACCGTTATGTACGGCGACGAAAACCGTGGCAAGGCCAAGGTTGGCCAAGTGCTGACCTTCAAAGGTTTGGAACGTAGCCAAGCAGAATCTGCTGAAGCCGGCGACATCGTGTTGGTATCCGGTATTGAGCAAGTCAACATCGGCGTCACCATTTGTGACACCGAAGCGCCTGAAGGCATGAAGCCGATTGCGGTGGATGAACCTACCCTCACCATGAACTTCATGGTGAACACATCCCCGTTGGCCGGCCGCGAAGGCAAGTTTGTGACCAGCCGCCAGATTCGTGAGCGCCTTGAAAAAGAATTGCTTAAGAACGTTGCCCTGCGCGTTGGTTACACCGATGATGCAGACGTGTTCGAAGTATCAGGTCGTGGCGAATTGCACCTGACCATTCTGCTCGAAAACATGCGCCGCGAAGGCTTTGAGATGGCCGTGGGTCGTCCGCGCGTCGTGTTCAAAGACATTGATGGCGTAAAATGCGAGCCGTATGAAATGCTGACAGTGGATGTGGAAGAAGAGCACCAAGGCGGCGTGATGGAAGAGCTGGGTCGTCGTCGTGGCGAAATGCAAGACATGCAGCCGGATGGCAAGGGCCGTGTGCGCCTGGAATACCGCATTCCTGCGCGTGGCCTCATCGGCTTCCAGGGCGAGTTCCTGACGCTAACCCGTGGTACAGGCTTGGCCAGTCACGTGTTTGACGACTACAGCCCGATGGCCGGCACCATGGCCGAGCGTCGCAATGGCGTGCTCATTAGCCAAGATGATGGTGCCGCTGTTGCTTACGCAATTTGGAAGCTGCAAGATCGCGGTCGTATGTTCGTGAGCCACAACGACCCCGTGTACGAAGGCATGATCATCGGCATTCACTCACGTGACAATGACCTGGTGGTAAACCCGATTAAGGGTAAGCAGCTGACCAACGTGCGTGCGTCCGGCACGGATGAAGCAGTACGCTTAGTTCCGCCGGTGAGCCTGACGCTAGAAAGCGCGATTGAGTTTATTGCGGACGATGAATTGGTCGAAATTACGCCGAAATCCATCCGTTTGCGTAAACGCCACCTGAAAGAACATGAGCGTAAGCGCGCCATGCGTGAAGAAGCGTAATTTTTTCGCTTCCCACAATAAAAAACGGGCCTTCGGGCCCGTTTTTTATTGTGCCGGCACATTGTAATGCTCAAAAACCAGCACTTCTGGCTTCTATCAGCACTACACACCCATGAATTACGCGCGCTTCCTTTGCCAATCGTCAAGGCGACAACACTTTTTATCGCAGCCCCATTAAGTCGCACCCTTAAAGGTCGTTAGTCACTGGTGTGGCCGTTGTAATGGGCCGGTATATCACCCTAGGAGCGTCGTAATGTCTGCAACAGGTAGCATCAAGACAAAACTGGTTGTACTAAGTTTGGCAGGCATCATGGGCATGGTTGTCATGCTAATGGTTAGCCTCATTTCAGAACGATCCAATCTTGTGCAGGATCGAAAAGAAGGCCTGCGCCAAACGGTGGAAACAGCACACGGCGTGATTACTCATTTCCAGTCACTAGAACAACAAGGCCTCATGACCACTGAAGCTGCCAAAACAGCTGCCAAGGCAGCCATTGGCAAACTGCGCTACAACGGCCAAGATTATTTCTGGATTAACGACATGACACCGCGCATGGTAATGCATCCCACCAAGCCGGAAATGAATGGTCAGCTCCTCAATGACGTTAAAGATCCGTCGGGCGTAGCGGTATTCAATGAAATGACAGCCTTAGTGCGCCAAGGTGGCTCAGGCTTCTTAGAATACCAATGGCCGCGCCCTGGTTCCGACTCTGCACAACCCAAGCTGTCTTACGTAAAAGGCTTTTCCACATGGGGTTGGGTCGTCGGCTCTGGTGTGTATGTTGATGACATTAATGCAACGTTTGCCCGACGTGCCATTCAATCCAGCCTATTGGTTCTGGTCATTGGCGGAGCCACGCTATTTTTTGCATTAACAGTTGCTAAGCGCATCCTGCGTCCGGTAAGAGACCTAGAACAAGCGATGGCGCACATTGCGCACACGCAAGATCTGACGCGCAAACTTGAAGTAAACGGTAATGATGAAATTGCACGCATGGGTAGTGCATTCAATGAAATGATTGGCAATTTCCGTACAGTGGTTCGTAAGATGACGAACTCCGCTGAAATGGTTCATCAGTCAGTCACTGCCCTCTCACGTATTTCAACGACTGTGGCAGATTCTTCTGCGCAGCAAAGCAAATCGGCCCTGGCCACATCTTCGGCTGTGTCACAAATGAGTAGTAGCATTGCCCTGGTGGCAGACCATGCCAAAAATACAGACTCCACTGCACTTGAAGCCGAGTCTCTGTCTTCAACGGGCGCTAGTGTGGTAACGCAGGCTGTGCAAGACATGAATCAGATTGCAGATTCTGTACAGCGCTCTTCTGCATTCATCTCAACCTTAGGCCAACAGTCAGAGCAGATTTCTAGCATCGTGCAGGTAATTAAAGACATTTCCGACCAAACCAATTTGCTCGCACTTAATGCTGCTATTGAAGCCGCACGCGCGGGCGAACAAGGTCGCGGCTTTGCGGTGGTGGCAGATGAAGTTCGGAAGTTGGCAGAGCGCACCGGCAAAGCAACAGAAGAAATCTCTGCCAAGATTCAATGCATTCAAGTTGAAACCCAGCAAGCGATTACCAGCATGGAAGAAGGCGTGCAGCGCGTGCGCGGGGGTGTAGAAACTGCGGAACAAGCGCGTGATTCGATGGAAAAAATTCGTCAGGGCGCGGATCTGGTTCGCTCATCAGTGCGAGACATCTCACAAGCGTTGCAAGAGCAAAATGCTGCCAGCGCATTGATGGCTGAAAACATTGTGCATATCTCCCACTCCGCAAGCAAAAACAGCAACCAAGTGCGTGAGATGGCCGATAACGCAGAAGTGCTACAGCAACTGGCAAATGAACTACGTTCTACCGCCAAGTTGTTTCATGCTTGATGTGATGAAGTAACAACGCGACATCGTTACAACAGTAATGATGTCGCAATAAAAAAGGCCGGATATCCGGCCTTTTTTATTGCCTGCGCACAGCAATATGCGCATGAATTTCAGCGACATTGCTTAGGCATCTAGCGCGCGCAGAATCCCTTCCAAATCATCGCTGGCTTCTGCCACCACAGCAGTAACCGCTTCAATATCGAGCGCCTCAAGAGCTTGTGCTCGCTCTTCGCTCGGCTCCTCAACGGTGTCTTTATCAAGCGGGCTACGCAACGGCGTAATGGCACGCGCTAATTGCAGCACATGACGCAATGACTGTGGCGGCACGTCCGGGATGCCGTCTTGATTCTCTGCGGCATCAATAATTGACTCCGGCACGCTGAGTGTTTCGAGCAATGCGCGCGTGACAGTCGATTGATAGTTCGTGAGCAAATGCTGAATCAAACCGGGTTGCTCCATCAAGCCCGGTTCTTGTGCTGCTTTAGAAATAAGGTAGAACTGACCGATGTTGTGCACCAAGCCGGCAAACATCGCTTGATCGGGATTGAGGCGTGACATACGACGTGCAATAACATGCGACAGCGCCGAAACATAGGCGGTGTGTTCCCACATGCCACGCGCAAGGCGCTGATGCTGACGTAAGGTTGCCGCTTCAAGCAGCTGACGCGTCACCAAGGCAGCAGCCAAAGCACGCGCTGCATTCAGACCCACGCGAATGAGTGCAGACTTTACATCGCTAATCGGACGACTCGAACCCAGTGCCGCTGAGTTTGCCAATGAAATCAGCTTGGCGGACAGCAAAGGTTCCGCCACAAAGCGTCGCTCAGCTTCTTCAAGGTGCAGTTCAGGATTATTCAGCGCCTGCAGCACCCGAACAGAAACTTCGGTGCAGGTGGGGAATACGATATCGCGTGAATGAAGGTCGGCGACCAGGCGTTCAGCGGTAGACAGGATTTGTTCTGCTTCTTGCAACATTGTCTGCTCCGTTGGGGCGGGATATAGCGCTATCTCTCACCCTATATCGGCGCCAAGCTTTAACTCTTTAACACTGCAGTGTATTGACGCCTGTGTGTGGCCAAGTTAAGGCTGACGGCTATATTCGCTGCTCACCGACTCAACACTCAACTGACTAGGAAGCTTGCTTGGATTGCTCCGGCAATGCATAAATGGCCGGCAGGTTGCGCCACTTACCGCAAATATCCATACCAAAACCAAACACAAAACGGTCTGGTACGGTAACACCCACAAAGTCCGGCGTAATGGGTTTGTCGCGCTGAATAAGTTTGTCAGCAAATACCGCGCTTAGACACTCGGCTGCGCCTAATGAAAGAATACGCTCACGAATCGCAGCAAGGGTTATGCCCTCGTCCAGAATATCGTCTAGCACCAACACCACGCGGCCTTCCATCGACTGATGTGGCGTCGCAATCCAACGCAACTCACCACCCGAAGTATCTTCGCCATAACGACTGACATGAATGTAGTCAAAGTCGAGCGGGAATTTGAGACGCGTTAGCAGCTGTCCGGTAAACACCACCGCGCCGCCCATGACTGACAAGACAAGAGGATTCTGTTTTGCCAATCGAGTGCTAATTGACGAAGCCATCTCGTCAAGGGCGCGCGAGATGTCATCAGGGCCACAGATCACATCGGCTGAATCGAGTACGTTAATCGCTTGTTCTGGAGTCATTTTGCCAATACACGCGGCCAGCCATTACGCCAGCACATCCCTTAGAATTTTTGCTGATGCAAGTATTCAGCAAACGCAGCGCCAACTTCTGGGTGCTTCAAACCCAAAGCCAGCGTTGCCTGAAGATAGCCAAGTTTAGAACCACAATCATAGCGCGTCCCTTTGAAAGGGTAGGCCATGACCGCCTCTTCACTCAATAGGGTCGAGATCGCGTCAGTCAATTGCAGCTCGCCACCCGCACCCGGCTTGAGATTACGAATATGCTCAAAAATGCGCGGCGTCAAAATATAACGCCCCACCACCGCCAAGGTTGAAGGTGCAACATCCGGCATCGGCTTTTCAACAATCGCATTCACATGCTGATACTCGCCACCATCGCTGTCCACGCTCACTATGCCGTATTGACGCGTATGCTCGCGCGGCACCTGCTGTACGCCCAACACACTGCGACCAAAGCGGTTAAACATGTCGCACATTTGCGCCATGACCGGCGGTTCGCCATCAATTAAATCGTCTGCCAAAATCACCGCAAAGGGCTCGTCACCTACAACGGGTTGCGCGCACAACACGGCATGCCCTAAGCCTAACGCTTCGGGTTGGCGAATATAAATGCAGTTAATCTCACCGGCGTTTGTTTTACGCACCACTTCGAGTGTTTCAAGCTTACCGCGAGCAGCCAACTCGACCTCAAGTTCGTAAGCCTTGTCGAAATGATCTTCGATCGCACGTTTGGTACGACCGGTAATAAAGATCATGTCGGTAATGCCCGCAGCGGCAGCTTCTTCAACCGCATATTGGATCAGCGGTTTGTCGACAATCGGCATCATTTCCTTGGGACTGGCCTTGGTCGCTGGCAAAAAACGGGTGCCCAAACCAGCTACCGGAAACACGCACTTGGTTACTTTTTTCACAAACACTCCTGATTGCTTATTCTTAGGCGACAAATACGGTAGCTATGTCAACCGCCATGTCAGCGCCCATTTCATCAAGTTTACTCTGTAGCGTTTGATAACAATGTCATCAAACCAACCTCATCCAATATGGTAACGCCCAATTGTTGCGCTTTCTCGAGTTTTGAACCCGCCTCAGCCCCGGCCACGACATAATCTGTTTTCTTTGAGACTGAGCCCGCCACCTTGCCACCGGCCGCTTCAATCATGTCTTTGGCTTCATCGCGGCTCAGCGTAGGCAACGTGCCTGTCAAAACGAGTGTTTTGCCAATCAAAGGGCGGGGCTGATTTCCAATAGCCCCGTCACCTTCGGCCCAAGTTACCCCAGCCGCACGTAATTGCTCGACAACCTCGCGGTTATGGGGTTGCGCAAAAAAAGTATGAATACTTTGGGCAACAACCGGGCCGACATCATTCACTTCCAACAGCTGAGCCTCGCTCGCATTCATCACGCGATCTAGGGTTCCAAAATGACGCGCCAAATCCTTGGCCGTCGCCTCGCCAACATGGCGAATGCCCAGCCCAAAAATAAAGCGCGGTAGCGCAGCGGATTTACTTTTCTCGAGCGCCTCTAAAACATTAAGCGCAGATTTTTCTGCCATACGCTCTAGCGCGGCCAGTTTAAGCACGCCGAGTTTGTAAAGGTCTGGCAAGGTGTTAACCAAGCCCTCTTCAACCAACTGATCAACCAGTTTTTCGCCGAGGCCTTCAATATCCATCGCGCGGCGTTGCGCGAAGTGCAAAATGGCTTGTTTGCGTTGGGCCGCGCAAAACAAACCGCCGGTGCAGCGCCAATCTGCCTCACCTTCTTCTCGCACAATTTCAGAACCGCAAACGGGGCAAGCATGTTGAAGTGATGGCGCGAGCTTCCACGGTGCTTGTGCAGCGACTTCTGGCGTGCGGCGTTCAAGCAGCACGCTCACCACTTCAGGAATTACATCGCCTGCACGACGCACAATCACCTGATCGCCTACACGCACATCTTTTCGCTGCACTTCATCTTCGTTGTGCAAGGTGGCATTGGTGACTGTCACACCACCCACAAACACCGGTTCTAACCGTGCAACAGGGGTAAGTTTGCCGGTACGCCCGACTTGAACTTCAATTGCTTGTACGGTGGTGATTTGTTCTTGCGCTGGATATTTGTGAGCCACAGCCCAACGCGGTTCGCGCGTGACAAACCCTAAGCGCTGCTGCAAGTCAAAATCGTTAACTTTGTAGACCACGCCATCAATATCAAATGGCAGGCTGTCTCTCAATTTGGCGATACGTTGGTGAAAATCAATTAAGCCTTGTACGCCGAGGCTTACGCAGCGATGCTCGCACACCGGCAAGCCCATTTTTGCCAATGCATCCAACAGCGCGCTGTGCGTGCTGGGCACTGCCCACCCCTGCGCCGTTGTCTTCACCTCACCCAGTCCATACGCAAAGAAACTTAGCGGACGACGCGCAGCCATAGCGGGATCGAGTTGGCGAACACTACCCGCTGCCGCGTTGCGCGGATTAACGAAGGTCTTTTCGCCCAAGTCTCGCTGCTGCTGATTCATGCGATCGAAATCGTCGCGACGCATGTAAATCTCGCCGCGTACTTCCAGCACTGGCGGATGCGCGCCTGATAAGCGCAGCGGAATTTCACGAATCGTGCGCACATTGTGCGTCACGTCTTCACCCACTTCGCCATCACCGCGCGTGGCGGCCTGTACTAGCACGCCATTTTCATAGCGGAGGCTCATGGCCAAACCATCAAACTTGAGTTCGGCCGCGTAATCAATTTCGCCAGCCCAACTTGCACCTAATTCACGTTTCACACGTGCATCAAAGGCAAGGGCGCCGCCTTCGGTGGTGTCAGTCTCAGTGCGAATCGACAGCATCGGCACCACGTGACGCACCGAAGCAAAGGCTTCGAGAGCTTGTCCGCCTACGCGCTGCGTAGGCGAGTCTGCTGTCTTGAGTTGAGGAAACTGCGTTTCGAGTGCAGTGAGTTCTTGAAACAGACGGTCGTATTCAGCGTCTGGTACCAGTGGTGCATCGAGCACGTAGTAGGCATGATTCAAACGCTCAAGCTCGGTGCGCAACCACGCCGCGCGTGCCTCGGGCGTGGAGTCTGCAAACAAGTCCATGCGGTAAGGGCGTCAGGACGTATTAACTAAATACGCGCAAGGCAGCTTCTGAACCCGCTGTCATGCCGCGCGCCGTCATAAAGGTCTGAACCTCGATAATGCGTTTGCGGATCAGATCGAGCACTTCAGGTGTAAGCGGATTGCGATTGTCATCCACCATTTCGCCACCCAGCGTTGAGGTCATACGCTGTGCCATATCAAGCATAGCGTCGAATGACTGATGTCCACGTGGTGAGCGCGGCACATCAAGCGTAAAGGTAATGCCGTGGCTCGTGAGTGTACGCATACCGTCCGCTGTAAACGGGGCGGTTTCAAGATTGCCCAGTGTGTACAGCGTGGCACCTTGTTCGCCATCGCGGTCACTACGCGCATGCATCACACCATCATTGCCAATCACCATGCCGGCAGATTCAGCTAAACCACGTAGCTTGGTGCCGGCAAAGGCTTGCGCCTTACTAATAACATTCACGCCAATTTGCACATCTACGCTGGCGCAGAACTCATCCAAGGCGCGGGCACGATTCAACGCGCCATCGTGCTCAGGGTAATCAATCACCGCCAGATATTTATCTGCCAACTGTTGCAGACCACCAAGAATCATATTGAATTCTTCTGCGCTCATGGGGCCGCGACGATCAGCTAATTGAATGACCAAACGTGCATCCTTAACCATCCAATCGCAGTCGTCTGCCAAAAACACCCAGCGTGATGTTGTTGTGTTGAAACCAAACCAGCGCAAGGGCTTGCTCACTGAGCCCATCAAGGCTTGCTGTGCAACCCACAGCGCGCCAGCATGTGTCGGTTCACCTAAGGTTAGACTCACCACATCTTCGATCAGCGCGTTGGCATGAGTAAACGATACCGTTTGCGCATTACCCCCACTGCCTTCGCTTGCCGCTGCATCGTCTGGCAAGTTTTCATTTGCGGCTGGCAGGTCATCACCATCGTCATCCATGCCGGCCGTGAGCTCAATCCCCTCTTTTTCGGTGCGAGCTGAAATAGTGCGAACCGCAATAATGCCTTCATCCATGGCGCTGGGTTCAATACGGCTATTCGGGTTGAGCAGCACATCGCTGCGTTCGCCACCCAAAGCCTGCTCTGCTTTACGACGCGCACGGCCTTCTTGCCACTTGTTGTAGGCGAAGACCACCACTACAAGCCCGCCGCCGAGCACAATCAAACTAGTTTGCAAATCATTCAACGCCATTTCACATCCTCGTTGCTGTGTTCACGCTTTAAGTTGTCGCGCGAATCTGCTTTCGCCAATCTACATTTGCCAATTGCCGTGTTGCCTACGGCATTCGATGTTTGCTTAAGCTGCGACTGCCACTTGGTCAGACGCCAACTTCACCGCTTGTTCCACATCCACTTCCACCACGCGTGACACACCTTTTTCTTGCATGGTCACACCGATCAATTGTTGCGCCATTTCCATGGTGATCTTGTTATGGCTGATATACAGGAACTGGGTTTGCTCCGACATGCGCTTCACCATCTCGCAGAAGCGTTCTGTATTGCTGTCATCGAGCGGCGCATCCACCTCGTCGAGCAAACAGAATGGTGCAGGATTCAGCTGGAAGATCGCGAAAACTAACGCAATCGCTGTCAGCGCTTTTTCGCCGCCCGACAGTAAATGAATTGACGAATTCTTTTTGCCCGGCGGGTGCGCCATCACCTGCAAACCGCAGTCGAGAATTTCTTCGCCCGTCATCACCAGCTTGGCTTCACCACCGCCAAACAACTCGGGGAACAGGCGGCCAAATTCGCTATTCACCTTGTCATAGGTTTCTTGCAATTGCGCACGCGTTTCACGGTCAATACGACGAATCGCATCTTCCAGCGTGCCAATCGCCTCAATCAAATCTGCAGACTGTTCGTCGAGGTAATTCTTACGTTCAGACGATGCTTGCAGTTCTTGGAGGGCCGCCAAGTTTACCGGGCCCAAATCTGTAATCTGCTGGTTGATCTGAGCGATTTCGCCATTCAGGGTTGATTCACGCAACTGCGGCGTTAATTGTGGTAACAAGGCTTCAATATCAGCACTCGCCTCTGCAAGTCGGCTCGCGAACTGCTCTTCGGCAAGCTGTGCAGCCTGCTCTTTGAGGCGCAACTCGTTGATCTTCTCGCGCATTGGCGCAACGGCTTGCTCTGCACGCAAGCGCTGTTCGTCCAAGCCTTTCAGTCGCGCCGCCACGGCCTCTAGCGCATCACGGCACACCGCCAAAGCTTGTTCTTTTTCACGACGAATTGCCAATGCACCTTGCAATTGCTCGTCAATGACCGACTCGTCAATACCTGCACGCTCACCACGACGCGCCGTCAAATCATCTGCCGCGCGTGCGCTTTCACGCAGGGCGATTTCTAAATTCGCGCGAATATCGGTGAGTCGAGATTCACATTCACGGCCTGAGAATTTAGCTTCTTGCAACGTACGCGCTGCCGACTGCTCTTGATGGCGTGCTTCACGCAATTGGCCATCTGCTTCGCGCTGTGCGTCCAGCGCTGCGGTCAGCTTGTCACGCATCAGTTCTAGTAACTCTGTCGCGCGTGCGCCCTCGGCAGCAGCGCGTTCAAGATGTTCACGCTCTACACGCTCGGTACGCTCAACCTCGTCTAAATCACGTTGCAGCAAATTCACGCGTTCATCGTAACGTTGCTTGGTTTGTGTGAGCTTGAGCAAATCTAACTGTGCGGCGTGCACTTGCTGGGTGATGTCTTGCGCGTCACGACGCAATTGCACCAACGTTTCTTGAGCCTCACCTAATGCCAGCTCGCCGGCTTGCACTTGCTCCGTCAGCGTCA
>SBBQ01000025.1 GCA_005239635.1 Uliginosibacterium gangwonense
CCCCTGCTAAGCGTTTCACGTGAAACATTCCGCTATTTCGATGGCTTGCTGCCTAGTTTGGATTCGGTGGGGTAACCTGCCGCCTTCCATGCAGAGAACCCTCCCTCGATGTGCGCAACAGGTTGTAGGCCCATATCAACCAAGGTGGCAGTCGCCAAGCTAGATCGCCAAGCGGATGCGCAGTACAAAACAAACTGCTTACCTGAACCAAAAATCGTTTTGAAATAAGGGCTGGCTGGGTCAACCCAAAACTCCAGCATGCCGCGGGGGGCATGAAACGCACCCGGGACCATTCCTTCCCGTTCTAATTCCCGAACATCACGAATATCCACAAACACGACATTTGGGTCTTCAAGCTTGGCGCGCGCTTGTTCTAACGAAAGCGTTTGAATCCGCTGGCGTGCCTCGGCGACCAATTGTTGACTGCTTCGGGTAATAGGCATGATCGACTCCTGAGCAAGTCGACATCATAGGCGTGAAACTGACACAGGCCTAACGAGGGCTGCTGCCGTCCTACTTATTTTCCAATACAAAAACGGCTAAAAATCTCGCCCAGCAGGTCATCCGCAGAAACTTCGCCCGTGATTTCGGCCAGCGCCTCTTGTGCCAAGCGCAGCTCTTCTGCCGCCAACTCGACTTGCTTAAGGTTTTGAGCAGCGCTTTCAAAGGTGACTTGAGCGGCATACAGTGCTTGCAAATGGCGCTCCCGCGCCAAGAAACTGTCTTCCATACCCTCTTGTTCTGCCCCTGCCAAGCGTAGTAATTCTTGCCTGAGCAAATCAACGCCTGAACCGTGGCGAGCAGACAGCCACAGCCAGCGGCGACCTTCACGTAGTTCGACGTGCGGTTCCGCCTCAATCAAGTCACACTTATTTACCAGCACGAGGTGCTCACAGCCCGTTGGTAGGCCTTGTTCCAATTGCGTGTCTTCATCCCGCCAACCGCTACGGGCATCAAGCAAATGCACAATGACATCGGCGCGCTGGATTTCAGCCCAAGTACGCTCAATACCAATACGCTCAACCTGATCATCGGTTTCACGCAGCCCGGCCGTATCTACAATATTGAGCGGCACACCTGCAATCTCGATATTTTCCCGCAGGCTATCGCGGGTGGTCCCCGGCACATCCGTCACAATGGCACGGTCTAAACCCGCCAGTTGATTGAGCAAACTCGATTTGCCAACATTGGGCTGCCCCACCAGCACAACCGTCATGCCCCGTCGCAGCATCGCGCCACGCTGTGATTTCTTCAGGAGTATTTCTAGGTCATCTTGTAGCCGAGCGAGCCTGTTAGAGACTTGCTGGCGTGTGGGACCATCAATTTCTTCCTCAGGAAAATCTAGCGTCGCTTCAATCAGTGCACGCAGCTCGGTTAGCTGATCAGTAAGGTCATGCACCGCGCGTGAAAACTCGCCCTCTAGCGAGCGCAACGCTGCTCGGGCTGCTGCCGAAGTGCGCGCCTCGATCAGGTCTGCCACACCCTCGGCTTGCGCGAGGTCGAGCTTGTCGTTGAGAAACGCACGGCGGGTAAATTCACCCGGTTCGGCTAAACGAGCACCCAGTTGCAGGCAACGTTGCAGCAAAGCCTGCAATACAACCGGGCTACCATGGCCTTGAAGTTCAAGGGTGTCTTCGCCGGTGTAAGAAGAGGGCCCGGCAAAAAACAGCATCAGGCCGTCATCTATCGGCTGTTGCTGCGCATCCAAAAAGCGGCAAAAAGTGGCAACTCTAGGAGGAGAGGTTCGGCCGGCCAGTCGCTCACCGATGTGGCGACTGGCCGGACCAGAAATACGAACAATGCCGACCCCGCCTCGCCCACTCGCTGTTGCGATAGCGGCAATCGTATCTGAGGTAGGCCGCAGGACCGTGTTCATGCGGCCACCTGTATTACGCCTTGGCCGGATTGGCCTCGATCATGCGGTTGATTTGCCATTGCTGAGCAATCGACAACAAGTTATTAACCGTCCAATACAGCACCAAGCCCGCCGGGAAGAACAAGAACATGCCGGTAAAGACAATCGGCATCATCAACATCACCTTGGCTTGAATCGGATCGGGCGGTGCCGGATTCAACTTGGTTTGAATAAACATTGTGACGCCCATCAGCAGCGGCAACACGTAATACGGATCCATTGCTGACAAATCCTGAATCCAACCTAACCATGGTGCATGTCGAATTTCAACGCTGCCCAGCAACACCCAATACAGCGCAATAAACACGGGAATCTGAATCAAGATAGGCAGGCAGCCGCCCAAAGGGTTGATCTTTTCCTTGCGATACAGCTCCATCATCTCTTGATTGAGCTTCATGCGGTCATTAGCGTATTGCTCTTTAATTCGCATAAGGCGCGGCGTCAGCACACGCATTTTTGCCATCGACTTGTAGCTCGCAGCAGACAGCGGAAAGAACGCCAGCTTAAGCAGCACCGTCAGAATAATAATGGCCCAACCCCAGTTACCGACTACTTTGTGAATCCACTGCAAGGCCCAGAAAATCGGCGAAGCAATCACTGTCAGCCAGCCATAATCAACGACGCGATCTAGGCCCGGCGCCATGGTTTCAAGCTTGTTTTGTTCTTGCGGGCCCGCATACAAATCCATACCCACAGTACCCGTACTTGCTGGCGCAACATTGGCAAACGGCACCTTCACGCCTGCACGATACACATTTGCATCAACTTTCTCGGCATAGAAATGGCGCTTTGCGTCTGCCTTAGGCAACCAAGCACTAAAGAAATAGTGCTGCACCATACCCACCCAACCATCGGTACTACCTGCAGGTAGCTTCGCTTTGTTTTTATCAATATCTTCAAAACTAATTTTTTGATATTTACCTGCATCGGTATAAATCGCTGGACCGGTGAACGTGCCCAACATCATGCTATCAGTTGTAAGCGGCTTGCCGTCACGTGTTAATTGGAAATAGGCTTCGCCAACAACCGGCTTATCGCTCGTGTTGTTAATTTCAAAATGACTTTCCACCACGTATTGGCCACGTTTAAATACCAATACCTTGGTCACTGTCACGCCATCAACCGTCGGCGCTTGCAGACGAACTTCTAACTTGTCTTGGCCCGCTGCCAGCTCGGTTGATCCGGACACTAGCGCATAAATTGTTTTGTGATTGGGCAAACCCGCGCCCAGCAAGCCGCTTTGCGCGACATATAAATGCTGCTGACCGTTATCAAACAACACGAAATTTTTATTCGTGTCTTCAGCTGACTTGTGTTGCAACAACTCCAAGCCAATCACGTCTCCGCCTTGGGCAGAAATGGTCGCTTTCACCACATCCGTGGTAATCGTTACATTGGGTGCTGCGACTGGGGCGGCTACATCTGACGGGACGGCAGCAGCAGCCGTTGTAGGTGTTGCAGCTGGAACGGCCGCATTCGTTGCTAAATTGGTCGCTGCATTGCTCGCGGTCGTCGTGCTAGCCACAACTACCGGCGCGTGCTCACGTTGCCAGCCTTCCCACAACATGATGGCGGAGAAGGCAAAAACCATTAACAGGATGGTGCGTTTGGTATCCATGAATGCCAATCAGAAAATCAGGGAACAGGGTCATAGCCACCGGCACAACCCGGGTGACAACGACAAATTCGACGCATGCCCAGCCAACCGCCGCGTAGGGTGCCGTGACGCTGCACCGCTTCGAGCGTGTATTCAGAGCATGAAGGGAAAAATCGACACTGCCGGCCCAACAAAGGGCTAATGGCATAACGGTAAAAACGAATCAGCCCCAACAGCGCAAACTGCAGGGGCCATTGCACAGCACGAAAAGACACAGCGAGCTTCATCGACAGCGCGTCTCCACCTTGTGCAGCAATTGATTCATTTCTTCACGCAAGGTGTGCCAGTCCAATCCAGGCGCATTGGCGGTCAGCCTTACGATCAAATCTACCGCATTTTCACGTCCAGTCCAGTGGCGGAATGCCTCACGAGCCATACGCTTAAAACGGTTTCGATCGACTGCCCGCTTAGCTTGCCGTTTAGCAACCACGACTCCTAAACGAGCATGCGGCAAGGGGCTTTGGCCGAAGTGAATCTTCACTCTGGGGCCGCTAATGGCACGCCTTAATGCAAAAACGGATGAAAACTCATCCGTTTTGCAAAGCTTTGCTTCCTTTTCTAGCCGGCGGCTAGGTGCGGAAACAGATAGTTTGGAAGCTTGGTTTTTCACAAATCACCTGAGTGGGCAGGACAGCAAACACCGAATACCGCCCTCAACAGGTTAGACCCGTGAAATCAAACACCCAGACGGGAACGGCCCTTGGAACGGCGGGCGGCGATCACAGCACGGCCACCGCGGGAACGCATGCGAACCAGAAAGCCATGGGTGCGCTTGCGGCGAACAACGGAGGGTTGGTAAGTGCGCTTCATTTTGCAGTACTTCCGAGTCGGAGAAACCGCCGATTAAATCATGTAACTAGTTGTTTGTCAAGAAACACGTTGCATTTAGCGCAATGTCGCCAATGTCAATTTGCCACTTGGCAAACCACGTTCTTCCAACACTTCCATCTTAAAAGTCAGCACTTAAATTCCTTCATCTGCGTTCCATAGCTATGCACCTCCAACGACGACCAACTTAAACAGATCAGACAACTTTATTTTTTCATAACAAAAATACGAATCCTCATACTTTCACGGGCTTACGACCATGCGAGCAATCTAGTACCAAAAAGACACCAAAAAATTTGCTTGGCCTGTGGATAACTCGGCTACTTGGGGTTAGAATGGAGAACTTCATGGCAAGCTTGATAAGCCAATTTACAATATAAAAACAATAACTTAAAACAAGGTCACCGTGTCAATGAGTGAGTTCTGGAACAATTGCCTGAGCCAGTTTGAGAAGGAACTGCCTGCACAGCAATTCCAGACTTGGATTAAAACCCTGCGTTCCGAGGAGGAGGGTGCAGAGGGTTTAGTTCAAATCGTCGCGCCTAATCGGTTTGTCATGCAATGGGTGCGCGAACGCTATTTGCCACGCATTCAAGAGTTAGCCGATGCCTTTTTTGGCGAGTATCGTCCGGTTAAGTTAAGCCTCGGTGCAGCCCCAGAAAAAATGCGTTCAAACTCAGGACCTACATCTGGTTCTACGCTTGAAACACAACACAACACCGTTGTCCTTGATCACTCAGCATCGTCAGTAAATGGACACATTGGGGCCGCTGCACTCGTTGCAACACGCAATTTTAGTAATCAAGCACGGGCAGAACGTGCGCCCGAAGCACCGCGTGAAGTTGTGCGTAGTGCAGCCGAAACAAACCGCGAAAAGTCACGTCTCAATCCAGCTTTCACGTTTGATTCGTTGGTTACGGGTCGCGCCAACGATTTAGCGCGTGCCGCTGCTATGCAAGTTGCTGAGAACCCCGGCATCTCCTACAACCCACTGTTTGTGTATGGTGGTGTAGGTCTCGGTAAAACGCACTTAATCCACGCCATTGGCAATGCAGTACAAAAGGCAAACCCTAATGCAGTGATTCGCTATGTACATGCTGAAGATTATTACGCCGACGTGGTGCGAGCCTTTCAACAAAAAGCCTTCGATTCGTTTAAGCGCCACTATCGCTCACTCGATTTACTGTTGATTGATGACATTCAGTTCTTCAACAATAAAGCCCGTACGCAAGAAGAATTTTTCTATGCCTTCAATGCCCTCATTGAAGCCAAGAAACAAATCATCATTACCTGTGACACCTACCCCAAAAATATTGAAGGGGTTGAAGAACGACTCACCACGCGTTTTGGTTGGGGCTTAACGGTTCAAATCGAACCGCCTGAGCTTGAAATGCGCGTGGCTATTCTCAACAAGAAAGCTGAGAGCGAAAAAGTCCGTTTGCCTGAAGATGTGGCTTTTATGATCGCCAAAAACTTGCGCTCAAATGTGCGTGAACTCGAAGGCGCGCTCAAAAAAGTATTGGCCTTTGCGCGCTTTCACAATCGCGAAATTACGTTGGATGTAGCCAAAGATGCCCTGCGTGATTTAATCGGCGCGCACAACCGCCAAATCACGCTCGAACTCATACAAAAAACCGTGGCCGACTATTACAAAATCAAAGTCGCAGAAATGTATTCAAAGAAACGTACGCGTGCTGTCGCGCGTCCGCGTCAGGTCGCCATGTGGTTAGCAAAAGAGCTCACGGACGAAAGCTACCCAGGTATTGGTGATGCCTTTGGTGGTCGCGATCACACCACCGTGATGCACGCTTGCCGCACCATTGCCGACTTACGCATGAAGGACGATAGCCTCAATCACGACCTACATGTACTTACACAAGTGTTGCGGAGTTGAGATGAAATTCATGACGCAACTCACACAAAAAATAGCAGAACATGGCACAGCTTGCGCGCGCGCGTCTGTGGATAACCCCCTGAATAAGTCTCGGGATAAGCACCCGAACAAACTGGGGTGCAAATGTGAACAACTCAGCTTTTTTGCCCATCGTCAAAAAGCATGCACATTTCGCCCACGCCAAACGCAAGCTTTTTCCACACGCTTACCCCGTGTACAACTGACTGATACGCAAGCGAAAAATGCACTTATCCCCGCATTTTGGTCGCATATGTTTACGAGTCTTTAGGAGATATATAAATGCTATTGATAAAAGCAAACAGAGACGAAATTCTGCGTCCGCTGCAATCAGTCAGTGGCATTGTTGAGAAGCGTCACACCCTGCCCATTCTCTCCAATGTGTTGATGGAACGCACTACTGACGGCCTCACCTTGCTCGCTACCGATATCGAAATTCAGATTCGTACGCGTACCACCGCCGGTGAATCTGCAGGCGATACAGCACTCACTGTTGGCGCACGCAAGCTGCAAGACATTTTGCGTTCGTTACCGGATAGCGCAGACGTCAGCTTGGTGATGGAAGATAAAAAGTTGGCCGTACGTGCAGGCAAGAGTCGCTTCTCACTACAAACACTGCCTGCAGCAGATTACCCGCGTATGAGCGCTAGCGAAGGCGATGGTATTTCGCTCGACATTACGCAAAAGCAATTCAAGCGTTTACTCAGCCTGGTGCAATACGCCATGGCGCAGCAAGACATTCGCTACTACCTCAATGGCCTGTTGGTCGTTGCCAGTGGTAATGAGCTACGTGTCGTGGCCACCGATGGCCACCGTTTGGCCACCGCCGTAATGCCTTTGGCAGAACCCGTTGCAACACGTACCGATGTCATTCTGCCGCGCAAAACAGTGCTCGAACTTTCACGCTTGTTGGCCGATAGCGACGATGCATTGAATATTCGCCTCACTAATAATCAAGTTCTATTTAACTTTGGTCACGTAGAACTTGTATCAAAAATTATTGATGGCAAGTTCCCTGATTTTGAGCGCGTGATTCCTGCTAACCATCCCAAGCTCATTAGCATTCCGAGCAACGAATTGTTGCCGTCATTGCAACGTGCAGCCATCCTCACCAACGAAAAATTCCGTGGTGTGCGCCTCGTGTTGTCCGCTGGTAGCCTCAAGCTCATTAGTACCAACACCGAGCAAGAAGAAGCACAAGAAGAACTCGAAGTGGATTACCAAGGCGAAGCACTCGACATTGGTTTCAACATTACCTATTTGCTCGACGTACTTACACATGTGAGTGGCGACACCGTTGATCTTCGCCTGAACGATTCCAACTCCAGCGCACTCATCAGTTTTGCAGGTAACGAAGGCTTTAAATACGTTGTGATGCCGATGCGTATTTAAGGTTTGTTTTGCCAATTCAAAATGTGTAATTGGCAAAACAATGCTTCCTTTTGGAGCACACCTTTTTTGATTTAGTTTTTGCACGCGCAACACACGTGCAGCAGTGGGAAAAACCATGACCGACAAGCAGAAAAAAGCCAACGATTACGATGAATCCAGCATTCAACAGCTGGAAGGGCTGGAAGCCGTGCGCAAGCGGCCCGGCATGTACATTGGCGACACGTCGGATGGTTCCGGCTTGCATCACATGGTGTTTGAGGTAGTGGATAACGCCATTGACGAAGCACTCGCTGGCCACTGTGACGATATCGTCATCACCATTCACACTGACAATTCCATTTCAGTCACCGATAACGGCCGTGGTATTCCCACCGGCGTAAAAATGGATGACAAGCACGAGCCCAAGCGTAGTGCTGCAGAAATTGTGATGTGTGTGCTGCACGCAGGCGGCAAGTTCAACCAAAACTCCTACAAGGTTTCCGGTGGTTTACACGGTGTGGGTGTGTCGTGTGTGAATGCACTTTCAAAATGGCTGCGTCTTACCATTCGTCGTGATGGCAAAAAGTACTTCATGGAATTCAATCGCGGCCACGCGATTGACCGACTGATTGAAAAAGTCGATGGTGTTGAAATCAGCCCGATGAAAGTGCTGGGCGACACCAAAAATCGCGGTACCGAAGTGCACTACCTGGCCGACGACGAAATCTTCGGCAACATCGAATACCACTACGACATTCTCGCCAAGCGTCTGCGCGAACTCTCCTTCCTCAACAACGGCGTAAAGATCAAACTGCTTGATCAACGCACCGGCAAAGAAGAAGACTTTGCTTTTTCTGGTGGCGTAAAAGGCTTTGTTGATTACATCAACCGTAGCAAAAGCGTGCTGCACCCCAACGTGTTTTACTCAACCGGTGAATCAAACGCAGGTGGCGTACCCATTACCGTTGAAGTGGCAATGCAGTGGAATGATTCATACGCAGAACAAACACTCTGCTTCACCAACAATATTCCGCAAGCAGATGGCGGCACGCACTTAACCGGTTTGCGTACCGCGATGACACGTGTCATCAACAAATACATCGAAGAAAACGACATTGCCAAAAAGGCCAAGGTCGATATTACTGGCGATGACATGCGCGAAGGTTTAGCCTGCGTGCTCTCCGTCAAAATGCCCGACCCCAAATTTGCCTCGCAAACCAAAATGAAATTGGTGTCGTCAGAAGCCAAGCCCGCGGTTGAAGAAGTTGTAACGCAAAAGCTGGCTGATTTTTTAATGGAACGCCCCAACGACGCCAAAGTCATTACCGGCAAAATTGTTGAAGCCGCACGTGCGCGCGAAGCGGCACGTAAAGCGCGTGAAATGACACGTCGCAAAGGTGTGCTCGACGGCATTGGCCTGCCCGGCAAATTGGCAGACTGCCAAGAGAAAGATCCCGCGCTGTGCGAAATCTACATCGTCGAGGGTGACTCCGCAGGCGGTTCCGCTAAGCAAGGTCGTGATCGCAAGTTCCAAGCCATTCTGCCGCTGCGCGGTAAAGTGCTAAACGTAGAGCGCGCACGTTTTGACAAACTCATTTCGTCAGAACAAATTGCCACGCTCATTACCGCGCTGGGCACCGGCATTGGCAAAGACGACTACAAGCCCGAAAAATTGCGCTATCACCGCATCATCATCATGACTGATGCCGACGTTGACGGCGCACACATTCGCACCCTGTTGCTCACCTTCTTCTACCGCCAAATGCCCGAGCTGGTAGAAGGTGGTCACATCTACATTGCGCAGCCGCCGCTGTACAAAATTAAGCACGGTAAAACCGAGCGCTACATCAAAGACGACAGCGAACTCAATGGCCACCTACTCAACATGGCCATGGACGGTGCCGAGCTTACCCCGCGTGCTGGTGCGGCCGGTGTAAGTGGTGCTGCCCTGCACAGCTTGGCACAAGACTTTTTGTTGGCCGAAGGCGTAATCGAAAGACTCTCCAGCTTTATCGAACCCGAAGTATTGCGCAACTTACTTAGCCACAACATCTCGCTCGACCTCAGCAGCGAAGATGCCGCCAAAGCCTGCGCTGATGCATTGGCAAAAGCGCTCAATGGCGAAGCTAACATTGTTGCGAGCTACAACGAAAAAACCGAAAGCTGGCGTTTACGTGTTGAAAAAATGCGCCACGGCAATTTGCGCCTTGGCCACATCGACGAAGACTTTTTGCATTCCTCCGACTACCGCCAAATTCGCCATGCGGCGGAACAAATTAGCGGCATGATGGGCGAAGGTGCCATCGTGCGCCGTGGTGAAAAATCACAAGCTGTGGTCGGCTTTGGCGAAGCCATGAGCTGGCTGCTCAACGAAGTGGAACGCGGCCTGAGCAAGCAGCGCTATAAAGGTTTGGGCGAAATGAACCCCGAGCAATTGTGGGAAACCACCATGGACCCCACCATTCGCCGTCTGCTCAAAGTGCAAATTGACGACGCTATCGCCGCAGACGAAATTTTCACTACACTCATGGGCGACAACGTAGAACCGCGCCGCCAGTTTATTGAAGTGAATGCACTGTCCGCGAAGAATATTGATGTGTGATGAAGTGTGAAATTGAAAATACCAAAGAAATAATCAACCCCGCCGTATTACTGAAAGCCACCCTCTGAGGTGGCTTTTTGTTTTCCATTATTAGCAAATCAAAAGGGCTATATCTAACTGCTATTCAAGTTTATAAAATTGCAAATCGAATTAGCAAATGAGGAGATCAGCTTTTGCCTCAATTTGGCTTAAAGGATGAAAAATGAGTGACATAAAACTTTTTCGCTTTGCCAATAATCAAGCGAGCGAACTTCCAGGTAAGGCAGTTGCAATTGAAAAGACATTGCAACGGATAATTGAGTCACAGATGGAAACGTTTCTGGGTGTGCGTTTTCTCACAAGCGAATTTAGCACCGGGGCAAAACATCGTGGTCGAATTGATTCATTAGGTTTGGACGAAAACGGTTGTCCGGTCATTATCGAATACAAGCGCCACAGTAATGAAAATGTGATTAACCAAGGTTTGTTTTACCTTGATTGGTTGTTAGATCATAAAGCTGATTTCCGATTGTTAGTGATGGAAAAACTAGGTAAAGATATTGCAGAGAAAATCGAATGGGGAGGTAATCCCCCCATTTTTAACGCAAGTCAGAAGTAGAGATTAAGCGGCCATGGCCAACCGCTGTTTGGGGGTGAAGCCGCCCAGGGCCATGTTTGGGCG
>SBBQ01000081.1 GCA_005239635.1 Uliginosibacterium gangwonense
AGTCACTATTGTAATGCCTTGGCCGCAGCGCTTTTGTAAGCGCATTTTGCCAATCTGCGCAAGCCTTGCGCCGCGCGTCCAGATGCGGCACAGTGCCTTCCCACGCCTAGGCTATGAAAGCCGTTGTGCTGACAGCAGTGGAACTGACATGCACAGGTTGTTTTCGTTCAACCCCTCAGTCAATTTTGCCAAACACGCGTCGCGCCTTCTTCATTTTGCTAGCCGCTCATTTTGTCGTTTGTTATTTTTTGTTTTTCGTACGTGAATCATGTCCTCTAGCTCGACGCCTCAAACCTCCGCTACCGCCCAAACTGCACACGCTCTTGTTGCCCTTCCGCCCATTCCAAATCGATTGGCAACAGAACTCGCGGCACGCCCACAACAGGTTGAAGCCGCCATTCAATTACTCGATGAAGGTGCCACCGTTCCGTTTATCGCGCGCTATCGAAAAGAAGTCACTGGTGGCTTAGATGACACGCAACTGCGTCTGCTCGAAGAGCGTTTAGGCTATCTGCGCGAGCTAGAAGAACGTCGCAGTGCCATCGTCACGAGCATTGAAGAGCAAGGCAAACTCACGCCCGAACTGCACCAACAAATTGCTGTGGCAGAAACCAAGGCCACGCTTGAAGATTTATATCTACCGTACAAACAAAAGCGTCGCACCAAAGCGCAAATTGCACGCGAAGCTGGCTTAGAGCCGCTCGCCGATGCATTGCTCAACGACCCCACGCTCGATCCGCAAGCCACAGCCGAAACGTATATTGACGCCGACAAGGGCGTGGCAGACAGCAAAGCGGCCTTAGATGGTGCGCGCCAAATTTTGATGGAGCGCTTCGCTGAAGACGCACAACTGTTGGGTGATTTACGCACACTGCTTGAAGAAAACGGCGTTGTCGTTTCTGCAGTGGCAGAAGACAAAGCCACTAGCAATGACGCCGAGGTCACCAAATTCCGTGACTACTTTAGCTACACCGAACCTTTTGCCGACATTCCCTCACATCGCGCCCTCGCGCTGTTTCGCGGCCGTAATGAAAACGTGTTGCGCGTCAGCTTGAAGTTGAGCGAAGAAGCAGAAGCGCTGGCCGAAGGCCGCCCTGCCCCATCGCCCGGCACGGCAGAACGACGCATTGCGGCGCGCTTTAATGTGCGTGACCAAGGTCGCTCGGCAGACCGCTGGCTGCAAGACACGGTGCGTTGGACCTGGAGCGTTAAACTCTCCATGCATCTTGAGCTAGAACTCATGAGTGCCCTGCGCGAACGCGCAGAAGACGAGGCCATTCGCGTGTTTGCCAGCAACCTCAAAGATCTGCTGTTAGCAGCGCCCGCAGGCCCGCGCGCTACGTTGGGCCTGGACCCCGGTTTGCGCACCGGCGTTAAGGTCGCGGTGGTTGACGCCACCGGCAAGCTGCTGGATACCACAACTATTTACCCGCATGAGCCACGACGCGATTGGGACGGCAGCCTGCACCAACTCGCGCAGCTTTGCCACAAGCACCAAGTCCAACTCATTGCCATTGGCAACGGCACCGCAAGCCGCGAAACAGACAAACTCGCGACCGACCTGATTAAGCTTCAGCCACAACTAGGCATGACTAAAATCGTGGTGTCAGAAGCGGGGGCATCGGTTTATTCCGCCAGCGAATTTGCTGCACGCGAATTCCCGCAACTTGATGTGAGCCTGCGCGGTGCCGTGTCGATTGCTCGTCGCCTGCAAGACCCACTGGCTGAGCTTGTAAAGATTGACCCCAAGTCCATTGGCGTGGGCCAATACCAGCACGACGTTTCGCAAACACGTTTGGCAAAACAGCTCGACGCGGTGGTTGAAGACTGCGTGAATGCTGTGGGCGTTGATGTGAACACGGCCAGCGTGCCGCTGCTCACCCGTATTTCAGGACTGAATGCCACACTGGCTAGCAATATTGTGAGCCACCGCGACACGCACGGCCGCTTTGCCAATCGCGCTTCCTTGCGCGATGTGCCGCGCTTGGGCGACAAAACCTTTGAGCAAGCCGCCGGCTTCCTGCGCATCATGAATGGTGAAAACCCGCTCGATGCCAGCGCCGTTCACCCCGAAGCGTACCCGGTTGTGGAACGCATGCTCAGCAGCATTGGCAAACAAGCGCGTGAGCTGATCGGCGACAGCAGCACACTGCGCAAAATTGCGCCCGCGCAATTTACCGATGAGCGCTTTGGTTTGCCCACCGTGCAAGACATTCTGAAAGAACTTGAAAAACCGGGCCGCGACCCGCGCCCCGAGTTTAAAACCGCCACCTTCAAAGAGGGCGTAGAAGAAATTAAAGACTTGCGCGAAGGCATGCTGCTTGAAGGCGTGGTCACCAACGTCACTAACTTCGGCGCATTTGTTGATATTGGCGTGCATCAAGACGGCTTAGTGCATATCTCCATGCTAGCCAGTCGCTTCGTCAAAGACCCGCGAGAAGTGGTGAAAGCCGGCGACGTGGTCAAAGTGAAAGTGCTGGAAGTCGACGCACCGCGTAAGCGCATTGCGCTCACCATGCGTTTAACAGACGAAACTACGGACAAAGCGCGCACGCCGCACAATAATGCCAGTTCACGCAATGTAGCTCCGCAAAATCATGCGCCACGCAACTCACAAAAAGCTGCACGTCCTGCAGCTCCGCCAGCCGGCAATGCCATGGCTGATGCACTTGCGCGTGCTTTAAAGCGGTAAGCTACGCTCATCCAATTCAATGGCAATAAATGGTTATACTGACTTCACACTTGTGGAGTTAGTATGACTGACACACTGCGCACGCAACGCGATTTACCCTACCCACCGCAACACGTCTTTGCTGCCTTTGCCAATGCACAGCAATTGGCAACATGGTGGGGACCATCTGGTTTTCGCAATACCTTTAGCACGTTTGAATTTGAAACGGGTGGCCGCTGGATCTTCACCATGCACGGGCCTAATGGCCAAGACTACGCCAACGAAAGTGTGTTCGAGCAGATTGTGCCAAACCAACGCGTGGTGATTCGGCACGTTTGCCAACCGCACTTCACCCTCACCATTGAGCTAGCCGCCATCCCCAGCGGCACACGGCTTAATTGGGCACAAAAATTTGAAAGCGCTGAAGTCTGCGAGCAACTCAGTGCAATCTGCATTCCCGCCAATGAACAAAATCTTGATCGGCTCACCGCCGTGCTCGCTGCATCTTAGTTCTATTCAACTGCATTGGTGCTCATTAGCCTTTCAAATATAATTGAATGAGGGGACAACACGATGGAATCCTTACGCAACAAACGCGTGCTCATTACCCAAGCCGACGAATTTATGGGGCCTGCACTCTGTCGCGTTTTTGCCAAACATGGCGCAGTCGTGATTGCCAATACAGATTCACTCCTGGCACCAAATGCAGCTAAAGAGGTTATTCAACACGCCGGTGAAATTGATATTCTGATTGCCAATCTGGCCCGCAAAGCCCCTTCAACGCCGGTTGACGCGCATGATGAAACTGAATGGCAGGATGTATTTGCCCACCTTGTACACCCGCTGCCCCGCCTCGTTGATGCCGTGCTCCCGCAAATGAAATCGCGACGAGCCGGAAAAATTTTAGTGATGGGCAGCGCTTCTGCATTACGCGGAATGAAATTGCGCTCAACCTATAGCGCAGCACGTGGCGCCCAGCTCGCTTACGTTCAAGCTGCAGGCGTTGAACTCGCGCCCCACAACGTTCAAATTAACGCTATCGCTCAAAACTTTGTCGAAAACCCAACGTACTTTCCGCCAGAAGTACAAGCCACGCAGCACTTTCAAGACCGCTTAAAGTGGGAAGTCCCGCTCGGCCGTCTGGTAACAGCGGACGAAGACGCAGCATTCGCGGCCTACCTTTGTAGCGACAACGCAGATTGCTTTGTCGGCCAAGTTTTCCCCGTTTGTGGTGGTTGGGCACCCCGTTAATAAAACATTTTCTGATTCAAGGCTTAGCGATTCTGCAACGGTATAAAGCTCCTCATGTCCCATTCACGCACCCCGCTCTTGCTCGCACTACTCCTGATTGAGAGCCTCCTTCTCTTCGTATCAGGCTTGCACCCATACGATCGTGCAACGTGGTGGATGGAAACAGCGCCAATTTTCATCGCGCTCCCTATCCTGCTTGCGAGCTACCAACGATTTCCGCTCACCACATTGCTATACGTTTTAATTTTTCTGCACGGCATCGTGCTATTGGTTGGGGGCGCTTACACCTACGCGCGTGTCCCTCTTGGTTTTGACGTGGCGCATTGGTTTGGTTGGCAACGCAACCCCTACGATAAGTTAGGTCACTTCATGCAGGGGTTTGTACCCGCCATGGTCGCGCGTGAAATATTAATTCGCGGCAGTTATATACGCGGCCGCCGCATGTTGTTTTTTGTGGTGACCTGTATTGTGCTTGCCATTAGTGCCACCTATGAATTGATTGAATGGTGGGCTGCATTGGCAATGGGGCAAGGCGCGGATGAATTCCTCGGCACGCAGGGTGATATGTGGGATACGCAATCAGATATGTTCTGCGCCTTGATTGGGGCCATCAGCGCACAGCTATTGCTGGCAGGCTGGCATCATCGGCAAATCACAGGTTTTCAGAAAACCCACCTAGTGACACAATCAACACCGTGATTCATACAGCAGAGGGGCTTTATTATGAAACGAGGTAAACAAACAATTGTGGCCACAATAGCTTGTTATGGCGTGATGGCGGGATTTGCACTTCCCGTTTTTGCCAACCCTGCGCTTTCACAAGACCCTATCGCACGAGGCCGTTACCTTGTCAAAATCAGCGGGTGTAACGATTGCCACACCGCTGGCTATGGCATGAATAACGGCAAGATTCCCGAATCACAATGGCTCATGGGCGACCAGCTAGGTTGGCAAGGTCCGTGGGGCACAACCTACGCAAGTAACCTACGATTATTGTTTAGCAAAATGAATGAAGAGGCATGGGTAAAAATGGCACACACCGCGCAGTATCGTCCGCCGATGCCCTGGTTCACACTGCATGAGATGAAAGAGCAAGATCTTCGTGACATGTATCGCTTTATTCGCTCACTCGGGCCTGCGGGATCACCTGCGCCAGATTACGTTCCACCAGGAAAACAACCCAAGGGCCCCGTCGTGCTATTCCCCGCCCCACCGCAATAACCTGGTTGGAACAGTAGAAAAGGGGGAGAAATAATCCCCCTTACCCAAAAAACCGTATCCGATTGATTTACTTAGTAATTTATTTTTGCCAAATAATGCATCTGCCCCTAAAGGGACGCAAGCTAGCGCCGTTAGTTGCTTGTAACCCATAAACAGAACCATGAGGGGCAGAACATGAATACCGAATTCCATCCTACCCACGCTAATCAACATCACCTGTTTCGCGATTTAGGCCACGCGGTGTATGACTCATTGATGCACCTCATGGGCAAACACGATAGCGAACACGAAGCCACCAACGACGCACCAGCGGAAACGGAATCAGACATGGTTATGGTTCGTATGTGGGATGACCGTTGCGGCCATAGCGCAGCGCATTTGCGCGGTAAAAATGCCGCTGCCCTGCACGTTGGCTCGCTCAAGCCGGTTGTTTCAAGCTTTGCTTCAGCCAACGACGCATGCTTTAACGACATTCCGGCTTAAGTACCGCCCGCTTTGCTTGAACCCGATGCTTTGTCCCTTCGGGTTCATCAGTTGTTGATCTGCTTATCTCTGCTTTAACCGTCTTCCCTGCCGGGTTCGACGCAGCTTGTCGGCCCGGAGCCCCACTTCTGCACCAGCCGCCGCTTCAGCATCTGCGCCTGCTCCAACTTCTGCCTGTTCCGCACCATCGGCATTCCCCCTCAGGCTCGCAACCGTTAAAATGTCGTCTTTGAAAGAGACGTCATGCTTACCGTTTACGGCATTCCCAATTGCGACACCGTCAAAAAAGCCCGTACCTGGCTTGAACAGCACGACATCGCCTACAACTTTCACGACTACAAAAAGCAAGGCGTGCCGGTTGCGCACTTACAGCGTTGGCTCAAGCAAAAAGGTTGGGAAGTCATCATTAATCGACGTGGCCCGACGTTTCGCAAAATTCCAGTCGAACGTACAGCGCAACTCGACAACACTATTGCGCTCGAACTCCTACAAGAGTTTCCCAGTGCCATTAAGCGCCCAATTGTTGAACACGGTGCTGTGCTACTGGTTGGATTCGATGCAGCAGATTGGCAACAGCAACTACGCTAACAACATTACTCACGTCATCGCTACAACGAATGCCACCCGCCTTGCACGCCTTACTCGATAGATTGATTCATGTCTGACACCGTTACACGATTTTTGTTTGAAGCCCTCGATATTCGAGGCGCCTTTGTTCGTCTCGAAACCAGTTGGCAAGCCATGCAAGAGGGCCGCAGCTACCCTCCTGCCGTGCGCAACTTACTGGGCGAACTCACCGCAACCTCAGTCATCATTAGCTCGCAGCTCAAACAAGCAGGCCGACTGACGCTGCAACTCATTGGTCACGGCCCCGTCAATCTATTGCTGGTGGATGTAGATCACGAATTGCGCATGCGTGGCATGGCGCGTGCCGAAGGCGAAATTACCAACACCGACGTACCTAGCCTGCTGGGCGATGGACGCTTGGTCATCACCATGCAGCCAGACAATTTGCCGCAGCCATACCAAAGTGTTGTGCCCATGGAAGGCGAATCCATTGCCAATATCTTTGAATTGTTTTTAGAACAATCTGAGCAGCAATCTTCTGCACTGTGGCTGGCGGCAGATGAACAATCATGCGCAGGTTTGTTTATTCAAAAATTGCCCGCAGCAGATCGCAAAGACGCAGATGGTTGGGCGCGCATCCACCATCTTGCCAGCACGGTGCAGTCATCCGAGTTGCTTTCACTGGATACCGAAATCTTGCTGCGCCGCTTGTTCCATGAAGAAATTGAAGCAGGCGGCATTCGTATTTACGAGCCACGTAGTGTGGCGTGGCATTGCCCACAAGACTGGGACAAAGTGCGCAACATGCTGCGCTCACTGGGGCGCGAAGAGCTGGAATCGATTCTGGCCGAGCATGGCGAAGTGATGATTCACGACGACATTTGCAATCACGTGTATCGATTCAACGCACAAGACATTGACGCCTTGTTTGACGATGGCAATTTGCCACCGACCACCCCAGCCAGCTAAGGCTTAAGACCTGCACGGAGAACCACGTGGCGCGCCAGAAAAACAACTGGTCGGTCGAAGTGAGCGAAGAAGCTGGCGTGCGCCGTTTGCACTTTGGCTCTGAATGGATTCAGGGCGCCATGCGCGTTGCACGTCCGTGGTCGCTTGAGCTCGACTACACCCGCGAAATGATGGCACCGCTACTCATGCGTGCCGAGTCATGGCCGCGCACAGTACTCATCATCGGCATGGGTGCAGGCTCCGTGCTCAAGTTTCTGTATCGACATCGCACACAAGCGCACCTCACGGTAGTTGAAATCAACCCTGAGGTTGTGCCCGTTGCACATGCGGCATTTCGCGTGCCGCAAGACCCGCAGCGCATCACCATGCACCTTGCCGACGGCGCACAATTTGTGAATGAAGCTTCGCAACAAGACAACGACAGTGCGGATTGTCGGTATGACCTCATTATGGTCGACGGCTATGACGCGCAAGCTCGCGCAGGCGCACTCGATACCGAAGCGTTTTATCAACAAGCGCGCCAGTGTTTAGCGCCAGAAGGCGTGCTCGTTGCCAATCTGTTTGGCCGCGCTAAAGGATTTGCGGGCAGCGTGGCGCGTATGCAAACGGCGTTTGATGAGCAAGCGCTGGTGTTTCCATCCTGCGATAGCGGCAATGCGGTGGCATTGGCAAAGGCTGACAGCAGTGCGTGGCCCAGTGCGCAAGAACTGCGCGATGCAGCGGTTATTTTGCGTGAACAAACAGGCCTTAACCTGTTGCCCACGATTTCACGGCTTGAAAAAATCGCACGCCAAGAATTCTCCCGTCAGTAGGTTACAAGCCAAAACCTCAAGCGCCGTGCGGTGGCCGCCGCAGCGATCTCGGCACCGATTACCAGCGCTATTACCGAAGCTATTGCCAGTGCCAATGACACCTCAGTCGTCAATGGCAAAATCGATACCGCTAGGATGGATGTGGGGCAGAAATTCTCTGTCGCTTTCTGGAATGGTGCGGCCACCAGCTTTGCCTCACAGACCATTAGTCTGGCTGTCAATGGCGGGGGTAAGTTTAACTGGACTGCTGTCGCTTCAGATGCCTTTGGCAATGCGATTGGTGAGAGCCTCGCTGCGAGAAATACGGCGGCTCAATTGGACGCAAAGTCCAATACCAATGCCAACTCGCAGGCAGATGCCCAGTCACGCACGATGTCGGTCGATGAATTCATGTCCGGCTGGACACCTGCGCGGGAATACGCGGCAGACCCGGATACTGACTCTGTGCAGGCAGACAAGCCATCACCTGTCGCACGTAAGGCTAAACCACTCTCCGAGCAAGAGGCCTATCTGGCATCCTTGACTCAACAGAAAAAGGCCGGTGCTGAATTATCCAGATCAATAAGAAATGGTCCGGAAAAAAGTTATGGATACACAGGATTTAATAAGGAGTATGTCGCGCCGGTTCCCACCAGCAACTACCACACAGAGATAGTTCAATCCGGGGATGCTGCCGGTGGTGCTTATGGCGGTGGCACAGAACAGGTGTCGGTTAGCGATGGGCCATCTATGCCTTATTCCGAACAGATGAGTAAAGCCATAGCGGCAACACCGGTCATACTCGGGCTGACGGCAAAGAATGCGGGCTTAGGTGTTTTGCAGGGCACCTATTCTGCCGGCATAACGGCGATCAACGGCTACCGCATGGTGTATGACCAAATTGCCAATGATGGTCGTAGCATTTCCAGTATTGCGGCAGAAGATACTCATCTGGTGAGTTACGACCGAGGCTTTGAAGGCTTCGGTATTGGAGGAGAGGCAGTCAGTCTAGGCGCTTGGTCAAAAGTTGCAAAGTTAGGCACGACGCTGTTGCTAGAAACAAGGGCAGCGCGATACAGTACAATGCAGTTGGAAGGGGCGGCAAACAGTGCAGTCAATCCATTGAGAGCAGGCCAGCTTCACGAAGCAGAGCAGTTGGCGAAGCTTGGGGTCGACAAGAACACGCTGGTGTTCCGTCCGACCCAAGAGCAAATCGACTCAGCGGCATTCAAGGTCATCGTTGGGGATGCCAAATACACTAAAGGCGGTCAGGTAAAAGGCACCATATTTGATGGGGTCTCTGACACGGGGTATCTGGAAATTAAGGGTGGGCGTAGCGAGCTGAATTCAACGTATCAGCTACGTTTGCAGACCTATAAGTCCTTGGTCGACAATAAGCCTTTGACAATCCAAACCACTCGTCCAGTGAACCCCGAGTTCCAGAAGTGGCTTGACTCGTGGGGTGTTAAGGTAGTGAAGCCGGGAGGTTAATAAGTATGGAATTTGCATACACGCGACATCAGACGCCCAGAGGGTCGATGCCTGATGCGGAGGTAGGCAACAAGTTGTATTTGATAAAGAACGTTGGAGAGATGCGGCTGACGTATCAAATCAAAATGCTTGCCTACATTGCTCAGAGCCAAGGTAAAAAAGTCGTAGTTCAACTGCCAAAGCAAGCTGTTGTGCATCCATCTTTACGGGAATTTGTTCGGAACTCTGGTGGTCTGGTCAAGGTAGAGCGAGCTTCGTGATGGGTTTATATCTCTGTGTTTTTGAAGAAGATGAAGAGCTGGAAGGGGTTGAGATTGGATCGTATGCCGACTTCAACTTCTTTCGTGACGCTGTCACAGCGACTCTTGAGCAGGGAAAGGCGGGGAGCGTCTGCCCAACATTAAACAACCATCATGATTGCGATGGCTCTTGGTCACCTGAAGAGTCTGCTGGACTGCTTGCAGAACTGAAGCTGGCAGAAGAGGCGCTCATGCGCCATCCTCCGGTGGAGTTCAATTCTCCATGGAAGAAGCAAGTAGCCAAGTCGTTCGGGATTTCGCCAAAGAACTTGGCTGAGTGTTTCTTTGATGTCGACGGAGAACCATTGCTTGCCAGACTTCGCCAGCTAGCTCAGATCAGCACTGAAAGAAACATACCGATACTGTTTCAGTGATTCTGTGAACAGAAAAAGCCCCACCCACCCGCTGCGCGGGTCGGTGGGGCTTCTGCTTTCTGCCTTAGCTGCTGGTGTGCTGGTCAATGCGGCTGCGGTGCCGGAGCACCGCGCAACAAGCCTTCGGTCGACAAATCCTCATCAATCTCCGGCCAATGAATCCCGAAGCCGCCGCCGCACACTTCCCAATGGTTGCGCTGTGCGGCGGTCGCGTTCATCAAACGCGGAATACTATGCCAGCGTCGATTGGGCTTTAGACATTTCGTCAGCAGAAGCGAATAATAGGGGACAGACCACGGTTTTCTGTTATGTTGAATCCATGACATCGACTAACGCCAATAGAAAATGTCTCGCCTGACACAATAGGAGGCAGGCCGATGAAAGAGGATAATCGTGTCTGACCCCGTTCTTTGGCGCAAACTTGAAAGACCCTGTAGGTGCGGCACGTCGTGCTGAACTTGGGTTGCCTGAACCACGAAGGAATCCTTAGACGTGAGTGTTACTGCAAAGGCAGGTGATCTTTTTGCTGTCCCACTGAGCCCCACAGCCTGGGGAGTGGGAGTTGTTGCGCGGAAATGGAAAAGCGAGCTCTATCTTGTCTTGTTCGAAGAAAAGTTCGACGACTTGGAAAAAATCAGAACCGTGCAAGTTGAAGGGCTAACGCCTTGTCTTGCGTCTTCATCATTGGACGCCAAGATATGGCACGGTCATTGGCCTGTGATGCGTGAGGGGCTAGATACGTCGACACTTGTTCAGCCGATTTACAAAGTTGAAGAAGCAAGCGGAATGATTGCTGAATCATTTGACCGGAAGTTTCGGCTACCGATTGACGCAAATGTTGCAAACCACCTTTCTTATCGCAAAGGGGTGGCTCCAGTTCGCTTGGAAAATGCTCTCAAGGCTCATCATGGATTAGGCCAATGGGACGCGATCTTTGATGAGTTGGGCTATGGCTTGGTGATAGCTTCGACCCGTGCTGTCGATATACGGCACGGTTGATGGTAGAGGTTGCCCGTTTGTTCGGCTGACTATTTAGTCATAAAACAAAAAGCCCCACCCACCCGCTGCTGTTGCGGGTCGGTGGGGCTTCTGCTTTCTGTCTTAGCTGCTTGGTGTGCTGGTCAGTGTGGCTGCGGTGCTGGCGCTCCCCGCAACAAGCCTTCGGTCGACAAATCCTCATCGATGTCCGGCCAGTGAATCCCGAAGCCACCGCCGCAATAATAGGGGACAGACTGAGGTAACCCGTGCTGTACGGACGGTTAAATAGTTACCACTGTTTGCAGCTCGAACTGCAGCGGGCTGAGGTAGCCCAGAGTCTGGTGTATTCGCTGTCGATTGTAGAACACC
>SBBQ01000050.1 GCA_005239635.1 Uliginosibacterium gangwonense
AATCCATGCAAAATCAATGATCTACGTATAGCTCGCATTAAGCCAACACAGAACGCAGATCGGTTGAGCCAAAAGCCGACAAATCTGCCTATTGCACGAAACGCACAGCACAATGCCGTTTGGCTTCTACATCATCATGGCGGCGCAGTTTTTTTCTGCGCTGGCCGACAATGCACTGCTGATCTCCGCAATTTATGTATTGCGTGAGATGCATGCCCCCGCTTCTTATGAACCGCTGCTCAAGCTCTTTTTTACATTTTCATATGTAGCGCTCGCAGCATTCGTAGGCGCCTTTGCAGACTCGATGCCCAAAGGTCGGGTCATGATGATCAGTAACACCATTAAAATTTTTGGCTGCGGCATGATGTTCGTAGGCGTGCATCCACTGCTCGCCTATGCAGTCGTGGGTTTGGGTGCGGCCGCCTATTCCCCGGCCAAGTACGGCATCCTCACTGAATATTTGCCCCACCGACTGCTTGTTGTTGCCAATGGCTGGATCGAAGGACTCACCGTTGGCGCCATCATTGCAGGTTCAGTGTTAGGTGGTTTGCTCATCTCACAAAACGTTTCAGCAACGCTGCTATCAATAGACTTTCCGCTCATTGATACGGGCATTGATACCGTCGCTGAAATGTCGATTTTGATGATTGGCTCGATGTATCTCTTAGCTGCATGGCTCAACACCAAAGTGCCAGACACTGGCGTTGACCACAAGCCGCTCAAGCACAATCCCATCTACCTGCTTCACGACTTCAAACACTGTCTTGCACTATTGTGGCGCGATAAGTTGGGGCAAATTTCACTGGCCGTCACCACCTTGTTTTGGGGGGCTGGAGCCACGCTTCAATTTATTGTGATCAAGTGGGCAGACGTTGCGCTTGGCCTAGGATTGGCAAAGTCGTCTATGTTGCAAGGCGTGGTTGCCATTGGCGTCGCCACAGGTGCCATCATCGCCGCCAAATACGTCACTTTGCGTCGCTCAGTCAAAGTCATTCCGCTCGGCATTGCTATGGGCGTTGTGGTGCTGGTGATGAACTTTGTTAACGTCACCGTCATCGCCATTCCACTGCTCATTTTAATTGGCGCACTCGCCGGCTTCTTTGTTGTACCCATGAACGCGTTGCTGCAACACCGCGGCCATGTACTGATGGGTGCCGGCCACTCCATTGCCATTCAAAACTTCAACGAGAACCTCTCGATTCTGATGATGACCGGCCTCTACGCCATCCTCATTCGATACGACTTCTCGATCTTCACCGTGCTCACCATGTTTGGCCTCTTCGTCGCCGTCACCATGTATTTCATCCAACGCTGGCACCAAGCCAACCAGCGTGAGCGTGACGATGTGTCACAGCTGGACGACACGACACACTAAGGCAAACTCGCCATGAGCGAACACGCCTTTTCTTTATTGCGGCTACGTCGTTTTGCCCCGTTCTTTGCCACCCAATTTATGGGGGCACTCAACGACAATCTGTTCAAAAACGCACTCATCGTACTGCTTACATTTCACGCAAGTGATTGGGGCAACTTGCCGATCTCGTTGCTCGCCAACATCGCCGGTGGCGTATTTATCCTGCCTTTTTTCTTGTTCTCTGCAACCGCAGGGCAGCTAGCGGATAAATACGACAAAGCGTTGCTTAGTCGCTTAGTCAAAGTGCTAGAAATCGGCATCATGCTAGTCGCAGCAACTGCTTTCTGGCTGCACAGCCTCTACCTACTAATGTTCTGTTTATTTCTGCTGGGTTTGCACTCCACCCTTTTCGGGCCCGTGAAATACGCCATCCTGCCGCAGCATTTGCATGAAGATGAATTAGTCGGCGGTAACGCGCTCATTGAAGCAGGTACCTTCGTTGCCATTTTGATCGGCACGATTCTGGGCGGCCTGCTAGCCAGCCAACCGAATAGCAGCACGTGGATCACCGTCGTGTGCTTGGGCGTTGCCTGCATCGGTTATCAATGTAGCCGTAGCATTCCGCCGGCACCGGCACCGCAGCCCGATTTGCCAATCAACCTCAATCCGATTAGCGAAACGTGGCGCAACATTGGTTTTGCTCGTCAAAACCGCACCGTGTTTTTATCCATTCTCGGCATTTCATGGTTTTGGTTATTTGGCGCGTTATTACTCACGCAGTTTCCTGCTTTTGCCAAAAACGTATTAGGTAGCAATGAATCCGGCGTCACCCTGTTGCTCGCTGTTTTTACTTTAGGCATTGGGCTGGGCTCCATGCTGTGTGAGCGACTGTCAGAAGGCCACGTTGAAATCGGGCTGGTTCCGCTCGGATCAATTGGACTCAGCGTATGCGGACTTTACCTAGCATTAGCCACACCCAGCCAATTGCCAAACAACGCGCCGCTCGCCTTAAGCGAATTACTCGTACAACCAGCCATGTGGCACGTTTTATTGGCGCTCATAGGGCTGGGGTTATTTGGCGGCTTTTTCATTGTGCCGTTGTATGCCCTGATGCAAATTCGCTCCGATAATTCCCATCGCGCACGCATCATCGCCGCTAACAACATCATGAATGCACTTTTCATGGTCGTGGGCTCGCTCGCTGCAGGCGCCCTGCTATCCAACGGCCTGAGCATACCCACCTTGTTCGGCATCGCTGCACTCTGCAACGTGGCCGTTGCGGTGTATATCTATGGACTCGTGCCTGAATTTTTATTGCGCTTCATCGTGTGGGTGTTGGTACATACGGTGTACAAACTTAATGTAAGCAAAGCGGAACACATTCCCACACAAGGGCCCGCACTACTCATTGCCAATCATGTGAGTTTTGTCGATGCGCTCATCATCACCGCTGCATGCCGCCGCCCCATACGCTTTGTCATGGACCATCACATCTTTCGTTGGCCCATCTTGTCGTTCTTCTTTAAAAGCAGCAAAGCCATTCCCATTGCACCGGCAAAAGAAGATGCCGCCATGATGGAACGCGCCTTTGAAGAAGTCTCAAAAGCGCTACGTAACGGCGAACTCGTGTGTATTTTTCCGGAAGGGAAAATCACCGCGAATGGTGAAATGAACCCCTTCCGTCCAGGCATCACGCGCATTTTGCAACGTGATGCCGTGCCTGTCGTGCCTATGGCCCTAATTGGTTTATGGGGCAGCCTGTTTTCACGCAAGCATGGCAAAGCGCTCGCCAAACCTTGGCGCGCACGGCCTTTCAGAAACGTAAGTTTGGTCATCGGCAATCAGATACCGCCAGAACAAGCGTCACCAGAACATCTACAGCAGATTGTTAAACAGTGCAGCATCCCAGAGATTAGGGACTAAAGTTACTACTGCAGCATTGCTCACGCACACACGCTCAACAGATAGTACGCCTCTGCTTAACTGGCCACTCGCCTAACCAATGCGAGGTTCCGGCATTTTTAGCAACCTATTACCTGTAGGTCATTTGGCCAGTTCATCACAAATAGCTTGCAATCTTCTAATAAGAGCGCAGGCTTATCCTCAGCTCCCAGACTATCGGCGGAGTGAGCCAGCATTATCGGAGAGTAGCCCTAAAGCACTTACCGAGTTCACTTAATCATCGCAAGGAGAACAAACATGGGCAAAGTCAGACAGAGCAACAAGGAAGACAAGAAAGTCCCTCAATCCACACCGAAAGAGAAGCGAGCAGCAAAACACATGAAAAAACAAGAAAAAGACATCGTACCGTTCTTACCCCGAACAGCACATTCACACGGCCACACATAATGTGCATTGAAACACGAGCTTGGCACTTGTTGTACTAGCGGATGATGGGCCATGAACAAAATGCGTATTGAACACGACTCTATAGGCACCGTATCGGTCGCTCGCAAGCGTCTATGGGGTGCGCAGACGCAGCGCTCGCTTACTCACTTCAAAATATCCACCGAGCGCATGCCAAGCGAAATTATTCTGGCATTGGTAGCCATCAAAAAAGCATGCGCAAAAGTAAATGGCGACTTGGGGTTGCTGCCTGATACTAAGGCTAAAGCCATCATGCTTGCTGCTGATGAAATCTTGAGCGGACGCCATCAGCGCGAATTTTCACTGTCCGTTTGGCAAACAGGGTCGGGCACACATTCCAACATGAACGTGAACGAGGTGCTTGCCAATCGTTCATCTGAACTCCTGCATGGCGAGCGCGGAGCAAAACGCTGCGTACATCCAAACGACGAGGTCAACCTTGGTCAATCGTCAAACGACGTGTTTCCCACTGCAATGCACGTGTCCGCGGTACACGGCATTGTCCATAATCTCTTGCCGGCACTTGCTAGTTTGCATTGTGTCCTGAGTGAAAAATCTCAGGCCTTTGCGCACTTAACAAAGATCGGACGAACGCATTTGCAAGATGCTACGCCGCTTACTTTAGGTCAGGAATTTTCAGGATATGAGGGGCGGCCGGGATTCATGAAAAATTCCCCAAAAATCGGCCTACTCTTCTGAATTAAAAAGCGAATTTTGACTGTCAACACTATTCTTCTTTGCGT
>SBBQ01000003.1 GCA_005239635.1 Uliginosibacterium gangwonense
CGTATCATCGGCCACGTATCATCGGCCACGTATCATCGGCCACGTATCATCGGCCACGTATCATCGGCCACGTATCATCGGCCACAAACATCGCCATACAACATCGGCCAATAGAAGAATCGCCCACTTTCACTATGAGTATTATCGACAACCGCAAAGCTCGCCACGATTTCAGCATCGAAGAAACTTTCGAAGCTGGCTTGGTACTTGAAGGCTGGGAAGTCAAAGCGATTCGTGCAGGTCGGGCACAAATTAAAGAGTGCTATGTGTTGCTGCGAAACGAAGAGTTATTTCTCATCGGCATGCACATCTCCGCGCTGCCAACGGCTTCAACCCACATCCAGCCAGACCCGGTGCGCACCCGCAAATTGCTAATGCACGGCAGCGAAATTAGCAAACTAATTGGCAAAGTAGAACGTGCCGGCTACACACTGGTGCCGCTCGACTTGCATTATCAGCGCGGGCGCATTAAGGCCCACATCGGCTTGGCAAAGGGCAAAAAACAATTCGAGAAGCGCGAGAGCGAAAAAGAACGCGAATGGAAGCGCGAACAAAACGCGCTACTTAAATCGCGCAATCGCTAACTTGTATTGAAGGCGTTCCCAAGGGTATTCGCGACCACATTTAGCGAGCGAGCACACAAGCCTCACGCCTTCGCCCACATCGATCAAACCTTTTTGCCAAACACGCCTTTGACGGCCTCTTGTAGATCAGAAGGCAGCACGACGATTTTGGCGTTATCAGACTCGCCTAAGGCGTGTAGCGCAGCAATATATTTCTCGCCTAAAAGATAACTCACAGGTGCGCTATGGTCGCCAATACTTTGCGTTAATCGGCGGATCGATTCAGCGCTAGCCTCGGCCAACTGCACCTGCGCAGCCGCATCTCGTTTGGCTGCTTCTAGGCGCGCTTCCGCCTCCAGAATGGCAGACTGCTTGGCGCCTTCAGAACGCGTCACCATCGCTTTGCGCTCACGCTCGGCGGATGCTTGTTGCTCCATCGCCACCTGCATTGAAGCCGACGGTTTGATGTCTTGAATCTCAACCGACTTCACCGTTAAGCCCCAATCAACCGCTTCGTCAGCAATGCTCTCACGCAAGCGTACTTTAATTTTATCGCGCGATGACAATGCAGCATCCAAGTCCATTTCGCCGATGATGGAGCGAAGCGTCGTCATAATCAGATTGCGAATCGCTTCTGAAAAATCAGTCACACCATACACCGCCTTCACCGGATCTGTCACTTTGATGAAGGCCACCGCATTGGTCAGAATCACCGCGTTATCGCGTGTAATGACCTCTTGCTCTTGCACATCCAAAATCACGTCTTTGGTTATCACCTTGTATTTCACATCATCAATGTACGGAATGATGATGCGCAAGCCCGGCTGCAACGTGGTGAGGTATTTACCCAGCCGCTCCACGATCCACTCTTCACCTTGCGGAACAATGCGAATCCCTTTGGCTAAGGTGATGCCAATAAAAGCAAGTAGTGCAATAACGAGTGCAAACCCTGCTTGCATGGAAGACTCCTTGTCAGAAACTGAGATCAGGTGCGGCCGACGCGCAGCAGCACGCCTTCAACCGCTTTGAGCTTAACGCGCATGCCGGCTTGCAGTGGCTCATCGCTCAAGCACGGCCACACTTCGGCGCCCAACACAGGTCGTTGAAAACGCACTTCGCCTTGTTGAAATGGCTCGCAATCACGCGTGAGCAAACCAATTTCACCGATCATGCTATCGGCCATGCCCACACGGGTTTTGTGCTGGTGCGGCTTAAACACCTTAAACCACAACCACACCATGAGAAGAGAAGCCGCGAGCCAACAGGCGAGTTGGGTCGTTAATGAAAGGGCCGGCAACATAAGCAGCGCGAGGCCAACGAGCACCGCACCTAAGCCAAACCAAATGAGCACAAAACTGGTGAGCACCAGTTCAGACATAACCAACACTAAACCCAGCACCGTCCAATGCCACCATTCCAGAGCCATTGCGCCTCCCGAATCTGTTGTACGGCCCTGCCTAAGCAGTGTGATTGGCAAAATAAATTAAGTTGCCGTCATGACAATTCATCACACTCATAAGGCGAGAAATTACATCATCAACAACGAACTTGTTACACCTGCACACTAGCGAGCATAACGAAAATCGACACGACGATTTTCTTTCCACGCGGTTTCGTCATGGCCTTTTTTGCGCGGATGTTCTTCACCGTAAGACACCGCCTCAATACGCTGCTCTGCTAGGCCATTTGCACGCAGCATATCGGCCACGGCATTGGCACGGCGCTGACCCAGCGCAAGGTTGTATTCCTTACTGCCGCGCTCGTCCGTATTACCTTCAATACGCACTTTGATTCCGCCATTAGCCAACGATTTTGCCAATGCCTGCAGGCCAGCTTGCGTCTCTGGCGTAATCGCGGCGCTATCAAAATCGAAAAATACTTCCTGAATGCGTTGCGCGCTACCGGTTGCAGCGGGGGCATCGGGCTGAATTTGTGCCATAACAGTAGGCACCGCAGGCGTGTCTGGAATCGCGCCGCCTACAATCAAACGCGGATCAACGCGCAGAGCTTCTAAATGGCTAGGCTCAACACGCTTGGTTTGCACCGGCTTATCGCTGCTTGAAAATGGATTGAGCTTGCCCACCGTGTTGGACACAGTCTCTGAAACGGTGCTGCAACCAGAAAGCAATGCCACGGCACACACACTGCCTAACAGCAACGCGCCATGTACATGACACAGCAAACCACGCTGAATACGGCCTTGCATCCCCTTACCGACCGGCACTTGCCGGCTTACGCCTGAGCTCACCACGTTCCTGCCCTTGTTTAATATTTTTATACTGCGATGTGTTTTAAATGCTGGGTAAATGTTGGGAGCAACCGACAGCAACTGACAGCAATCTTGCCGATTGGCAATCGACTATCCCAAAGCGGCTATCCCAAAGCTTTCACCTTGGGCTTTAACCCGAGGCTTCTACTCAACGCTTCACCCAACACTTCAACCTAAACAGGTCTCTATTCTACTGTACCCCTCAGTTTATTGTTGGCGAGGCTATGTTTCCTGCAACGCTGCCAACAATGCGCCACTCTAGGGAATCGGTGATTGGCAAAAGTAGCCGCCCACAAAGCGAGCGCCCATGCAAAACGGCCACCCCTGCTAACAGGTGTGGCCGCTTTGTTTAACAACAAATACCGACTCAGGACTTTTTGTGTGCGGCCAACTTCAACCACGTATCCAGCACGGTATCGGGGTTCAGTGAAATCGTTTGAATCCCCTCGTCCATCAACCATTCTGCAAAATCCGCATGGTCAGACGGGCCTTGACCACAAATGCCCACATACTTGCCTAAGCGGTTGGCGTTTGAAATGGCCAATGACAGCAACTGCTTCACCGCCGGGTCGCGTTCATCAAACGCGTGCGCCACCAAGCCAGAATCACGGTCCAAGCCCAACGTCAGCTGCGTCAAGTCATTTGAGCCAATCGAGAAGCCATCAAAGAACTTCAAGAACTGCTCGGCCAACAACGCATTGCTCGGAATCTCGCACATCATAATGAGCTTGAGGTCGTCCTTGCCGCGTTCCAAACCATGCTCAGCCAACAGTTCAACCACCGCCTCGGCTTCAGCTAGGTTACGCACAAAAGGCACCATCAATTGCACATTGGTGAAGCCCATTTCATTACGCACGCGGCGCATGGCTTGGCATTCCAACGCAAAGCAATCACGGAAGCTCTGTGCGATGTAGCGCGAAGCACCACGAAAACCCAACATCGGATTTTCTTCTTCCGGCTCGTAAATTTCACCGCCCAACAACTTACGATATTCGTTCGACTTAAAGTCAGACAAACGCACAATTACGGGCTTGGGGTAAAACGCCGCAGCAATGGTCGCCACGCCTTCCACCAACTTATCAACAAAGAAGGCTTGCGGGTTTTCGTAGCCGCGGGCGCGACGCAAAATTTCTTCGCGCAGGCTTGCCGGCAAGGTGTTCAACTCAAGAATCGCCTTGGGGTGAATACCGATCATATTGTTGATCACAAATTCCAAGCGAGCCAAACCCACACCGGCGTTCGGAATTTGCGCAAAGTCGAAGGCCAACTCAGGGTTGCCCACGTTCATCATGATCTTTACAGGCAAGTCGGGCAGATTGCCCATGTCTTGCGTAATCACCTCAAACGCCAAACGACCTCGATACACATGGCCGGTGTCGCCTTCGGCGCAGCTCACCGTCACACTCTCGCCTTCGGTGAGCATTTCAGTAGCATCGCCACAGCCCACAATAGCCGGAATTCCCAGCTCACGCGCAATAATGGCTGCGTGGCAAGTGCGGCCGCCACGGTTGGTGACAATCGCAGAGGCGCGCTTCATCACCGGCTCCCAGTTCGGGTCGGTCATGTCAGTAACCAGTACATCGCCTTCTTGCACCAAATGCATTTGGCTAATGTCATGCACAATGCGCACCGCACCTGCGCCAATTTTTTGGCCAATGGCGCGGCCGGTTACCAGCACCTTGCCGTATTGCTGCAAGCGGTATTTCTCTTGCACCATGCCTTGAGATTGCGACTTCACCGTTTCCGGACGTGCCTGCAAAATGTAGAGCTTGCCGTCGATGCCGTCTTTGCCCCACTCAATATCCATCGGGCGGCCATAGTGCTTTTCAATAATCAGCGCGTAGCGCGCTAGTTCCATCACCTCAACATCGGTGAGCGAAAAGCGATGACGTTGTGCCTCTGGTACATCAACGGTAATAGTGCTTTTGCCAGCGCGCTGCTGCTCGGCAAACACCATCTTAATCATCTTCGAGCCTAAGTTACGGCGCACCACAGATGGCTTGCCGGCTTGCAGCGTAGCTTTGTGCACATAAAACTCGTCTGGGTTAACTGCACCCTGCACCACCGTTTCGCCCAAGCCGTAGCTTGATGTCACGAACACCACATTATCAAAGCCCGACTCGGTATCGAGCGTGAACATCACACCGGCTGCGCCCTGGTCAGAACGCACCATGCGCTGCACACCGGCAGACAACGCCACATCTGCGTGCACAAAGCCTTTGTGCACGCGATACGAAATGGCGCGGTCGTTATAGAGCGAAGCAAACACCTCGTGAATGGCATGCAACACATTGTCGATGCCCGAGATGTTGAGAAAAGTTTCTTGCTGGCCGGCAAACGAAGCATCGGGCAAATCTTCTGCCGTGGCAGAAGAACGCACCGCGAATGAACCCTTACCGTCTGCATCTAGCCCAGCGTAAGACGCACGAATCGCCGCATCTAACGCGGGCGGAAACGGCGCTTCCATAATCCAATTGCGAATTTGCGTGCCGGTGCGAGCCAGCGCCGTCACATCGTCAACGTTTAACGAATCGAGCGCAGCGTTAATGCGGTCTGCCAGCGATTGGCCGCCCGCAGAAGGGTGCGCCAAAAACTCTCGGTAGGCTTGCGCGGTCGTCGCAAAACCACCCGGCACCTGCACCCCTGCGCCCGCGAGCTGACTAATCAACTCACCTAACGACGCATTCTTGCCGCCCACCTCGCCCACATCGTGCATGCGTAACTGCTCGAAGGGAATAACGTAACGCGTTCCACTCATGATTCCACTCACCTGAATTGTGTTTTTTATAAGAGTCGGCCAGGAGTTCTTGAAGTCTTAGCGTTTGCCAATGCAATGCTTGCAAACACCAAGTAGCGCAACTTCATGCTCCGGGAACATCAGGGGTTCCTCTCATACCGACAGCCAGCGTGCCTATATTGGCACGGGCATTTTACCCAAGGCCTGTGTGCGGTGCAGCAAATAATTCACATTTGGCCTACTGCTAGGCCCAGACTGACAAAACGCCCTGCTCGGAGGGCCGCCATGGACACCAATCGCTACAAATGGGGGGGTGGATGTTTGCCAATGGCCATGAGTTTGATCGCAACGCTTAAAGAAGCGGCGTGACAGCGCACGATAACGTGCAGCAATTAAAGCAAACCCATACTGAAGTCATAGCGGCTCGACAATCAATATCGGGCCCAGTATGCTGATGTCTATGTCATAGTGCTGCCATCAAACACAGTGGCGCTAGCACATCACGTTTTCAGCATTCCAGAGTACTACAACATTACTTATCTTGGAAAAGCTCCTCATCTGCTACCAATTGATGCGCAAAGAAATGTATGTCACAAAACTTAGCCAATAGCCAAGACCTTATCTCTTCATTAGAAAAAGTCACAATAATGAATAATAGATTGGGGATCTCAACTGCCATTGGGTTATTCATACCCATTATCTTTGTAGTGACCGCCATTATTTCATTATTTGCAATTCATAAATCGCGGAAGCTTAAGACGCTTCCGATTGTTCAAGCAAAACTTCAAGAACTTAGTCACTTGGTAATCCCCCCGTAAAACCATCGCGATCAGAAGTAGAATTTTCTCGTTAGAGGGAGTTCTGCATGAAGAAGTCGAAATTCAGTGACAGCCAAGTGA
>SBBQ01000061.1 GCA_005239635.1 Uliginosibacterium gangwonense
CAACAGCGCTAATGCTGAAGTGGCCGCAATGGAACAAGACCGCGCCAAGCAAGCGGCTGCGGCCGCCGCGCTCAAGGGCGCGCGCGAAAGCTACATTGGCAAAATCTCCGCCAAAATTCGCGGCAAAACCGTGGTGCCGCCGGGCTTGGCAGGAAGCACCAACCCGCAGGTTGAGGTGGTGTTTGCCATTACCCAGTTGCCAACCGGTGAAGTGGTGAGCGTGGTGAAGCGTCGCTCCAGCGGCAACCCGCAGTTAGACGATGCCGTTGAGCGTGCGATTTGGAATTCCAGCCCGCTACCCAAACCTGAGCGCAGCGATATTTTTGAGCGGGTATTGGAACTGAAACACAAACCGCTACTCAATGAGTAGGTCAAGCTTGCTAAGTAACGCTAGCGAATGCGTCAAACCTGAGTACCGCGCTAACCTGCGTGTTTGCCAATCATGTCTCAAGCACGCCACAAGCACGTTGCCATCACATAAGGCGTAACGCAAAAATGGTAAAACCACGTGTGATCGTGGTTCATGGCGTGCGAGTCGCTATAATTGGCAGGGCTTTTGGCCTCGCACAGCTGCTTTGCTCGTAAGCTTTGTGGCTTTGTACGTAACGCGGGCAAGCATGACAACGTCGACAACAAAACAACACATTTAAAAATGCGGACTCCAAATCAATTCATGCGCAACATGCTGACTCAATCCGCAACGGCTGCTCAACGTCAGATTGGCAAAGTTTGGCAATTTGCACTGGCGTGTTGCCTGGCGCTCATGCTGCCGAGTTTGGCGCAGGCCGAACTCACCATTGAGATTACCGGTGCCGGTGCCAATCGCATTCCCGTAGCCATTGCCAAGTTTGAGGGCGAAGACGCGCTGCCCAAAAACATTACCAGCATTATTCGCGCAGACTTAGAGCGCACCGGCTTGTTCAATATGATTGATGCAGGCAGCCGCCCCATTTCAGAAAATGCCTCGCTCGATTTTGGTAGCTGGAAATCAAGCGGCGCAGACGCCGTGCTAACGGGCAGTGTGGTGCCGGTAACGGGCGGCAAATATGAAGCGCGTTTTCGTTTGTACGACACCGCACGTCGCGCACCGCTGGGCGGCATGATCTTTTTGTTCTCTGCTTCGCAAAACCGCGCCACCGCACACCGCATTGCAGATGTGGTTTATGAAAAACTCATGGGCGAGCCGGGCGTGTTTTCAACACGCATTGCCTACGTGCTCAAAACAGGCAGTCGTTATGAACTGCAAGTAGCGGATGCAGACGGCCAAAACGCCCAAGCTGCGCTCACCTCAACCGAGCCGATTATTTCGCCGGCGTGGTCGCCCGATGGTTCGCGCCTCGCTTACGTTTCGTTCGAAAAGAAAAAGCCGGTCATCTATGTGCACTCCTTAGCCACCAGCCGCCGCGACATCGTGGCCAATTTCAAAGGCTCCAATTCCGCGCCTGCTTGGTCGCCAGACGGCACGCGCATTGCCGTGGTGCTCACCAAAGATGGCTCATCGCAGTTGTACAGCGTGAATGCAGATGGCAGCGGCGTGCAGCGCATTGCTAGCTCCGCCGGGATTGATACCGAACCGTCGTTCTCGCCCGATGGTGCGTTTATTTACTTCACCTCCGACCGTGGTGGCAGCCCGCAGCTGTACCGCATTCCGGCAACCGGTGGCGAAGCCCAGCGCATCAGCTTTGAAGGCAATTACAACGTCACCCCACGTCCGGCCCCCGATGGCAAAACCTTGGCCTATATTGCACGCAGCAGCGGTAATTTTCAGCTTAGCGTGTTAGACCTTGGCTCGCGCCAAACGCAGGTGCTGACCGATTCTCACAAAGATGAGTCGCCCTCATTTGCCCCCAACGGCCGCATGATTTTGTATGCAACCGAAATGGGTGGTCGGGGCGTATTAGCCGCAGTATCGAGTGATGGCCGCGTAAAACAAAAACTATTTGTTCCTGCAGGTGATGTACGCGAACCCGCGTGGGGTCCGCTTGGCAAACATTAAGCAGGTCCGCTTTGAATTTAGATTTAGAAATGGAGAATCACATGAAATCACGTCTCGCTCTGCTGTCTGCTACCGCCCTGTTGGCTGCGTGTAGCTCCACTCCGCCCGGTCCTGAACAAGGCGGCGCACCGGTTGAAGAGCGCTCGCCCAACGCGCGCGACATCAACGCCAACCCGCCGGTGCAACAAGTGCTGCCCGACCGTGCAGGCAACCCCTTAGCCGCGCTTAAAGACCCCAACAGCATTCTGTCCAAGCGCAGCGTGTTCTTTGATTACGACAGCTACTCCATCAAAGAAGATGCACGTGGTTTGGTGGAAGCACACGCCAAGTTCCTCGTTGCCAATCCCAGCATCAAAATGCTGATTCAAGGCAACACCGACGAGCGCGGCTCACGCGAATACAACCTCGCACTGGGCCAAAAACGTTCAGACGCATTGAAGAAAGCGCTGATTCTGTTGGGCGCACGCGAAACGCAAATTGAATCCGTGAGCTTGGGTAAAGAAAAGCCGCGTAACGAAGGCCACGACGAATCTGCATACAGCGAAAACCGTCGTGCCGACATGCTCTACACAGGTGAGTTTTAATGCCATCGTCTCACGCATTGCGCGCGCTTACGCTGCGTCGCCTCGGCCTCATGCTTGCATGGGCCGTGGCGTTGCCAGCGCACGCCGGTTTGTTTGACGACGACGAAGCGCGTCGTCGCGTAGAAGAGTTGCGCACACAGGTTACCGCCATGCAGGCCACGCTAGAAACCTCGCAGCGTGCGCAGCTTGAATTGTCCGCACAAAACGAATCGCTCAAGGCCGAAATTGCACGCCTGCGCGGACAAATTGAAGTGCTCACCTACGGTGCCGAATCTGCCGACAAACGCCAGAAAGATTTTTATATTGATCTGGACAGCCGTTTGCGCAAACTCGAAACCGGCGCAAAGCCCGCAGCGGATGCGGGGGCAGCAGGTGCCTCGGGTAGTGCCACCGGCAATGCCGCAACCGGTGCAACAAACGCGGCCGCAAATGCCGCAGGCCCAACCGATGCACCGACCGATAGCAAAGATTACGAAGCCGCACTCAATCTGCTGCGTAATGGCAAATTCCGCGAAGCCGCGGTGGCGTTTTCTGCGTTCATCAAAAAATATCCGGATAGCAGCTATCAACCCGCCGCCAACTATTGGGCCGGCTCCTCGTATTACCAACTGCGCGAATTCAATCGTGCGGCCGAGTTTTACAAAGTGGTGACCGTGCGTTATGCCGACAACGTGAAAGCGCCGGATGCCTGGATGGGTTACGCCAGCAGCAAGCACGAGCTGGGTGAAGACAAGGTGGCCAAGCAAGCGTTTGAAACCATCGTCAAAAAATATCCGGGCACCTCGCAGGCAGAGCAAGCAGCCAGTCGTTTAAGCAAGCTCAAGTAAAGCCATGTCTGTTTCCGCCGCAGTACGCAGCACTTCAGCGCGCAGCACCCTGGACCGCAACACCACGGTGCGCCTCACCGAAATTTTTCACTCCATACAGGGCGAATCCACACGCGTGGGTTTGCCCACCGTGTTTGTGCGCCTAACCGGCTGCCCCTTGCGCTGTGAATGGTGCGACACCGCCTACGCGTTTCAAGGTGGTCAGCATCAAAGCATCGACGAAATTTTGTCGCAGGTTGCGCAACACCAATGCCCCACCGTATGCGTAACCGGCGGCGAGCCGCTGGCGCAGCGCAATTGCCACGACCTACTCACCGCACTGTGTGACGAGGGATATAGCGTGTCGCTCGAAACATCGGGCGCGCTGAGCGTGCAAGACGTGGACCCGCGTGTGGTATGCATTATGGATTTGAAAGCGCCGGGCTCAGGCGAGGTTGATAAAAACCTGTGGGACAACCTCGCCATACTCAAGCCGCAAGACGAAATTAAAATCGTGCTGCGTGACCGGGCAGATTACGAATGGGCGCGCGACGTGCTCAAGCAACACCAGCTAATTAACGCACGCACGGCGAAGCACACCATTTTGTTGTCGCCCGTTGCTGGTGCGCTGGCCCCAGCAGATTTAGCGCAGTGGATTTTGGACGACCACCTGCCCGTGCGTATGCAGGTACAGTTGCATAAAATTATTTGGGGCAATGTGTCTGGGCGCTGAGCGTAAATGTTGGGTGTGGGTGTGGTGTAGGCGCGGTGTGGGTGTAATGTGCATGTTGAGTGTAAGTATCAATCATGCGTAGTTAAGCACCCGCTGCACGCACAATGCCTAACACCCGCACCACGCGGCACAACAACAATCGCCACCACACACCGTGTAATGAATAACGCAACATGAACTCAGCCAACCACGCCACACGCGCCGTTGTTCTACTCTCCGGCGGCCTAGACTCCGCCACCGCGCTCGCTATGGCCAAAGCGCAAGGCTTCGCCTGCTATGCCCTGTCGGTCGATTACGGCCAGCGTCATTTGGCAGAACTCGCGGCGGCCAGCCGCGTAGCGCAACACCTCGGCGCTATTGAACATCGCGTATTGCACCTCGACCTCAACCAGTTTGGCGGCTCCGCCTTAACCGATGGCAACATCGCCGTGCCTACCGCCGGTGTGCAACCGGGCATTCCTGTTACCTACGTTCCCGCGCGCAACACCATCATGTTGTCGCTTGCACTCGCCTGGGCCGAAGTGCTGCAAGCCGGCCACCTGTTTGTGGGTGTTAACGCGGTGGATTACTCCGGCTACCCAGACTGCCGCCCCGAATTTATCCAAGCCTTTCAACAACTGGCGCGGCTCGCCACCAAAGCCGCGGTAGAAGGCGCGCCACTGCAAGTGCACGCCCCGCTCATTGACCTGAGCAAAGCAGACATTATTCGCGCTGGGCAAAAACTTGGTGTGGATTACAGCCTCACCGTATCGTGCTACCAAGCAGATGCAGCAGGGCGCGCCTGCGGCCAATGTGATTCTTGCCGTTTGCGGCAAGAAGGCTTTACCGCCGCCGGCGTGGCCGACCCCACGCGATACCAAAGCAGTTAGTGATTGCCACGTCTATGCGTTTTGCCTAGACTGCGGAAACAGCGAAAGCAACGAGTGTGCAACTGGTAACGCACACCATCCCGTATGCTGTGATTCGCAGGTTCAATTCCTGCCCTCCTTGCTTTCGCTGTCTCCCGCCGAATTCTCCGCCCTACCTTTCATCACATTGCTCAAGCGCTCTTTCCCTACTTGGCAAAATAAAGGCAAAACAACAGGGGTTTGACCAAAATAAGTCAGTTTGTTTATAATCTAGGGCTTCTCTAGGTTGCAAGCGGGGGTCGTCAGACCCAAAAGCTGTAAGCTCGTCGCTGCCAAGGGTCAGTGGGTCGTTAGCTCAGTCGGTAGAGCAGCGGACTTTTAATCCGTTGGTCGCGTGTTCGAGTCACGCACGACCCACCACTTATACGGTGGGCGAAAGAGTAAGCAACAAGAGAAAGTAAGACAAAACGCAAAACTGCGTTGGGGGTATAGCTCAGTTGGTAGAGCAGCGGACTCTTAATCCGTAGGTCGTAGGTTCGAATCCTACTGCCCCCACCAAATTCTAAAGGCCTGATGCATGCGCATCAGGCCTTTTTCATTTTGGAACGTGACAAATTCTGTCACGTTTTACTCTGCCCAAATTTTTGATCTAAACCGCGAGTGCAAAGGGTTAGCTAACGTTGGAGGTAAGAGGCGCGGAGCCAGCCTGCCGGCGGTGCGTCCACAGGAGCGACGGGTTAGGTTTCATGTAGGGATTCCCTTGCGCTTTGGATTTACGAGCCAGGTCTTCACCTGACCTAGAAATGCCCAAACATCATCGTCAGTTGGTTTGACGTAATTGGGTTTTGTGGAATCTTCGCCCATTTTCTCGAAAATATTAATAAGCCAAGCAGGACCATGGCCTGTAGCACCAAGATGCTTTAGCCACGACTCAAGTTCGCCATGAGGTACAGCGAATAACCCATATTCTGCGAGCCGTTCCAACAGGTTCTTTGCGCTTTCCTTATCGTTGGGACTCAGTAGCTCGATACCCCCCTTGCGTTTCATATCCTTGCCAGACTGATCGAAGCGCTGCTTTACAGCGGTTCGCACAGTAGATAGCGAGTCGCAATCTATTTCAGGGACAAATGCACTTTCAAGGAATGACGACCAAACCGATCCACCTTCCTTAAGCATGTCAATATCGACAATACCCGCTGCCGGTATGCCGAGTTCCCTGAGTGGCCGAATAATTGTTTGTACGGTCTGCTTATTCTGTGCATTTATAAAAAGACAATTCGGAATTCCAAGTTCAGGCTTGTAACGAAGAAGTCGCTCGTTAATTTCTTGGTAGAACGCTCTATCTGCATCGGCCTCCGTCACAACAACGAACTCATAAAATAGGCCACTGAGGACACCTGTTGAACGTAGTAACGGATTCCTCATTAACTTGAGAATGTCTTCTTTAGGGAGGATTCTCGCAGTTGCTACCCCAGCTCTATAGGTTAAGCGAACGATGTTTACTGGCGCACCCGACTGAATGCAGCCCATTACGAAATTCGGACTATGGGTCGATACAAAAAGCCGTTTCTCTGATCCGCTGCTGGAGCGAGCTATCTCATTTCCGAGTTTAAACGCAAGTGATGGATGTAAAAACGCCTCTGGCTCGTCAATCATTAAAACTGCCGGGTCACCTGCAATTATTTCTGTAATCATTCCTGTAAATGCTTTGACCCCATCGCTTGCTTGCTCAATAGGTAGGGCAGCAGCATGGAACTCCACGGCTTCATCATGAATTCCACGCTCTTCAAGATGGGAGCTAGGTGCCCGTGCCGATAGGCGCAACCGTAGCCAGCCAAGGTTTGTTGGGTCGATGGCAAAGTGGGTGCCGAAAGCGTCATGAATAATGCGCCTAACCTCTGCCCTTCGCGTGTCGTCCTTGAAGAGAACTTGGAAACTTGTGTGTGGAGGTTGCTGGAAATCTCCAGCTGATTGTTGATTAATTAGGCTGATTCGACTCTGACCATCCAAAATCAAGGTGTTGTATTGCAGATACCATTGGCAGAAACGATGAGTTTGAGAATTGGTGTTCTGAAGTGCATCAATCAGTTGTTGCCGATTCAGTTGATGACGGTTTCCTCGCTTACCGACAATCACGTTCTCGGGAAGTACGGATTCGTTAGCGTGAGGTTTTAGAGTTACGTGTTTTATTTTTTCGTCCGCGATTGCTTCAGAAAATACATCAAACTCAATCTCGTTCACTATCACGTCGGTAGAGTTTTTCTGGCCGGACGTGCAAAAGCGATGAATTTCTGATAGCACTTTGCTCTTGCCAGAGTTATTCGGCCCGACGAACACTGTCACTGGCGTGGTTGATATCGTCTCGGCTGGAGACTCTGCCCCTTTGCCAAATTTCAATCGTAGATTTTTAATCATTGTGCGTTGATCTCTGGTAGTGCCGCTGATGAAACTTAACGCCGAGTTAACTGGCAAAACGCAGCACGCGAAGCGTGCGCAGTGGTTTGTAGCGGGGCGTGAAATTTGCGGAGCAAATGCCCCGCTGCAAATTGTTCAGTTGAACGACTTGTTAGGGCTCACTCTTCGCTCTCACGCTTATCAATGCCACGACGATAGCGTTCTTCTTGAGCCAAGCCTGCAGCCATTGCTGCGATTTCAAAGAAATGCATGTCATGCGCATCTGGTCTTCCGGATACCTGCCAATCGCGAATGGCGTTAAGCAAATCCATCACGATGCCATGCTCGCACGCGGCTTCTTCGAGTTTTTTAATCGTAGCCGCATCCCAGTCTTTTATTGAAACAGTCATTCAATACTCCGATTACCTTTGGTGTGCCCTAACGTCGAAATTCAGCGGACGCCGAAGGCGGTCCGCTGGAATGATGGGTTGGGCCACAGGCTACATTGGCTCAATTTTCGCGTCCTTAAACCCTTTGTACCATTGCGTTAGTTCGGCAATGAGTGCGTCCCTGTCTTTCGCGGTTACGGTCTTGGAGACGTGAATCTCCAAACAATGAGTTCCGCCGTAGCCGGAGAGAAAATATGCCTTGAACTGAACCAAAGGATCCATGCGAACTGGGAACAGAACGACATAGGTATTCGAATCGTTTTTCCAGCGAGTGACATTCTTAACGTCTAATCCGTAGCGCGATACGAGACTCTTGAATGTGGAACCGGCACACGCTTCTGCCCCCATTCCTGGATCGCAGGTTGGTGTGAGTATCGAAATGCTGTATCCCGTAGAGTCGCTTCCCATGAACCGTGCATGCTTTTGTAAAGCGGCGTTCGGATGGTCTTGCATGACCATCTCGGGTATGTCTGGGATAATGATCCGTAGCTTCTCCGTCGGCATTTCAAAAGAGAAACCCTCGGCATTTGCAGCGCCGGTAGCCAAAAGGCCCGAAAGAAGCACAACAAGGAATCGGCTACAAATTTTCAGAGCACGCATGTGTTCTCCATGTGGCCCAACGTAAAGTAGACGTCAATTTTGCAGGGTTTCGCTGCTGCATGAGATCTATATCTGGGCGAGGCATACCTGAAATCGTCCGTGTCATCTGGCTTTTGTTCATATGCGGCACCTATGTACGGCATTAAATATCCGGGCAAACCCTGCAAGCCTGCCACCAAACCACCGCATAAAGAGGTGCGTTGTTTTGCTGTGCTATTGAATCGAATTCAGCATTGGCAACACAGCACGCGTACTACCAATGCATAAGTATATTGAGTATCGATATTTATTTCAGTACGTGGCGCGTGTGTTTTTGCACGGCAGATAAACAAAAAGCCCGATCAGTTGATCGGGCTTTTTTGCGCACACCAGTTGGCGTGCATGGGCAAACGCTGTGTTGCGTGCGCGGTGGCTTACTTGTTGTTGCTGAAGTAAACGTAGGCGGGCTGTGCCACTTTGGCAGAGGCGTTTGCGCGTTGTGTTTGCAGGTCTTGCGGTTTATCCCACCACAGTGCGCGGCCCTTTTTTTGTTCTTCGGTTTGTTCGGGGTTTTTGGCCATCCATTCACGCATAAAACGGGTGTGGTCAGATTCGTACAGTGCCATGGTTGTCTCCTGTTTGTACTTGTTTAGTAAAGCTGGGCGCCGGGTTGGTTACGCTCCGGGTTTTCGCCCTTGCTTCGGTTAATTCGCACCACTTCAGGCACGTGCCGCATGTTGCGCATAACTCGCGCTAAATGAATGCGGTCGATAACTTGAAGGGTGAAGTAGAGCGAGGTGTAAGCACCGCGCTCGTCATCCATCGACACGTGGGCAATGTTGGCGCTGCCTTCTGCAATGGCCGCGGCGAGTTTTGCCAATACGCCCGGCTGGTTGCTGGCCACGGCGCGAATGGCCACTTCGTAACTGCGGCCGGGTTCAAATTCCCAGTCCACATCTACCCACTTGTCGCGTTCGCCACGAGACTTTACCAGTAGTGGGCAGTCGTGGGTATGCACCACCAAGCCTTGGCCTTTTTTAACCAGGCCAACAATCGGGTCGCCGGGAATAGGGCGGCAACAACGTGCCAGTTGCACGGCCACGCCTTCCGAGCCGCGAATCAGCAGGCTGCCGGCGGGTTTGGGCTTTTGAATCACATCGTTGTGTTCGCCTTCCACCATCTGCAACTCAGCCAGTCGGCGCGCCACAATGCCAGAGAGTCGCTTGCCCAAACCAATGTCGGTGAGCACTTCTTTGCGATTAAGTTTGGGGCCAAATTCTTTGAGGAAGCGTTCCCACACGGCTTGGCCAACGGCGGCCACATTGAGGCCGTGTGCGCGCAGCGCTTGGCCCAACATGCGCTCGCCCAGTGTGGCGGCTTGTTCTTGCTGCGCCGTTTTAAGGTGGTGGCGAATCTGCGCGCGGGCCTTGCCGGTTTTAACGTAAGACAACCACGCCGGATTGGGGTTGGGGTGGCTGGCGGTAACAATTTCAACTTGGTCGCCGTTACGCAGTTCGGTGCGCAGCGGCATGAGTTCCATATTAATGCGGCAGGCCACGCAGCAATTGCCCACATCGGTATGCACGGCATAGGCAAAGTCCACTGGCGTGGCGCCACGCGGTAGCGCAAAAATTTTGCCTTGCGGCGAGAACACGTACACCTCGTCGGGGAAGAGGTCGACCTTCACATGTTCCAAAAACTCGGCGGAGTCGGGGCTGGTGCTTTGCAGCTCTAACAGCGATTGCAGCCACTTGTGCGTTTTAACTTGCAGGTCGTTGAGCGTGCCGTCGTTGTCTTTATACAACCAATGCGAGGCCACACCGCTTTGCGAAACCTGGTGCATTTTGGTGGTGCGAATTTGAATCTCAACCGGCGTGCCGTAAGGCCCAATCAGCGTGGTGTGCAATGACTGGTAGCCGTTGGCTTTGGGAATGGCAATGTAGTCTTTAAACTTGCCCGGCACGGGTTTGTACAAACCGTGCAGCGCGCCCATGGCCAAGTAACAAGACGGAATGTCTTGCACAATGACGCGAAAACCATAAATGTCGAGCACCTGCGAAAAGCTCAAATGCTTTTCTCGCATTTTGCGGTAGATGCTGTACAGCCCTTTTTCGCGGCCTTCCACCTCGGCCTGCACATTACATTCGGGCAAGCGATGCTTAATGGCGTCGAGAATTTTGCTCACCACTTCGCGGCGGTTGCCGCGTGCGGCTTTGAGTGCACGCTCCAGCACACGGTAGCGCATGGGCATGGCGTGCTGGAACGAGAGTTCTTGCAGATCACGGAATACGCTGTTGAGCCCCAGCCGATTGGCAATGGGCGCGTAAATGTCCATGGTTTCGGCAGCAATGCGGCGGCGCTTGTCGGGCCGCACGGCATCGAGCGTGCGCATATTGTGCAGGCGGTCGGCCAGCTTAATAAGAATGACGCGCACGTCTTGCGCCATGGCCAACAACATTTTGCGAAAGTTTTCGGCTTGCGCGTCTTCTTTCGATTGAAACTCGATCTTGTCGAGCTTGGATAAACCATCCACCAACTCGGCGGTTGTTTTGCCAAAGCGGTCGGCAATTTCTTGCTTGCTGATGTTGGTGTCTTCCATCACATCATGCAGCAAGGCCGCGGTGAGCGCCTGCGCATCTAGGTGCCAGCCGGCCAAAATTTCGGCCACGGCAACGGGGTGCGAAACATAGGGTTCGCCGCTAATGCGGAATTGGCCTTCGTGCGCTTCGGCGCTGAAGTGATACGCAGCCTGCAGTTTCTCTATGTCTTCAGGACGTAGATATTCGCTAACAAGCGTTTGCAGTCGGTTGAGTGAAGCAGGCACGGGCGATTCCGGCGCGTGAGACGCGCGAGAGAAAAAAGCTGATAGGCGGGCCAGCGGCAGCGGCGAATCCATGATTCACTCCGACTAACTGCGTTGCGTTGCCAAGCGCCATGCTCGGCAACGTCAAACATGGCCCCAATCGCAGGCTGCACATCGTATGCTGCACAAAGCTCACGACGCCTGCGCGGGTCAGGGCTGCACGCCCTGACGTTGTGGCGCGCTACTGTTTAGCTTGGGGCGCGATTCAGTACTTCAAGACCAATTTTGCCAATGGCGATTTCGCGCAATGCAATTACGGTTGGCTTGTCGTCTTCAGCCGGCACATGCGGCGTGCTGCCATTGGCAATTTGACGCGCGCGATAGGTCGCAGCCAGCGTTAAGTTAAAGCGGTTGGGGATGAGTTTCAGGCAATCATCAACAGTTACGCGAGCCATATCAGTATCCTTCGCACGCGGCGCTCTGGCGAAAGAGGCGCCGCTAAAATCAACACAAACAACAATTCGTAAAACCAAAAGAAATTAAGCAAGCCAAGCAGTCACTAACGGCGCGGTGCTTAATTCGGTGCTTAGTTTATTCTTCGGCTTTAATCGTCAATTCCTGAAAACGCTTCGGGGTGGCGCAAACGTTGCACGCCCACTTTAAGCCGTGAACCTTGCACAACGCTGATCAGCTCATTCGACGCGGTTTCCAAGTCTTTGTTAATTATAACGTAATCGAACTCGCTCACGCGCGCCATTTCGCTGCGGGCGGCAGCCAAACGGCGGGTAATCACTTCTTCACTATCGGTGGCGCGGCCACGCAGGCGTTGTTCCAGCA
>SBBQ01000031.1 GCA_005239635.1 Uliginosibacterium gangwonense
ATCACTTGGCTGTCACTGAATTTCGACTTCTTCATGCAGAACTCCCTCTAACGAGAAAATTCTACTTCTGATCGCGATGGTTTTACGGGGGGATTACCAGCCGATCTAACAACCTTGCCCGTTGTGCTGATGCTGAATTATCGGCAAAATGCCCATGCAGAGCTTTTTTTGAAGCCACCTTCGGGTGGCTTTTTTCTTTTTCCATGTCTCGCCCCTATTTGTTGTTGTCGATTAGGGCGCGAATGTCTGACACTCGCCAAGCCGTTGTGCGTGGCCCAAGCTTTACCGGCTTCGGGTAGCGGCCTGTCTTGATACCGTTCCACCAAGAGGAACGACTAACGGGGATGAATTTCAGGACTGCGGAAAGCCGAATAAATCCGGTGTCTGGTAGTTGTTGGGTTGTGATGGTCATGCTTAAGTTTCCTCGGATGTCAATGAACACCCTCGGTAATTTAAGCATTAGAAAAACTAGTTCAAGGCAAAACGAAAATCATTTTTTTAGGGGGAATTTTTCTTTAAAAAATTTCCGCCTTTATTTATCGCATTGCATCATCGTCTGCAGGCTTCGTAAAGTGTAATAAGAGAAAAAATTATCGACTGTCGGCCTGTGTGTGTCTTTTACATGACTTTCACCGAATGAACCTGTTGGGAATAATGCTCTGGCAAAGATAGGGTTTGGTATAGATGTATTTTTTTCATTTGCCCACGCTTCTAAATCAAGATATGCCAACACCTTATAGCGAGCCCATTTTTTCATGAGGGCTGGCGTAACTCTTGGATAGTGTTCGGAATAAGGTGAGAGTTTCCGCATTCGAGCCAGAAAAATCTCAAACTCTGTTTTAAGAGTTTCGTCATCTAGCTCTAAGTCAACTAACGTTAAAAATATAGATCCTCCTATCGGAACTGGTAATCGTGTGCATGATAGTAGTTCGAGCGAACTTGTTTCTTCTTCATTCATTTGAGAAACATCGCGGCCATCACATAGTGCATCTGCCAATTTGAAAAATGCTGAAGATGTATCTTGTTGAGCAGCTTGCTCTTCGATGTAAGCATTCCACTCTCGCAAATAGTCATTAACATCGCTCCGAGTAGCTAGCTCAACACTTCTATGAAATTGTTTATATATCTCAAAAAGCCGAACCTCGTTAATTTGCTGCTGGCCTATTATTGGACAGCTACGAATTACGTCCGTAGCCGATATATATTTTCCGTTAGCAAGTACCGCTTTACCATATTTCCCTCTAGCATCCTCGCCATATACCATTAACCTAGCCTCTAATTGCAGGGCCCACTGCTCCGGCCCTGCATCGTCCATCGCATCGTACAAGCGGATGTCGAACCATGTTGGTAATTCGCTGCAATCCTTGATCTTGCGTTTAGATGACATCAGCGCCCCTCCGCGCTTACCCTAATTTGGGTGCCACGCCAGCCGGGTAAGGGAGTCCCGGTTTTCGCCCCGTCGGGCTAGGCGTAGCAAAGTCTTAATAGTTCAGTACATTGGGATTGAATTAACGCTTTCAAGCCTTGTGGCTATGTAGTTGTATTACCTCTGCCCCGGTCTTGAGTTTGTCTAGGTAGTCTGCCCATTGCTGCATCATCGCCCGGCGCTCTTTGAGAAACTTGGTGCGGTTGTAGGCAGTGCCTAACGCGTCTGGCACTTTGTGGGCGAGCTGATGCTCTATCACTTCGGGGCGCTGGTGTAATTCTTCTGCCAGTATGGTGCGTGCCATTGCACGAAAGCCATGCCCGGTTATTTCGGTCTTGGTGTCATAACCCATGCGCCGCAGGGCGGCATTAACGGCGGCTTCGCTCATGGGTCGCCTTGGGTTATGCCCTCCGCTAAACACATATTCCCCGTTCCCGGTTAATGGCTGTAGTTCCTTCAGCACTGCCAAAGCTTGTGTAGAAAGCGGCACAAGATGCTCGGTTTTTGTTTTGCTGACCACATAACGCCATTCGGCCTTTTCTAGGTCGATGCCTGCCCATCGTGCTTGTCGCAACTCGCCCGGACGTACAAACAACATCGGGCCAAGGCGAAGCGCACACGCCACCACAAACGAACCTTTGAAGCCTTCTATGGCGCGCAATAGCTCGGCAACCTTGGCAGGCTCGGTGATTGAAGCAAAGTTTTTACCGCGTACTGGTGGCAGTGCGCCCCTAAGGTCTGGCACGGGGTCACGCACGGCACGGCCGGTTGCAATGGCATAGCGGAATATCTGACTGCAGTTACCCCGCACACGGTGCGCCGTTTCTAAGGTGCCACGGCTTTCAATCCGGCGTAGTACGGCCAGCACTTCAGGCGCGGTTATTTCGGCAATTGGGCGGCTGCCAAGCCACGGGAACACATCGTTTTCTAGCCGGGCAATAATCTTGTTTGCATGGCTTGCTGCCCATGTGTCGCAGTGGCGTTCAAACCATTCACGCCCAATGACTTCAAACGAGTTTGCCGCACGCTCTAAGCCTACGAGCTTTTGCGCTTTGCGTTGCTCACTGGGGTCTATACCTGCATCAAGCTGCGCCCGTGCTTCGTCACGCTTGCCGCGTGCCTGTTTTAGGCCGGTGTCTGGATATACCCCAAGGGCGAGCGTTTTCTCTTTGCCGCTGAATCGGTACTTGAATCGCCAATACCTCGCCCCATTCGGGTTGATGAGAAGGAACAAGCCTTTTTCATCAAACAACTTAAAGGCTTTGTCAGTCGGCTTGGCTGCGCGTATGGCTGTGTCAGTTAGAGGCATTTGGGGGTATCGACTATCAGGGTGGGGGTATATACCCCCATTTGTACCCCCATGTACCCCCGGATTTCAATACATCCTGATGGACTATGCTGGACGTAAAAAAGGCCGGAAACCCTGTGTTTATGAGGATTTACGGCCTAATTTGGACTGCCTTGGACTAGGGGATGGTGGGCAATACTGGGATCGAACCAGTGACCCCCGCCGTGTGAAGGCGGTGCTCTACCCCTGAGCTAACTGCCCATCCGAAGAGGGGCGAATACTACCTGAATAGGCCATCTCGGTCAATGCTGGTCAGGCTTTCGAGCCGTTTAGCAAGCAACACTACCCCCTGTTTTTTATGCTTCATTGCGGCCCATTTAGCGCCGGCTTCAGCGACTCCCTGGCGAGAGCAAGCCACCCCACATCGGTTACAATTCGCACCCTACGGATTTCATATTCCGCGTCTATTTGCCGTTTTGCTCTGGAAAGTTCATGTCTGCTGCTCCCATTCGCACTCGCTTTGCTCCTAGCCCAACCGGTTTCTTACACATTGGTGGCGCTCGTACCGCTCTATTCTCTTGGGCCTTTGCGCGTCGCCATGGCGGCGAATTTGTGCTGCGAATTGAAGATACGGACGTGGCGCGCTCCACGCCTGAATCTGTGCAAGCCATTTTAGATGGCATGGACTGGCTGGCCTTAGGTTACGACGAAGGCCCGTTCTACCAAATGCAGCGCATGGATCGCTACAAAGAAGTGATTGCGAGCATGCTCAACAGCGGCGATGCATATTACTGCTACACCACGCCAGAAGAACTCGACGTACTGCGCGAAGCCCAGCGCGAGCGTGGCGAAAAGCCCCGTTACGACGGCCGCTGGCGCCCTGAGCGGGACAAAGTGTTGCCGGC
>SBBQ01000065.1 GCA_005239635.1 Uliginosibacterium gangwonense
GTGGCGCTCGCGAGGCCATGCCCGGAATCCGCGCCAGTACTGGCGGGAACGGACGAAAAAAAACCAACCGATAAGGGTTGGTTTTTGAATTACTGGTGGCCAGGGGCGGAATCGAACCGCCGACACACGGATTTTCAATCCGTTGCTCTACCAACTGAGCTACCTGGCCGACCGAGCCCGTGATTATATCTAAACGAGAAAAATAAATCTAGCGGCTTGGGCATCGTGCTGTTCTTGCGGCGAATACGCTATTTCGGTGGCCGGCCACCTCAGCACCTCTGTGTATAGACGGGCTAATTTGTGGGGCAGGCTAACCCAATGCCTGCTGTTCGTGCTGCCGGGGCTGCTCTAAAGACAGGCCGCAAATTCTACCGATATACATTTGCAGCCAACGTCTTCGGGCTCGCCGGTCTATGGTCCGCAAAGAGACCAAACCAGTCACCGCCCATGACACAGGCAATGAATAAAAAATGGGGGTGTGTAACTGCCCCTCTAACTTGACGGCTGACCATAAGCCAACCGATTGAACATCAAACTGCACCAGTAGCACAAAAACGCACAGGCCTGCCACATATCCGGCCACAATGCCTTGGGTGGTGCAATGGCGCCAATACAGCGATAACAACATCGCTGGCATTAAAAGCGTGGCACCCAACGCAAAGGCGTTCAGAAAAATATCTGCCGGACTCAAGTTGCGCATTGCGAACTGCAGTAGCAACACCCCAATCACGGCCACCCAGAGGAAAGCGCTATCAGGCTCTGACTTCAGGTCCCGCAGCGGCGCATTTGCCAATCGCACGAGACGACGTGCGATGTGACGTATAAGCGCGCCCACACCCAACAAAATCACTATCAACGTCGCCCACACAAAGCACGATGCCCATGCAGTTCGCTTTTGCATAACGACCACCACGTAATTCAATAGCGCATTTAACGCAGGCACCTCATGGCGCATCTCGGCCGGCACTTGGAGTACTAGCACACTCCCCAGAAGACTTGCGATCGACAACAAAACCGCGCCAACAACTAATGACAGCATGGCGACACGACGTCCTTCTCCAACGCCAACAACGTTCAGCATCCGCTCAAACAGCAGCGGAAACCCAAAGGCTGCACTGAGCAAGGCCGCCCAAGCAGAAATATCGGGCAGCTTGCTTGGCATCGCCCATGCTAAGTTTGCATCCGACACGCCGCGCATTAACACGGCATGAATAGCAAATCCGACTAGTGCCACGGCAAATACACACAAGGCCGTCATACGAAAACGCAAGTCATCGCATAAATTTGACAGGGAAACCCCGACCAACAAAGCCACCAACACACCCCACGCTTTTGTTGCATTCACTACGCCCAACTCATGCAGTAGTGCATTCAGCGTCTGCACGCCCGCTGCGACGCACATTGCTGCCACAGCAATAGCCGTCAAATCGACCAAAACAGACATCGTGGGTGCGTGCAATCGATACGCAAAGAAAGACTTTAAGCTTTGGCAACCCAGCAACCGTGCAGGCTCTGCAACAAATATTTGTGCGAGCACTAGGCTCACTAACGGCAATACGAGGAAGTAATAGTTCGCGCCCTCAAAATTCACGGGCAGCGTCATGGCTGCCAACAAATAAGTTGGCGATACCAATGCAAGCGTAAGCAACATGGCCGATGACCACACCGGCCAAGCAAGTGACTTGGTCATACTCGCCCAATGCGCCTTTTGTTATTTTCATGGGCCAACATGAGACGGGCGCGATCGCTCCGCTTTGAGAGTCGCCCAAACTGCAAAAATGCAGACAACGAAACGCAAGCAACTCCAGCGAGCCACATTGGCAAAGCGCCTTCAATGAAACCACGAGAGCCGTGGGTAACACCGAGCGCCAACCAGAAGTCATGAAGGAATAGAAAAATCACGGGCAGCAAGCAGGCTACTGCCAGCAAGGCAGTCATGCGTCTCAACACTGAATAGCGGGCACGCTTCGCCTGCAAGAATCTAGGGTCTGTTGCAATTGCCTGCCACCGGGTTTGGTTAGCGTCGTTCATAGCTTTACTCCTCAAACCGACGCAGCCAATTTAGGTCTGAAGTCTGACGTATGTCTGACGGTCAATCACCCACCACCCTCACGGAGTCCGTTTGCATGGATTGAATACGGCGCAAACGGACTCGCATCACACAGCCTGAATGCCGCTTAGGCGCATCAACTTCAATATGCGCCTGATGCATTTGTACGATCTCGCTCACAATCGACAAGCCCAAACCACTGCCCATGGCGGCATTTCCCAGTACACGATAAAAGCGCTCGAACACATGTTCACGCTCCTCGAGCGGTATACCTGGGCCATTATCTTCAACCTCAACCACCGCCTCTTCCGTCGCCAGCAAGCGAACCGTAACCACGCCACCATTCGGCGTGTATTTCAGGGCGTTATCGATGAGGTTTTTGAATAGCTCACGCAGCAAAATTGGATTACCACTGATCAACAATGGCCAGTGTGTCGTCTCCAACCCCAAATCAATGCGCTTTGCCAATGCCCGTGGAAAAAACTCTTCGATGATTGAAGGCAAAAGCTTTTCAAGGTCGACCTCTTCAAATGCATGCGTGACCTCGGAGGTTGCCTCTGTTCGCGCCAGTACCAATAATTGATTAATCAAATGCGCCGTACGATCAGTACTCTCGTTAATTTGCTGCAAGCTGCGACGCATCTGCTGCTCATCGCCTTCACTCAAAGCGATTTCAACCTGCATCTTCAAGCCTGCTAGTGGCGTGCGCATTTGGTGTGCCGCGTCTGCAATAAAACGTTGCTGCGCACTCTGATAACGCTCCAACCTTGCCATCAATTCATTAAAGGCATCAATCATCGGCACCACTTCGTCTGGCAACCCGCGAATGCTAATGACGGACAAATCACCCGGACGCCGACGCTGGATCATTCGCCGCAAACGCGCTAGTGGCGCAATGCCACGACCCAGACCTAAATAGACCAGCACAACCGCAATTGGAATAAATACAAACTGTGGGAGCAACACACCTGAAACGATGCGCCCTGCGAGCAACGCACGTTTATTGCGTGTCTCACCCACTTGGACCATCACGGGAATATCACCAGGCTTCGTTGCTTGATTGATCAGCACAGAAGCAATACGAATTTCTTCACCTTGCCACATCAAGTCACGAAACATTACTTGATTGGGTTCTTCTTGCGGGGCCAGCTGTGGGGGCGGCAGAAAATCAGCGCCGGCCACAACCTCACCTCGCGTGCCGCGAATTTGGTAGTAGAAGCGATCGTCCGCATCGCCCTGCAACAACGCGCGGACTTGATTACTAACTTCCGAAACCGCCTGGCCGCTTGGCGAAATATGCACTAAGCGCGCAATCGCATGTGCCTGCTCTTGTAGCGCACGATCATACGGTTGATTGGCAATATGATTGGCAACAAGATGTGTCACCGCCACACTGAGCGGCCACAGAAACATGAGGGGCGCGAGCATCCAATCTAAGATCTCGCCAAACAAAGAACTCTGTTCGGCGCGTCGCTTTACCGCTCGACGCGTGGTCGTTCTTTTTTTACGCAGCTGCATCGGGCCGTTCCAAACAATAGCCTAGGCCCCGTACAGTTGAAATTCGAATACCTGAGGTTTCAATTTTTTTGCGCAGGCGATGCACATAAACTTCGATCGCATTCGTGCTCACCTCTTCACCCCAACCGCACAAATGGTCTACTAGTTGGTCTTTGCTCACCAAACGTCCCGCGCGTAGTAACAACACCTCAAGCAAGGCTAATTCGCGGGCAGAAAGCTCCAGCATCTGCTCGCCCACACGTGCAACACGATCTGTTTGGTCGTATGACAGCTGTCCAACCTTAATACTGGTCGGCATACCCGTACCACGGCGCATCAAGGCACGTGCGCGCGCCTCTAGCTCGGGCAAGGCAAAAGGCTTGCACATATAGTCGTCAGCGCCGGCATCCAAGCCTTTTACGCGATCTTCAACTGATTCTTGTGCAGTGAGAATGAGCACAGGCGTCGTCACACGGCGCGCCCGTAAGCGCTTTAGTACTTCAAGCCCAGACATTTTGGGCAAGCCGATATCTAACACCACGAGATCAAATTTTTGTGCGTGCAGCACGCTATCCGCATCAATACCGTTATTCACATGATCAACTGCAAAGCCCGCCCGCTTTAAGGAATGCAGCAAACCTTCTGCAATCAGCGGATCGTCTTCCACCAGCAAAATGTGCATATCAGCTCCCAAGTTCTGTGCACACACATTGGATTGAGCCTACCCGACCACAAATACCCATTTTACGTAAGGGTATCGTAAGCGCACAGAAATAACCTCTGCGCAGCTGTTCTCCTTTCCGGTCTCGGGGGTGTTGGCATAAAAACCAAACCCCGGGGGGTGGGCCGATCCCTGCACGGCACCATCACCCACCGACTTTTCCCGCTTTATTGTTCTAATTTTTGCTTTGGCTATTTTTGCCATTTGCCTGCAGATTCTGCTGCTTACTAACCAGCACACATTTAGCTGCCACAGGCACATTGCCTGCACGATGTCTTGATACTGCGCTTTGCCGCACAATATAAACGGCATTATCGCTGAATCATATTCGGCATGGAACAGTTAGCTCAGGTTTCCGCTTAAACCCCAGCACCATCTACACTAGCGAGCGTCAAAACTGACAACAGCGCACAGTTTGCCAATACAACGCATGCACCACAGCAATTTAAAGGCGAAAAAAAACCGCTGGCGAACCAGCGGTTTTTTAATTTCGCTTGCGCGAATTAGGCTGACTTACGACGACGGCTCATGCCGAAGGCGCCCAGCAGACCCAGACCGGCCAGAGCCAGTGAGCCCGGTTCCGGCACGAATTGTGCGGAGCCGTTGTGGTTCAGCGTCAAGCGCATCTGGCCACCAGCCACAGCAAAGTTTGATGACAAACCGGTGATTTGGTCAACGTTCATATCAACGCGCAGGAAGCGATCCAGCGTATCAACATCGAAACCACCTTCAGAGAAGGTTGAAACGAGGGTGTTGTAACCGAACTGCAGTACGCAAGAACCGTTGTTACCGTTGATGTTGAAGATCGTGCAGTTTGAGCCGGGCATTGCAGGTGCAGCCACGCCGATCAAAGTGCTTGAACCAATATCAAAGTCACCATTAGGGTTGGTGTCGTAATAGATGTTCAGGAAAGTCGGGCCGCCGAAACCAACGACCACTGCTCCACCCGGCAGTACGCTTTGCACTTGGCCGGCCAGCAAACCACCACCAGCGCCGGTGAAGGTTGCATAAAGCTCGTAGCTAGTGCCAAGGCCGCTGACGCCAATAGGCACAGCACCGCCAGTTGGGCGGCTGAAACTTACGCCAGCTACCAAGCCAGTTTCAACAAAGGTGTCGCCAGCGCTAACCGTGCCAGAGCCATCCGTGTCAAACAGGGTTACAGCTGAACCATCTCCCACACCCGTCAACGTGATTTGACGGAAGTCGAAGCTGTTTGTACCACCCAGCGCAGCATTGCTGAAGTGGGTCGGCGTAGCGCTTGCCACCAGCGGAGCTGCCAGCAGGGCTGCCAGGATTGTTTTCTTAAACATATTAAATCTCCTAAAATTTGCTGGAGGCGATTGCCTCAGCGCCTCTGGGCTACTAAAAGCAAACCACAGTCCACTTTTTTAAACAATTTTATAAGCAGATGTTTTTATTGTTGTTTTTATTTTTATTTGAGACGTTGAAAGCTTGCTTTTCTAGGCCAAGTGGAGGCATTGTAAATATTGCCGACAGCGTTTTTTTGGGGATAAAACCCATGTCATTAAAAGGCGTATCGCATTTCGCCGTACACGCGATCTGACCGGTCGAATCGGCCAAAGAATGATGAGCTGGGGCCACCAAAGGCATCCAAGCCAAATTGCCAACGCACGTTACCCTGGTTCAGGATCAGCTTAGGACGGAACATCCATTCGGCACGATTAAGCCCATGCACAGCTAGCGCCTCCGCCTCCCAACCGTCGCCAAGCTTGGTATTAACGAGGAAGGTTAGGCCGCTTTCGTAGCGATTGAAGCCCGTTTCTTGGTCGTAATCTAAGAAAGCACGCTGATAAAGCTGAACATTGAGGCGTGTGTCATGTTCCGTGGTGTGGTCTAGACCGACGGCCCAATCCATGGTTTTGAGCGGTACGAGGCCATCGGCTTCAGAGAGCCGCGTCACCGAAAACTGACGACCGCGGGTGTACACGGCTTCGGCTCGCAACACACCAAACCCAACATCCGTGCTTAATGTGCCGCCTACCTGTTTAATGCGCGCATGGATCGGCGCAAAACTGAGGGGCGCCAAGGAGCGGCGCTCAAATGAAGCTTGATTGTCGCGGCTACTATAAGCAAAGCCCGATAGATCCCACCCACCAATTTCACGCGTTAGGCGCAAACCAACGTTACCGCCTGCGCTTGGACGTTCATCCGCCGTAATAATAGTGCCCGCTGGGGGGCGGACTGGGTAAAAATCGGCACCCGGTTTGCCAATGCGGTCGACGGTCGGGACAGGAATCCAAATAAATTCAGAATGCCAATCTTCGCCAAAATGTTCAGCGCGCACCGCCCATTGCGGCAAACGCATTTGCTCAAATTCGGGCAGCAGAAATTCGCGCATATCACGCGGAGAAACGACGTCGGCGAGGAACAAACCGACCATCTCGCCCCACACAATGTGCTGACCACCCACGCGCCAATCTAAGCCACCGGCGCTAAAGTCTAGGTAGGTTTCGCGAAACTGCAGATCAGCCCGCTGGTCTTTGCGTACATCAGATGTGTAATAGGAGCGTCCGTTAAAGTAGGCCGCATCCGCATCAAGACGGCCGCTGATTTTGTATTTCAAGCCTTCGCCCAAGCTGCCCGTATTGACCAGCTCTAAACGCCCACGCAGCTTAGACCAGTGCGCGGGATGCGGCGTCGTAAACGCAGAGCTAAATTCGACAAAACCAGTGGTGCGACTTCCTTGCTCAGGTGCTGCGTCACGACTTTTACTAGCCGGCGAACCTGCCGTCGAACCGAGATCTGCCACTTGATCTGCCGCCGCCAAATCAACCAGATCCGCTGCTGCAAGCTGCATGCGCGGCTTGGCAGGCTGCGCCGTGCCAAGCAAACCTTCAGCAAATGCAACCTGCCCCATACTCGCACACAAGGCGGCTGTAACAAGCTGCCTTAGGCGGCCACGCGACACTTGGCTGGCGGACCGACTAAAAGTACGCTTTTTATTGTGTTTTGCCATGCTAAGACCTCTCCTTTGCGCCGGCTGCGGCAAGCTTGCGTCTGCGTCGTTCGCTTACGTAAGCCCACTGATTTTCAGCGTCGCGCACCCCCAAAAGTGAAATTTGCCCGTCATCAATTCGCACCAAACGGTCTGCCATCGACATTACACGCTTGTCATGGGTCGAAAATATAAAGGTTGTGTGCAAATTTCGGTTAATTTCTTTCATCAAAGCGAGAATACTGTCACCCGTTTTGCGATCCAAATTGGCCGTTGGCTCGTCCGCCAGCACGATACTCGGCTGAATAGCCAAGGCGCGCGCAATGGCAACACGCTGGCGTTGCCCGCCAGACAGTTGATTAGGCCGATGACCCGCCTTGTCGCGCAGCCCGACAACTTCTAGAAAAAAATCGACCCGGCGCTTACGTTCTTCTGGGCTAACATCGCTGCGATACAACAGGGGATATTCGACATTTTCGGCAGCAGTAAGCACCGGCAATAGATTAAAGGTCTGGAAAATAAAGCCGATGGTCTTTGCACGGAGTTCAGCGAGCTGATCGGGTGTTTTGCCACTCACATCTTGATTGTTGATCAGGATGCGGCCTTGTGAAGGCGTGTCAATGCAACCAATTAGGTTGAGCAGGGTCGACTTACCGCTACCCGATGGGCCGGCGATAGCGAGGAACACCCCACTCTCAATGTCGAGCGTAATATCGCGCAAGGCCAATACCTGCTGGTCACCCAGCATGTAATCCTTGTAGACACCTTCGACCCTGACAACAACGCTCATTGATTCCCCTGCTCTTGATGGCTTTACTGGCGGAAAATTGCATCAACCGAAACAAAACTGGCAGAACATGTTTATGACCGAGCTTTGCACCACTCACCGCACTTTAACGATCCCGCGCTTGCAACAAACCTTGATGCGCTTGGGTCGGGTGATGTTGCTTACGGCCATGCTGTACAGCGTGCTGTGTGGCTTACACAGTATTGGCTCGTCATCCAGTGTCATTAGTACGGCTGCTGCAGCCGAAAATGAAGACGAGCTTGCCAAGAGTATATTGGAAAAGGCCGATCTCATCCGTTTTCCCAAGGAAAGCTTCCAAGTGGATGTTACGGTTACGAGCAGCGGAGGTGATAGTACCGAACCGCACAAGTACCGTATCTACTCCAAAGGTAATGAAAACACGGTCGTTCAAATCGTAGAGCCCGCCGCTGATCGCGGCCAAACCATGTTGATGAAGGGTCGCGACTTGTGGGTGTTTATGCCCAATGTTTCGCAAGCCGTACGTTTGTCCCTCGCGCAAAGGCTCACCGGCCAGGTTGCCAATGGCGATTTGGCACGCGCTAACTTTTCGGGCGACTATCAGCCACGCCTCGTACGCACAGAGCGCATTGGCAATGAAGACATGCAAGTGCTTGAACTCATTGCCGTCGACAAGGGCGTGACCTATCGTCGTGTGATGTACTGGGTTCGCAAATCAAACGACTATCCGTACAAAGCCGAGTTTTACTCCATGTCAGATCGACTGTTGAAAACCTGTCGCTATGATGGATTTAAGCAGATGGGTGGCCGCGTACGGCCAACCCGTATGGTGATGGAAGATGCACTAAAGGGTGGCGAGAAATCGGTACTTGAATACGATGCTATGCAGTTGCGTGAGTTGCCGGACAAGCTGTTTAACAAAGATTTTTTGAAGAAACTTAACTGATGGCATGACGTGCCGGAGAATGCCTCGTGTTTATGCTTGATTTCATCAATTTAGGTAGCAGCTTCAAAAAATACTTTGAAGTGATGCCCGCTACCACGCAGGCACACCGCGAAATTGCTTATCGCATTCGCCACCGTGTGTATTGCGAAGAACTCGGTTACGAGCCCATTCGCGCGGATGGAATGGAGCACGATGAGCACGACCCGCACGCTTTGCATGTGCTCATTCGCAGTGTGATTACCGGCGACTTCATTGGCACCGTGCGACTCATTCGCCCACACCCGGAGCATATGGATGAACCGCTACCGCTTGAAAACGCCTGCGCCGACACGATCAACCGCGAATTAGTGGATCCTGCCAAGTTACCGCGTGATCGAATTGCCGAAGTTTCACGTTTAGCCGTGCTCCCAGAATACCGGCGTCGTAAAGGCGAAGGCCACTCGCCGGTCACTTTGTCCGACCGCGATTTCGGCACACCCACACAACCGCGTTTTCCATTTCTAACTGCTGGCCTGTATTTGGGCATGATTGCACTGGCTCAGTCAAAGCGCATTGACACGCTATTCACGCTGACCGAGCCGCGCCTGGCCCGCCATCTGGGCGCACTAGGGGTTCGCATACGGCAAATTGGCGGCCCAATCGAACACCGTGGCACGCGCGTTCCATCTTCGCTCCATGTACAGGGCGTCATCGACGGACTCAGCTTCTTTGTGCGTCCTTTGTACGAAGTGATCCAGCAAGATATGGCGGCAAATCGCACCGCCTCATCGCTTTCTCAAACAGATCAGCTGTAATCGTTTGCACAACGAAGTCTGCGTGTTGCGGTATGCTGTCGCGGAGTGCAGTGCCGCAGCAGCGGTAATTACGCGCGCTTGAGCCTCGCATTCACCCGCATACTCATTTCACTCAGTCATTGAGCAACGCCATGTCTGACACCAGTTGGCTGCCGATCTTGTGGTTTCCTGTTGCCGCGATCGCGATCGCCGCCGTCATTGTGTTTTGGACATGGCCACGTAAACCCCGCGCCACGAAATCGCATGAGCACTCGCAAGAAAAATCCTGACACCGTCGCGACGAACAGTCTGGACGCCGTGTTGTTGCAAGCCCAGCAGCTCATGCAACAACTGCAAACCCTGCTACCTAGCACACCACCTACAAACACCATCGATTGGCAAAGCACCCTCGCTGCACGCTGGCGGCGGAGCGCCAATGCACTTAGCCACACCTCCGGCTATCTGCAGGCAGTGACGCATGTTCACCAGCAACGCATGAATGACTTGCTGGATGTTGATGCACAAAAAAAACAGCTTGATCGCAACACACAGCAGTTTGTAGCGGGCCTACCCGCCAACAATGTTTTGTTGAGCGGGGCTCGCGGCACGGGCAAATCTTCGCTGATTCGCGCCCTACTTGGAGCTTATACAAAACGCGGACTGCGCCTGATTGAAATTGGCAAACAAGATTTGATTGATTTGCCTGATTTGGTCGAAGTGCTTGGCCGCCACGACTACCGTTTCATTGTGTTTTGTGACGACCTCTCGTTTGAGGAAGGCGAACCGGGCTACACCGCACTCAAGAGCGTATTAGATGGGTCAGTTTCAGCCGTGCCAGAAAACGTGCTGATCTACGCCACCTCAAACCGACGCCATCTGATGCCGGAATACATGGACGAGAATCTACAGACGCGCCACATTGATGGCGAGGTGCATCCGGGCGAAGCCACTGAAGAAAAAATTTCTTTGTCCGAGCGTTTTGGGCTGTGGCTCTCGTTCTACCCATTTAGCCAAGACAGCTACCTCGACATTGCCAATCACTGGCTACACAATTTGGGCGTTCCAGCTTCAGAGATTGAAGGCGCACGTACTGATGCGCTGCAATGGGCCTTGCAACGTGGTTCGCGCAGCGGTCGCGTGGCCGCCCAGTTTGCACGCGACTACGCAGGCCGCTATCACGCCGCACAAGCAAAGCCCGCGCGCACCTCCAAGAGTAAACGCATATGACTAAACGCGTTGAAGTTGCCGCGGCCGTTATCGAGCGGCCGGATGGCACATTTTTACTCGGCCAACGCGCCCCCGATACTTTTTACCCCGGTTATTGGGAGTTTCCCGGCGGCAAACTCGAACCCGGTGAAAATGCGCAAGCCGCCCTCGTGCGAGAACTTGAAGAAGAGCTTGGTTTAAATGTGCAGCGCGCAGATCCGTGGATCGTGCGCGAGCATCAATACGAACACGCACATGTTCGGCTGCATTTTTTTCGCGTACGTGCATGGCAAGGTGAGGTGCGGGACCGCGTGCACAGCGCCCTTGAATGGCAATGCGCCGATGCAATAAGCGTGAGCCCCATGCTACCCGCGAATGCACCCGTGCTACGTGCCTTAGCGCTGCCCATGCACTTAGCTATTACTTCGCCACATACAGAAAGTACGCCGGACAGCATTGGCAAAATAGATGCGCTCGCCCAACATTGGCAAGCGCAGCCGCATAAGCCGATGGTCATGCTACGTAAACCTGATATGTCTGATGCGGAATTTGCCCAGTACGCGCATACCGCCGTCCCTCGTATTCACCAACATCAACTGCAATGCGTGGTGCACGGACGCATTGCGTTGGCGGAGCAACTGCAGTGCGGCGTGCACTTAAGCTCACGCCAGCTAATGCAAACCACAACGCGGCCGAACACAACGATAGTGGGCGCGGCGTGTCACAACACGCACGAATTGCAGCACGCAGCGCAATTAGGTTTGGATTATGCGGTGCTGGGCGCCGTGTTATCGACCCCTTCTCACCCTAATGATCTCGGCATGGGTTGGGAACAATTTGCGCAGCTTGCACAAGGTTTGTCGATGCCTGTTTTTGCCATTGGCGGCACGGGCCCTGCACACCTTGATCGTGCTTGGCAGGCTGGCGCACATGGTGTCGCCGGCATTAGTGCGTATTGGTAAATACGGCAATTAGACATCTGCCACGCAAGGCGCAGCGCAAGGCAGACACGATGTAGCGCCATTCGGTGCGCATGCATGCTTTGCATGTGACAACTCAGCGCGAGCCTTATTTACGCGTACTGTGATTGGCAAAATGATTGCGCTGTAGATCGTGCGGGATTATTCCGTTGCTTCTGGCGGCAAATCTGAGCCCGGGGTTTCTTGCCCCGCCACGCGATATTGGTTCGAAGCCCAAGCACCTAAATCAGCGGTACGACAACGCTCAGAACAAAACGGGCGAAAGCGGCTCTCGGCCCTCCACACGACCTCACCACCACAACTGGGGCAAGCCACTTTGCGTGAAAGCTTATTCTCCATTTAACTTATCCACCCTTCAAACCTATAACAATCTTCAAAAATAGCAGCGCCCAAACGCCCTCAAAACACTAGATATAGTATGCATCAAATATTTACACACTAATTCACAAGATATCCACATGTTTTACATAGGTTTATCGTTGAAACAAAGCGAGAGGCCGAATAACATATCTAGGTCATTGCGTGATCCCTGTGACCAAAGAAAAACGCCTCATCGGATGGTCCGTGAGGCGTAAAAAGCGGGTAATGAATTCAACCAGCGGCACTCTAACAAAGTCATTAGAACTTGAAAAGGCCGCAAGTTTGCTCCCGATTCTTTGCAGGGCAAAGCCAGAAAGGAGTTCGTTATGACAACCAAAGTTAAAATTGGTCGAAGTGCTGTTACCGGCAGATTTACAACCGAACAGCAAGCAAAGCAACAACCCAAATCGCACGTGGTCGAGACAATTCAACGTCATACCACCAAACAGGCTCAGGCAAAAAAACGATGAGCCAATAAAAATACCGGGGCCTTTCGGTCCCGGTATTTTAGATTCACTATCCGCGACTAAAGATTACAGAACGTTAACTCAAACGCCACATTGCACTCCACTTGGCGCGGGCGGTGGCCAGCTTCAGCACCGCTAAAGCGGATATTCAGTGCGTATTTGTTGGCGCTAATTTCTGGGGTGCAGGCGTGACTGCGTGGTACACGCAGACGCAGCATTTGCGCGTTGCGACCACCCATCGCCTGTTGATACAAACCATTGACCGCTTCTTGCTTTTCTGCGCGCCCAGATGAACGCAACAAACGCAACACGATGGCCACAGCATCGCGAATTGGCAAAAGCGGATTCATCCATCCTTCTAGGTCACGAATACGCGCAGCGGCATCACGATTGCGCCAGAAATGGTAGGCCGGCAGATCAAATTCGCACACGCCACCGGGAATATGCGTGCGGCTCTTAATGCTCATAAGCCATTCGTTATCGCGCAGGTATTGGCCGACTTTGCCCGCCATCGCCAACAGCGAAGACGAGGCTTGCTCAATTTCGTAGAGCGCGCCAGATAGCGCTTCTTCAGAAATGTCGGGGTTGTTGCGGAAGGCCAGCAGGGTTTGGCGCTGACGCTCCAGCTCTTGCAGCAGATCCACCTTTAAGTCTGCGCGAGATGAAACCTCGAGCGCTTCAAACAGGGTAATCAGTGCGATATGGTGCTCGCGAGCGCCCTCCGACCGCACAAAAAATTGCATGCGATCAAACAGATCTTCTAGACGCATTAGCGTCCTGATCCGCTCGTTTAAGGGAAACTCGTATGTGATCACACCGTCCTGCCCGGAGAAAATGCCACGATTGTAACGCGGGAATGCATGGAAACAAGCGCAACATCAACAATGCGGAGCAAAACAATAAGATTTAGGTGCCCAGCGTCCTCAGCAAACTGATAAACCGCGCCAGAACAGGGGTGCAGGAAAGCGCTTATAAGGCGGCCGCCAGCGCCAAGTACCGTTGATGCAGCGCATCAACTTGGGTGTGCAAGGCGGGCAGATCACCGTGGTTATCAATGACGTCATCCGCTTTTGCCAATCGCTGCTGACGATCCATTTGCGCGGTCACGATCGCCATCACCTCATCGCGAGACAAACCACTACGCCGCATCACACGTTGAACCTGGTCCTCAACCGAGCAATCTACCACCAGCACACGATGGCAACGTGCTCGGTAATTGCCGGACTCAAACAACAACGGCACAGAGAGAACCACATATGGCGCACCGGCCAACAATGCTGATTGGCATTGTTGCGTGGAGTGCTCACGCACAAGCGGATGCACAATCGCTTCTAGTTTCTGGCGTGCTTGCTGATCGGCAAATACCAGCTGTCGCATCGCAGCTCGGTCTAGAGCTCCCTCTATGGTGATCAGATGCGGGCCAAATTGTTGTGTGATGAGCGGTATGGCTGCACCGTCGCGCGCGGTAAGTACCCGCGAGATTTCATCGGCATCAACAATGGCGGCACCCAACAGCGCGAAACGATCTGATACGGCGCTTTTGCCACTGCCAATGCCGCCGGTGAGTCCAACAATCAACCCAACGGGCTGTGCTGTAGCAAAGGGCTGAGTCGCGCTTGATTCAGACGGGTCGATATGCGTCACGACGCACCTTTAGCGGCGCACCACGGCGTCGCAACTGGTGACACTGGTCGCACCTGCTTGCTTTAGACCCGTCTGCGCTTTATCGATTGCCACTTGTTTGCCGCGCAAGGTTAAGGTGAAGGTGCGAGAAGCGCTGCGCTCTTCAATGGCGGCATTGGTGATACCCAATTTGACCAACTTCTTTTTTGCCTCTTCCGCCACGGCCTCGTTTTTATAGAGGCCCAGGGATAAGGAATTCGGCGTCGGATGACTTTCACCTGTTACAAAAACATCGGCCACGCCCAGTGTTTTAATTTCTGCAGCGCGGCGCTCTGCCTGTTGACGATTGGCAAAAGCGGGCACATGCAACCAATATGATTTGCTGCCTTCTTGAGTTGTTTCGGAGAGTTCAACCGCACCGTGATTTTCTTTAATCAAATCGCGATAGCTATCCAGCTGTTTTTCATTCAAGCCCGCCAGAAGGCGGCATGAGGCTGCTTCAGCTTCGATTTTTGCAGATTTGCTTACGTCCGCAGCGGGCACTTCAGGCGTTGTCGCCGATGTTGGCGCAGGTGTCGCTAAAGCCTCTGTCTCAGCAGATGGCGTCTCAGCTCCGGGCAAGGACACAGGCTCCGGCGGTGGCGCCTCGCGCGACGAAATTTGCAGCTGCGCTGCATGCAACTGCCCTGCCACGCGCTTATCTGGCTGACTACCTGCTGCAGACGCACTGTCACGCGCCGCAAAAAACATGGCCACATTGGCAATTAACAACATGATCGCCAGTAGTCGCAACACCGCAGCCAATCTCATCCCCTTGGTTATTTTGCCAATGCCGTGGCTTGGCACAGCAAGCCACGTAATACTAAATCATCAATAATTTGACAGGGCATCGTGAGGTGCATTTTTAAATGCGCGGCCGCGCCGCCCGTCAGAACGCATTGTGCGCCATCTAGCTTGGCAATGTCAGCATACATGCGCTCTATCGCACCAAGTTGAGCTTGCAGACAGCCACTTTCAATAGCGTCGTGCGTATTATTGGGGAGCGCGCTAAATGCACCTGTTGCAGACGGCAATTGCGCGGTGCCTGCATGCAAGCTTACTTTCATCATCGACAAGCCGGGCAAAATTACACCGCCGGCAAATTGGCCGTTTGCATGTAGCACATCAATTGTGGTGGCTGTGCCTGCACACACCACTAAACAATTTGCGCGCAGTAATTGGTGCGCGCCAATGAGTGCAGACCAACGATCCGTGCCGAGGGTTTGTGGCGCGGCATAAGCATTTTGTACACCACAGGCTTGCTGCTCGCTACGTACAAGCTGAAACGAAATGCCTTGCGCACTCGCCCAATGTTGCAGGCATTGCAAAACCGCTTGTCCAGCAACCACCGAAGCAATGATGTGCGTGGCCTTTTGCCAATCAGCGGGTAGGTGGGTCTGTATGTGATCCGTCGCAAAATTTTGGCAGGGCACAGCCCCCTGTGACTGCCAATGCCCGTTCTGCCACAGACCCCATTTGAGGCGGGTGTTGCCGGCATCTAGGCACAGCAACATTAGTTCACCTCTCGCAAACTGACATCGCCACCCAACACGCGCTGTACGCCGCGTCCGGTATCGACCAGTAGCGCACCATCGCTATCAACCGCTAAGCAATTGCCATGAATCGGTGCCATACCATCCATACGCACTTGCACAAAATGGCCCGCCCAAGCGTGTCTTGCAGCCCAACGGTCGGAAAATGGGGCAAACCCTTCACATGCAAACTCGTCAAGCAGGTGAATTAATTTGCAGAGTATGGCCGCTAAAACCAGATTCCGATCTGGCTGCGCTAGACCTTGCGATAAGGCTGCTGGCGCAAGGCTGTCCTGATCTGTTTCAGGTGTTTCGAGACCAGAAAGATCAGGCAATTCGACGTTCAGGCCAATGCCAATGATGACATCTAGTCCTGCATCAGCATTCGACTGCATGTCCACCAGAATGCCGGCGAGCTTGCCACCCCGAAACAGAACATCATTCGGCCATTTGAGTCGCACGCCGGTCATTCCCAAATCCGCTAAGGCTTCTGCCACTGCCAAGCCCGCAACCAAACTTAGGCCGGAGACTTTGGCCGGCTCCAGCATGCAGCGCCAACCGAGTGAAAAGGTGAGACTACGCGGGCCAGAGGAAATCCAATTGCGACCACGCCGGCCACGCCCTTCTGTTTGCTCTTCACAAACAAGCACACTCAACATATCACGTGTCGTGCCTTGCTCAAGTAGGCTGGCATTTGTACTGGCACATTGTTGAAGCAATGAGAGATCAACACGCGCCGCATCGTCACCCATATGACGGCGAACGACTTCAACATTAAGGGGTGTAGACTGTGTCATGCGCGTATGTGTTGCGTAACCGTTGGTACGTGTTACGCAATTATCGCGTATCCGCAGCCCAATGCGGTAGCGTCTTTGTGCAACGACGATCCGTCATCGAGGATGACAAAGGACCGTCGTCAGACAGCCCTTTGTTGGTGATGGTTAGTGTTCGCTTGAGTGCGCGTCAGTGTCATCAGCGGCTGGTGCGCCTTCAATGCCTAGATCCTGAATTTTGCGCGTAATGGTGTTGCGTCCAATACCGAGTAGGTGTGCCGCTTCGATTCGACGGCCGGCGGTATGCGCCAGTGCGCGGCCAATCGCGATGCGCTCAAAATCATGCAGCAATTTGTCGTACACCGAGCCCGGCTGCTGCACCATTAAGCGGTCAACCTCCACGCCCAAGGCACTTTGCCAATCACCCGCCATGGCAGCGGCACCCCCTGCATGCTCACGCAATTCTGGTGGCAGATCTGCCACGTCCACCATCTGCCCCGGCGCCATCACGGTGAGCCAATGACATAGGTTTTCCAATTGGCGCACATTGCCTTGGAATTCAAGCCCCTGCAATGTACGCATCGCCTGATCAGTCAGTCGCTTCGGCTCTACGCCCAATTCCAGCGCGCTGCGCGAGAGAAAGTGACGCACTAGCAAGGGAATGTCTTCGCGACGTTCACGCAAGGGTGGCAAACGCAGGCGAATAACATTCAGGCGATGAAACAAGTCTTCGCGGAACAAGCCATCACGCACACGCTGCTCAAGATTTTGGTGCGTTGCTGCAATGACTCGTACGTTGGCTTTGATCGGTGCATGTCCGCCCACGCGATAAAAGTTTCCATCAGACAGCACGCGCAACAACCGTGTTTGCAGCTCTGCTGGCATATCGCCAATTTCGTCTAGGAACAGCGTGCCGCCTTCTGCTTGCTCAAAGCGACCGCGGCGCATAGTTTGTGCGCCAGTAAAGGCGCCGCGTTCATGGCCAAACAATTCGGACTCCAGCAAGTCGCGTGGAATCGCAGCGGTGTTAATTGCAACAAAGGGTGCATCGCGACGTGGGCTGTGTTGATGCAATGCGCGCGCAACTAATTCTTTACCACTGCCGGATTCGCCCGTGATCATCACCGTCACGTGCGATTGCGACAAACGACCAATGGCACGAAAAACTTCTTGCATGGCAGGTGCCTGACCCAGAATTTCTGGCGCAGCACCATGGTCTTCCTCTGCACCATTCTGTTCCGCGCTCTCATTCAGCGCGCGGCGCACAAGGTCGACCGCTTGGTCGATATCGAACGGTTTGGGCAGATATTCAAACGCACCACCCTTAAATGCTTGCACGGCAGAATCAAGATCGGAATACGCGGTCATAATGATGACCGGCAAACCCGGATGTTGGCCCTTAACCTTTTGCAGCAAGGAAAGGCCTGACTCGCCCGGCATACGAATATCGGACACCAAAACTTGCGGCGTGCCGCCGTGCTCCAGCGCGTCCAACACTTCATTCGCACTACCAAAGCTCTTCCACGGAATATCTTCGCGTGTCAGTGCTTTTTCGAACACCCAACGAATCGAACGGTCATCGTCCACAATCCACACCGGATTCATGATGCCACCTTCTTTATTGTGTTGATTCAAGCTTGGACCCGCCTTCTGGATAGGGCAAGGTCAACGTAAAACAAGTACGGCCAGGATGTGAATCCACTTCGATCGAGCCATGGTGTTGTTGCACAACGCCCTGCGCAATTGTGAGCCCCAATCCCGTGCCACCCTCACGTCCCGACACCAGCGGATAGAAAATTTGCTCACGCAATTCCGTTGGAATACCCGGGCCGTTATCAATCACTTGCAATTCCAATGCCAGGCGATAATGTTTTTTTGCCAATGTCACTTGGCGCACGGCACGTGTACGCAACATGATTTCGCCATGACCTTTCATGGCCTGCGCGGCATTACGCGTAATGTTGAGCACTGCCTGAATTAATTGCTCACGATCACCTGTCATATCCGGCAGGCTGGTGTCATAGTCGCGAAGCATTTTGATATCCGAGAACTCAGCCGCAATTAGGCGACGTACACGTTCAAGTATCTCGTGAATACTGACTTCACTTGGTTGCACACCGCGATTGGATTGCAGCAGACGACTCATCAGGTCTTGCAGGCGATCCGACTCTTTAACGATGATTTGCGTGTATTCGCGCAGCTCACTGTCGTCCAGCTCACGCTCCAACAGTTGGGCCGAGCCACGAATACCGCCTAGCGGATTTTTAATTTCGTGCGCGAGATTACGAATCAGTTCGCGATGCGCGAGTTGCTGCTCGGCCAAACGTTCTTCACGCTCAACTTTGAGCTGCTGGTCAATATGGCGAAACTCTAAGATCAGTCTTTTAACGGGGCCATCGACCGGGGTAATGGTGCAATCTAAATGCAGTGGCCCAAAGCCATCTCGACTGACAGACACATTGTGGCTGGTATGGCTCCAACCGTTTTGAATCACGGTATCAAGTGCCGCATTAAGGCGGGGAGAATTGCCGGCGAGATGCGACAATTTTTGGCCAATGGCCTGCCGTTCAGACAACTCAAATAGATTTTGAGCGGCCGGATTGAGATAGCGCACGCGCAAATCTTCTGACACCAACACAACCGCGAGGGACAGTAAGTCCAACCCTGCAAGCGAAGGGTCCGAAGTCGATATGGCGGGTGTGGCTAAGCTAGATGTGAGGTCCATGCGCTTCCCTAAGCAAGAAGCGCGCACATTTTGCCAATTACTTTAGATTGGCAATTTCTTTTTGCAGCGCCTCAACATTTCGTTCGTGTAGAGCGACATCATCACGCTTCTGCTGCAGGGTTTCAACGTACTTCTGGTAGTTACGTTCCCCACCTTGCTGCGTGGCTTCTGCGGCTGTTAGGTTTTTTTTGGCGGTATCGAGCTGCTCACGTTCGGTCGCGAGCTCTTTTTCGAGAATGCTGCGGCGATCGTTATCACGAGATTTTTGAGTTTGCCCATCCACCTTGGGAAAGTCACCTGACGCTGCACTCGATGAGCTTCCTGCACGGCGTGTTGCGGGCACAGTCGATACGCGTGTTTCACTGCTGAGCTGACTACAACCGCGGCCAACAGACCGGCTATTGGTATAGGTAATGCGCCCTTCGCTGTCCACACATTTATACACATCTGCATGGCATAGCACAGGTAGCGCAGCTACCAAACACACACCGGTCAATCGCAACTTCATCGCAAGCATGAACACACCCCTCGCAACCCACTAGACCAAACTTGACTTACTTTAAACGCAGCCCCAAAAACAAAGGACGGCTAAACAGCCGTCCTTCTTTAACGCTTCGCAGCATACCGGGATGACGCGCAACACGCCAGCCCGGTAAAAACGCATTAGATCGAGTAGTACATGTCGTATTCGATCGGGTGCGTGGTCATGCGGAACTTGGTCACTTCTTCCATCTTCAGCTCAATGTAAGCGTCGATGAATTCGTCGCTAAACACGCCGCCGCGGGTCAGGAACTCGCGATCTTTGTCCAGATACTCGAGCGCTTGTTCCAAGCTGGAACATACGGTCGGGATCTTTGCGTCTTCTTCCGGTGGCAGATCGTACAGGTTCTTGTCGGAAGGATCGCCCGGGTGGATCTTGTTCTGAACGCCATCCAAACCGGCCATCATCAGCGCGGCAAAGCACATGTAGGGGTTTGCACCCGGATCCGGGAAGCGGGTTTCGATACGGCGTGCCTTGTCAGACGCAACGTACGGAATACGGATTGAAGCAGAGCGGTTGCGTGCAGAGTAAGCCAGCTTCACCGGGGCTTCGAAGCCCGGAACCAAACGCTTGTAGGAGTTGGTCAGCGGGTTGGTGATCGCATTCAATGCACGAGCGTGCTTGATGATACCGCCGATGTAGTACAGCGCGAACTCGGACAGACCAGCGTAGCCGTTGCCAGCGAACAGGTTCTTGCCGTCCTTCCAGATTGACTGGTGAACGTGCATACCAGAACCGTTGTCGCCCACAATCGGCTTCGGCATGAAGGTTGCGGTCTTGCCGTAGCCATGGGCTACGTTATGAACCACGTACTTCAGCACTTGAGTTTGGTCAGCGCGACGAACCAAGCTGTTGAACTTGGTACCGATTTCGTTTTGACCTGCGGTGGCCACTTCGTGGTGGTGAACTTCAACTTCTACACCACACTGTTCCAGCGCCAAACACATGGCAGCACGGATGTCGTTGTGGCTATCAACCGGCGGAACGGGGAAATAACCACCCTTTACGCCCGGACGGTGACCGGTGTTGCCGCCTTCAATCTTGGCGTCTGAAGACCATGCAGCTTCGTCAGAGAAAATCTTGCAGTAAGAACCGGACATATCCACTTTCCACTCAACAGAGTCGAAAATGAAGAATTCGGGTTCCGGACCAAAGTAGGCCACATCACCAATACCAGAGGACTTCAGGTAAGCCTCGGCGCGCTTAGCGATACCACGCGGGCAGCGGTCGTAGGGCTTACGGTCAGCCGGTTCCAGAACGTCACAGCTGATTACCAGCGTGGTTTCGTCCATGAAAGGATCGAGGAATGCGCTACCTGCATCGGGCATCAGCAGCATGTCAGAGGCTTGGATGCCTTTCCAGCCGGCGATTGAAGAACCGTCAAATGCGTGGCCATTTTCAAACTTGTCGGAATCAAACATTTTGGCGGGCACGCCCACGTGTTGTTCTTTGCCGCGCGTATCAGTAAAACGCAGGTCGACGAATTTGACCTCTTGTTCCTGGATGAGGTCGAGTACTTGTTGCGGGGTCATGTTGTCTCCTAGCGGAAAAATCAGTCCGGGCGGTCCCGAATATGTCTCTCAGATCGTGTCTCAGATTGAGCTCAAAAACACTGCTGGGATGGCTTAGCAGCAAACATGCCACCATCCACGGCAAGGCAAGCTATTGTGCCACAAGCCACAACAGGTGCCGCACCAAATTGCAGCGCACCATAATAATGCAAAAATTAATAAATTTGCACTAATTTGGTGCAAACGTTCCGTGCAGCCGAATGGCAGAAAAAGTCTCGCCTTGTTGCTGCTGTCCTTGCATTGCACGCGCATTTTCCGCCAAAGTTTCTGCACGCCCGGCTTGTTGCAACAAACTCGATAGCACAAATACATCGGCCTCTACTCGGCCGCCCAGAAAATGCAGCACCACGCGCAGCATTTCTTCTGGCGCCAAACCCAAACCTTGCTGCAACTGTGCAATGAGCGCGCTACGCCCCATTTTTGGCGCAACCTCATGCCCAACTTGCAAGTCGTCTTCAACATCTACATGCACCAGAACGTCCATCACATCTGGAATCGCTTCCATGACATCAGCACGTGCCCGCTCGGCAATCCGATGCCCTTCTGACACACTGATGCGCGCATCGACCAAAATGTGCGCATCAACCAGCGCCTTATGCGCCATGCGGCGAGTACGCAATTCATGCACATCAATTACGCCCGAAGTTTGCTGCAGTGTGGTACGAATCTGCTGAACCTGCTGCTCATCCAAGCCCGTATCAATGAGTTCTTGCAGCGCTTCATACACAAACATGGCACCCATACGTGCAATCATGAAACCGACGATGGCGGCAGCCAGCAGGTCGAACACGCGATAGCCCATCAGGCTGCCACCAATACCTATCGCCACCACCAAAGACGATGCCGCGTCTGAGCGGGCGTGCCATGCATTGGCAATAAGCATGGGCGACCGCAAGCGATTGGCCACTGCCAGCATGTAGCGAAACAGCCCTTCTTTAGCCGCGAGCGTGAGCAAAGCAGTCCACAACGCAATCGGGGCAATCGGGGGCAGGTGCGACATGTCTTGTATGCGCACGCCTGCACTCCACAAAAAGCCCGCCCCTGTCGCCATGAGCAAACCGCCCAACACCAAAGACGCAACCGTCTCAATACGCCCGTGACCATAAGGATGCTCATCATCCGCCGGCGTATTGCTATGCCGATTGGCAAAAAGCACCATAAAGTCAGCAATGAGATCGGCCAATGAATGCAAGCCGTCTGCAACCAAGCTTTGTGCGTGCGCCAGCAGGCCCACCACGATTTGCACAATGGTCAATACAAGATTGACTGCAATGCTGATCCAAGTTGAGCGTTTTAATAGGTGCGAGCGCGTCGCATCGTCAATGACTTCGGGTCGAGTAGCGTGTTGTTCCATGCAGAGACTCTTTTGGGTGCGGTCGGCGCGGTAGCGCTTTGCGCGTTACAAGTTAACCCTTGGCGCGGGTCAAAACAGCATTGCTGCATACTCAAAACGACCAATACACTATACTTGGCGGTATCTATTTTACAGGCCAATCTACTTGGCGATCACGACTCACCTTTGTTTTTACTTAGGCGTATAGCCCACATTCAAAACAAGGTGCAAACGTAGTATTGCGATACGAGTTCATCATGCAAGTTGCCACCATTAAGTTTGATCCGTTCAACGCCATGTCTGACGAAGAAGCGCAGCAGCGCATTCTTGCAGCGCGCGAAAAACTGGGCAAACACGCCGTCATTTTGGCGCACCACTATCAGCGTACGCTGATAGTGGTGCGCCAAAATGACGGCGTGTTTGCCCAGTTTTTCGCGCGCTGCAAGAATGCGCTGCTGCGCTTCTTCGTCAGACATGGCGTTGAACGGATCAAACTTAATGGTGGCAACTTGCATGATGAACTCGTATCGCAATACTACGTTTGCACCTTGTTTTGAATGTGGGCTATACGCCTAAGTAAAAACAAAGGTGAGTCGTGATCGCCAAGTAGATTGGCCTGTAAAATAGATACCGCCAAGTATAGTGTATTGGTCGTTTTGAGTATGCAGCAATGCTGTTTTGACCCGCGCCAAGGGTTAACTTGTAACGCGCAAAGCGCTACCGCGCCGACCGCACCCAAAAGAGTCTCTGCATGGAACAACACGCTACTCGACCCGAAGTCATTGACGATGCGACGCGCTCGCACCTATTAAAACGCTCAACTTGGATCAGCATTGCAGTCAATCTTGTATTGACCATTGTGCAAATCGTGGTGGGCCTGCTGGCGCACGCACAAAGCTTGGTTGCAGACGGCTTGCATTCATTGGCCGATCTCATTGCTGACTTTATGGTGCTTTTTGCCAATCGGCATAGCAATACGCCGGCGGATGATGAGCATCCTTATGGTCACGGGCGTATTGAGACGGTTGCGTCTTTGGTGTTGGGCGGTTTGCTCATGGCGACAGGGGCGGGCTTTTTGTGGAGTGCAGGCGTGCGCATACAAGACATGTCGCACCTGCCCCCGATTGCCCCGATTGCGTTGTGGACTGCTTTGCTCACGCTCGCGGCTAAAGAAGGGCTGTTTCGCTACATGCTGGCAGTGGCCAATCGCTTGCGGTCGCCCATGCTTATTGCCAATGCATGGCACGCCCGCTCAGACGCGGCATCGTCTTTGGTGGTGGCGATAGGTATTGGTGGCAGCCTGATGGGCTATCGCGTGTTCGACCTGCTGGCTGCCGCCATCGTCGGTTTCATGATTGCACGTATGGGTGCCATGTTTGTGTATGAAGCGCTGCAAGAACTCATTGATACGGGCTTGGATGAGCAGCAGGTTCAGCAGATTCGTACCACACTGCAGCAAACTTCGGGCGTAATTGATGTGCATGAATTGCGTACTCGCCGCATGGCGCATAAGGCGCTGGTTGATGCGCACATTTTGGTCGATGCGCGCATCAGTGTGTCAGAAGGGCATCGGATTGCCGAGCGGGCACGTGCTGATGTCATGGAAGCGATTCCAGATGTGATGGACGTTCTGGTGCATGTAGATGTTGAAGACGACTTGCAAGTTGGGCATGAGGTTGCGCCAAAAATGGGGCGTAGCGCGCTCATTGCACAGTTGCAGCAAGGTTTGGGTTTGGCGCCAGAAGAAATGCTGCGCGTGGTGCTGCATTTTCTGGGCGGCCGAGTAGAGGCCGATGTATTTGTGCTATCGAGTTTGTTGCAACAAGCCGGGCGTGCAGAAACTTTGGCGGAAAATGCGCGTGCAATGCAAGGACAGCAGCAACAAGGCGAGACTTTTTCTGCCATTCGGCTGCACGGAACGTTTGCACCAAATTAGTGCAAATTTATTAATTTTTGCATTATTATGGTGCGCTGCAATTTGGTGCGGCACCTGTTGTGGCTTGTGGCACAATAGCTTGCCTTGCCGTGGATGGTGGCATGTTTGCTGCTAAGCCATCCCAGCAGTGTTTTTGAGCTCAATCTGAGACACGATCTGAGAGACATATTCGGGACCGCCCGGACTGATTTTTCCGCTAGGAGACAACATGACCCCGCAACAAGTACTCGACCTCATCCAGGAACAAGAGGTCAAATTCGTCGACCTGCGTTTTACTGATACGCGCGGCAAAGAACAACACGTGGGCGTGCCCGCCAAAATGTTTGATTCCGACAAGTTTGAAAATGGCCACGCATTTGACGGTTCTTCAATCGCCGGCTGGAAAGGCATCCAAGCCTCTGACATGCTGCTGATGCCCGATGCAGGTAGCGCATTCCTCGATCCTTTCATGGACGAAACCACGCTGGTAATCAGCTGTGACGTTCTGGAACCGGCTGACCGTAAGCCCTACGACCGCTGCCCGCGTGGTATCGCTAAGCGCGCCGAGGCTTACCTGAAGTCCTCTGGTATTGGTGATGTGGCCTACTTTGGTCCGGAACCCGAATTCTTCATTTTCGACTCTGTTGAGTGGAAAGTGGATATGTCCGGTTCTTACTGCAAGATTTTCTCTGACGAAGCTGCATGGTCTTCAGACGCCAAGATTGAAGGCGGCAACACCGGTCACCGTCCGGGCGTAAAGGGTGGTTATTTCCCCGTTCCGCCGGTTGATAGCCACAACGACATCCGTGCTGCCATGTGTTTGGCGCTGGAACAGTGTGGTGTAGAAGTTGAAGTTCACCACCACGAAGTGGCCACCGCAGGTCAAAACGAAATCGGTACCAAGTTCAACAGCTTGGTTCGTCGCGCTGACCAAACTCAAGTGCTGAAGTACGTGGTTCATAACGTAGCCCATGGCTACGGCAAGACCGCAACCTTCATGCCGAAGCCGATTGTGGGCGACAACGGTTCTGGTATGCACGTTCACCAGTCAATCTGGAAGGACGGCAAGAACCTGTTCGCTGGCAACGGCTACGCTGGTCTGTCCGAGTTCGCGCTGTACTACATCGGCGGTATCATCAAGCACGCTCGTGCATTGAATGCGATCACCAACCCGCTGACCAACTCCTACAAGCGTTTGGTTCCGGGCTTCGAAGCCCCGGTGAAGCTGGCTTACTCTGCACGCAACCGCTCTGCTTCAATCCGTATTCCGTACGTTGCGTCTGACAAGGCACGCCGTATCGAAACCCGCTTCCCGGATCCGGGTGCAAACCCCTACATGTGCTTTGCCGCGCTGATGATGGCCGGTTTGGATGGCGTTCAGAACAAGATCCACCCGGGCGATCCTTCCGACAAGAACCTGTACGATCTGCCACCGGAAGAAGACGCAAAGATCCCGACCGTATGTTCCAGCTTGGAACAAGCGCTCGAGTATCTGGACAAAGATCGCGAGTTCCTGACCCGCGGCGGCGTGTTTAGCGACGAATTCATCGACGCTTACATTGAGCTGAAGATGGAAGAAGTGACCAAGTTCCGCATGACCACGCACCCGATCGAATACGACATGTACTACTCGATCTAATGCGTTTTTACCGGGCTGGCGTGTTGCGCGTCATCCCGGTATGCTGCGAAGCGTTAAAGAAGGACGGCTGTTTAGCCGTCCTTTGTTTTTGGGGCTGCGTTTAAAGTAAGTCAAGTTTGGTCTAGTGGGTTGCGAGGGGTGTGTTCATGCTTGCGATGAAGTTGCGATTGACCGGTGTGTGTTTGGTAGCTGCGCTACCTGTGCTATGCCATGCAGATGTGTATAAATGTGTGGACAGCGAAGGGCGCATTACCTATACCAATAGCCGGTCTGTTGGCCGCGGTTGTAGTCAGCTCAGCAGTGAAACACGCGTATCGACTGTGCCCGCAACACGCCGTGCAGGAAGCTCATCGAGTGCAGCGTCAGGTGACTTTCCCAAGGTGGATGGGCAAACTCAAAAATCTCGTGATAACGATCGCCGCAGCATTCTCGAAAAAGAGCTCGCGACCGAACGTGAGCAGCTCGATACCGCCAAAAAAAACCTAACAGCCGCAGAAGCCACGCAGCAAGGTGGGGAACGTAACTACCAGAAGTACGTTGAAACCCTGCAGCAGAAGCGTGATGATGTCGCTCTACACGAACGAAATGTTGAGGCGCTGCAAAAAGAAATTGCCAATCTAAAGTAATTGGCAAAATGTGCGCGCTTCTTGCTTAGGGAAGCGCATGGACCTCACATCTAGCTTAGCCACACCCGCCATATCGACTTCGGACCCTTCGCTTGCAGGGTTGGACTTACTGTCCCTCGCGGTTGTGTTGGTGTCAGAAGATTTGCGCGTGCGCTATCTCAATCCGGCCGCTCAAAATCTATTTGAGTTGTCTGAACGGCAGGCCATTGGCCAAAAATTGTCGCATCTCGCCGGCAATTCTCCCCGCCTTAATGCGGCACTTGATACCGTGATTCAAAACGGTTGGAGCCATACCAGCCACAATGTGTCTGTCAGTCGAGATGGCTTTGGGCCACTGCATTTAGATTGCACCATTACCCCGGTCGATGGCCCCGTTAAAAGACTGATCTTAGAGTTTCGCCATATTGACCAGCAGCTCAAAGTTGAGCGTGAAGAACGTTTGGCCGAGCAGCAACTCGCGCATCGCGAACTGATTCGTAATCTCGCGCACGAAATTAAAAATCCGCTAGGCGGTATTCGTGGCTCGGCCCAACTGTTGGAGCGTGAGCTGGACGACAGTGAGCTGCGCGAATACACGCAAATCATCGTTAAAGAGTCGGATCGCCTGCAAGACCTGATGAGTCGTCTGCTGCAATCCAATCGCGGTGTGCAACCAAGTGAAGTCAGTATTCACGAGATACTTGAACGTGTACGTCGCCTAATTGCGGCTGAGTTCTCGGATATCAAAATGCTTCGCGACTATGACACCAGCCTGCCGGATATGACAGGTGATCGTGAGCAATTAATTCAGGCAGTGCTCAACATTACGCGTAATGCCGCGCAGGCCATGAAAGGTCATGGCGAAATCATGTTGCGTACACGTGCCGTGCGCCAAGTGACATTGGCAAAAAAACATTATCGCCTGGCATTGGAATTGCAAGTGATTGATAACGGCCCGGGTATTCCAACGGAATTGCGTGAGCAAATTTTCTATCCGCTGGTGTCGGGACGTGAGGGTGGCACGGGATTGGGGCTCACAATTGCGCAGGGCGTTGTGCAACAACACCATGGCTCGATCGAAGTGGATTCACATCCTGGCCGTACTTGTTTTACGTTGACCTTGCCCTATCCAGAAGGCGGGTCCAAGCTTGAATCAACACAATAAAGAAGGTGGCATCATGAATCCGGTGTGGATTGTGGACGATGACCGTTCGATTCGTTGGGTGTTCGAAAAAGCACTGACACGCGAAGATATTCCGTGGAAGAGCTTTGGTAGTGCGAATGAAGTGTTGGACGCGCTGGAGCACGGCGGCACGCCGCAAGTTTTGGTGTCCGATATTCGTATGCCGGGCGAGTCAGGCCTTTCCTTGCTGCAAAAGGTTAAGGGCCAACATCCGGGTTTGCCGGTCATCATTATGACCGCGTATTCCGATCTTGATTCTGCCGTGCAAGCATTTAAGGGTGGTGCGTTTGAATATCTGCCCAAACCGTTCGATATCGACCAAGCGGTCGACCTTGTGCGCCGCGCGCTGAATGAGAGCGCGGAACAGAATGGTGCAGAGGAAGACCATGGTGCTGCGCCAGAAATTCTGGGTCAGGCACCTGCCATGCAAGAAGTTTTTCGTGCCATTGGTCGTTTGTCGCAATCGCACGTGACGGTGATGATCACGGGCGAATCCGGCAGTGGTAAAGAATTAGTTGCGCGCGCATTGCATCAACACAGCCCACGTCGCGATGCACCCTTTGTTGCAATTAACACCGCTGCGATTCCACGCGACTTGCTGGAGTCCGAATTGTTTGGCCATGAACGCGGCGCCTTTACTGGCGCACAAACTATGCGCCGCGGTCGCTTTGAGCAAGCAGAAGGCGGCACGCTGTTCCTAGACGAAATTGGCGATATGCCAGCAGAGCTGCAAACACGGTTGTTGCGCGTGCTGTCTGATGGAAACTTTTATCGCGTGGGCGGACATGCACCGATCAAAGCCAACGTACGAGTCATTGCAGCAACGCACCAAAATCTTGAGCAGCGTGTGCGTGATGGCTTGTTCCGCGAAGACTTGTTTCATCGCCTGAATGTTATTCGCCTGCGTTTGCCACCCTTGCGTGAACGTCGCGAAGACATTCCCTTGCTAGTGCGTCACTTTCTCTCGCGCAGCGCGCTGGAATTGGGCGTAGAGCCGAAGCGACTGACTGATCAGGCGATGCGTACATTGCAGGGGCTTGAATTCCAAGGCAATGTGCGCCAATTGGAAAACCTATGTCATTGGCTCACCGTGATGGCGCCGGGGCAGATGGTGGACGTGGCAGATCTGCCACCAGAATTGCGTGAGCATGCAGGGGGTGCCGCTGCCATGGCGGGTGATTGGCAAAGTGCCTTGGGCGTGGAGGTTGACCGCTTAATGGTGCAGCAGCCGGGCTCGGTGTACGACAAATTGCTGCATGATTTTGAGCGCATCGCGATTGGCCGCGCACTGGCGCATACCGCCGGCCGTCGAATCGAAGCGGCACACCTACTCGGTATTGGACGCAACACCATTACGCGCAAAATTCAGGATCTAGGCATTGAAGGCGCACCAGCCGCTGATGACACTGACGCGCACTCAAGCGAACACTAACCATCACCAACAAAGGGCTGTCTGACGACGGTCCTTTGTCATCCTCGATGACGGATCGTCGTTGCACAAAGACGCTACCGCATTGGGCTGCGGATACGCGATAATTGCGTAACACGTACCAACGGTTACGCAACACATACGCGCATGACACAGTCTACACCCCTTAATGTTGAAGTCGTTCGCCGTCATATGGGTGACGATGCGGCGCGTGTTGATCTCTCATTGCTTCAACAATGTGCCAGTACAAATGCCAGCCTACTTGAGCAAGGCACGACACGTGATATGTTGAGTGTGCTTGTTTGTGAAGAGCAAACAGAAGGGCGTGGCCGGCGTGGTCGCAATTGGATTTCCTCTGGCCCGCGTAGTCTCACCTTTTCACTCGGTTGGCGCTGCATGCTGGAGCCGGCCAAAGTCTCCGGCCTAAGTTTGGTTGCGGGCTTGGCAGTGGCAGAAGCCTTAGCGGATTTGGGAATGACCGGCGTGCGACTCAAATGGCCGAATGATGTTCTGTTTCGGGGTGGCAAGCTCGCCGGCATTCTGGTGGACATGCAGTCGAATGCTGATGCAGGACTAGATGTCATCATTGGCATTGGCCTGAACGTCGAATTGCCTGATCTTTCTGGTCTCGAAACACCTGAAACAGATCAGGACAGCCTTGCGCCAGCAGCCTTATCGCAAGGTCTAGCGCAGCCAGATCGGAATCTGGTTTTAGCGGCCATACTCTGCAAATTAATTCACCTGCTTGACGAGTTTGCATGTGAAGGGTTTGCCCCATTTTCCGACCGTTGGGCTGCAAGACACGCTTGGGCGGGCCATTTTGTGCAAGTGCGTATGGATGGTATGGCACCGATTCATGGCAATTGCTTAGCGGTTGATAGCGATGGTGCGCTACTGGTCGATACCGGACGCGGCGTACAGCGCGTGTTGGGTGGCGATGTCAGTTTGCGAGAGGTGAACTAATGTTGCTGTGCCTAGATGCCGGCAACACCCGCCTCAAATGGGGTCTGTGGCAGAACGGGCATTGGCAGTCACAGGGGGCTGTGCCCTGCCAAAATTTTGCGACGGATCACATACAGACCCACCTACCCGCTGATTGGCAAAAGGCCACGCACATCATTGCTTCGGTGGTTGCTGGACAAGCGGTTTTGCAATGCCTGCAACATTGGGCGAGTGCGCAAGGCATTTCGTTTCAGCTTGTACGTAGCGAGCAGCAAGCCTGTGGTGTACAAAATGCTTATGCCGCGCCACAAACCCTCGGCACGGATCGTTGGTCTGCACTCATTGGCGCGCACCAATTACTGCGCGCAAATTGTTTAGTGGTGTGTGCAGGCACAGCCACCACAATTGATGTGCTACATGCAAACGGCCAATTTGCCGGCGGTGTAATTTTGCCCGGCTTGTCGATGATGAAAGTAAGCTTGCATGCAGGCACCGCGCAATTGCCGTCTGCAACAGGTGCATTTAGCGCGCTCCCCAATAATACGCACGACGCTATTGAAAGTGGCTGTCTGCAAGCTCAACTTGGTGCGATAGAGCGCATGTATGCTGACATTGCCAAGCTAGATGGCGCACAATGCGTTCTGACGGGCGGCGCGGCCGCGCATTTAAAAATGCACCTCACGATGCCCTGTCAAATTATTGATGATTTAGTATTACGTGGCTTGCTGTGCCAAGCCACGGCATTGGCAAAATAACCAAGGGGATGAGATTGGCTGCGGTGTTGCGACTACTGGCGATCATGTTGTTAATTGCCAATGTGGCCATGTTTTTTGCGGCGCGTGACAGTGCGTCTGCAGCAGGTAGTCAGCCAGATAAGCGCGTGGCAGGGCAGTTGCATGCAGCGCAGCTGCAAATTTCGTCGCGCGAGGCGCCACCGCCGGAGCCTGTGTCCTTGCCCGGAGCTGAGACGCCATCTGCTGAGACAGAGGCTTTAGCGACACCTGCGCCAACATCGGCGACAACGCCTGAAGTGCCCGCTGCGGACGTAAGCAAATCTGCAAAAATCGAAGCTGAAGCAGCCTCATGCCGCCTTCTGGCGGGCTTGAATGAAAAACAGCTGGATAGCTATCGCGATTTGATTAAAGAAAATCACGGTGCGGTTGAACTCTCCGAAACAACTCAAGAAGGCAGCAAATCATATTGGTTGCATGTGCCCGCTTTTGCCAATCGTCAACAGGCAGAGCGCCGCGCTGCAGAAATTAAAACACTGGGCGTGGCCGATGTTTTTGTAACAGGTGAAAGTCATCCGACGCCGAATTCCTTATCCCTGGGCCTCTATAAAAACGAGGCCGTGGCGGAAGAGGCAAAAAAGAAGTTGGTCAAATTGGGTATCACCAATGCCGCCATTGAAGAGCGCAGCGCTTCTCGCACCTTCACCTTAACCTTGCGCGGCAAACAAGTGGCAATCGATAAAGCGCAGACGGGTCTAAAGCAAGCAGGTGCGACCAGTGTCACCAGTTGCGACGCCGTGGTGCGCCGCTAAAGGTGCGTCGTGACGCATATCGACCCGTCTGAATCAAGCGCGACTCAGCCCTTTGCTACAGCACAGCCCGTTGGGTTGATTGTTGGACTCACCGGCGGCATTGGCAGTGGCAAAAGCGCCGTATCAGATCGTTTCGCGCTGTTGGGTGCCGCCATTGTTGATGCCGATGAAATCTCGCGGGTACTTACCGCGCGCGACGGTGCAGCCATACCGCTCATCACACAACAATTTGGCCCGCATCTGATCACCATAGAGGGAGCTCTAGACCGAGCTGCGATGCGACAGCTGGTATTTGCCGATCAGCAAGCACGCCAGAAACTAGAAGCGATTGTGCATCCGCTTGTGCGTGAGCACTCCACGCAACAATGCCAATCAGCATTGTTGGCCGGTGCGCCATATGTGGTTCTCTCTGTGCCGTTGTTGTTTGAGTCCGGCAATTACCGAGCACGTTGCCATCGTGTGCTGGTGGTAGATTGCTCGGTTGAGGACCAGGTTCAACGTGTGATGCGGCGTAGTGGTTTGTCTCGCGATGAGGTGATGGCGATCGTGACCGCGCAAATGGATCGTCAGCAGCGATTGGCAAAAGCGGATGACGTCATTGATAACCACGGTGATCTGCCCGCCTTGCACACCCAAGTTGATGCGCTGCATCAACGGTACTTGGCGCTGGCGGCCGCCTTATAAGCGCTTTCCTGCACCCCTGTTCTGGCGCGGTTTATCAGTTTGCTGAGGACGCTGGGCACCTAAATCTTATTGTTTTGCTCCGCATTGTTGATGTTGCGCTTGTTTCCATGCATTCCCGCGTTACAATCGTGGCATTTTCTCCGGGCAGGACGGTGTGATCACATACGAGTTTCCCTTAAACGAGCGGATCAGGACGCTAATGCGTCTAGAAGATCTGTTTGATCGCATGCAATTTTTTGTGCGGTCGGAGGGCGCTCGCGAGCACCATATCGCACTGATTACCCTGTTTGAAGCGCTCGAGGTTTCATCTCGCGCAGACTTAAAGGTGGATCTGCTGCAAGAGCTGGAGCGTCAGCGCCAAACCCTGCTGGCCTTCCGCAACAACCCCGACATTTCTGAAGAAGCGCTATCTGGCGCGCTCTACGAAATTGAGCAAGCCTCGTCTTCGCTGTTGGCGATGGCGGGCAAAGTCGGCCAATACCTGCGCGATAACGAATGGCTTATGAGCATTAAGAGCCGCACGCATATTCCCGGTGGCGTGTGCGAATTTGATCTGCCGGCCTACCATTTCTGGCGCAATCGTGATGCCGCTGCGCGTATTCGTGACCTAGAAGGATGGATGAATCCGCTTTTGCCAATTCGCGATGCTGTGGCCATCGTGTTGCGTTTGTTGCGTTCATCTGGGCGCGCAGAAAAGCAAGAAGCGGTCAATGGTTTGTATCAACAGGCGATGGGTGGTCGCAACGCGCAAATGCTGCGTCTGCGTGTACCACGCAGTCACGCCTGCACCCCAGAAATTAGCGCCAACAAATACGCACTGAATATCCGCTTTAGCGGTGCTGAAGCTGGCCACCGCCCGCGCCAAGTGGAGTGCAATGTGGCGTTTGAGTTAACGTTCTGTAATCTTTAGTCGCGGATAGTGAATCTAAAATACCGGGACCGAAAGGCCCCGGTATTTTTATTGGCTCATCGTTTTTTTGCCTGAGCCTGTTTGGTGGTATGACGTTGAATTGTCTCGACCACGTGCGATTTGGGTTGTTGCTTTGCTTGCTGTTCGGTTGTAAATCTGCCGGTAACAGCACTTCGACCAATTTTAACTTTGGTTGTCATAACGAACTCCTTTCTGGCTTTGCCCTGCAAAGAATCGGGAGCAAACTTGCGGCCTTTTCAAGTTCTAATGACTTTGTTAGAGTGCCGCTGGTTGAATTCATTACCCGCTTTTTACGCCTCACGGACCATCCGATGAGGCGTTTTTCTTTGGTCACAGGGATCACGCAATGACCTAGATATGTTATTCGGCCTCTCGCTTTGTTTCAACGATAAACCTATGTAAAACATGTGGATATCTTGTGAATTAGTGTGTAAATATTTGATGCATACTATATCTAGTGTTTTGAGGGCGTTTGGGCGCTGCTATTTTTGAAGATTGTTATAGGTTTGAAGGGTGGATAAGTTAAATGGAGAATAAGCTTTCACGCAAAGTGGCTTGCCCCAGTTGTGGTGGTGAGGTCGTGTGGAGGGCCGAGAGCCGCTTTCGCCCGTTTTGTTCTGAGCGTTGTCGTACCGCTGATTTAGGTGCTTGGGCTTCGAACCAATATCGCGTGGCGGGGCAAGAAACCCCGGGCTCAGATTTGCCGCCAGAAGCAACGGAATAATCCCGCACGATCTACAGCGCAATCATTTTGCCAATCACAGTACGCGTAAATAAGGCTCGCGCTGAGTTGTCACATGCAAAGCATGCATGCGCACCGAATGGCGCTACATCGTGTCTGCCTTGCGCTGCGCCTTGCGTGGCAGATGTCTAATTGCCGTATTTACCAATACGCACTAATGCCGGCGACACCATGTGCGCCAGCCTGCCAAGCACGATCAAGGTGTGCAGGGCCCGTGCCGCCAATGGCAAAAACAGGCATCGACAAACCTTGTGCAAGCTGCGCAAATTGTTCCCAACCCATGCCGAGATCATTAGGGTGAGAAGGGGTCGATAACACGGCGCCCAGCACCGCATAATCCAAACCTAATTGCGCTGCGTGCTGCAATTCGTGCGTGTTGTGACACGCCGCGCCCACTATCGTTGTGTTCGGCCGCGTTGTGGTTTGCATTAGCTGGCGTGAGCTTAAGTGCACGCCGCACTGCAGTTGCTCCGCCAACGCAATGCGTCCGTGCACCACGCATTGCAGTTGATGTTGGTGAATACGAGGGACGGCGGTATGCGCGTACTGGGCAAATTCCGCATCAGACATATCAGGTTTACGTAGCATGACCATCGGCTTATGCGGCTGCGCTTGCCAATGTTGGGCGAGCGCATCTATTTTGCCAATGCTGTCCGGCGTACTTTCTGTATGTGGCGAAGTAATAGCTAAGTGCATGGGCAGCGCTAAGGCACGTAGCACGGGTGCATTCGCGGGTAGCATGGGGCTCACGCTTATTGCATCGGCGCATTGCCATTCAAGGGCGCTGTGCACGCGGTCCCGCACCTCACCTTGCCATGCACGTACGCGAAAAAAATGCAGCCGAACATGTGCGTGTTCGTATTGATGCTCGCGCACGATCCACGGATCTGCGCGCTGCACATTTAAACCAAGCTCTTCTTCAAGTTCTCGCACGAGGGCGGCTTGCGCATTTTCACCGGGTTCGAGTTTGCCGCCGGGAAACTCCCAATAACCGGGGTAAAAAGTATCGGGGGCGCGTTGGCCGAGTAAAAATGTGCCATCCGGCCGCTCGATAACGGCCGCGGCAACTTCAACGCGTTTAGTCATATGCGTTTACTCTTGGAGGTGCGCGCGGGCTTTGCTTGTGCGGCGTGATAGCGGCCTGCGTAGTCGCGTGCAAACTGGGCGGCCACGCGACCGCTGCGCGAACCACGTTGCAAGGCCCATTGCAGCGCATCAGTACGTGCGCCTTCAATCTCTGAAGCTGGAACGCCCAAATTGTGTAGCCAGTGATTGGCAATGTCGAGGTAGCTGTCTTGGCTAAATGGGTAGAACGAGAGCCACAGCCCAAAACGCTCGGACAAAGAAATTTTTTCTTCAGTGGCTTCGCCCGGATGCACCTCGCCATCAATGTGGCGCGTCTGTAGATTCTCGTCCATGTATTCCGGCATCAGATGGCGTCGGTTTGAGGTGGCGTAGATCAGCACGTTTTCTGGCACGGCTGAAACTGACCCATCTAATACGCTCTTGAGTGCGGTGTAGCCCGGTTCGCCTTCCTCAAACGAGAGGTCGTCACAAAACACAATGAAACGGTAGTCGTGGCGGCCAAGCACTTCGACCAAATCAGGCAAATCAATCAAATCTTGTTTGCCAATTTCAATCAGGCGCAGTCCGCGTTTTGTATAAGCTCCAAGTAGGGCGCGAATCAGCGAAGATTTGCCCGTGCCGCGAGCCCCGCTCAACAAAACATTGTTGGCGGGTAGGCCCGCTACAAACTGCTGTGTGTTGCGATCAAGCTGTTTTTTTTGTGCATCAACATCCAGCAAGTCATTCATGCGTTGCTGGTGAACATGCGTCACTGCCTGCAGATAGCCGGAGGTGTGGCTAAGTGCATTGGCGCTCCGCCGCCAGCGTGCAGCGAGGGTGCTTTGCCAATCGATGGTGTTTGTAGGTGGTGTGCTAGGTAGCAGGGTTTGCAGTTGTTGCATGAGCTGCTGGGCTTGCAACAACACGGCGTCCAGACTGTTCGTCGCGACGGTGTCAGGATTTTTCTTGCGAGTGCTCATGCGATTTCGTGGCGCGGGGTTTACGTGGCCATGTCCAAAACACAATGACGGCGGCGATCGCGATCGCGGCAACAGGAAACCACAAGATCGGCAGCCAACTGGTGTCAGACATGGCGTTGCTCAATGACTGAGTGAAATGAGTATGCGGGTGAATGCGAGGCTCAAGCGCGCGTAATTACCGCTGCTGCGGCACTGCACTCCGCGACAGCATACCGCAACACGCAGACTTCGTTGTGCAAACGATTACAGCTGATCTGTTTGAGAAAGCGATGAGGCGGTGCGATTTGCCGCCATATCTTGCTGGATCACTTCGTACAAAGGACGCACAAAGAAGCTGAGTCCGTCGATGACGCCCTGTACATGGAGCGAAGATGGAACGCGCGTGCCACGGTGTTCGATTGGGCCGCCAATTTGCCGTATGCGAACCCCTAGTGCGCCCAGATGGCGGGCCAGGCGCGGCTCGGTCAGCGTGAATAGCGTGTCAATGCGCTTTGACTGAGCCAGTGCAATCATGCCCAAATACAGGCCAGCAGTTAGAAATGGAAAACGCGGTTGTGTGGGTGTGCCGAAATCGCGGTCGGACAAAGTGACCGGCGAGTGGCCTTCGCCTTTACGACGCCGGTATTCTGGGAGCACGGCTAAACGTGAAACTTCGGCAATTCGATCACGCGGTAACTTGGCAGGATCCACTAATTCGCGGTTGATCGTGTCGGCGCAGGCGTTTTCAAGCGGTAGCGGTTCATCCATATGCTCCGGGTGTGGGCGAATGAGTCGCACGGTGCCAATGAAGTCGCCGGTAATCACACTGCGAATGAGCACATGCAAAGCGTGCGGGTCGTGCTCATCGTGCTCCATTCCATCCGCGCGAATGGGCTCGTAACCGAGTTCTTCGCAATACACACGGTGGCGAATGCGATAAGCAATTTCGCGGTGTGCCTGCGTGGTAGCGGGCATCACTTCAAAGTATTTTTTGAAGCTGCTACCTAAATTGATGAAATCAAGCATAAACACGAGGCATTCTCCGGCACGTCATGCCATCAGTTAAGTTTCTTCAAAAAATCTTTGTTAAACAGCTTGTCCGGCAACTCACGCAACTGCATAGCATCGTATTCAAGTACCGATTTCTCGCCACCCTTTAGTGCATCTTCCATCACCATACGGGTTGGCCGTACGCGGCCACCCATCTGCTTAAATCCATCATAGCGACAGGTTTTCAACAGTCGATCTGACATGGAGTAAAACTCGGCTTTGTACGGATAGTCGTTTGATTTGCGAACCCAGTACATCACACGACGATAGGTCACGCCCTTGTCGACGGCAATGAGTTCAAGCACTTGCATGTCTTCATTGCCAATGCGCTCTGTGCGTACGAGGCGTGGCTGATAGTCGCCCGAAAAGTTAGCGCGTGCCAAATCGCCATTGGCAACCTGGCCGGTGAGCCTTTGCGCGAGGGACAAACGTACGGCTTGCGAAACATTGGGCATAAACACCCACAAGTCGCGACCCTTCATCAACATGGTTTGGCCGCGATCAGCGGCGGGCTCTACGATTTGAACGACCGTGTTTTCATTACCTTTGGAGTAGATACGGTACTTGTGCGGTTCGGTACTATCACCTCCGCTGCTCGTAACCGTAACATCCACTTGGAAGCTTTCCTTGGGAAAACGGATGAGATCGGCCTTTTCCAATATACTCTTGGCAAGCTCGTCTTCATTTTCGGCTGCAGCAGCCGTACTAATGACACTGGATGACGAGCCAATACTGTGTAAGCCACACAGCACGCTGTACAGCATGGCCGTAAGCAACATCACCCGACCCAAGCGCATCAAGGTTTGTTGCAAGCGCGGGATCGTTAAAGTGCGGTGAGTGGTGCAAAGCTCGGTCATAAACATGTTCTGCCAGTTTTGTTTCGGTTGATGCAATTTTCCGCCAGTAAAGCCATCAAGAGCAGGGGAATCAATGAGCGTTGTTGTCAGGGTCGAAGGTGTCTACAAGGATTACATGCTGGGTGACCAGCAGGTATTGGCCTTGCGCGATATTACGCTCGACATTGAGAGTGGGGTGTTCCTCGCTATCGCCGGCCCATCGGGTAGCGGTAAGTCGACCCTGCTCAACCTAATTGGTTGCATTGACACGCCTTCACAAGGCCGCATCCTGATCAACAATCAAGATGTGAGTGGCAAAACACCCGATCAGCTCGCTGAACTCCGTGCAAAGACCATCGGCTTTATTTTCCAGACCTTTAATCTATTGCCGGTGCTTACTGCTGCCGAAAATGTCGAATATCCCCTGTTGTATCGCAGCGATGTTAGCCCAGAAGAACGTAAGCGCCGGGTCGATTTTTTTCTAGAAGTTGTCGGGCTGCGCGACAAGGCGGGTCATCGGCCTAATCAACTGTCTGGCGGGCAACGCCAGCGTGTTGCCATTGCGCGCGCCTTGGCTATTCAGCCGAGTATCGTGCTGGCGGACGAGCCAACGGCCAATTTGGATCGCAAAACGGGTGACAGTATTCTCGCTTTGATGAAAGAAATTAACCGAAATTTGCACACAACCTTTATATTTTCGACCCATGACAAGCGTGTAATGTCGATGGCAGACCGTTTGGTGCGAATTGATGACGGGCAAATTTCACTTTTGGGGGTGCGCGACGCTGAAAATCAGTGGGCTTACGTAAGCGAACGACGCAGACGCAAGCTTGCCGCAGCCGGCGCAAAGGAGAGGTCTTAGCATGGCAAAACACAATAAAAAGCGTACTTTTAGTCGGTCCGCCAGCCAAGTGTCGCGTGGCCGCCTAAGGCAGCTTGTTACAGCCGCCTTGTGTGCGAGTATGGGGCAGGTTGCATTTGCTGAAGGTTTGCTTGGCACGGCGCAGCCTGCCAAGCCGCGCATGCAGCTTGCAGCAGCGGATCTGGTTGATTTGGCGGCGGCAGATCAAGTGGCAGATCTCGGTTCGACGGCAGGTTCGCCGGCTAGTAAAAGTCGTGACGCAGCACCTGAGCAAGGAAGTCGCACCACTGGTTTTGTCGAATTTAGCTCTGCGTTTACGACGCCGCATCCCGCGCACTGGTCTAAGCTGCGTGGGCGTTTAGAGCTGGTCAATACGGGCAGCTTGGGCGAAGGCTTGAAATACAAAATCAGCGGCCGTCTTGATGCGGATGCGGCCTACTTTAACGGACGCTCCTATTACACATCTGATGTACGCAAAGACCAGCGGGCTGATCTGCAGTTTCGCGAAACCTACCTAGACTTTAGCGCCGGTGGCTTAGATTGGCGCGTGGGTGGTCAGCACATTGTGTGGGGCGAGATGGTCGGTTTGTTCCTCGCCGACGTCGTTTCTCCGCGTGATATGCGCGAATTTCTGCTGCCCGAATTTGAGCAAATGCGTTTGCCGCAATGGGCGGTGCGCGCTGAACATTTTGGCGAAGATTGGCATTCTGAATTTATTTGGATTCCTGTCCCGACCGTCGACCGCATTGGCAAACCGGGTGCCGATTTTTACCCAGTCCGCCCCCCAGCGGGCACTATTATTACGGCGGATGAACGTCCAAGCGCAGGCGGTAACGTTGGTTTGCGCCTAACGCGTGAAATTGGTGGGTGGGATCTATCGGGCTTTGCTTATAGTAGCCGCGACAATCAAGCTTCATTTGAGCGCCGCTCCTTGGCGCCCCTCAGTTTTGCGCCGATCCATGCGCGCATTAAACAGGTAGGCGGCACATTAAGCACGGATGTTGGGTTTGGTGTGTTGCGAGCCGAAGCCGTGTACACCCGCGGTCGTCAGTTTTCGGTGACGCGGCTCTCTGAAGCCGATGGCCTCGTACCGCTCAAAACCATGGATTGGGCCGTCGGTCTAGACCACACCACGGAACATGACACACGCCTCAATGTTCAGCTTTATCAGCGTGCTTTCTTAGATTACGACCAAGAAACGGGCTTCAATCGCTACGAAAGCGGCCTAACCTTCCTCGTTAATACCAAGCTTGGCGACGGTTGGGAGGCGGAGGCGCTAGCTGTGCATGGGCTTAATCGTGCCGAATGGATGTTCCGTCCTAAGCTGATCCTGAACCAGGGTAACGTGCGTTGGCAATTTGGCTTGGATGCCTTTGGTGGCCCCAGCTCATCATTCTTTGGCCGATTCGACCGGTCAGATCGCGTGTACGGCGAAATGCGATACGCCTTTTAATGACATGGGTTTTATCCCCAAAAAAACGCTGTCGGCAATATTTACAATGCCTCCACTTGGCCTAGAAAAGCAAGCTTTCAACGTCTCAAATAAAAATAAAAACAACAATAAAAACATCTGCTTATAAAATTGTTTAAAAAAGTGGACTGTGGTTTGCTTTTAGTAGCCCAGAGGCGCTGAGGCAATCGCCTCCAGCAAATTTTAGGAGATTTAATATGTTTAAGAAAACAATCCTGGCAGCCCTGCTGGCAGCTCCGCTGGTGGCAAGCGCTACGCCGACCCACTTCAGCAATGCTGCGCTGGGTGGTACAAACAGCTTCGACTTCCGTCAAATCACGTTGACGGGTGTGGGAGATGGTTCAGCTGTAACCCTGTTTGACACGGATGGCTCTGGCACGGTTAGCGCTGGCGACACCTTTGTTGAAACTGGCTTGGTAGCTGGCGTAAGTTTCAGCCGCCCAACTGGCGGTGCTGTGCCTATTGGCGTCAGCGGCCTTGGCACTAGCTACGAGCTTTATGCAACCTTCACCGGCGCTGGTGGTGGTTTGCTGGCCGGCCAAGTGCAAAGCGTACTGCCGGGTGGAGCAGTGGTCGTTGGTTTCGGCGGCCCGACTTTCCTGAACATCTATTACGACACCAACCCTAATGGTGACTTTGATATTGGTTCAAGCACTTTGATCGGCGTGGCTGCACCTGCAATGCCCGGCTCAAACTGCACGATCTTCAACATCAACGGTAACAACGGTTCTTGCGTACTGCAGTTCGGTTACAACACCCTCGTTTCAACCTTCTCTGAAGGTGGTTTCGATGTTGATACGCTGGATCGCTTCCTGCGCGTTGATATGAACGTTGACCAAATCACCGGTTTGTCATCAAACTTTGCTGTGGCTGGTGGCCAGATGCGCTTGACGCTGAACCACAACGGCTCCGCACAATTCGTGCCGGAACCGGGCTCACTGGCTCTGGCCGGTCTGGGTCTGCTGGGCGCCTTCGGCATGAGCCGTCGTCGTAAGTCAGCCTAATTCGCGCAAGCGAAATTAAAAAACCGCTGGTTCGCCAGCGGTTTTTTTTCGCCTTTAAATTGCTGTGGTGCATGCGTTGTATTGGCAAACTGTGCGCTGTTGTCAGTTTTGACGCTCGCTAGTGTAGATGGTGCTGGGGTTTAAGCGGAAACCTGAGCTAACTGTTCCATGCCGAATATGATTCAGCGATAATGCCGTTTATATTGTGCGGCAAAGCGCAGTATCAAGACATCGTGCAGGCAATGTGCCTGTGGCAGCTAAATGTGTGCTGGTTAGTAAGCAGCAGAATCTGCAGGCAAATGGCAAAAATAGCCAAAGCAAAAATTAGAACAATAAAGCGGGAAAAGTCGGTGGGTGATGGTGCCGTGCAGGGATCGGCCCACCCCCCGGGGTTTGGTTTTTATGCCAACACCCCCGAGACCGGAAAGGAGAACAGCTGCGCAGAGGTTATTTCTGTGCGCTTACGATACCCTTACGTAAAATGGGTATTTGTGGTCGGGTAGGCTCAATCCAATGTGTGTGCACAGAACTTGGGAGCTGATATGCACATTTTGCTGGTGGAAGACGATCCGCTGATTGCAGAAGGTTTGCTGCATTCCTTAAAGCGGGCGGGCTTTGCAGTTGATCATGTGAATAACGGTATTGATGCGGATAGCGTGCTGCACGCACAAAAATTTGATCTCGTGGTGTTAGATATCGGCTTGCCCAAAATGTCTGGGCTTGAAGTACTAAAGCGCTTACGGGCGCGCCGTGTGACGACGCCTGTGCTCATTCTCACTGCACAAGAATCAGTTGAAGATCGCGTAAAAGGCTTGGATGCCGGCGCTGACGACTATATGTGCAAGCCTTTTGCCTTGCCCGAGCTAGAGGCGCGCGCACGTGCCTTGATGCGCCGTGGTACGGGTATGCCGACCAGTATTAAGGTTGGACAGCTGTCATACGACCAAACAGATCGTGTTGCACGTGTGGGCGAGCAGATGCTGGAGCTTTCTGCCCGCGAATTAGCCTTGCTTGAGGTGTTGTTACTACGCGCGGGACGTTTGGTGAGCAAAGACCAACTAGTAGACCATTTGTGCGGTTGGGGTGAAGAGGTGAGCACGAATGCGATCGAAGTTTATGTGCATCGCCTGCGCAAAAAAATTGAAACCTCAGGTATTCGAATTTCAACTGTACGGGGCCTAGGCTATTGTTTGGAACGGCCCGATGCAGCTGCGTAAAAAAAGAACGACCACGCGTCGAGCGGTAAAGCGACGCGCCGAACAGAGTTCTTTGTTTGGCGAGATCTTAGATTGGATGCTCGCGCCCCTCATGTTTCTGTGGCCGCTCAGTGTGGCGGTGACACATCTTGTTGCCAATCATATTGCCAATCAACCGTATGATCGTGCGCTACAAGAGCAGGCACATGCGATTGCGCGCTTAGTGCATATTTCGCCAAGCGGCCAGGCGGTTTCGGAAGTTAGTAATCAAGTCCGCGCGTTGTTGCAGGGCGATGCGGACGATCGCTTCTACTACCAAATTCGCGGCACGCGAGGTGAGGTTGTGGCCGGCGCTGATTTTCTGCCGCCCCCACAGCTGGCCCCGCAAGAAGAACCCAATCAAGTAATGTTTCGTGACTTGATGTGGCAAGGTGAAGAAATTCGTATTGCTTCTGTGCTGATCAATCAAGCAACGAAGCCTGGTGATATTCCCGTGATGGTCCAAGTGGGTGAGACACGCAATAAACGTGCGTTGCTCGCAGGGCGCATCGTTTCAGGTGTGTTGCTCCCACAGTTTGTATTTATTCCAATTGCGGTTGTGCTGGTCTATTTAGGTCTGGGTCGTGGCATTGCGCCACTAGCGCGTTTGCGGCGAATGATCCAGCGTCGGCGTCCGGGTGATTTGTCCGTCATTAGCATTCGCGGGTTGCCAGACGAAGTGGTGCCGATGATTGATGCCTTTAATGAATTGATGGCAAGGTTGGAGCGTTATCAGAGTGCGCAGCAACGTTTTATTGCAGACGCGGCACACCAAATGCGCACGCCACTAGCAGGCTTGAAGATGCAGGTTGAAATCGCTTTGAGTGAAGGCGATGAGCAGCAGATGCGTCGCAGCTTGCAGCAAATTAACGAGAGTACTGATCGTACGGCGCATTTGATTAATCAATTATTGGTACTGGCGCGAACAGAGGCAACCTCCGAGGTCACGCATGCATTTGAAGAGGTCGACCTTGAAAAGCTTTTGCCTTCAATCATCGAAGAGTTTTTTCCACGGGCATTGGCAAAGCGCATTGATTTGGGGTTGGAGACGACACACTGGCCATTGTTGATCAGTGGTAATCCAATTTTGCTGCGTGAGCTATTCAAAAACCTCATCGATAACGCCCTGAAATACACGCCGAATGGTGGCGTGGTTACGGTTCGCTTGCTGGCGACGGAAGAGGCGGTGGTTGAGGTTGAAGATAATGGCCCAGGTATACCGCTCGAGGAGCGTGAACATGTGTTCGAGCGCTTTTATCGTGTACTGGGAAATGCCGCCATGGGCAGTGGTTTGGGCTTGTCGATTGTGAGCGAGATCGTACAAATGCATCAGGCGCATATTGAAGTTGATGCGCCTAAGCGGCATTCAGGCTGTGTGATGCGAGTCCGTTTGCGCCGTATTCAATCCATGCAAACGGACTCCGTGAGGGTGGTGGGTGATTGACCGTCAGACATACGTCAGACTTCAGACCTAAATTGGCTGCGTCGGTTTGAGGAGTAAAGCTATGAACGACGCTAACCAAACCCGGTGGCAGGCAATTGCAACAGACCCTAGATTCTTGCAGGCGAAGCGTGCCCGCTATTCAGTGTTGAGACGCATGACTGCCTTGCTGGCAGTAGCCTGCTTGCTGCCCGTGATTTTTCTATTCCTTCATGACTTCTGGTTGGCGCTCGGTGTTACCCACGGCTCTCGTGGTTTCATTGAAGGCGCTTTGCCAATGTGGCTCGCTGGAGTTGCTTGCGTTTCGTTGTCTGCATTTTTGCAGTTTGGGCGACTCTCAAAGCGGAGCGATCGCGCCCGTCTCATGTTGGCCCATGAAAATAACAAAAGGCGCATTGGGCGAGTATGACCAAGTCACTTGCTTGGCCGGTGTGGTCATCGGCCATGTTGCTTACGCTTGCATTGGTATCGCCAACTTATTTGTTGGCAGCCATGACGCTGCCCGTGAATTTTGAGGGCGCGAACTATTACTTCCTCGTATTGCCGTTAGTGAGCCTAGTGCTCGCACAAATATTTGTTGCAGAGCCTGCACGGTTGCTGGGTTGCCAAAGCTTAAAGTCTTTCTTTGCGTATCGATTGCACGCACCCACGATGTCTGTTTTGGTCGATTTGACGGCTATTGCTGTGGCAGCAATGTGCGTCGCAGCGGGCGTGCAGACGCTGAATGCACTACTGCATGAGTTGGGCGTAGTGAATGCAACAAAAGCGTGGGGTGTGTTGGTGGCTTTGTTGGTCGGGGTTTCCCTGTCAAATTTATGCGATGACTTGCGTTTTCGTATGACGGCCTTGTGTGTATTTGCCGTGGCACTAGTCGGATTTGCTATTCATGCCGTGTTAATGCGCGGCGTGTCGGATGCAAACTTAGCATGGGCGATGCCAAGCAAGCTGCCCGATATTTCTGCTTGGGCGGCCTTGCTCAGTGCAGCCTTTGGGTTTCCGCTGCTGTTTGAGCGGATGCTGAACGTTGTTGGCGTTGGAGAAGGACGTCGTGTCGCCATGCTGTCATTAGTTGTTGGCGCGGTTTTGTTGTCGATCGCAAGTCTTCTGGGGAGTGTGCTAGTACTCCAAGTGCCGGCCGAGATGCGCCATGAGGTGCCTGCGTTAAATGCGCTATTGAATTACGTGGTGGTCGTTATGCAAAAGCGAACTGCATGGGCATCGTGCTTTGTGTGGGCGACGTTGATAGTGATTTTGTTGGGTGTGGGCGCGCTTATACGTCACATCGCACGTCGTCTCGTGCGATTGGCAAATGCGCCGCTGCGGGACCTGAAGTCAGAGCCTGATAGCGCTTTCCTCTGGGTGGCCGTGATTGGGGTGTTGCTACTGCAGTTCGCAATGCGCAACTTGAGTCCGGCAGATATTTTTCTGAACGCCTTTGCGTTGGGTGCCACGCTTTTAATGCCAGCGATGTTGTTATCGCTGTATTGGCGCCATTGCACCACCCAAGGCATTGTGGCCGGATATGTGGCAGGCCTGTGCGTTTTTGTGCTACTGGTGCAGTTTGATGTTCAATCGGTTGGCTTATGGTCAGCCGTCAAGTTAGAGGGGCAGTTACACACCCCCATTTTTTATTCATTGCCTGTGTCATGGGCGGTGACTGGTTTGGTCTCTTTGCGGACCATAGACCGGCGAGCCCGAAGACGTTGGCTGCAAATGTATATCGGTAGAATTTGCGGCCTGTCTTTAGAGCAGCCCCGGCAGCACGAACAGCAGGCATTGGGTTAGCCTGCCCCACAAATTAGCCCGTCTATACACAGAGGTGCTGAGGTGGCCGGCCACCGAAATAGCGTATTCGCCGCAAGAACAGCACGATGCCCAAGCCGCTAGATTTATTTTTCTCGTTTAGATATAATCACGGGCTCGGTCGGCCAGGTAGCTCAGTTGGTAGAGCAACGGATTGAAAATCCGTGTGTCGGCGGTTCGATTCCGCCCCTGGCCACCAGTAATTCAAAAACCAACCCTTATCGGTTGGTTTTTTTTCGTCCGTTCCCGCCAGTACTGGCGCGGATTCCGGGCATGGCCTCGCGAGCGCCAC
>SBBQ01000067.1 GCA_005239635.1 Uliginosibacterium gangwonense
CACCCCACCCTCGCCTCCGCCCCAACGCATTGCCGATTTAGGCTGCGGCCCCGGCAACAGTACCGCCTTATTACGGCAGCAGTGGCCACATGCCAATATCACGGGGGTGGATCTTGATGCAGCCATGCTGCACGAGGCACGCCAACAAGACGCGCAAACCATATGGGTGCAAAGTGATTTGGCAACGTGGCAGGACGACCAGCCATTCGACCTGCTGTTTAGCAACGCCAGCTTGCATTGGTTGAGTGGGCATCAGTATCAATTCCCTCGGCTGCTGTCGTATCTCAATTCAGGTGCATGGTTTGCTGCACAAATGCCGTATCACCCCGCGTCTGTGCTGCACCAAAGTTTGTTTGCATTGCTCAAACAAGCTGAATGGTCGGGCCTAGCCGCAGTGCTGTCACACATTGAAGTGCTATCACCCGCGCAGTATCAAGACATTCTGTCGCCACACGTACAGGGCTTAGAAATTTGGGTCACGGAATATCAACAGCCCATGCCAAACATTGATACGGTGCTCAGTTGGATGCAAGGCAGTATTTTGCGACCCTTGCTCGCACACATCGAACACCACTTCAGCGAGCGCGATTTGGCAAAGCAGGCTTTTACGCACGACCTAAGCGCATTACTCGCAGCGCATTTGCCGCGATTGGCAAACGGCGCGTACCTCATGCCATTTCCGCGCCTGTTTATGTTGGCGCAGCGTCGCTAGTGTTTAGTTAAGCGCCCTAAGTCAAACTAAAAACGTCCAACGCTTTACGTTGCCGCCTGTGCGTCCACACGATGTTGCACCACCAGCGTGGCAACAATATCGCCCTCCACATTCACCGCAGTACGGAAGGTGTCGAGCGGCCGATCAATTGGCAAAAGAATGGCGATGGCTTCAACCGGCAAACCAACCGATTGCAGCACCATCACCATGGTGAGCATGCCAACGCTCGGTATACCGGGTGCCCCCATCGCGCCGATCATTGACATAAAGCACACGATCATCTGCTGCACTAAATTCAATTCAACCCCGGCGAGATTGGCAATAAACAAGGCGGCGGCAGCCTCATAAATAGCTGTTCCATCCATATTCAAGGTGGTGCCAACCGGCACCACAAAACCCGATACAGCAGGACTCGCGCCAAAATTATTCTGAACGCAACGTAGCGTTACCGGCATGGTGGCGGCGCTCGAACTTGTTGCAAATGCCGTAACCAATGATTCGCGCGAACCGCGCCAAAATTGAAGCGGCGAAATTCGCGTAATCAACCAGAGTAAGCCGGGCAAAACAATCATGCCATGCACCAGCGTCATACCCGTCACCATGGCGGCAAATTTGCCAACCGTGAGCAATAGCGTCATGTCTTGCTTCACCACCAGTTGCAACAACAACGCCGCAATACCTAACGGCGCAAAGCGCATGATGCCGCTCACCACAAACAACAAAATGTCGAGCATCTCCTCAAACAGGCGTTGAGTATTTGCAAAACGCCCCGGGTGGCGAACCATCACCATACCCACCACGACGGCAAAACACACCACCGCCATAATGTTGTTTTGAGCAATCGCCTGTATCGGGTCTTGCAATAAGCCACTTACAAATTGCTGTAAAAAATCGGCGGCGGATAAATGTTCTGCCTTGTACTTATCTGTACTCGCAGCAAACATTTGTAAATTCAGCCCAGCACCCGGGCGCACCCAGTTTGCAACCAGCAAACTCAGGCTCACTGCAATCGTAAGCGTGAGCGCATAAAACAAAAGTGTGGTGCGCCACACCACGCCAATGTGTCGGTGCTCACCCAGGCGCGCAAAGCCCACCACAATCGAACACAAAATAATGGGGATCAGTACCAGCTTGAGCCCGCCAATAAAAAGCGTAGACAGTAGCTTGGCAACGTACATCACGCCTTGGCGCAAGCCGTCTTGCTCTGGCAAGGGGGCAAGGTACAAACCAATTGCCAATCCAATAAAGGCCGCAATCAGAATTTGAGTATTGAGAGAAGCGCCAAAACGGCGCGTGAGCGGAACAGACATAAATGAGCAGCGCGAGTGGGCAACGTAAATAGGCCAGTCCGCACGGTACTGGCTTCCCACTATCCGAGCAAGCCCTGCGTGGTGTTAATTATTTGGCTATTGCATAGCGCGCTTCAGCTACGGGGTATAGAGCATATGGTGTCTGACCCGTATCTACTCTAACGCCCAGGTTAACCGGCGCCGGAGCGCGAAGCGCGCAGGGCACCAACACTGGCCATAAAAATGCCGAAGGCATGGCCAGTGTTGGCGTCCGCGTTGAACCGCCAGTTAGCCTGGTTGAAAATGCTCATTGATTTAATTTAAGGCTGTGAAGCCTTGGCTTTTTTCAAAACCTGGTTGTACAAGGTGTGCAGGCGCATTATTCCCATAACATTCGCGACCAAAGTGTAGCTATTTATGAATGCCAAGAAGAAAATTAATGCAGCTACCAATGCGTAGGCATCCCCTGTGAGTATTTTTGTCGCAAGTAGTGCGAAGATCGCCACGCCTTCGATGGCGACGACATATGCAGTTGCGTTTAAATAAACACTAAAGGACTTGATCTCGTCCAGCCATGTGTAAAACTCGGTGTCGGCCTTAGAGTAGAAGGTCCACAAAAATCCAAGTGCTGCAGCAAAGAAGACGGCACAGTATAGGGTCGCAAGGTCAACCGCGAACTGCCGCACAATATTTGCCAGTTGGGTGGAGCCAATAGTGGTGCAAGCTAAACCAACCAGCAAAATGGCGAGGATAAGCTCTGCAGCGTAACCCCATGCGACCTTCATTTTTATGCGCGTCATTCTTCCCTCAATGGGTGAACTCGATCAATTTCTGCGCAAATTGCAGCTATGGCTGCCTTTGCTTCCTTGGTTCGCAGATTGGCATTTATTCCGCGCACAAAATCTCTTAGGCCTTTGACAACGCCCCGCGCGGCCTCATGGCCTGATTGCGCAACTTCAAATGTGTCATTACGCACGCCTTCAACGGTTACATCCCCCTTTTTGTAACCTTGTTCTGCTAGCACTGCGGACGCAAAAGGGCGTGCATCGGGAGATTTTGATAGCCCACCAGGGCTCTTCATGTCCTGTGTTATCTCTCGGATGCCGCTATTCTTTAGATCTTCGTAGACAGATTTGGTGTAGCGATTGAGCTCAGGGTTTGGAATTCGTAGAGTTACCTTCATTCTGGTAACTCTTTGAAAAGAAAGGAAGAGCTCAACAATGTCATTGTGAGTAGGCACTGGCTCTAGCTCAATAGTCGACCACCATTCCAAGGATCTTGCGGCGCTTCCAAATATTTTGTGCAAAAAATCGCGCCAAGCAGTATTGGATAGATCTCCCGTGTGTTCTACGGCCACAAGGTGACGAGAGAGATCAAAAAGACAAACTATGGTGCTAGCAAGTGGGGGGTATGAGATTGATGTGCTATTGGTCAGCCCCTCGTCCGTGACGCTCATCCCGTCTTTTTCGAGAACGCTTCTCGCTAGAACAATATGAATTAACTCGCGCTCACCCGTCAGTTCCGTTAGATCAACAAAGGAGCGTACGCTCCATTTGAAAACTGCGCTTCGTGTGTTTTGAATCTGGTCATTTTCGGCGTCGCACGAAACTTCGAGCAGCTTTCGGATATCTGCGTCACCTCTAAGGCGCTTTGGGTTTTTGTCGATGAACAGATCTGATGAGTCTTCGATGTTCAGTCTGAATAAATCGAATGAGAAACGTTTCGACAATTTGGCTCCTTGTATTTCTGCTCTGGGAGGCTAACGTCGGAGTTGAGCGGTAGCTGGAAGCGGGCGAAGCCCGCTGTAAGACATCCGCTCGAACAACTGGTTAGCCATCAGCGCACGTTCTCGCGATTCGCTTTGCGCCACCTTGAGAGTGCGGCGATGAAAAACAACGCTCCGACGACGAACATTCCCACCGGAATACCTCGTGGACCGAAGGTCTGATATAGAGAACTGTGGAGCCAGGACCATTTTCCAGAGAACGGCGGAGCCTGCGGCGTCAGCCAGTTTACGGCTCCAAGAACCAAGAAGCAGAGGCCAAGACCTGCCCACGCAACAGCCTTCTCCGTTGAAGTGAACGGCCTCCGCCAATGATCATGATCAGGTTGGCCGCGCCAGAGCTTCATTTGATGGCTAACGTCGAAAGTAAGGGGCGGCGCGCGTCAGTGCGGCGTCCCGCTTGACTGCGTGGTTAGGCCATGTGCTTATTTGTACCATTCAGGTTTCCTTGTTTTTTTGCAGAAGAGTCGTGCTGCTGTTTTGTCTTTTGGTTCAACTTCTGGCTCTAGCTCATTTAGCTTTGCAAGAATCTTTGCTTGTTCACTGTATTTGCGCTTGAGTTTTGCAAGTTTTGCATCGGTTCCAGGACATGATTGGCAAATTGACCAGTTAATATCAGCTTGTCTTTCCTCGTCGTAACCATATTCGCCTCGCCAGTGATCGCACGATTCACGAAGCTCCAAGAAGCTTGAAACATCTTTGGGCAAGGTGTCTGCCCCCAAAGCTGGGGCGCATAAACAAATCAAGGAAAATAGGCAGAGAAACTTCATGTGGCCTAACTCAAAGTAGACGTCAATTTTGCAGGGTTTCGCTCCTGCGTGAGATCTAAATTCCTGTGGGGCATGCCTGAAATCGACCTTGCCAACAGCGATTCCCGTCTTTGGCTGTATATATACACAGTCATAAATATCCCGTTAAACCCTGCAAGTCTGCTAAAAGGCACCACTTAAATTGGTGCGCTTGCCTGATTGGGTGCGTACGCGCATTTGTTGCAACCACTACAGCATACGTACTGAAAATGCATATGTCTATTGGGTACGTGGGCCCCTACGATTTAATGGCCTTAATCACCTTAAACACCGCAAGCGATGGGCGTAGGCGCAGTTGCAGCAAAACAAAACGCGCAAAAAACCGGGGGCAGAGACGACTGAGACGATATAGGTGCTAGACCCAGCACCTATTGAGCAGCGGAGAAAATGAAACACAGGCCAGAAAGCCTGTGCGAATGGGTGGCCGCACGCGTAGTGCATGCAGCCACCGAATCACAATACATCAAACAATAAATTAAGCCGATAAGCGTGCGGCAACTTCTGCGACGCGTTGGCCAAATAGACGCGCGGTTTCTAGGTCGCCGGGCAACATTTCATCAACGCCGGCATTCGATGGCGTGGTGGCCATTGCGCCAGTGAACGAACCCAGATAATTCACATCATTCCGGGCTGATTCTTTGCGATTACTGGGCATCATGCCGGTGCCCACCCACAGCCCGCCGTGCTGCATCGCTAGCGTAGTTAGCATGTGCAATGTTTCTTGCTTGTCGCCATTCATAGAGGCGCTGTTGGTAAAGCCGGCAAACAACTTATCTTTCCATGATTGCTTAAACCAGGCTTTAGACGACGCATCTGCAAACTTTTTGAATTGCCAGCTTACCGTGCCCATATAGGTGGGCGATCCCATAATGATGGCATCTGCCGCTTGCAGCGCAGCCCAGTCTGATTCAGACAAGTTGCCTTCGCCGTCAATCACGTGTAACGATGCGCCGCGCCTTCGGCAACACTCTTTGCCATTCGGTCTGTGTGGCCATAGCCTGAGTGATAGACCACTGCAACTTTTGCCATTTTCGTTCTCCTGCGATGGGGTTAGTGCGACGTTCTGTTGTTAAACATGAAACAGAATTGGCAAATTAAGCTTTGATCAAGCCTTCTGCCACCATGGCGGCATGCACATGCGGACGCTGTGCCACACGTTGCGTAAAGGCCTGCAGGTGCGGAAATGCAGACAAGTCGACATTCACCAAACCGGCCCAACCTAAAATTGTGAACAGATAGCCATCGGCGACTGTGAATGTCTCGCCCATTAAAAACGATTGCTTTGCCAGTTGTTCATTTAGCGGCTTCAGGCGTGTTGCAATTTGTTCGCGCACCACGGCTTTCCATTCGTCCGGACAATTGGGCTTGAACAGCGGCGAGAAGCTCTTGTGCAGCTCAGAAGAAATGTAAGTGAGCATTTCCATAAGGCGATAACGATCCATCGTGCCTGCCGCAGGTGCAAGTTTGCTGGCGGGCGCTTGGTCTGCAATGTACTGAACCATGGCTGCGCCTTCGGTGAGCATGGTGCCGTCATCTAATTGCAGTGCCGGCACATAGCCCTTGGGGTTGAGCGCGTAAAAATCGCTGCCGTCAGAGAGTTTTTTGGCGCGCAGATCAACCTTTACCAAATCAAACGGCAAACCTGCTTCGCGTAGTGCGATATGGGGTGACAATGAGCACACACCGGGGGCGAAATAGAGCTTCATGTTTTATCCCTGTATTGTTAGGTCTTAGCGTTACAGATAACGTCGATTGGCAAATCGACGTTGTTTTTTTAAGCAGCATGGGTGCATCATGCCCCCTATAAATTCGCACGTGAAGTAGCAATATCCGCAAACACTTTATGCAAGTACGCACACCCTACCCCAGCGCAAAATCCACCGAAACGTATATGCTGCATTCGCTTCGTCGCATCATGGGCTTGTCTTGGCCGCTTTTAATCGCCCAACTCTCGGGCATGGGCATGCTGGTGGCAGATACGGTGATTCTGGGTCATTACAGCCCATTGCATTTAGCTGCCTTGGCGGTTGGCAGTGGCGTGTATGTGTCGACCGTTTTAGCCTTAGGTGGCATTCTGCAAGCGGTTGCGCCCTTGGTTGCGCATGCCACTGGCGCGGAACGCACGCATGAGGTGACACAACATTTTCAGCAAGGTATTTGGTTGGCCTGTGCGCTGGGGCTGGCGGGCATGTTGTTGTTGCAGCACCCAGATTTCATTCTGGGCTTATCTCCATTGCCGGATGATGTACACACCCTAACGCGTGAGTATTTATTCACCCTGTCGTTTGCCATTCCTGGAGTGCTGATGTATCGGGTGTTTGTCGCGCTGTGCAATGGCGTGGGGCAAACGCGCATCATCATGATGGTGACCATGATGAGCACCGTGGTGCACATTCCGCTTGCCACACATTTAGCGCACGCGGGGTGGTTTGGCGCTAATACGGCACATGCGGCCACAGCAGCCATGGAAGCAGGCATTGGAATGGGCGGCTTGGGGGTTTTGGGCTGCGCCATTTCCACCGCAGTGGTGAGCTGGCTGGGCTGCGCGATGGCCGCAGGCATGGCGATGCGTAATGTCGGCTTAAAGCATTTGCACTTGTTACTGGATTGGCAAAAGCCGCAATTTCAGGCCATTGCAAAAATCGTCAAACTCGGTGGCCCCATGGGCTTTTCAAATTTTGTTGAAACCACCAGCTTTACGCTCATTGCTTTATTTGTGGCGCAATTGGGCAGCACAGAGGTGGCCGGGCATCGCATTGTGTCTAATCTGTATGCCTTGAGTTTTATGCTGCCCTTATCCATGGCAAACGGCACACTGGTTGCGGTGGGCCAATCACTCGGCGCGAAACACGCCAAACAAGCTGCGCTCAATGCGCGTGCCGGTGTACTGTTTGCAGTTGGGCTTTGCGCTTGTGTGGCGATTGCCATGTGGCTTGCACGCATACCGCTTTTGCATGCCTATACCGACACCGAATCGGTGCAGCAGGTTGCGCTCAAACTACTGCCGTTGCTAGGCATCTTTTTGGTGTTCGACGCAGTGCAAACGCTCTCGTCGTTTTCGCTGCGCGCTTATAAAGTAACGTTGCTGCCCATGTTTATTCATGTCACGTGCTTTTGGGGCATCGGACTTTTTGGTGGCTGGTACTTAGCCTTTCGTGGCTTCGCTGGCCTGGGTGGCTTCGGTAACGTTGCACCGTGCGGCACGGCAGGCTTTTGGGTAATGTCTGCCAGCGCTTCTGCCGTGGCAGGCTGTGCGATGTTGTGGTTGCTACGCCGACACGCCAAGCGCCACATACAAACCGCATGTAGCGCCCCACCCAACGCTTAATGCGCACCCATCCATGCTTGGCGTAATTTGCGGATTGGCAAATCGACAGGTGAGCGCAATGAAAGCACGCACTGCTCGGCCTTGGGCGCATCCGGCACCACGTTAACGCACAGCAACTCGTCACGCCTAAACGCATGCACCTGATGCACCTGCCCTTCGCGCAAACGCATGAGCGCTTTCTCTTGGTTGTTTGCCGTCACTCGCAAACCATCCAGCGCAACGAGCATATCGCCCGCAGACAAGCCCGCACGTTCGGCCGGCGAACCGCTCATGACTTGCGCAATTTTTACCTCAGCGCCGTCCGCAACCAGCTTGCAGCCGAGCCAAGGCATGCGGTCTGAATTGCGCCAACTCATCTCAATGCCAAAGTTAAACAACAACTCAGCCAACGGCGGGTCTTCGCAACCATTCACACAGGAGGCAACAAATTCCGCCATGCTGTCGCCATATACGTCTTGCAAAATTTGCAGCAGCGCGTCTTCTGTTACGCCCTTCCCGGTTTGACCAAAGTTTTGCCAGAGTTGGCGCATCACATCTTCGAGCCCGTGCTCGCCGAGCGTTTTGCGGCGAATCATTAAGTCCATTGCCAATGCGATCAACGAGCCTTTGGTGTAGTAACTCACAATGGCATTGGGCGCGTTTTCATCTTGACGGTAATACTTGATCCACGCATCGAACGAGGATTCGGCTACGCTTTGCAGATGCCGCCCTTCCCCACGCCAAACGCCGCTAATCGTGCGTGCCAGCATGGTTAAGTATTCATCGTGCGTCACCAAGCCTGTACGCACCAAAGCGAGGTCGTCAAAATACGACGTAAAGCCTTCAAACACCCACAGCAGTCGCGTGTAGTTCTCTTCGCTCAGATCGTCTTGCATCAGATCTAACGGGCGAATGCGTTTAACGTTCCATGCGTGAAAATATTCGTGGCTGATAAGACCTAACAGCGTGCGATACCCCTCGCGCAAAGGTTGTCCGTGGGTGCTGACCATTTCGTCATGGCGCGGCAAATCGTCGCGACCACAAATTAACGCGGTGCTGTCGCAATGCTCTAAACCGCCATAGCCATCGCCCACCACAGTGAGCAAAAACAGGTAACGCGAAAATGGGGCCTCGCCATTCGGTTCAAACAATCGAATCTGCGCTTCGCAAATGCGTTGCACATCGGCACATAAACGTTCGGCGTTGAATTCCACCCGACCCGTAACCGCAATAGCATGTGGCACGCCGCACACTTCAAATTCAAGCCACTGAAACTGGCCCATCTCCACCGGGTGATCGATCAGCTGCAAATAATGCGCGGCCAAGTATTCACCGCTGCCATTGCTGCGCACCTTTTGCACGGGCAGCGTGGTGGCTACGCGCCATGCTCGATAGTCTGGGCCTTGCGGTAATTGAATGGTGACGGAACACGGTTCGTCGTCTTGGCCGAACACGCGCAAAAACACGCTGCTGCCATTAAAGAAGGCGTGGCTTTGGTCGAGATGCGCGCCTCGCACCGACAAGTCCCATGCATAAACGCGGTAGGTGAGCGTAAGCGGGCCCTTTACGGGCGCGGCTTGCCATGTATGTTTATCGAGTTTGTGTAGTGCAACTGCTTGGCCTTTGTGCTCTGCGCGAATCGACATGATGTGCCGCGCAAACTCGCGAATCATGTAGCTGCCGGGTATCCATGCTGGCAGATCAAAGCACTGACCTTCGGGATCGGGCCGCTCAACTGTGAGACAGACCTCGTATTGGTGCGCTTCGGGCAGCACCGGACAAATCGAATATCGAACACTACAACGAGCCATATGCTTTACATCCTCTGTACGACCTAAACGCATGAGTTAGCGCTGATTGCCGCAATCATAACGGCAAGGCGGGTAAGCCAGACACTCTGCACAAAATTTAGCAGCTCGCCAAAACCGTCCCTGCCAATACCGCCAAGCCACAGGAATCAATTTGATCTATCTCATAGAGCGCACCCTGACTCTCGCCAAAGATGCCAAATACGACACGAATGACAGCAGGCATTCTGGTTCTTTAAATTGCCCGTGCGGCATATATCACTGCAAAGCTCATGGTTATTTAACTAGAGTGGGGGTACAGACAGAACTAGTATGTAATTTACACCCATGCAATTGTTGAACAAAACCGATTACGCTGTTGAAACAAGCCAAGCTAGCCGACACGTCGACATGTTCGTACGCCCATTTCAGGGTCCGTACGCCAATCCGTTAGCAGACGATCGTTTTTGGATGTTTGCCAAACTATCGCTCGGTCTAGCCTTGTTTACACACGCTTGTTTTATTCTGTTGTTTGTCTTATTAGGCTCAACGACATTGAGCCTAATAAATGTGGGTAGTGTGCTCTGCTACTCGGTTTGTATTGCCCTCGCCCGTCAACGTCGTTACGGCATCATGATGACGCTGGTTTGGTTTGAGTTACTGACCCATGCGATCATCGCAACCGCCATCATGGGGTGGGAATCAGGCTTTCATTATTACGCCCTGTTTTTGGTGACGGTGACTTTCGTTGGTACGCGCACCCGCAAACAAACCATGATTGCACGGGCAGCCGCACTGATATGTCTCTATGTTGGCTTGAGTGCTTGGGCAGAAAGCAACCCTGCTTTTGGTGAGGTGAGCAAATCTACGGCATACGCCCTGCGCCTTTTCAACATGGTGGTATCACTCGGCGGTTTAGCATTTTTGTCTTACTACTACGCCGAGACTGTGCGTCGTGTTGAAAACGAGTTGCATGCCTTAGCCACCACAGATACCTTAACTGGACTGAACAATCGCCGCCGTTTACTCGAAATTGCAGACTACGAGTTATTACGTACGGGTCGCAGCAATTCGCCGCTCTCGGTCATCATGTGCGATATCGACCACTTCAAGCACATTAACGACAAATTCGGTCACGCCAGTGGTGACCAAGTTTTGGTTCAAGTTACCGGCTTGATGCAGAAATCGATTCGGCAGCAAGACACTCTGTGTCGCTGGGGGGGTGAAGAGTTTGTAATTTTGTTGCCGGAAACGGCAATGCAAGAAGCGGTATCGATTGCCGAACGCATGCGACTTTCAATTGCAGAAGTGGGCGACACACCGCAAGCCTTAACGCCCGTCACCATCACCCTGGGCGTAGCGCAATGGCGCAGTAGTGAAACCATTCAAGAATGCATCGACCGTGCAGATGAGGCGATGTACATTGGCAAACGGGCTGGTCGTAATCGCACCGTGCCTGAGTCGATTCTCTAGCACGGCTCTAGCGCAGCGCTAACCCGCTCCAACTCTTAAGCCAGCGCGCGCTGCGCCCAGAACAGCGCCGTAATCGTTTTAGCATCGGTGAGACGGCCGTCAAACACCGCTTGCACCGCGTCTTGCAACGTCATCTCAAACACATCTAGAAATTCATTGTCGTCCAATTGCTGACCAACGTGGCTTAACTTGCGCGCCAAGAAAATCTCGATGCGTTCGTCTGAGTAACCAATGCACGGATGCATTACGCCCAGATATAGCCATTCTGCTGCTTCATAGCCTGTTTCTTCGCGCAGCTCGCGACGCGCACAAACCTCAATCGGTTCGTTTGGGTCAATTTTACCGGCTGGCAATTCGAGAAAATCTTGGTGCAAGGGGTAGCGGAACTGACGTTCGAACAGCAGGGTATTGCGCTCTGTGACCGCAATCACCACCACAGCGCCCGGGTGTTTGATGTACTCGCGTACGCTTTGTTCGCCATTAGGAAGGCGCACCACATCACGATAAGCCTTGAGCAAACGCCCACTAAACACGGGTTCACTACTCACCGTGGTTTCGGTCAAATCATCCGCAGACGTGTGTTCGATTGACATGCCCTAACCTCACGCTTTGCGCCAGAGATAGCGATACACAAATCCGGGGAAGGCAAAAACGAGAAACAAGCACAGGGTAATCGCGTAAAACTCCCAGCGCTGAGGGTAAAGACTGCCATGCGCACGCGATTCAAGCAGCGCGGCTAAACCACCGATCAGGCCATAAAAAACCAGCCATTCGAGTAGTCGCCAATGCATGCCTTTTTTCCCTGATTGAGGGCGAATAGTAAAAAAAATACGCTGGCTAAAAAAAGGCAGGTTGGCGGCAAAAGCCGCCAACGCAATGAGTAACCAAAGAGAAGCAGTCGACTCCAACGATGACTCGTTTAGATCGAACTGCCCAGCGCGATGGCACACAGGCCCATGATGGCATTCGGCAACAAACCTAACAGTGCGATGCTCAAGCCATTCACGGACAGAACCAGTTTCATATCGGGAGATGCTTCAATCGGCGCATTCTCACGCGGCTCATCAAAGTACATCACTTTAACCACGCGCAGGTAGTAAAACGCGCCAATGAGTGACATGAGCACCGCATAAACAGCGATCCAGTAATACAGCGTACGGCCATGCACCGACATGACGTCAGCTGCAGCCACCACCGCTTGTAGTACTGAGAATTTGGCAAAGAAGCCAATGAAGAACGGAATGCCAGCCATGGAGAACATGACCATCATGGTTACCGCAGCGAACCACGGGCTACGCTTATTCAGCCCTTTAAAGTCATCGAGATTATCTGCCTCGAAACCAGCGCGCGACAGCAGCATTACCAAACCGAATGCTGCCAGTGTCATCAAGACATAGGACACGGTATAAAACATGGAAGCGCTGTAAGCGTTAACTGCGTTGTACGTAGCTTCTTCTGCACTGGCCCCGCCTACAACACCACTCGCAAGCCCCAGCAACATAAAGCCCATGTGCGAAATACCTGAGTAGGCCAACATACGCTTCATATTAGTTTGTGCAATCGCAGCGAGATTACCCAATCCAATTGAGAGCACCGCCAACAGCAACAGCATCGGCTGCCAGTGTGCAACGGTGGGTAAGAGGCCCGATACCAGCATGCGCATCACAATGGCGTAAGCAGCCAACTTGGGTGCAGAGCTAATGAGCAAAGTCACTGCTGTCGGTGCGCCGTGATAAACGTCGGGAATCCACATGTGGAACGGCACGACACCCAACTTAAACGCTAGACCGGCCACAATAAAGACTAAGCCAAACAGCACAACAGTCGGATTGGCAACGTTGCTATACAACGCGTGTGCCACTTCGCCAATTTGCAAGGTGCCGGTACCGCCATACACCATCGACATGCCATAGAGCAGCAAACCGGATGCCAAGGCACCCAGCACAAAATATTTCATGGCTGCTTCGGTTGCTAAGGCAGAGTCTCGCTGGGTCGCAACTAATGCATAGAGCGAGAGTGACAACAACTCCAGACCTAAATAAAGCGTCAGGAAGTGGCTGGCAGAAATCATCACCATCATGCCCAGCGTAGCAAACAGCACTAACAAGTAGAACTCGCCAGTTTGCATGCCGCGTGCAGCAAGATAACCACGGCCATACACCAATGCAATGGACACCGAGAGATAGGTCACCAGCTTCAGAAAGTCGCCTAACAAGTCATCAATAAACATTTGACTGAAAGTCAGGCGTACATCGCCACTGAGTGTCATCCACGTGAGCATGGCGGCACCCAGCAGTGAGAACTGGGTCAGCATGAAACAAAGCTCGCGGTTACGCTTGCCGAAGAACAAATCGGCCAGCAACACCACACACGCCATCACCAGGATAAAAATCTCTGGATAAGCCGGCGCAAAATCTGGAAGCGGAAAATTCATAGCGACGTCCGTGTCGTTAAGGTTGCAGCGTGATCTTTACACTTCAAGACCATTACAGATCGTGATCTTTCAGCTTGTGATCTATCGTCGTGACTCTTATAGCTTGCTCTGAGCCACATGCTTAAGCAGGTCATTAACCGAACTATGCATCACATCCGTGAGCGGTGCGGGGTAAATACCAAACCAAAGCGTACAAGCAGCCAGCAACAGCAAAATTAGGAATTCGCGGCTGTTAATATCCATCAACTCAGCCACATGCTTATTAGCTATCGCACCAAATACCACGCGCTTGTACATCCACAGCGTATAAGCCGCGCCCAAAATCAGCGTTGTTGCGGCAGCGAAGCCCACCCAGAAGTTGTACTTCACGGCGCCCAAAGCCACAAAAAATTCGCCTACGAAACCTGATGTACCAGGCAAGCCAGCGTTAGCCATCGCGAATAACATAAAGAATGCCGCGAATTTAGGCATGGTGTTCACCACACCACCGTAATCTGCAATTTGACGTGAATGAACACGGTCGTACATCACGCCAATACAGAAGAACATGGCGCCAGACACAAAGCCGTGCGAAATCATTTGCACCAATGCGCCTTCAATACCCAGCGGATTGAAGATGAAGAAGCCGAGCGTGACAAAACCCATGTGCGAAATGGATGAATAGGCCACCAACTTTTTCATGTCGGTTTGCACTAATGCGACAAAGCCAATGTAGATCACGGCGACTAATGACAGTGCGATGACGACTGGCGCGAAGTGCACTGAGGCATCTGGCACGATTGGCAATGAGAACCGCAGAAAACCATAGGCACCCAGCTTAAGGCCAATCGCAGCCAGCACAATTGAGCCACCTGTCGGTGCTTCAACGTGCGCATCAGGCAACCAAGTGTGCACCGGCCACATGGGAACCTTCACTGCAAAACTGGCGAAGAACGCCCAGAAAATATAGGCCTGAGCTTCGCGTGACAATGCCACGTGATGCCAATCAATAATCGAAAAGCTGCCGCCTGATTCGCGATACAGGTACAAAAACGCGACCAGCATCAAGAGCGAACCCAACAGCGTATAAAGGAAGAACTTAATCGCCGCATAGACGCGATTTTGGCCGCCCCAAATACCGATCACCAAGTAAAGCGGGATCAGCGAGGCTTCAAAGAAGACATAGAACAGAACGCCATCTAACGCGCTAAAAATGCCGTTCAACAAGCCCGACATGATCAGGAAAGCAGCATTGTATTGAGCGACTTTGTTTTCAATGACCTGCCAGCCTGCCAAAACCACAATAAGCGTCACAAACGCGTTGAGGATGACAAACAGCATAGAAATACCATCAACACCCAAGTGGTAGTTGATGTTGTAGCGCGGCACCCATTTATGCAGCTCGCTAAACTGCATGGCGGACGTACTAATATCGAAACCGCTATACAGTGGCAATGTAACAAGAAGACCCAATACAGCCGTAACCAACGCCAAACGGCGCGCCAGTGGTGCGCGATCCGAGCCTGCAGCCAGTACGAGAAGGCCGCCGATGATCGGGAGCCAAATTGCCAGACTCAGAAGAGGAAGTCCTGTCATCGCATCAATCCGTCAATTACCGGTTCGCCACGCGAACCTTTTTTAATTTTCTATTCGATGGTTGATCAACTAGGTGATCAGCCTCGCGGGAAGAACATCAACAAAGCCAACACGCCAATAATCATGGCAAAGGCATACTGGTAAATATGGCCGGTTTGCAGCAAGCGCGCTAACTCGGAGAACACACCAACCATGCGGGCAGAACCATTGACGAATAAACCGTCGATGATGCCTTGATCCCCGCCCTTCCACAGGCCGCGACCCAACGTGCGAGAGCCCGTGCCAAATACAAATTCATTGATTCGATCAAAGTAGTACTTGTTATCCAGCAGGGTATAGATCGGCTCAAACATGGATTTGATCCGCGCAGGCACTTTCGGGAAAACCAAATAAAGTAGTGCTGCTAGGGCAACACCGCCCATCGCCAAGAAGAACGGCAAGGTCGTTAAACCATGCAGTGCCATGGCTGAGGCACCATGGAACTCTTCAGCCAAATGCTCCATCACGTTGTGCTTTTCAGACACGTAAATCACATGCTCGAACCAGTCGCCAAACAACATGGATTTAACCGTGAAGAAACCAACCGCAACCGACGGAATTGCCAAGGCCACGAGCGGAACCCACACCACCCACGGTGACTCGTGCGGTTTTTGACCGGGAGCCAAACCATGGTGATGGTCGTCATGACCATGATCATCATCGTGACCATGGTGAGCATGTTCCTGAGCTTTGCCAAAACGCTCTGGCCCGTGGAACACCATGAAGTACATACGGAACGAATAGAAGGCGGTTACAAACACACCGGCCAACACGCAGTAGTAGGCGTACGTTGCACCCGGCGTTGTAGACAGTTTGACCGCTTCAATAATGCTGTCTTTGGAATAGAAGCCCGACAAGAACGGGAAGCCAATCAACGCGAGTGAGCCAATGAGCGAAGTCAGCCAGGTGATGGGCATGTACTTCCACAAGCCACCCATATTGCGCATGTCTTGATCGTGGTGCATACCAATGATCACCGAGCCTGCGCCTAAGAACAGCAGCGCCTTGAAGAAGGCGTGCGTCATCAGGTGGAACACGGCTGCAGAGTATGCAGAAGCACCCAGCGCAACCGTCATGTAACCCAACTGGGACAAGGTTGAATAGGCCACGACGCGCTTAATGTCGTTTTGGATAATGCCCAAAAAGCCCATGAACAATGCCGTCGTAGCGCCAATGACGAGAACGAATGACAATGCCGTCTGTGACAGCTCAAATAGCGGTGACATACGCGTCACCATGAAGATGCCTGCAGTCACCATGGTGGCAGCGTGAATCAGCGCTGAAATCGGGGTCGGGCCTTCCATGGAATCCGGCAGCCAGACATGCAGCGGCACTTGCGCTGACTTACCCATGGCGCCGATAAACAAACCGATACAAATCGCAGTCAGCAAGGGCCAACCTGTCACTTCCATATTCACATAGGCCAGCGAAGAGGCTTTGGCAAAAACCTCGGTGTAGTTCAGCGTACCGGCGTAGGCGGCAATCAAACCAATACCGAGCAAGAAGCCAAAGTCACCGACACGGTTGACCAAGAAGGCTTTGAGATTGGCGTAAATCGCGGTTGGGCGTGTGTACCAAAAGCCGATCAACAAATAGGACACCAAACCCACTGCTTCCCAACCAAAGAACAGTTGCAGGAAGTTATTGCTCATCACCAGCATGAGCATGGAAAAGGTGAAGAGTGAGATATAGGAGAAGAAACGGTTATAACCCGGATCTTCTGACATATAGCCAATGGTGTACACGTGAACCATCAGTGAAACTGAGGTCACCACTAACATCATCATCACGGTCAGTTGGTCGATCATGAAGCCAACTTCAAAGCGTAAATCGCCCGAACTTGCCCATGTGTAGAGCGGGCCATTGAAGGTATGACCGGCTTTGACATCTTGGAAAATTAAAATTGAGGCAATGAGCGATACAGCCACGCCCGCTATGGTTGCCGTGTGAGCAACCCAGCGCGGAATAACGCGGCAAAACAGGCCGGCAATCATGGCACCCACTAATGGGGCCAGTGGCACAAGCAGATACAACGACTTCATTTCCATGCTTTGTTCCTTGATTAGCCTTTGAGGCCGTCCAAATCATCCACATGAATGGTGCGCAGATTGCGGAACAGCACCACCAGAATGGCTAGACCAATCGCTGATTCAGCAGCGGCAACGGTCAGGATGAAAAAAACGAAAATCTGCCCGGCGGTGTCACCCAAGTAGTGCGAGAACGCGACAAAGTTGAGATTCACTGCAAGCAACATCAATTCAATCGCCATCAACAGCACGATTAGATTTTTCCGGTTCAGAAAAATACCAACCACGCTAATGGCAAACAAAATGGCACCCAGCACGAGGTAGTGCGATAGGGAAAGACTCAGCAAACTGTGCATATTGATCTCCTAGTTTGCCGATCAGCTTCGCGCTGCATCATTCGATGCATCTGCTGCGGATGCTTCAGGTTGTTCTTCGGATTCTTTTTCAGCCGGCATCGATACCATGCGGATACGATCTTGACGGCGCACAGCCACTTGTTCAGCCGGGTCGAGGCGCTTCACATCACTACGCTTACGCAGCGTCAGCGCAATGGCTGCAATCATCGCAACCAACAGGATCACCGCAGCCAACTCAAATGGATATACGTACTCGGTGTAAATGAGGCGACCCAGTTCTTTTGTGTTGCTGTAACCCGCTTCTGCTGCGGCGGGTGTCGGCATAGTTTGCACACCGAAATATTGCTCACCCAATACAGACACCATGACGTACACCATGCCGGCTGCAACCAATAAGCCTACAGGTAAATGGCTCCAGAAGCCTTGTCTTAGTCGCTCAAGGTTCACGTCCAGCATCATAATCACAAACAAGAACAACACCATGACCGCGCCGACGTACACCAGCACCAGTGCAATGGCGAGGAACTCTGCTTGCAGTAGCATCCAGATACCGCCCGCGGTGAAGAAGGCCAGTACGAGATACAGCGCAGCATGCACGGGGTTGCGCGCTGTAATCACACGCAGCGACGCAAACACCATGATGAGCGACAGGGAGTAAAAAACGAAGGTCTTGAAATCCATGTTGTATCGACATCAGCGATAAGCTGCGTCTGCCTCCCGGTCGCTCGCAATTTGTTGCTCGTAACGGTCCCCCACTGCTAGCAGCATTTGCTTGGTGTAATAGAGGTCACCACGTTTTTCGCCGTGATACTCAAACACACGTGTTTCAACAATGGCATCCACTGGGCAGGCTTCTTCGCAGAACCCGCAGAAAATGCACTTGGTCAGATCAATGTCGTATCGCGTCGTGCGACGGCTACCGTCGTCACGCGCATCAGACTCGATCGTGATCGCCATCGCTGGACACACTGCCTCGCACAGCTTGCAAGCAATGCAACGCTCTTCGCCGTTGGGATAACGACGCAGTGCATGCAAGCCGCGAAAGCGGTTTGACTGCGGTGTTTTTTCTTCAGGAAACTGAACGGTGATCTTGCGCTGGAACATGTGACGACCCGTCAAGGCCATCCCTTTGACCAGTTCCTTAAGCACAAGGCTTCCGAACAAATCTTTCATCGAACCCATCATTGCACCTCTAGCGCTTGCCCATTGTTTGGCTGTTTTGCCAATCACACAGGCACCGTGCCATCAAATTCTTTACTTCCAAATATTCCAGGGCGACATGATCCAGAACGCCACCACCAACAGCCACACGATTGTGATCGGGATGAAAATCTTCCAGCCCAAACGCATGATGTGGTCGTAGCGGTAACGCGGGAATGTTGCGCGGAACCACAGGAACAGGAACAGAACGAAGCTCACCTTAAGTGCCAACCAGATGAAGCCATCTGGCAGGAATGCCACCGGCGACAACCAACCGCCGAGGAATAAGATCGCCACCAAGGTGGAAATCAAAATCATGTTGGCGTATTCACCGAGGAAGAACAGAGCGAAGGCCATGCCGGAATATTCCACCATGTGACCCGCCACGATTTCGGATTCGCCTTCCACCACGTCAAACGGCGCGCGGTTGGTTTCAGCCACACCAGAGATCAGATAGACGAGGAACATCGGGAACAGCGGCAACCAGTTCCACGAAAGCATGCCCACACCCATGTCGGCAAACATGCCTTTGCCTTGCACATGCACAATTTCGCTGAAGTTAAGACTTTGCGATACGAGTAGCACGCAAACCAGCGCAAAACCCATGGCGATTTCGTAAGCCACGATCTGTGCGGCAGATCGCAAACTGCCCAAGAAAGCATACTTAGAGTTAGAGGCCCAACCGGCGATGATGACGCCATACACGCCCATCGAGGTCACCGCCATCAAATACAGCAGACCGGCATCCACATCTGCCAGAACCATGCCGTCATCAAAAGGGATCACCGCCCAAGCGGCCAAAGCAGGTGCTAACGCCAAGATCGGTGCGAACACAAACAGTTTTTTGCTGGATGCGCTCGGTACGATCACTTCTTTGAACATCAGCTTGAGTGCATCCGCAATCGGCTGCAGCCAACCCTTGGGGCCTACACGGTTTGGCCCCAAACGTACCTGCATGTAGCCGATGATTTTACGTTCGGCATACGTGAGGTAGGCCACGCACAAAAACAGCGGAAGAATGATGGCAAAGATCTTGATCAGGTTCCAGATCAGCGGCCAAGCCGGCTTCACGGTATTCCAGATCGGATCCCACACACCAAACCAACCCCAGAAGGTGGCAAATGCATTGATGACTAGCGCTTCCATCAGGCACGCTCCACGATCAATTCACCAAACATGGGGCCGAGCACTAAGGTACTGTCATGCGCTGCGGCAATACGCACGGCACCATCTGCCACGCCATTATCGAGTTCAGCCAGCATCACTGCATCACCTTGCGCAGCACGCACACGAACACTTGCCCCTGCTTGCACGCCCAGTCTTTCGAGCTGTGCGCCACAGGCACGTAACACCGGCGTGCGTGCATCTTGCGTCGCTTGCAGCGACGGTGCACGACGTGTCAACGCATCTGCAAAATACACCGGCACATCCGCAACGCGTTCGAGCTTGCCCGACCAACTGCCAGCGCTGCCACTTTGCAGGCTGATGCTTGCCGCTTGCACGGTATTACCCAAGCGCGAATCCACGAATTCCGTCATGCCACCCAAGGCAGCGGCACGCACATCTTCGCTACTTTCGTAAGCAAATTCAGGCAGCCCCAACAAATTACCCAACACGCGCAACACCTTCCAAGCCGGACGCGTTTCGCCCAAGGGCTTCACGACCGCATGGAAACTTTGTACGCGGCCATCGGTATTCACAAACGTGCCGGAGGTTTCGGTAAAGGGTGCGATTGGCAAAATGCAATCGGCGTAGGACATGGCGCGGTCACGGAATGGCGTAAGTGCAATCACAGTCTTAGCCGCATGCAAGGCCGACAGCGTTGCTGCGCCGTTAGCTGTATCCAGCTCCGGGTCTGCATGCATCACTACGTATGCCTTGAGCTGGCTTTCGACCATCTGGCGGGCATTCAGGCCATTCGGGATCGCGCCTGCAATGTAGCCACCCACGCTGTTAGCGGCTTCGCCTAGTACGCCAAAACGCGCACCCAACATGCTGGCCAGCAGTTGCGTGAGCAGATGCAGTTGCGATGCACGCGGATGTGCTTGCGCTGCATTACCCAAGAACAAGCCAATCTTTTCGCCTGTCGCAAGCGATACTGCAATACTGCGTGCAGCTTCGCTTACAGCAACATCTTTCACTTCATTTGGAATCGCAACACCACGCGTTTCGGCCACTGCGCGAACAATCGCGGCCAACTCATCCGCCATGTGTCCCGGTGAAACCAGCGAGGTATTGGCAACTGGCATCAGCCAGTCATCCATTGCACTCACCACGGCATTGACGCGTGTGCCTTTCTTCGCGGCTTGGCGCAGACGCTGTGCCAGCAGCGGGTGATCCTTACGCAGGAAGCTACCCACCACCAGAACGCGATCCAAATGCGCCAGTTCGCTTACGCGCATACCCAACCACGGCGCACCCGCCAACTTACCGTCGAGCGTGAAGTCAGACTGACGCAGACGGAAGTCCACATTGCCACTACCAATGCCACGCATCAGGCGCTGAGCCAAATACAACTCTTCCAGCGTGGAGTGCGGTGACAACATGGCGCCAATTGATGCTGGACCATGCTCTTTGGCAACACTCTTCAGTGCATGTGCCACGTATTCCAGCGCGGTTTGCCAATCAACTTCTTTCCACTCACCACCCTGCTTGAGCATTGGGCTCTTAAGGCGGTGTTCGCTGTTGAGCGCTTCGTAAGAGAAACGATCGCGGTCTGACAACCAGCATTCGTTGATCTGTTCGTTATCGAGCGGAAGCACGCGCTTCACTTGGTCGTGCTTCACTTGCACAATTAAGTTAGCACCGAGGCCATCATGCGGGCTCACCGACTTGCGGCGCGATAGTTCCCACGTACGTGCGGAGTAACGGAACGGCTTGGAGGTAAGCGCACCGACCGGACACAAATCAATCATGTTGCCCGACAGTTCGGAGTTCACCGTACTACCGACGAAGGACAGAATTTCTGAGTGCATGCCGCGATTGGCCATACCCAGTTCCATCACACCGGCAATTTCCTGGCCGAATCGAACACAGCGTGTGCAGTGAATACAACGCGTCATGTCGGTCGAAATCAGCGGGCCGAGATTTTTGTTCTCAACCACGCGCTTTTCTTCTTGGTATCGCGAGCTGCTGCCGCCATAGCCAACGGCCAAGTCTTGCAGTTGGCATTCGCCGCCCTGGTCACAAATTGGGCAATCCAGCGGATGGTTAATCAGCAGAAATTCCATCACGCCCTTTTGGGCTTTGACTGCCTGATCGGAATGCGTCATCACACGCATACCGTTGGTTACGGGTGTAGCGCAGGCCGGAAGCGGCTTGGGCGCTTTTTCAACCTGTACCAAACACATACGGCAGTTCGCTGCGATCGACAATTTCTTGTGATAGCAGAAATGAGGAATGCTGACGCCGACCTTGTTGGCGGCATCCATCACGGTGCTGCCTTCGGCGACCTCGACCTTTTGGCCGTCGATTTCGATCTCTAGCATGCTGCCTGTTCCACGTAGATCTTGCTGCCCTCGCGCTGTACTTCAACCGGCACTAAACATTTCTTGTGCTCGATGTGGTACTCGAACTCGGGACGGAAGTGTTTGAGGAAACTGATCACCGGGAATGCCGCAGCATCACCCAGCGCACAGATGGTTCGACCCGCAATGTTGTTCGACACTTCATTGAGCAGATCTAAATCTTCCGGACGGCCTTGACCCGACTCAATCCGGTGCACCACGCGGTACAACCAACCGGTACCTTCACGACACGGTGTGCATTGGCCACATGACTCTTCGTAGTAGAAGTAAGCCAGTCGCTCTAACGCTTTCACCATACAAACGGTTTCATCCATGATGATGACGGCGCCTGAGCCCAGCATAGAGCCGGCCTTGGAGATGGAGTCATAGTCCATCGTGCATTCCATCATCACATCACCCGGCAGCACAGGCATGGAAGAACCGCCAGGGATACAAGCCTTGAGCTTGCGGCCACCGCGCATACCACCGCACATTTCGAGCAGCTTGGTAAACGGTGTGCCCATGGGTACTTCATACACGCCCGGACGATTTACGTGACCGGACACGGAGAAAATTTTGGTGCCACCATTGTTGGGTTTGCCTACATCCAAGAACCATTGACCACCGTTGTTGATGATCCACGGCACAGCCGCAAATGTTTCGGTGTTGTTGATGGTGGTGGGCTTGCCATACAAACCATAGCCCGCCGGGAAAGGTGGCTTAAAGCGTGGCTGACCTTTTTTACCTTCAATGGATTCGAGCAGCGCAGTTTCTTCACCACAGATGTAGGCACCATAACCATGGTGTGCGTACAAATCGAAGTTAAAGCTGCTGCCGAGAATGTTTTTGCCAATTAGACCGGCTGCGCGTGCTTCATCAAGCGCTTCTTCAAAACGCTCGTAAATATCCCAAACCTCACCGTGAATGTAGTTGTAGCCACATTCAACACCCATCACGTAGGCAGCAATTGCCATGCCTTCAATCACGGCGTGGGGGTTGTATCTCAGGATGTCACGATCTTTAAATGTGCCCGGCTCACCCTCATCAGAGTTGCAGCACAGATACTTCGCACCGGCGAACTGACGCGGCATGAAGCTCCACTTCAAGCCGGTCGGAAACCCCGCGCCACCACGACCCCGCAGCGCAGAAGTCTTCAGCTCGGCAATAATGGCGTCCGGCGCAGTTTTTTCGTTCAATATCTTGCGCAGTGCTTTGTAGCCACCGCGTGACTCGTAGTCTTTCAAACGCCAAGTGCGGTCGCCGTCCAGGCCTTCGAGGATCATTGTTTGCAAGCTCATTTGTCCAGCTCCGACAACAGCTGATCGATCTTTTCAGTCGTCATCCAACTGCACATGCGCTTGTTATTCACCAACAGTACGGGCGCATCACCGCAGGCACCCATGCACTCGCCTTCTTTCAACGTAATGCGACCATCGGGGGTCGTTTCGTTAAAGTCGATGCCAAGCTTTTGTTTGATGTATTCAGCCGCATGTTGGCCGCCAGAAAGCGCGCACGGCAGATTCGTACACACCGTCACCTTGTACTTTCCAGTCGGGCTCAGGTTGTACATGTTGTAAAAGGTGGCCACTTCGAACACAGCAATGGGCGGCATCTCGAGATACTGCGCCACTTCTTCAATGCTCTCATTGGACAACCAGCCCCGCTCGTCTTGTACGATGGCTAGAGCCGCCATTACCGCCGACTGTTTTTGGTCGGCCGGGTATTTGGCAATTTCGCGATCAATGCGACGTTGTGCCTGTTCACTCAGCATGCTGCTCTCTTGCGTACGCTTCGTTGCAGTTAGCGCTCAGCGATCAATTTCGCCGAACACAATGTCCATAGTGCCAATGATTGCCACGACGTCAGCAATCATATGGCCCTTCGATACCGCGTCCATGGCCGCCAAATGCGGAAAGCCAGGGGCACGAATCTTCAAACGGTAAGGCTTGTTGGCGCCATCGGAAATGGCGTAAATACCAAACTCACCTTTCGGGTGCTCCACCGCTGCATAGCACTCACCTTCGGGCACATGAATACCTTCAGTAAACAGCTTGAAGTGGTGAATCAATTCTTCCATGTTGCTCTTCATCGCTTCGCGAGAAGGCGGTGCAACTTTGTGGTTGTCAGTAATGACAGGGCCCGCACCTTGTGCAGCATCCTTACGCAGCCACTCTACGCACTGTTTGATAATGCGATTGGACTGGCGCATTTCTTCCATGCGTACCAAGTAACGGTCGTAACAGTCACCATTCACGCCCACCGGAATATCAAAATCGACGCGGTCGTAAACTTCATACGGTTGCTTTTTGCGCAGATCCCATGCTACGCCTGAACCGCGCAGCATGGCGCCGGTAAAGCCGTACGCATAAGCCTCTTCGGGTGACACCACACCGATACCAACGGTACGTTGCTTCCAAATACGGTTATCTGTCAGCAGCGTTTCGTATTCGTCGCAATAAGTCGGGAAACGATTGGTGAAGTCTTCGATGAAATCGAGCACAGAACCCTGACGGTTGTCATTGAGTTCTTTTACCGTCTTGGCGCTCTTGTACTTAGACACTTCGTATTGCGGCATGCGATCTGGCAGATCGCGATACACGCCGCCCGGACGATAGTAGGCCGCGTGTAAGCGCGCGCCGGTTACCGCCTCGTACACGTCCATGAGGTCTTCGCGCTCACGGAAGGTGTACAGCACCATGGTCATCGCGCCGATATCCAGCGCGTGCGTACCAATATTCAACAAGTGGTTCAGAATCCGCGTGATTTCATCAAACATCACACGAATATATTGAGCCCGCAGCGGCACTTCCAGCGCTAGCAGCTTCTCAATTGCCATAACGTAGGCGTGCTCGTTACACATCATCGACACATAGTCGAGACGGTCCATATACGGTACAGACTGAATCCAGGTACGGGTTTCAGCCAATTTTTCCGTACCACGATGCAGCAAGCCGATGTGCGGGTCTGCACGCACAACCACTTCACCATCCAACTCCAACACCAAGCGCAGCACACCGTGCGCGGCCGGATGTTGCGGGCCAAAGTTGATGGTGTAGTTACGAATTTCAGCCATGCTGCGCTCCACCGTAATTTTCTTCGCGCACGATGCGAGGTGTCACTTCGCGCGGCTCAATGGTTACGGGTTGGTAAACCACGCGCCCTTGTTCAGGGTCGTAACGCATTTCAACAAAGCCAGAAACCGGAAAGTCTTTACGGAACGGATGGCCCACAAAGCCATAGTCCGTCAAAATTCGACGCAAATCGGTATGACCTTCGTACATGATGCCGTATAGGTCAAACGACTCACGTTCAAACCAGTTTGCGGCTGGCCACACATCGCACAACGAAGCCATTACCGGGAATTTATTGTCAGCAGCAAACACGCGCAAACGTACACGCCAGTTGTGCTTAATAGACAACAGATGGCTCACAGATGCATACCGCGGACACTTACCCGCCAAGGTTGCGTGCGTTGAATAATCGACGCCACACAAATCCATGAGCTGTTCAAAACTCAGCGAGGGGTGATCGCGCAGCAATACAGCCACCGCATGGTAGTGCTCAGACGCAACTACCAGCGTCACTTCATCAGCGGCAACAGTAATTTCGGCAGCTTTGTCGCCCAATACTTCGCGCAAGTTGCTGACGAGCGTTTCCAGTTTACGGGTCATGATTATTCGGCACGCTTAGCGAGCAATGGTGTTGGTTCGACGAATCTTGTTCTGCAGCTGAATAATGCCGTACAGCAGCGCCTCGGCCGTCGGCGGGCAACCTGGCACATAAACGTCAACAGGAACAATGCGGTCGCAACCACGAACCACAGAATAGGAATAGTGATAGTAACCACCGCCATTGGCACATGACCCCATCGAGATCACCCAACGCGGTTCAGCCATCTGGTCATATACCTTGCGCAGAGCGGGTGCCATCTTGTTGCACAGCGTACCGGCAACAATCATCAAGTCCGACTGACGTGGACTTGGACGAAACACCACGCCAAACCGGTCAAGGTCATAGCGGGAACAGCCGGCGTGGATCATCTCCACCGCACAGCAAGCGAGGCCGAAGGTCATCGGCCAAAGAGAACCAGTCCGGGTCCAGTTGATCACCTTATCCAAGGTGGTCGTCACAAACCCTTCCTGCAGGACACCCTCAATGCTCATACCGCAAACTCCAAACAGGAATCAGGAAGTCGCCAAGCAAAATGCCGGCTGCTACTCCCAATCCAGTGCGCCCTTCATCCATTCGTAGACAAAGCCTACGACCAGGATGCCGAGGAACACCAGCATTGCTATCAAGCCAAACCAGCCAATTTCTTTGAGCACAATGGCCCAAGGGAAAAGGAAGGCAATTTCAAGATCAAAGAGGATGAACAGGATTGCGACGAGGTAGTAGCGCACGTCAAATTTCATGCGCGCATCTTCAAAGGCCTCGAAGCCACATTCGTATGGAGAGAGTTTTTCGGCGTCTGGGCGACTCGGACCCAGTAGCTTGCCTAGGAGAACAGGAATACACCCAAACCCAAGACCAACTAAAACAAACAGCAGAATCGGAAAGTAATTTTCCAGCATGATTCTCGACGTATCGACTCTGTAATACTGCTTGCATTCACACAGGCCCAAAAGCCGTGTCCCCTAACCACCTAATTCGTGCACTCCCGGTGTCACGATGACGCTTCTTTGAGCGCCTATTTTTTGAAGCCTGCCCGACTACGGACATCGCCCCATCTTGTTTGGTGCCGACGGCGAGACTCGAACTCGCACAGCTTGCGCCACTACCCCCTCAAGATAGCGTGTCTACCAATTTCACCACGTCGGCAGCGACTCACATCCCCTGCAGGATGCGGTCAGCAATTATAACGAAAGTCGAAAAAAGGTTAACCCCTTATTTCGGAATTTCCTGAATATTCTGATTTTTCTGAACTTCGCCAGGCGCCACACTCGGTGCCGCCGGCGCAGCCGCAGGCGCCGCGGCCGGAACCGCTGCCGATTCCATCACGCTCGACTTCTTCGGACCGTTGGTTGCCACATAACTCAAGCCCAAACTGGTCAGGAAGAACACCGTTGCCAGCACCGCTGTGGTACGACTCAATACATTGGCAGAACCGGTGGCACCAAACAAACTACCTGACGCACCGCTACCAAACGCCGCACCCATGTCCGCACCTTTGCCATGCTGCACTAGCACCAAGCCCACCACACCAATGGCGACCAGCACATGCACACCAAGTAGAACTGAAAAAAGCCAATCCATGACGATTCCTCTACAACCCTATCAACGCCTCTTCGGCCTTTGCTGCTCGCCAATCGAGCAGCATAAGCAAGCTAGCTTAAAGCGGGCTTAGACAGCAGCCCCAGCGCGCATAATGGCAGAAAAATCGTCTGCCACCAGTGATGCGCCACCAATTAAGCCACCATCAATATCTGTCTGAGCAAACAACTCAGCCGCATTATTCGCTTTGACGCTACCGCCGTACAAAATTTGTACGCGATCCGCCACACCAGCATCCAACTTTGCAATGTGCGCACGAATCAAAGCATGCGTCTCTTGCGCTTGTTCAGGCGTGGCCGTACGACCCGTACCAATTGCCCACACCGGCTCATACGCAATCACTGCTTTATCCAGCGACGCCACACCACAACGGTTCAGCACCGCATCCAACTGTTCTGTCACAACCGCACCTGTCTGCCCTGCCTCACGCTGTTCCAGCGTTTCGCCCAAGCACAGAATCGGCACCAACCCTGCCTGCTGCGCTACTTCATACTTGTGCGCAACCAATTCGCTAGACTCACCATAAAGCGCACGGCGCTCTGAGTGGCCCACGATCACATATTTGCAGCCAAACTCAACCAGCATGGCAGCATTTACTTCACCCGTAAATGCACCCTGAGCATGCTGACTCAAGTTTTGAGCGCCCCACGCAACAGCCTTACCGAACAAAGCGGCTTGCGTTTGCGCCAAATAAGGATACGGAACACAAACCGCACTGTCACAACCCGCGCTTGCAGCAGCGGACACGGCATTCAGCAACGCTGCATTGGCAGCCAGCGAGCCATGCATCTTCCAATTTCCGGCAACAAGCTTGCGACGTGGCATCTTTGCTCCTATCCCTTCTGCCCAATATCTTGCAATACAGGTTCTTCAATACTGCACAAAACGCTGGATTTTATCCGAGCGCACCAAACCCAGTCAAACCTAGCTGCGACAAGGTTTTTACGATGCAGGCACAAGCACACAAAATTGCGCTTTTTCACCGCACTGCAACACTTCATCGAAGCAATTGGCAAAAAGCAGCAACAAGCTCGCTCACATCCCATTCACAGCGTGCTCGTGCGCAATTCGCGGGCACAAAAAAGCGCTCTGCAGCAAACCACACCGCAGCTCAACGACCAACTTTGCCGTGAAGAACCTGCCAAGAAGTCAGCCCCGGGGAAACCGGGCATCCGACACGCACCAGACACATCCGTCATTGCATGGGCCTGGCGGAAAGGGTGGGATTCGAACCCACGATACGCTTGCACGTATACCGGTTTTCGAGACCGGCCCGTTCAACCTCTCCGGCACCTTTCCTCAGCTGCGCCAAATTGTCGCAGCGCAACACCCTGAAGTAACTTACAGGGTGCAAATTGAGGGCGCGAGTCTACCAGCTTTCGCGCTACTTACAAAGCTACGCAAAGACTCGCTTACAGCGCGGGCACCAACACCTCAAGACCACCCATATAAGGGCGCAGGGCTTGCGGAATAACCACGCTACCATCAGCCTGCTGGCCGTTTTCGAGCACTGCGACCAAGGTGCGCCCCACTGCGAGGCCAGAACCATTTAACGTGTGCAACAATTCATTTTTGCCTTGGGCGTTACGCAAACGTGCCTGCATGCGACGCGCTTGGAAAGCCTCAAAGTTTGAGCATGACGAAATTTCACGATAAGTTTTTTGTGCCGGCAGCCAAACTTCGAGGTCAAAAGTTTTAGCCGATGAAAAGCCCATATCGCCGGTACACAGGGCCATGCGACGGTACGGCAACTCAAGTCGCTCCAAAATCACTTCAGCGTGGCGCGTAAGTTGTTCGTGCGCCTCCCATGATTGTGACGGCTCGACCATTTGCACCAATTCGACCTTATCGAACTGATGTTGGCGGATCATGCCGCGCGTATCGCGACCATAACTTCCCGCCTCAGAGCGGAAGCATGGCGTGTGACACACCCACTTCAAGGGCAACTTATCCAGCGGCACAATTTCATCGCGCACCATGTTGGTTACAGGCACTTCCGCCGTAGGAATCAGATAAAACTTGCCGCCATCTGCCTTAGGCACCGCAAACAAATCTTCTTCAAACTTCGGTAGCTGCCCCGTTCCATACATGGATTCAGCATTCACCAAATACGGGGTGTACACCTCCGTGTAACCATGCTCGCCGGTATGAACATCCAACATGAATTGCGCAAGCGCACGATGCAAACGCGCCATCGCACCTTTCATAATGGCAAAGCGCGCACCCGAAATTTTGCAGGCTGTTTCAAAATCCAGCCCACCCAAGGCCGCACCCAAATCCACATGGTCTTTTTCTTCAAAGTCCAGTACGCGGGGCGTACCCCAACGGCGCACTTCCACGTTATCGACGTCTGACGCGCCGACCGGCACGCTCTCATGCGGCAGGTTAGGAATAATCGAAACAAACGCGTTAATGCGCGCCAATAAGTCCGTCAGCGCAGCTTCATTCGCTTTGAGTTCATCGCCCAGCCCCGCCACTTCTGCCAACACAGAAGAAGCATCTTCACCCTTACCCTTGAGCACGCCCACTTGCTTGGAGAGCGAATTACGCTTGGCTTGCAGATCTTGCGTGCGGGTTTGTAATTGTTTGCGATCTTCTTCTAATGCCGCAAACTGCGCCGCATCAAACTGATAACCGCGAGCGGCAAGGCGCGCCGTAACCTGTTCGGGCTGGCTGCGTAAAAGCTGAATATCAAGCATGCTGAGTAACCAATAAATAACGAGTAATGCGGCGTGCGCCGACGACAATCTAAAATTCTTGAGCCCACTGCTCTTAAGCCCACTGCAATTGGCAAAGCCACCAATCTGCGGCATCCAAAAGCACGTCTAAGCCTGCTATTTTACGCTAGGGCGTCTTACTAGGTGGTGACAGGGTGATTTTTAGCCAATGCAGCCTCTGATTGCAGCTTGGCCGCCGGCGCGACAAGCGATACGGCCTTAGACCTTTTTGCCGTGCGCTGCATCCAACGCACGTAGATGCGCAAGCTTTTCCTGAATCTGACGTTCCATGCCACGATCAGTCGGCTCGTACCAGCGCACCGCCTGCATACCATCAGGCAGGTACGTTTCGCCTGCGGCATAGGCCTCCGGCTCATCGTGCGCGTAGCGATACGCTTTGCCATAACCCAACTCTTTCATGAGCTTGGTGGGTGCGTTACGCAAATGCACCGGTACTGGGCGCGACGCATCATGCTGAATATGCTGACGTGCCGTGTTGTAGGCGTTGTACACCGCATTTGATTTTGCCGCGCAGGCCAAAAAAACCGTCGCCTGCGCCAACGCCAACTCCCCTTCTGGCGAGCCCAAACGTTCAAATGCCACGCACGCGTTTAAGGTCATTTCGAGCGCACGCGGGTCGGCCAGTCCAATGTCTTCACTGGCCATGCGCACCAAACGCCGACCCAAATAGAGCGGATCGGCTCCACCATCTAACATGCGCACCAGCCAATACAACGCCGCATCCGGGTTTGAACCACGCACAGATTTATGCAGCGCCGAAATTTGGTCATAAAAAGCATCACCGCCCTTGTCGAAACGGCGCAGATTTTGCGCCATCGCCGTTTCAATAAAGGCACCGTCCACCTGCGCGCAACCTGTTGCCTGCGCTGCCGTGCGCACCTGCTCCAACAGATTGAGCATACGTCGCGCATCGCCATCTGCTAGGCCAATCAAACGCTCGCGTGCTTGTGCGTCAAACGCAATATCGTGCAAGGCGCGTTCGCAAGTGCGATCGAAGATTTGCCCCATCTCGGTTGCATCAAGCGACTTCAGCACATATACCGAAGCACGTGACAACAATGCCGAGTTCACTTCAAACGAGGGGTTCTCCGTCGTAGCACCAATGAAAGTGAATAAGCCATTTTCAACGAAAGGCAAAAAGCCATCTTGCTGCGCCTTGTTGAAACGGTGAATTTCATCCACAAACAAAATCGTGCGCTTGCCTTGTGCGCGCCACCGCTCTGCCTGCGCGACCGCCTCACGCACCTCTTTAATACCGGAGAACACAGCAGACAAGGCAATGAATTGGCAATCGAACTGCGTTGCCATCATGCGCGCCAGCGTGGTTTTGCCCACACCGGGCGGGCCCCACAAAATCATAGAGTGCGGCGTGCCCGACTCAAATGCTAAACGCAGCGGTTTGCCCGGCCCCAGCAAATGCTGCTGGCCGATCACCTCATCTGCAGTACGCGGGCGCAACTGCTCTGCCAGCGGCGCATGCGTCGACGGCATTGGCAAAGCACTGCTTTCGTCCTCACCCACAGGATCTGCAAATAAATCGTTCAAAACAAAACCTCACAAAGCACCGCACTTGGCAAGACACAGGGCACAGTGTAGCGCTACTTCGGTCAGTGCCCACTTTGAGGCAACCCGCCCCCACAAGACTCTACAAATTACTCACTCGACATAGAAACGCGAGATCACTATGCTTTACCGCAGAATTAAGCTTGGCAATCCTTACTAATCAGTCCACACCGCTACCACCATTCTACAAACAGCGATCAATTTGTTCCATTTCACGCGGCTGTCTTTTGCGCATTTAACAGGAATGTATCGTGAAGAAAATTTTGTATGTCGACATGGACAATGTACTTGTCGATTTTCCATCTGGAATCAGGCAACTTGATGATCAAGTTGTAGCCAAATTTGCAGGTCGACTAGACGAAGTGCCCGGCATCTTTTCTTTAATGTCCCCTATGCCGAACGCGGTGGCGTCATTTCATGAATTAGCGACACTTTTTGATACCTATATCTTGTCGACTGCGCCATGAGAGAACCCCTCTGCTTGGAGCGACAAATTACTTTGGGTTAAGCAATATATCGGTGAATCGGCGCATAAAAGGCTGATACTAAGTCACCACAAAAATCTCAATGACGGACATTTTCTAATTGATGACCGCACAAAGAATGGCGCAGATCGTTTTGTCGGTGAACACATTCACTTTGGCACAGGTGATTTCCCTGACTGGGCATCAGTAGTTGCTTATCTACACCAACAAGTATAGCTTGTTGATATTGATTGAAGGCAGAACAGGGAACCGAGTTCCCTGTTTGTCGTCCAACCAGAGGTCGCATGCTCGCGGCTTTTGCCAATACAAGGTCCATGTCTGCAAACTTAAACACCACGTCCGCTATATGGCACATTGCTGCGCCACTGTTGGCCTGCGCCACATTGGGCTTGGCTTGGGGTCATGCACCGAGTTGGTGGCTCTTGGTTTTGCTGGGCAGCATGCTATTGGTCGCCGTGCTCTCGGGCGTGCACCATGCCGAGGTGATTGCGCTGCGCGTAGGCGAACCTTTTGGCACGCTGGTGCTGGCCTTGGCAGTAACGGTGATCGAAGTTTCACTGGTGATTACGCTCATGCGTAGCGGCGGGCCCACAGCGACAGCCTTGGCGCGCGATACGGTCTTTGCCACGGTAATGATTATTTGCAACGGTGTGGTGGGCGTGTGCTTGTTAATGGGAGCCTTGCGGCATAAGGTGCTGGCGTTCCGCGTTGAGGGCACCTCACCCGCACTCGCCGTATTGGCAACTTTGGCGATTGTTACCTTAGTGTTGCCTTCATTTACCACCACCACGGGCGGCCCCACTTTATCAACTGCACAATTAGTTTTTGCGGGCTTATTGTCGCTCGCGCTGTACTTAACGTTTGTATTTGTGCAAACAGTACGACACCGTGAGTATTTTCTGCCGATCGTCGCTGAAGCAAATACAGAGGGCGTTGTAATGCCAACATTACAACGCACCTTAGCGAGTCTGGCATTGCTTATGGTGGCATTAGTTGCCGTTGTGGGATTGGCAAAATCCTTAGCGCCATCCGTTGAAGACGCCGTGGTTCAGGCGGGGGTGCCGCATGCGGTGGTTGGGATTGTGGTGGCGATGATGGTGCTGCTACCGGAGACTTGGGCAGCGGTACGGGCTGCCGTGCGCAACCGCATGCAAACCAGTTTTAATTTGGCGTTAGGTTCGGCCTTGGCCACCATTGGGCTCACGATACCTGCAGTTGGAATTGCATCCTTATTACTTGGGCTAACGCTTGAACTCGGCTTGCCTCACAAAGAAATTGTGTTGCTATCGCTCACGCTGTTCGTATCAGCAATGACCTTATCGCGAGGCATGGCAACCGTGATGCAGGGTGCCGTACATTTGGCGTTATTCAGTGTTTTCTTGTTTTTATCTGTCGTGCCTTAAACGCCTTCACTCTTTCTCGCCGACGACGTCTGCCCCTTTGGGTGGCACGAACTGAAACTGCATGGCATCGAGATTAATGTTGCGCTCGAAATTGGCAAATTTCAGCTGCGTGGTTTGTCCAAATGCATCGCGCAGTTCCATCGCACGCAATTGCCCATTGGCAAAACCAATGCGCATCCACTCAAAACTATTCTCAGCATGTTTGGGCGTAGCTTCCACCCACTCAATTCCATCTGACATGCCGCCGTCTTTAAGGTTGAAGTTTTGTTCCAAGGTGTTGCGGCCGGCCAACAATGCAGCTGGGCTACTACCGAGTGCATCTCCCAGCTTTTTCACAGTAACTTGATTGAGGTCTTTGTCATAAGCCCACAGGCGCGTGCCATCCCCCACGATGAGCTGGTAATACGGTTTGTCATAGGTCCAACGGAATTTGCCCGGGCGTTGAAACGCCATCGTGCCGCTGGCGAGTTGCGGTTTGCGGCCCGACTTGGCCGTCACCATTTGGGTAAATGCGGCGCGTCCGGTTTGCGTCATTCCCACAAATGCGCGTAGGTCATCTAATGCGCTAGCTTGTGCTGTTTGCCCTGCAAACACACAAACAAGTACAGTGAGTGATTGGCAAAGCAGTACAGAAAATTTGTGGCGCAAGATGTGGCGCAGAGTCATGGTGAGCGTTATACCAAGATGTAGTTAGGCGAGATCAAGCTAATCGAGAACATGCAATGAGTTTGCCTGTCGATAAGAACTTATTTTGTTGCGCTGGTTCGTACAAATCTGCAAGCAGATGTTACGAACCAGCGAAATTATTCGTTGCGCGAAGGCGCGAGCACTTCACGACCACCATTTGAATTCATGGCCGACACTACGCCCGAGCGTTCCATTTGCTCAATTAAACGAGCGGCGCGGTTGTAGCCAATACGTAAATGACGCTGCACCAAGGAAATGGATGGACGGCGTGTACTCAACACCACTTCCACTGCCTTGTCGTATAGCGGGTCTGCTTCGCCATCGCTACCGCCCTCAGCATCGCCACCACCCAGCTCGTCGGATTCAGGTGGATTGAGAATACCTTCAACATAATCTGGCTCGCCCGTACCTTTGAGAAAATCCACCACGCGGTGCACTTCTTCATCGGCCACGTAAGCGCCGTGCACTCGCGTCGGCAAGCCCGTGCCCGGCGCAAGATAGAGCATGTCGCCCTGCCCCAACAAAGCTTCAGCGCCCATTTGGTCAAGAATCGTGCGCGAATCAATTTTGCTGCTCACCTGAAACGCTACACGGGTTGGAATGTTGGCTTTAATCAAGCCGGTAATTACATCTACGCTCGGGCGTTGCGTAGCCAGAATAAGGTGGATGCCCGCCGCACGGGCTTTTTGGGCCAGCCGCGCAATCAGCTCTTCAACCTTCTTGCCCACCACCATCATCATGTCGGCGAGTTCATCAATCACCACCACAATAGTGGGCAGAACTTGCAGCGGCTCGGGCGCTTCGGGGGTAATGCTA
>SBBQ01000038.1 GCA_005239635.1 Uliginosibacterium gangwonense
GCGCAGGTTGGGCTCGGCGGACTCGCCGCACGCATGCCCGCGCAACTATCGGGTGGGCAGCAACAACGCGTCGCCATTGCACGGGCATTGGCAAATCGCCCACAGGTTTTGTTTGCAGACGAACCCACCGGAAATTTAGACACGCACACCTCAGAAGAGGTGATGCAAATTTTCACCACACTCAATCGCGAATCCGGCGCAACCGTTGTGCTCGTCACGCACGAACCCGACATTGCACGTTTTGCCAATCGCCTGATTCGCTTTACCGATGGGCATGTCGTGGCAGACGGCACGCCAGAATCCGTATTGGGTGGCATGACAACTCACGTTCTTGTTAACAGCTCAACAGATGCTCACGAGCCTCATTAAAAATGGCACCGACTACAAAACAATCCGCACATCACGAAGTTGAACTCAAGCTGGTTTTTCCTGCATCGCATCGCGCTGCGTTACTCAAGCATCCTTTGCTCAAAGGCAAATCGCAGACCAAAAAATTAATCAACCAGTATGTTGATACGCAAGACTCGCAGCTGCACCACCAGCGCATTGCCGTGCGCGTTCGTCAGCAAGGCAATACATGGTTACAAACGGTAAAGTGCGCAGCGCAACGCGAAGGCGGCCTCACCAGCCGCCCCGAATGGGAAACGCCTTTCAACGGCAATTTTGATTTTTCAGTGGTTGGTGACACTACAACGCGCAAGTTGCTCGAGCGTCTACATCAAGAAGGTCAATTGCGCCCCGTTTTCGAAACCAACTTTGTACGCCGCACTTGGGCCATTCAAGGGCCTTCTGGTGCAACGGTGTTGGTTATGCTGGATGAAGGCGAGATTCGTAGCGGCAAAAATAAAATCGCGCTACGCGAGCTTGAATTGGAATCCACCGGTGGGCCCAGTTCTGATTTGTTCGACATCGCATGGGCTCTGTCTGACAAAGTCGCGCTACGTCCAGAAAGTCTTTCAAAGGCTGAGCGTGGCTATCGCCTCGGCAGCAACGAACCAACACTTCCCGCACCAGCCCTGCCCTCGCCCTTACGCAGCGGCATGGGCGCACCTGCTGCACCCTCAACTGTGCTGCAAGCATGCTTAGCTCACTATCAGGCTAATGAGGCAGGCGCGATGAGTACGGACTCCAGCTTGCCGCGCTTTGAGTATCAACATCAAATGCGCATTGCACTGCGCAGAATGAATGCTGCGCTACACCTGTTTGCCAATTACATTCCGGCGGACACTGCAGCACAGATTCAAACCATTAGCCGCGCACTCCAAAAACAATTGGCGCGACCGCGTGCATTACACATTGCGCAAGGCGCCACGGCTGCTGCGCTTGAACACCATAGCGGCGCACCACAGGCCATACGCCCACTGCAAACTAAGCTACAAACTCGCCAAGCAGTTCAGCTCGCGCAATTTGATGCTTGGTTACATAATTTTGAGTATGCGCGCAGCTTGCTCAAGCTGACGGAAATACTCCACCAGCTGCCAAACCTGGGGTCAAAGCGCAATGTATGCGCCGCCAAACCTTTACTTAAGCACCTCCAACGCCGCATCAAGTCGCAGCAAGAGAAATTGACGCGACGCGCACGCGGCATTCTTAAACAGCTCGATGCAAAGAAATTGCCCAGTGCAAACACTGCCCTGCAATTGCACACTTTGCGTTTAAAAATTAAACGACTTCGATACCAGCTCGCGTTCTGCGCTCCAATTTTGAAGCAGCATGAAAAGCTCACACATCACCTTGCACGCTTGCAACAGCAGCTTGGCATCATGACGGACTTACATAGTATGGGGCCGTTGCTGCTAGAAACTTGCGGTGCTCGCCAAAACGAATTACAAGCCGTGCATTGGATTGGCACCACGCTGCAGCCCCACTACCAAGCGGCATATCGCGCCGTTATTGTAGGCTTGGGTCAATTGGCAAAGGCCCCTGCAGTTCGATTTGCAGAAAAATGAAGTTCTTTTAATTCGTCACATGCACGTCACGCACAGATCGTAAAGTCCATGCCCACACAACCTACTCAACAACTTACTGAGAGTCGCATGGATTTGATTTTGTGGCGTCATGCCGAAGCCGTGGATGGCACGCCAGATTTAGCCCGCGAGCTCACCCAGCGCGGGCGCAAACAAGCCAAACAAATGGCAGCATGGCTTAATGCGCGCCTGCCCGCCGATGCGCAGATTTTAGCGAGTCCTGCAACACGCACTCAACAAACCGCAGAAGCACTTGGCCGGCCCTTTGAAACTGAACGTGCGCTCTCGCCTACTTCAGACACGTCCGACCTGCTGGCAGCGTGTGGCTGGCCACAACACAGTGGCACAGTGGTCATCATTGGGCATCAACCGACGCTCGGTCGGATTGCTGCCTTGTTGATGTCGGGCGAAGAAGCGTATTGGAGCGTGAAAAAAGGTGGCGTTTGGTGGTTTTCAAATCGCGTGCGCCAAGGCGAAACACAGACCGTGCTTCGCGCGGTGATGAACCCGGATTTGGTGGAATAACATGTTGTGGTCGCTCATGCTGGAATCGTTACGTGCCTTGCGGGCCAACCCGCTCCGCACGTGGCTTTCCATGCTGGGCATGATCATTGGTGTAGCCGCCGTGGTGCTTATGCTATCCATTGGCGAGGGCGCCCGATTGCGCGTGGAACAAACCATCGCAAGCCAAGGTAGCAATGCACTCATTATTATTCCCGGCGCACCCAATATGTCGGGCATGCGCATGGCGGCCGGCACCGCGCCCACTCTCACTTTTGCCGATGCCGACGCATTGGCAAAGCTCGAATTACTCGACGCCGTCGCTCCCGGTTTGTACTCCGGCGCACAACTCCAATTCGGCGCACAAAACTGGTCATCTTCTGTTTGGGGCACCACACCTGAATTTGCAGATGCACGAGGCTGGCAACTGGCCGCAGGCCAAATGCTCAGCACGGCCGATGTGCGCACAGCCGCGCAAAAAGTGGTGCTGGGCGCAACTGTCGCCACTAACTTGTTTGGCGAAATCGCACCCGATGCCAGCAACGTTATCGGCCAAACCGTGCGTATTAAAGGCAACCCTTATACCGTGATCGGCTTGTTTCATCGCAAGGGCCAAAGTATGGAAGGACGTGACCAGGATGATATTGCCGTGGTGCCCATTACCACTGCGCAGCGCAAACTATTTGGCAATCCGTTTCCGGGAACGGTGAGAATCATTGTTGCGCGCTCGCGCGATGAGAAAAGCACGCCGCAGGCGATGAAGCAGATCAATGATTTACTACGGCAACGCCATCGATTAAACGAAGGGCAAGAAAACGATTTCACCGTGCGAGACCTCACCGCGCAAGCTGAAGCTGCCGCTGAAGCGACTCGCATTATGTCCATGTTGCTCGGCGCCATCGCCTCCATCTCTCTACTAGTAGGCGGCATTGGCATTATGAATATCATGCTCGTTGCGGTGACTGAACGCACCCGCGAAATCGGCGTGCGCATGGCCATCGGTGCGCGTCAGCGCGACATCCTCACACAGTTCCTCATTGAAGCCATAGTGGTTTGCATGAGCGGCGGCTTGTTAGGCGCGCTCATCGGTATTGGGCTTGCGGCGGCGCTCGCACAATTTGCCGGCATGACAGTCGTCGTTTCAATGCTAACTGTGAGTATTGCCTTTGGCTTTGCGGCGGCAATTGGGGTATTTTTCGGCTATTACCCGGCGCGTAAAGCTGCACAACTGCAACCGGTTGAAGCACTACGCACGGCCTAGAAAATTTAGCAGCCATATATCGTCAACCATACCGCTAACCATTCTGACTGACTTTCAAATTCTTTTAACAACATGACGCGCAAACGCACATTGCTGATCACCGGGGGGGCCGGTTATATCGGCTCACACACCTGTGTTGAGTTGGCCGCCCAAGGCTACGATTTGGTGATTATCGACAATCTCTGCAATGCAGATATCAGTGTTATCGGTCGTTTGGAAAAACTCACAGGCCAGCCCATTCCGTTTTATCAGGCAGACATTCGTGATGCTGCCGTGCTCGATCGCATTTTTGCCAATCACGCCATTCATGCCGTGTTGCATTTCGCAGGTCTCAAAGCGGTGGGCGAATCCGTATCCAAACCCATCGACTACTACGAAAATAATGTTGTTGGCTCGCTCGTGCTGTTCCGCGCCATGCAGACCCACGGCGTCAATCGCTTGGTGTTTAGCTCGTCCGCCACGGTGTATGGCGATGCCAAGGAAATGCCCATCCGCGAGCACTATCCAATTAGCGCCACCAATCCCTACGGCCGCTCCAAACTCATCATCGAAGAAATGCTTCGTGACATCGCACTCGGCGATGAAATCAACCGAACCGCAGCGGACGAAGCATGGCGCATTGCCTTGCCGCGTTACTTCAACCCGGTTGGGGCACATGCTTCAGGCACCCTCGGCGAATCACCCAATGGCATTCCTAACAACCTCATGCCCTATGTTTGCCAAGTAGCGGCAGGTAAGCGCGCTGAACTTTCCATTTTCGGTAGCGACTACCCAACACACGACGGCACCGGCGTGCGCGACTACATTCATGTAGTTGACCTTGCACGCGGCCACGTGGCTGCGTTGCAAGCCTTGGAAAAAACGCAAGAACGCGTACTCACCTTCAACCTCGGCACAGGGCAAGGCTACAGCGTGTTGGAGGTGGTTAAAACATTTGAACGCGTGAATGGCGTAGCAGTACCACACAAATTGGTCGATCGCCGACCGGGGGATGTTGCCGTGTGCTACGCCGACCCTGCCTATGCAGCGCAACTTATTGGCTGGCGCGCGCAGCTAGGGTTAGAAGACATGGTGAAGGATGCTTGGCGGTGGCAACAATCATGCGCAACACGCCAATGAGATGTTGAGTCAAAAACGGAAACGGTTTGGCTTTTAATTTAACGAAACAAATATTGGTTTACCAAATTCTA
>SBBQ01000011.1 GCA_005239635.1 Uliginosibacterium gangwonense
CATCACTTGGCTGTCACTGAATTTCGACTTCTTCATGCAGAACTCCCTCTAACGAGAAAATTCTACTTCTGATCGCGATGGTTTTACGGGGGGATTACCTTGCCGCAACTCCCTGGTGGCAGAGAAGTACTCGTCATGATTGTGGCGGTATTTGGCACCACAATTAGCCCTTACTTGTTTTTCTGGCAAGCAGCGCAAGAAGTTGAAGATCGCACACAGGCAGGTCATCCTCACACAACTGCAGAAGTGCGCTGGCATTTACGCCGCATTAAGTGGGACACGCTATTTGGCATGGGTTTCTCCAACCTGATCGCGTTCTTCATTATTCTGAGCACGGCTGTTACCTTGCACAACGCGGGCATCACTGATATTGAAAGCTCATCGCAAGCGGCTGAAGCACTGCGCCCACTCGCAGGTGAATTTACGTTCTTACTATTTAGCCTAGGCATTATTGGCACCGGCATGTTAGCCGTGCCCGTTTTAGCCGGCTCCGCCGCGTATGCCATTGCCGAGGCTGCCGGTTGGGAAGGCAGCCTGAGCCTGCGATTAGAACAAGGCGAAGGCAAAGGCTTTTATGGTGTAGTGGCCATCGCCACTTTGGGCAGTGTGTTGCTCTGCTTTTTGCCAATTGCGCCGGTTAAATTGCTGTATTGGTCGGCCATTCTCAACGGCATGATTGCGGTGCCCATTATGGCAGTGATGATGCTACTAGCGAGCCGCCATAAAGTGATGGGCGAACATACCATTGGCAAACGGCTGCGCATCATGGGTTGGCTCGCAACGCTCACCATGAGTGTGGTGGTGCTCGCCATGTTGGTGGTTTAGCAAAGGCACTCGCCGCCGCCCGCACTCGTTTGCACATAGAGTGGCACTAGGTGTGGCGCTAAGCGTGGCACTTAGTTGGATTCTTAGCCGAGCTTAACCAGCAAGAGCGCAATCGCTGCGGGCAAGGCTTGCACATACAAAATTTTTCGACTGGCGGTGAGTGCGCCATAAATGCCGGCAATTAACACGCAACTCAGAAAAAAGACTTTGATGTTGTTGCCGCTTGCGCCAGCCCACACGCCCCATAGCAAGCCTGCAGCTAAAAAGCCGTTATACAGGCCCTGATTCGCAGCCAATACTTTGGTGGTTTGCGCTTGCTCGAGGGTTAAGCCAAACGCTTTGCGGCCTGCTGGCTTATCCCACAAAAACATTTCGAGCACGAAAAAATATAGGTGCAGCAAGGCAACCAAGATCACCGCGCCATTTGGGAGTTGAGCCATATTGCCTCCCACTCATTTAGGTAACCGAGCATCGAATTAGCCCATAAAAAAACGCGGGGCTCGCCCGCGTTTTTTGCATCAATCTTTGTCACGTAATTAACGCGATTAAATGGCAGCTTCGTTGGTCTCACCCGTACGAATACGCACAACGTGTTCAATGTCGGTCACGAAAATCTTGCCGTCACCAATCTTGCCCGTGCGTGCGGCTTTTACAATCGCCTCGATCGCGCGATCTGCAACATCGCTTGCTACGACGATTTCAATTTTCACTTTGGGCAAAAAGTCGACTACATATTCGGCACCACGATACAACTCGGTATGGCCTTTTTGGCGGCCGAAGCCTTTCACCTCAGTCACCGTCAAGCCGGTTACACCGACTTCTGACAGGGATTCGCGTACTTCATCGAGTTTGAAAGGCTTGATGATGGCTTCAATTTTTTTCATATCTGTCTCCTGACGCTGACGCTCTGACTTTAGCTACATCGCCACGCAGGCGTTGCCAGCATTTTTGCAGAGTATAAGCGAGGCCGAGCATCTTGTGCATGCTGCGCCATGATTTTGCGCGGGCATTAACCCCAATTTGCCCCCAATGCAGACAATTAGGAACCGGCGCAGCTTATTGCCCCACAAAGCGATTGGTAATCGGATAACGCCAGTCTTTGCCAAAGCCGCGTTGCGTAATGCGCACGCCGGGTGGCGCTTGGCGACGCTTATATTCGTTACGTCGCAACATACCGATCACGCGTCGTACCGTTGCCTCGTCATACCCACGCGCCACAATCTCACCAACACTCAAATCTTCTTCCATCCACGCCTGCAAAATCGCATCCAGTACTTCATATGGCGGTAGCGTGTCTTGGTCTTTCTGATCTGGCTTAAGCTCGGCCGACGGTGGGCGCGTAATGATATTGAGTGGAATCACTTCGCTCACGGTATTGCGGTATTCGGATAAGCGATACACCAGCGTTTTGTAAACGTCCTTAATCACCGCAAAACCACCTGCCATGTCGCCATATAGCGTGGCGTACCCCGTGGCCATTTCACTCTTGTTGCCGGTCGTCAGCACAATTGCGCCACTGCGGTTTGAGATGGCCATGAGCATCATGCCGCGAATACGCGCCTGCAAATTTTCTGCGGTGGTGTCTGCTGCGCTCGCCGGGATGGTGTCCAACACCGGGGCCAGCAAATTGGCAAAGGTCTGCATCGCCGGCTCGATGGCGATTTCATCGTACTGCACACCCAAACGACGCACCATTTCGCATGAGTCATCCAAGCTCATTTGCGCGGTGTAGGGCGACGGCATCATGACTGCGCGAACATGATCAGCACCTAGCGCATCTACCGCAATCGCTAAGGTGAGTGCGGAATCAATGCCGCCCGAGAGGCCGATAATCGCGCCCGGAAAACGGTTTTTGCCGAGGTAGTCACGCACGCCCATCACCAACGCGGCGTAAATCTCTGCTTCTGCGCCACGGGGTGGCACCAACGATGCGGGCACAATATCGTCATTGGCAAATTGTACCAATTCGAGCGCTTCTTCAAACACCGGCATTTGCAAAGCTAGGCGACCGCGCTTATCGAGCGCACAGGAGGCGCCGTCAAACACAAGTTCATCTTGCCCACCCACCAAGTTGCAGTAGATCACCGGCAATGCGGTGTCTTCAATGCGGTCGCGCAACACGCTGTATCGTGTTGCCTGTTTATTAACGTGATAGGGCGATGCATTAAGTGCCACCAGCAATTGGGCACCAGCGGCCTGCGCTGCTTCTGCGGCACCACTTTCCCAAACGTCTGCACAAATGTTGATACCCACGCGCACGCCTGCCACATCGACCACGCAGGCTTGCGTACCGGATTCAAAATAGCGTTCTTCATCGAACACTTCGTAGTTCGGCAAACGTCGCTTAAGGTAAGTCGCCACCACTTTGCCATCACGCAGCAGCGAAGCCGCGTTGAAACGCCGATAACCCGACGCCGACGAAGCATCTTCGATTTGCAGCGGATGCCCCACTAGCACATCCACCCCACGCACCGCTCCCGCCAAAGTGTTGAGCGCAAGATCGCAGGCGCGATAGAAGTCCGGCCGTAGCAGCAAATCTTCCGCCGGATATCCGCACAGCGACAACTCTGGCGTTACCAGCAATTGCGCGCCCAAAGCCTGCGCACGATGAGCCGCTGCAGCGATGCGAGCGCAGTTACCTTCTAGATCGCCAACCGTGCAGTTTATTTGAGCGACGGCAATGCTGAGTGAAGCAGTCATGCTGAATTTCTCGTACTTAAACTTTTAAGAAATGCTCGCGGTAGTAACGCAACTCGTCGATCGACTCATGAATGTCAGCAAGCGCTTGGTGCTTTTGCCCCTTTACAAAACCTTTGGCAATTTCAGGCTTCCAACGGCGACACAGCTCTTTGAGTGTAGACACGTCCAAGTTGCGGTAATGGAACCAAGCTTCCAATTTCGGCATCCAGCGCGCCATGAAACGGCGATCTTGCCCAATGGAATTTCCACACATGGGCGAAGTCCGCTCGGGCACGTATTGCTTCATAAAGGCCAGTAATTCGACCTCAGCAGCAGCTTCATCCAGGGTCGACACTTTTACCTTGTCGATTAAGCCCGATTTGCCGTGAGTGGATTGATTCCATTTATCCATTTTGTCCAGCTCAAGCTGCGGTTGGTGCACCACCAGTACAGGCGCTTCCGCCACAACTTCAAGATTACTGTTGGTTACCACCAAAGCAACTTCGATAATGCGGTTATAGTCCGGATCAAGCCCGGTCATTTCCATGTCTACCCAGACGAGATGATTCTGGTCCTGTGCCATAATTTGCCTACTTTTCCTTGCGCGGGACGCGGACCTTCACCAGCAAATGAAGGTTGAGCCACGTGTAATGTGATGAATCTTGAGTAAGGGCGTATTTTCCCACATTCTGCGCGCTGATCTGCAATCGCTTACATGCAGACCATAAGCCTAGACTGTTTGCCTATATCGGTATGCGCCCCTTCTGTGAGTTGAAAACCAATTGATATCAAACGCTCCTCAACACACCCAAACGTTTATGTGGGTTTTTTTAGCCGCATTGGCAATGAGCAGCGCCTTACGCTTGTGGCTATGGCATCGCCATGCCAGCCACGTTCAACGGCATGCCGATGCAGTCCCTGCTGATTTTGCCAATGCCGAGCTGACGCAGCCTATTCCTCTTGAGTCCCACCAAAAAGCAGCGCGTTATACCTGCGCTCGCTTGTCACTCGCGCGCATTGACTGGGCAGTAGACACACTCGTACTGTTGGCGCTCACACTCGGCGGCGGCTTGCAGGCAATTTACAACCTCGCAGCTACCTGGTTTGCTGCTGGCAGCTTGTGGCAAGCGCTCAACCTGTTTGCCTTAGTCGGCGCTATCACCAGCGCCATTAGTCTTCCATTCTCGTGGTATCGCACGTTTCATCTCGAAGCGAAGTTCGGCTTTAACAAAATGACGCCTGCGCTTTTTGTTGCCGACTGGATTAAAGGCCTGCTGCTTTCAGTCGCGATCGGCGGCCCGCTGTTGGCCCTCGTACTTTGGCTCATGCAGGCGATGGGTGAAACGTGGTGGCTGTGGGTGTGGGCTGTTTGGCTAGGGTTCAACCTATTGGCCATGCTGCTCTACCCCACCCTGATTGCACCATTGTTCAACAAATTTTCACCGCTTGAAGACCTGGCGCTCAAAGCGCGCATCGAAGACCTACTCGCACGATGCGGCTTTCGTTCGAGCGGACTGTTTGTCATGGATGGCTCCAAACGCTCATCACACGGCAACGCCTACTTCACCGGCTTTGGCGCCGCCAAGCGCATCGTATTCTTCGACACGCTCATTACGCGCTTATCCCCTTCGGAAGTTGAGGCGGTTTTGGCGCATGAACTCGGCCACTACAAACTCAACCACATTACCAAGCGCATTGGCGTGCTGGCCGTGACCAGCCTGTTACTGCTCGCACTTTTGGGGTGGCTCATGCAGCAGCCTTGGTTCTTCGCTGGCTTGGGCATGCAAGCGCAGGGCACTGCAGTTGCACTGATGCTGTTTTCGTTAGTGCTACCCGTATTCTTATTTCCGTTCTCACCGCTTTCGGGTTGGCTATCTCGTCTGCACGAGTTTGAAGCAGACGCTTATGCTGCCCAACATACGCAAGCGAACGACTTAGTGACTGCCTTGGTTAAGTTGTATCGCGACAACGCAGCCACCCTCACACCGGATCCGCTGTATTCAACTTTTTACGACTCACACCCCCCTGCTTCAATTCGTATTGCACGACTACGTTTGGCAGGAAAAATTGCTGGAGCACCTGCATGACTGATCGATACGCCTTGGCGCAACAACATTGCAAGCCACTCAAAGGCCCCATGAACAAGCTAGCCGAAGCACAGGTTTCGGAATTAATCGCACAACTCCCTGGCTGGACGCTCATCGAAGGGCAGCTCTCAAAACAATGGGCATTTAAAGATTTCGAACAGGTAATTTCATTCGTCAACTTGGTCGCTTGGCTTGCCCAGCGCGAGAACCACCATCCTGATGTGGTGTTTGGCTTTAACCGCGTACGTGTTGCCTACTCAACGCATGATGTCAAAGGCTTGTCGATGAACGACTTTGTCTGTGCCGCGAAAATTGAAGCGCTGCGCGATTTGTAATGCTTGAGAACCTCGCTCATGACTGACCGCAACAAGTCAGGCCTTAACATTACCGGCCGCGTGATCTCTGCACACGGTCGGCACTATGCCGTGCGCCCGCTTGAGCAAGAGCTCGGCCCGCTGTTGCACTGTGTCACACGCGGCAAAAACACGGATGTCGCCTGTGGCGATATTGTTGAAGTGAGCCCCAGCGGCGATAACACCGCGCGTATCGAGAAAGTTGCTGAACGGCGCAGCCTGCTTTATCGCAGCGACGCCATGCGCCAAAAACTTTTGGCATCTAACGTTACGCAGCTCTTAATCGTCACCGCCACGGAACCCGGTTTTAACACCGAACTGATTAGTCGCGCCTTAGTCGCCGCACATCAGCAAGACGTACAAGCTCGTATTCTGCTCAACAAATGCGATCTCACCACGGGCCTAGCTCAAGCACGCGAGCAGCTCGCGCCTTTTAGTGCGTTAGGCATTCCGGTGCTAGAGATGAGCGCACTGTCATCCATTAACGTTGCCAATCAAGCCACACCCACGATCGACACGGTCGCTCAGTTGCGTCCCTTGCTTGAAGGCGAAGTAACTTTATTGGTCGGGCAATCGGGCATGGGTAAATCAACCCTTATCAATGCCCTCATTCCCGGTGCGGCGGTCGCTACGCAAGAAATCTCTGCCGCGCTCGATTCAGGTCGGCACACCACCACCCATGCTACTTGGCACACCATCAACGCCAACAGCGCATTGATCGACAGCCCTGGTTTTCAACTTTTTGGCTTGGCGCATATTGCGCTAGACGAATTAGACGTGGCCTTCCCAGAGTTACAGCCTTACCTGGGAGAATGCCGCTTTCGAGATTGCCGTCATCAACAAGAACCGGGCTGCGCGGTGCGCGAAGCTGCTGAGGCGGGTCAGATTCACCCTCACCGCTGGACGGCCTATCAAGACATTCGTGCAGAGATTGAGGCCTTGCCTAAATACTAATATCGAATTGTTCAACAATAAAAAAGGCTCCTCAAGGAGCCTTTTTTATTGTGCAAGCTGGTATTAAATCCTCGGCCCAGCCATTGCCAAGTTACTTTCTTGGGGAAAGAAAAGCAGATTGTTCCCAATAAACGCATCTGGATTTCCAAACTGTTCTGGCTTGAGATGCACGCTGGGATCAAGTGTTGTAAGTGGCTGCCATTTTCCTGCAAAAAAGAACCATCCAACATAACCTTCACGCAGGAGAAACTCAAATGCGCTCGACAAATCCACATCGTACTTAAGTGGCGAGGTTTCAGTCATGATGTTAGGGCGACAGCGACGTATCGTTTCCAACGCACCCTTCAAAACCTCACGCTCATGCTGCTCCACATCAACCTTAATGAGACCAATATTCTGCAAACCTTCTGAATCAATGGTGACCGCATCAACACAATAATCTACAACCTTGCCATCAAAGGTTTGTGCAATGCTGGCTAGTTCGTGGTTCTGCGTACCATCTTCTGCAACCGGGATCCTTAACGTCACTTTATCTGGGTGGTCTGACAATGCAACGTTACGCACAACCACATTAGGTAGAACGCGCTGCAGTCTGCCCGCCAATTCAGGGTTTGGTTCGTAAGCCACGACTGCCCCTGAATATTTCTGAAAAAAATAGGAGTACGTGCCAATATTTGCGCCCGCATCAATGGTCGTTTTGCCTGCTTTGCACAAGATATCGACCAATCTGATTTCGCGCTCACCATTAAAAAAATGATCGAGCGCTTGCACACGTAAAAAGACTTTCTCGGGCAAAACAGATTTGATCAGTTTTTTGATGATGTTCATTCAGCGTCTCTCAGCCCAGCAACTAGGGACATCAACCGGAATGGCCACTCAACATGTCAGCCACATCGACTTACTTTCACACTCTAAAGCAAAACCAATGTACCCAATCAATGTTACCGCAACCAATATCTATTCTGCATGAACAAAAACCACGAAGCGCAACGCAATTTATTAAATATCATGCATGCGGACTGTACAAAACCAAAACAAAAAGGCTCCTCACGAAGCCTTTTTGCCAATCAGACACACCTAGATCAAACACGTTCGATCACCGCGGCAATACCCTGACCACCACCGATACACATGGTAATCACACCATAACGGCCGCCCGTGCGTTGTAGTTCGTACAGACACTTCACCGTCAAGATTGCGCCGGTCGCACCGAGCGGATGGCCTAATGCAATAGCGCCACCGTTCGGGTTAACTTTGGCCGGATCGAGTTCCAAGCCCTTGTTAACTGACAGGGCTTGAGCTGCGAATGCTTCGTTGGATTCGAACACGTCGATATCTGAAACCTTCAAACCCGCGCGTTGCAGGGCAAGCTTAACTGCTGGAATCGGACCGGTACCCATAATGTTGGGGTCCACGCCCGAAACTGCATAAGACACAAACTTTGCCAATGGTTTGATGCCGGCCTTGGCCGCTGCGTTAGCTTCCATCATCACAACGGCAGCAGCACCATCGTTAATGCCGGACGCGTTACCTGCGGTTACGGTGCCGCCTTCTTTTTTGAACGCGGGTCTGAGCTTTGCCAAGCCTTCTGCGCTGGCATCAGACTTCGGATATTCATCGGTATCAAACAGTGTCACACCTTTACGGCCTTTAATTTCAACCGGCACGATTTGCGATTTGAAATGACCGGCCTCAATAGCGGCCACAGCACGGCGTTGGCTTACGAGCGCGAAGGCATCTTGTTCGTCGCGGCTAATGCAAAACTGTTCAGCGATGTTTTCAGCCGTAATGCCCATATGGCCCGCACCAAACGGGTCGGTCAGCGCACCCACCATCATGTCGATCATTTTGGTGTCGCCCATGCGTGCGCCAAAACGTGCCGCTGGCATGGTGTAGCCCGCACGGCTCATACATTCCACGCCACCGCCTACCGCAGCATCGGTATCACCCAGTTGAATAGCGTTGGCAGCTGTCACAATGGCTTGCAAGCCGGAACCGCATAAACGGTTCAATGTCAGCGCACAAGACTCACGCGCCATACCTGCATCAAGCGCAACTGCGCGCGACACGTACATGTCACGGGCTTCACCATGAATCACATTGCCAAATACCAAATGCCCCAGTTGGGCAGGATCTACACCTGCACGTGCGATGGCCTCTTTCACAACCACAGTGCCCAGCTGGCTACAAGACAAATCTTTGAGCGCACCCCCAAAGGTACCGATTGCACTACGTACAGCTGAGACCAACACCACTTCACGAATTTGCGCCACTTTCATACTCCCGTTATTAACCACATGTTAATTCCAGCACCAAGCTAAGCCAGTACGAATCGATTTTTGGTTTAGTTAAATTTATCGTTGATTCAGGGTTGTGTCTCAACCCACCAGCGCAGCAACCCACATTAAACCCAATATTGCCAAACATACGACGAGCGTACGCCAAATCAGACCGACCGCGCTTTGCAAAAAATCAACATCTGCTTCATCGCCCAAGCCCATCACCGGACGGTCAGTCACCTCGCCCGATTCCCATACGGGCTGACCTAAACGTACGCCTAACGCACCTGCGCCACTCGACAGCAAAATCCCTGCGCTGCGATCCGTCCAAGTCATGGCTTGCGTACGCCAGCAGTGAATCGCATCTTCAAAATCGCCAACCACGGCAAAACAGATGGCGGTGAGACGCGTAGGCAGCCAATCCAACACATGCAAGGCTTGCGCGGCGAAGCGACCAAAACCGCGCGCTTCAACCGCACGATGTTCGCCTTCACGGCCCCACTCGCGCCCCAATCGCTCGGCTAGGCGGTACAACACTGCGCCGCTCGGTCCGGGTAACAGCACGAACCAAAACACAACTGCAAATACAGAGCGATACGACGTTAGCAAGGCCTGTTCAATGGCCAAACGCGACACCTCAGAAGATGACAAGCGCTCGGCACCGCGGCCACGCCATTCTGCGATGAGGCGACGCGCTTCTTCGAGCTGGCCCTCTTTGAGCGCTAGATGAATGTCAGTAAAAAAATGGCTGAACTGGCGAAACCCCATGGTGAGGTACAGCACCAGCACATTAAACAGCAGTGCCAGAATCGGGTGAACCGAGTTGAGCAACCAATAAATAGCCAACGAGACAAGCACAATTGGCAACACAGCAATCAGCCATGCAATCGTGCCATGGCGCGATTCACCTGCATTGAGCCAATCTTCAATCCAGCGTGCGTAACGCGCCACTGGATTGCCAACAACTTGCTGAAACGCAACGGGCTTAAGCTGCTCCAGCAGCAACGCAAAAATCAGGGAAAGCAATGTCATAGTCACTACCAATTACAGGCTCAGTATCGAGCCTGACGATTGCCCTCAACCTACGGTCTTTTTCCGACCAAAGGCTGGGTTTAGCCAAAGTTACCAATTCTGAATCGCGCTGCTCGCCATTTGGCCGTAAAGCAACACGCGCACGCTCTAGAAAATACCACAGCCAGGACCTGAGTGGCTCACAGATCGGCAACGGCTGAGCATGCAGACTTCACAAATTCAAATCTGATCCAGCGTATACCCTCGGGCTTAGATGCCAAGACCACCATCATGATGCCCAGTCTTGCGACGCAGGGGCGACTAGCCTGCTTCTGTAATCGCACCTGTTTTGCCGTGCAGACGCTCATACAGGCTTACGATCATGCCCGCTGTCGCACCCCAAATATAATGGTCCTGCCATTGCATGGACCAAAAGGCGCGCATTACGCCTTGATACTCGCGCTGATGTCGCTCGTGGTACTCGGGATTGAGCAGAAAGGAAAGCGGCACCTCGAAAACCGAGGCCACTTCAAATACGTCTAACGACCATTGCGCAGGAGGCGTTACCAAACCTACGATTGGGGCGATGGCAAAACCGGTTACTGTTTGATATTCGGGCAAACACCCCAGAATACTGACATGCTGCGGCGGCAAGCCAATTTCTTCTTCAGCCTCACGCAGTGCCGTCGCAACTACGGAGGCATCACCTTCATCTCGACGACCGCCCGGAAATGAAATTTGTCCTGCATGATCATGCAAATGATCGGTACGCTGCGTCAGCAGCATCGTCAAACCTTGTTCACGATGCAACAAAGGCACGAGTACCGCAGCTTCCCGCAAGGCATGCTGGGCCGGCACCTGATCAAACTGATGCGGCGTATCTAGACAATGACGCAATTGCGCCAGCACTTCATCATCCTGCACGATCTTCTCTTCAAGCAAACCTAAGCGCTATCACAATAACACGCCTCATTGGACGCTCTACAGGGTGTGAAGGGTGGCGAAGCCTTTAGTAGCGACGCTTAAGCGTCATGCGCTCGCCGTCGCGTTTCATTTCCATACGATTCAAAAACGACATGCCTAACAACGCAATCGGCATATCGGTCGCCATAACCGCTGCGTCAACGTCGTACAACAGCACATCGCCTACTCGCACGCTTTTCAGTTTAACTACCCACATCTGCGCCACACCGTTGGCTGTTTGTGAATAACCGGCACGTGCATTCTTGAGATCGATTCCTGCACGTTGCGCATCACTCAATCCCATCGCAACCATACTTGCGCCAGTATCAACCATAAAAGTAACGGTCGCACCGTTGACAGACCCTGTCGTCACAAAATGGCCACGCGAGTCTGCTGTTAAATTCACTTCTTGTGCCCCACCGACAGAGGCGCCGCCATTTGAAGCAGCCGTCTCGCCAATACTTAAACGCTGCCTGCGGCCATCGACTTCAACGGTTGCACCACTTGAATCAAGCCCCAGCAACTTCACACCTTCGGGCGTCTTCGCGCCCACTGCAATGGTGCGAGGCGCGCTCCCATCAATCGTCAGCACTGCTTTGCCTGGAAACAAACCCACAACAGTGACCGACGTGGCATAAGCTGGGCTGGCAACAAACAGTCCGCTCGCCAAGGCGATTGGCAAAAATCGAAGTAAGTGTCGCTGCGACAACATTTGAATGCAACGAACACTGCGATACCATGTTAAATATTGCAACATGCCTTGATTCCTTATATCTCGATTTTGGGCCTGCCGCTTCGCGACTCACACCCCACGCGCACACGAATTCTTGAGCTTTATTGCACCTAATACGCCATTGTTCTAACACCACAAGTCTCGCATCATGAAGCCAGTTGCCATCTTTCGCCATACCCTAGGAGAGGGACCCGGTTACTTTGCCGACTTTCTGTCAGCCCATCATATTCCCGTTACCCATATCCGAATTGACGAAGGGGATGCCGTCCCGACTGATGCTACGGCATTTTCGGGTCTGGCTTTTATGGGCGGCCCCATGAGCGTGAATGACGATTTGCCTTGGATTCCGCAGGAACTTGCGCTGATCCGACATGCCGTTGCAAGTAACATACCTGTTATTGGACACTGCCTGGGCGGGCAACTCATGAGCAAAGCACTGGGCGGAAGCGTAACGCGTAACCCCGTCAAAGAAATTGGCTGGGGTGCCGTTACACTCCATAACAATGCTGTATCTCGCCAATGGTTCGGCGCACTACTCGACAGCACGCCGAGTTTTGAATCGTTTCATTGGCACGGCGAAACCTTTACTTTGCCTCAAGACTCAACTTTGTTAATGTCGAGCCCGCACTGTGCCCATCAGGCCTATGTACTTGGTCCTCACCTTGGTATGCAATGCCATGTTGAGATGACGCCCGAGATGATTGCCAATTGGTGCATAAGCGGCAAGGATGAACTGGCGCATTGCGCTGCACAAACCACCGTACAACAGGCGCACGACATGCAACAAGGCATGGAATCTAGGATTGAAGGATTACGTAAAGTAGCCAACCAGCTATACAGCAAATGGATTGCTGGACTGCAACATTAATTCTTGAAAAATCAATCGCCTAAGTAATGAGCAAAGCGATTAAAAGGACTTGATACAGATCAAATAACGTCGCATGATTCATCTCAGGGTGTCAAAGAGCACCCGCCGCGTGTTGCGCGAGCGCGTCCAACGACCCCAGTTTTGTTCGGGAGGATGTAGAGATGAGTCAGACCGGCACGACCCTGTCGGCACCGTCAATGGTGTCACTGTGTGATGAACTACCACCTGAAATGATTCACCCCGTATCAACTTCACGACCTTTAGTTTGGCTCTGGCGCGGCGCACGCGACATGGTGCACAACCCTGCCGCCAGCCTCTTCTACGGCGCCTGCTTAGCCAGCATGGGCTTCTTGCTGTTTTATTACACACGGCATGAAGTGAAATACATCGCAGCTCTAACTTCTGGCTTTTTGTTGGCAGGCCCCTTTGTCGCCACCGGTTTATACGACCTATCGCGTCGCTACGAACGCGGCGAACCCGTTGACCTAGGCCGCAGCACCATTGCCTGGTATGACAACGCGAATAACATCGCACTGTTTGCCGGCATCTTGGGCCTCATCATGCTGTGCTGGACCGCTGTCGCGCTGCTGTTGTTTTCTACTTTTTATGGTGATACATCGCCCACACTGCAACAGTTTTTGCATGACGTATTCTCTGGCGAGAAGCTCGATTTCATACTGGTGTACGCCGGTGCCGGCGCACTGTTTGCTGGCATTGTGTTTACGCTGTCTGTGGTCGCTATTCCGATGATGTTGGATCGCCGCTGCCATGCCTTCTGCGCCATGCGCGCCAGCATTGTTGCGAGCATTCGCAATATGCCCGCCATGTTCCTATGGGCCGCCATCATTACCCTATTCACCATGCTCGGCCTGCTCTCGTTTTATATTGGCCTCATTGTGACCATGCCCATTATTGGTCATGCAACGTGGCACGCCTATCGCGATATCGTCGATGAGACCTGCGATAGTTGGGAATAAAACACTCAGCTTAAATAAAAAGGGCGCTCAATGGAGCGCCCTTTTTATTGGTAATGCATGACCATACCTTGCCACGCGAATCAAATGCAGTGAAACGAACCGATATCTTAATCGCGGAAATTGCCAAACGATAACGGCAACTCTTTCATCTCCGCGCGCGCTAACGAAATTGCCTCTTGCAGCGTGTCGCGTTTAGCACCAGTCACACGTACGCTATCGCCCTGAATACTCGCCTGCACTTTGAGTTTGCTGTCCTTCAACACACGCACAATTTTCTTGGCATCTTCAGTTGAAACCCCGTTCTTTACTTTAACTTCTTGCTTAACCTTGTTACCGCTCACCTTCTGCACATCGCCACGACTCAAGAAACGCACATCTACGTTACGTTTCGCCATTTTGCCAATCAGCACGTCGTACACTTGATCAAGTTTGAATTCGTCATCGGCAAACAAGGTCAGCAAATTTTCGCCCTGCTCAACACGTGCGTCTGAGCCTTTGAAGTCAAAGCGATTACCAATCTCCTTATTCGCTTGATCAACCGCATTGTGTAATTCGACTTTGTCGACTTCAGAGGTAATGTCAAATGAAGGCATGTCTTTAATCCAGAATTCATTGCGATACTATTGATTTTACCGTCTCGCCAGCAAGATCGCAGCCCTCTTCGCGCCATGCCTACCTTGGTCGACACTGAGAAGAATGGTCTCAACAGCAAACCCCCCTATAATTGCGGCATGAACGAGCACTCCCACCCCACCTGCGCTGACACAACCGATGCGATTCGCATCATCGAACAAGCAGATCTCAAGCAGCTCAACACCTTCGGTCTGCCCTGTGTCGCCGATCGACTCTATCCCATTCATAGTGTTGAAGGCCTGCAAGCCGCACTTAAGCAATGTGCAAATGCACCTTTTACTGTTTTGGGTGGCGGTAGCAATGTGCTGCTACCGGAAAAATTAGGCAACGTGTTGCACATGGATATCATGGGGCGGGCACTGGCAGGCGAAACAGATGATGCATGGCTTGTGCGTGTAGGCGCTGGAGAGGAGTGGCATTCCCTCGTGCGTTGGACACTCGAAAAGGGACTGCCGGGTCTTGAGAACCTCAGCTTAATCCCCGGCTCGGTTGGCGCAGCACCAGTGCAAAACATTGGTGCATACGGCGTTGAACTAGCCGATCGCCTGCATTCAGTCGAGGCATGGGACCAACATACCCAACAACACGTTACGCTTATGCGCGATGACTGTACCTTCGCATACCGCGATTCAATTTTTAAGCAGCAACCTGGCCGTTACATCATTACCCATGTAGTACTGCAACTAGCTAAAACATGGCACGCCCAGCTTCGCTATCGCGATGTCGCAGATGATTTAACCACCCAAGGTATCACCACGCCCACTGCATTAAATATTAGCAATGCGGTGATTCGAATTCGCACACGCAAACTGCCGGACTGGCGCGAGATCGGCAACGTAGGCAGCTTTTTCAAGAACCCAGTGGTGGATGCTGAACACTTTGCTTCTCTGGCCGCCCAGCACCCCAACATGCCACATTACCCTCAAGCAGACGGTAGTATCAAACTCGCGGCAGGATGGTTAATTGAACAATCCGGCTGGAAGGGCCAATCTCGTGGCCAGGTTGGTTGTTATGACAAACAGGCCTTGGTACTGGTCAATCTCGGCAACGCCAGTCGCGATGACGTACTAGGATTGGCAAATGCAATCGTGTCAGATGTCCAACAAAAATTTCGGGTGCAACTGGAACGCGAGCCTGTACTCATCAACTAATACGCCACAGGTTTTAAAGGATCAAACCCAAAACAAAAGGGGCCGCAATGCGGCCCCTTTTGTTTTCTTCTTAACGAATGTCGGCGAAGCATTTTGCCAATCAAGATAGATTGATTGGCAAAACACGCATCCTTCGTTTAGCCAAAATGGCAAACGTAGTGATACGGCTCACCCGTCACTTCAATGTCAAACGAAGAATTGCCGGGCACGTTGTATGACTCGCCCGCGCCGTAGGTTTTCCACTCGCCTGCCTCGCCATTATCGCCCTTGATACGCACGCGGCACTGACCTGCAACACCTTCCATAATTTCAGGCGCACCGGTATTAAAAGTCAGCGTCGCTGGCATGATGACGCCCACACTCTTACGTGTGCCATCTGCAAATTGCACTGTGTGGCTAACGCACTTGCCATCAAAGTACACATTGGCCTTTTTGACCACGCTTACTTGGTCGAATTGCGACATGAGATTTCTCCGAGAGTTAGATCGGTGCATTCAACAGAATGCGAAGTATTTATTCGAGACCGAGGACCTTAGCGATAATGGATTTGGCCACAAAGCCAACCATGCCAAAGGTCAGTACGAAAAACAAAACGAATGTGCCAACCTTGCCCGCCTTAGATTCTTTCGCCAAGTTCCACACGATGAAGCACATGTAGCAAATCAGCACACCCATGGACACAGGCACGCCAATCGCTTCAATGTCTTCTGGCGAAAAATTAACCATGGGCGCGCTACAAGTTGCTGAGAACGTTAGCGCTTACGGCGCGCTTCCAAATTGGCTGCAATTCGCATACGCAGTGCATTGAGCTTAATGAAGCCGCCTGCATCTTTCTGGTCGTACGCGCCGGCATCATCTTCAAACGTTGCAATGGTCGAATCAAACAAGGAATCTGTCTTAGAGTCGCGACCCACCACAATGACGTTGCCCTTATAAAGCTTCAAGCGCACAGCACCATTTACGTTTTGTTGTGTATGGTCAATCAGCACTTGCAGCGCACGGCGCTCCGGACTCCACCAATAGCCGTTGTAAATCATGCTGGCGTAACGCGGCATTAAGTCGTCTTTCAAATGCGCCACTTCGCGGTCGAGCGTGATGGATTCAATCGCGCGGTGGGCACGCAGCAGACGAGCAGGACGAGCATCAGGGTCTTGGCGATCTCGCGGCCGTGGGCGGGATCGTGTTTGCTCGCG
>SBBQ01000074.1 GCA_005239635.1 Uliginosibacterium gangwonense
CTGCTGGCAGACCCAGACCGCGAGGCCTGCCGCCTTTACGGTGTGTGGCAAGAAAAAGAGAAAGATGGCGTTAAAAAAATGGGCGTCGTGCGTTCCACCTTCGTCATCGACACAAAAGGGGTGGTGACCCACGCGCTATACAACGTACAAGCCAAAGGCCATGCCTTAGAAATGCTTAAGCTTGTGCGCGAAATGAGCTGAACTCCAGCCAGAAATCACACTGAACACTGCCTCATCCGATTGAAAGGAATCACCATGCAGGTTAAAAAAAATACAGTCGTCACCTTGTCTTACAGCGTGACAGATCCGGATGGCAATTTGGTGGATGAAGGTCATGATCCGTTGGTGTACCTGCACGGCGGCTACGATGGCATTTTCCCGCGCATTGAAGAAGCGCTTGAAGGCAAAAGCCAAGGCGAAGAACTGATTATCAAGCTGCAACCTGATGATGCTTTTGGCGACTACGACGCCGAACTCGTGCTGATCGAAGAGCGCGACAGCTTCCCCGAGAATATTGAAGTTGGCATGCAGTTTGAGCGCGTGGGCGACGACGGCGAAGAAGATGGCTTGTTCACGATTACCGAAATTGCTGCAGACAAAGTGGTGATCGACGGTAACCACCCGCTGGCCGGCACCGCACTGGTGTTTACCTGCAAAGTGGCTGAAGTGCGTGACGCCAGCAAAGAAGAAATCGACCACGGCCACGTGCATGGCCCGGGCGCGCATCATCACCACTAATTTATGTCGCAAGAAACTGCATCAATGGAACAGCGCCTCATCGAGCTTGAAAGCAAACTCGCATTTGCTGAAGACACGCTAGAGGCGCTGAACCACACCGTATTTCGCCAGCAAGAAAAAATAGACCAACTGCAAGAGCAGTTGCGGCTGGTATACCAACAACTGCAAGGGGTGCGCCAAGCAGCAGCAGAGCCCACCCCGCGGTTCGACCCGCTCTACGAAAAACCCCCGCATTACTGAGCCATCCTTGCTCAGGCGCGTCAGTTCTGCCAATCCTGCTTTGCCAATCCATTGGCAAACAGAGCAGGGGCTTTTGCCCTCAACACGGACGACTGGCTAACAAAAAAACGTTGCCCTGTGGTGTGTTGTTTCCAGCGACATTGCCTCATAAACAGCCGTTTTTTGTGCCCGGCGCATATTTGGCAATGGGCACGGCTACTGTCTCAGCCCCGGCCAATAACTCGCCAAACCCAATCCTGGCGGCGTTCTTCAGCCGTCTCACCAGCGCCGCGTGCAAGCCGTGAAGTCTGTCACGCACCAAATCGGTGAAAAATTAAAAATTGTGTCAACCGGCCGCATATCAATGCGTTATTCCGCTCATGGGTGCAACGCACCGTACTATGGAGAAGTACAGAGATGGGCCGTTTGAGTGACCAAACCTTTGGCGAGTTTCTTGATTCCCTTAAAACCGCCGGGGTCACCATCAGTAATGAAGCCGAACTGCGCGAACGTTTGGCCGAAGCTCAGCTGTGGCAATACGCCTTTACCACCTTGGCTAGCAATGGCCGTTCTATTGGCATCCGCTTTGAGCAAAACGGCAAGTCGGTTGACCAAGCCGTACTGGCCCGCGCGTTTAGCCAGTTCGACTTTGCAGAGCGTGACCAAGCTGTTTTTGCAGCGAGCTTAAAGGCAGATCACCACTAAGCTGAATCATCCTGTGCTCAAAACAAAAAGCCCCGGTTGGGGCTTTTTGTTTTTAGAGCTTCCGAAATTGTGATGGATTCTTCAAATCGCACAAGCGCTTAGACAGAGGTTATAGCGGCTCGACAATTTAAATTAAGCTCAGTATGCTGATGTTAATGTCATGCTACCGATGTTAAAAACAGTGCGGTTGTTTACGTTTGCCAATTTGGGGTTGTCTGGTGTTTTAGCAAATTGGACAAGCTTGTCGACTACAACTAGTTTGGCGCATGGTGCCTTAATGGAAATTCACACAATTACTTGTCCTCATTGCGAGGGTACCGGGACATGCCGTTCAGATAATGGACACTCTTGTGGTACTTGCTTAAAGCCCGCAAAAGTTAGCAAAGATATCAAGGTAGTGAGATGTGATGTGTGCGACGGATTTGGCAAAGCCGAACCTAAAACCGCAAGACTAATGGGGCGCATGCCGTTCTTGATTGTTTTGGTTGTCCTCGGCGTTTTTTATTTCTCAAAAAAATAGTGCCTAGCCTTTCGGTAATGCGGGACTGCGGAACCGGCGTAGTTTCACCGGTCAGTCACTTTCGTGCCGCAGTCTCTTACCCCCAACGTTAGCCATCTCTATAGCGTCATGCATCCTGAGTACATCGCACCTACAGAATTTGAATCGTTCCTCAACATACAGAAGGGGGAACGAGGAATTTCCGCATTCCTCAAAGAGCGGCCTCAGCTGCTTTATTGGGCAACTTGTCGTGCTGGCGGGCACTGTCGTTTCGTCTTCCGTGAATTTCCGCTTGGCGCATCCTTTGTTTGCGATTTTGTTGTCGTTAATTCCTATTCAGGAGTTTGGGAGGTTAAGTTCATAGAGCTAGAGCCTGTCGACGCGCAGGTATTCACAAAAGCGGGTACAGCTGCAAAAAGGCTCGCTGGAGCCGTTAAGCAAGTCGATGACTGGGCAGACTACTATGAAACGAACAAACTGCAGGTCAGAGCGGACTTGGTCGAATGGGCGAAGACAAGAGACATCTTGGGCTACTCAGAGGGCAAACGCCCCTCAAACCTTTCCGGCGACTACTTATCCGATCCGTTGTCCTATCTAGCTGCGAGCTTCCATATATACATTGGGCGCAGAGAAATGATGGACCAAGCCGGACATCGACGAAAGGCCCAATACAACTCTCGGCACGCTGTCGAAGTCGCCTCATACGATCGCCTTCTCGATTTGGTGAAAGACCGCTATTGTGAACCGGGCATTTAGCGCGAAAAGATGGCTAACCGGTCTTTGCATCGGATCACCTCTGGCGTCCGGTGAACTCCAACCTTAACCATTCATTCCGACAATAACAAAAGCCCCTTTCGGGGCTTTTTGTTTGTTAAGTGTTGGGTTCCATCGTAGACGGTGCTGTGTCTCGGTGTCGCAGTCTTGCAATGGATGTTGCGCTGGCAGAGAGCAACGCAATCAACATGATTGCGCCGTCCATGTATTCCGGAAACGTCATGCTTTCTTTTGCTGATAAATAGAGCTAGCCGGTGATGAGCCCTCAGGGTGCAAGCCTAATAGTGGTCGGCCTCGCGCGTGTTTTACGTGCTGCTACGTGCTTTACGTGTTGTCACGTGTCGTCACATGTGGGCACATGTTGCCACGAATGGCACGTAGTGTCGCGAGGCCGCTGATGGATACCAAGCGTGTGAATTAACGCGTAGTCATTAACGCGTAATCGGCTTGTAACGAATACGACGTGGCTTCGCACCGTCTTCACCCAAACGCTTTTTCTTGTCTTCTTCGTACTCTTGGTAGTTGCCGTTAAAGAAGGTCCATTGCGAATCACCTTCGGCAGCCAAAATGTGCGTACAAATACGGTCCAAGAACCAACGATCGTGGCTCACGATGAGCGCGCAGCCGGCAAACTCCAGCAGCGCGTCTTCAAGCGCTCGCAGTGTTTCAACGTCAAGGTCGTTTGACGGTTCGTCTAGCAGCAGCACGTTGGCGCCAGAGATAAGCGTTTTTGCCAAATGCAGTCGGCCGCGCTCACCGCCGGAGAGGTTGCCAACGATTTTTTGTTGGTCCCCACCTTTGAAGTTGAAGCGGCCAATGTAGGCGCGGCTCGGCATTTCAAACTTGCCCACGGTCAGAATGTCGGCACCGCCGGCAATGGCGTCGAACACGGTTTTGTTGTCTTCAAGCCCTTCGCGAGATTGGTCAACGGCGGCCACCTTTACGGTGCTGCCAATATCAATGTTGCCGCTATCGGGGGTGTCGAGCCCGCGAATCATTTTGAACAGCGTTGATTTACCGGCACCGTTGGGGCCGATGATGCCGACGATTGCGCCCGCGGGAATATTGAAGCTCACGTTGTCCATGAGCAACTTGTCGCCAAAGGCTTTACTCACGCCGTTGAACTCGATGACCTTGTCACCCAGACGTTCACCGGGCGGAATGAAGATTTCTTGGGTTTCATTCCGCTTTTGGTATTCAACGGTGGTCATTTCTTCGTAGCGCGCCAAACGTGCTTTGCTCTTGGCTTGGCGAGCTTTGGGGTTAGAACGAACCCATTCCAACTCTTGCTTCATCGCCTTCATGCGAGCCGCTTCTTGCTTCTGCTCTTGTTCAAGGCGCTCTTCCTTTTGCTCCAGCCAGCTTGAGTAGTTGCCCTTCCAAGGAATGCCGTGGCCACGGTCGAGTTCTAGAATCCACTCGGCTGCGTTGTCGAGGAAGTAGCGGTCGTGGGTAACAGCCACCACGGTGCCGGGAAAGCGGGTGAGAAACTGTTCCAGCCATTCCACCGATTCTGCGTCAAGGTGGTTGGTGGGTTCGTCGAGCAGCAGCATGTCTGGCTTAGAGAGCAGCAGTTTACACAGCGCCACGCGGCGCTTTTCACCACCGGAGAGCACGCCAATTTTGCTGTCCCAAGCGGGCAGGCGCAGGGCGTCAGCGGCGATTTCCATTTGTGTTTCAACGTCGCTACCTGAGGTGGCGATCACCGCCTCATACTTGGCTTGTTCTTCGGCGAGCTTGTCAAAGTCAGCGTCTGGATCGGCGTAGGCGGCGTAAATTTCTTCGAGCTTTTGCTTGGCTTCAACAATTGCGCCAAGGCCAGACTCGACTTCTTCTTTAACGGTTTTGTCTGCGTCGAGCTGCGGTTCTTGCGACAAATAGCCAATGGAGACATTGGGCTGCCATTGCACCTCGCCATCAAATTCTTTGTCCACGCCGGCCATGATGCGCAACACGGTGGATTTGCCGGCACCGTTTAAGCCGAGCAGACCAATTTTGCGCCTGGGAAAAAGGAAAGCGAAATGTCTTTAATGATTTGCTTTTTGGGTGGAACAACTTTGCTCACGCGGAGCATGGACATGACGTACTGGGCCATGAAAATTCCTTGTTGTGTTACGAGTTATGGCGTGCGTGTTTGGCGTGATTGTTATGCGGCGCGGCTAGTTTGTGTGAGCCAGTTAGCCACGCGTGTTGCGAATGGTGTCGGAATCGCTATCGAAGGTGGAAAGATCAACTCGCGCTTGGGGCTTCCAGCCTTTTTTGCGATGCTCGGCCACGACGTTGGTGAAGATGCCGCCACGTACATAAAACTTGGCGGTGAGCTTCATATAGCGGGGCTTGGTGGCTTTGACCAAATCATCCAAAATTTGGTTGGTCACGGCCTCGTGGAAGCAGCCTTCGTTACGGAAGCTCCACATGTACATTTTGAGGCTTTTGAGCTCAACACATTGTTTGTCTGGAATGTAGTCCAAAAACAGGGTGGCAAAGTCTGGCTGGCCGGTTTTGGGGCACAGGCAGGTAAATTCCGGAATTTGCATGTGAATATGAAAATCACGCTGCGGGGCCGGATTGGCAAAGGTTTCGAGCTGTTTACTGGGCTTGCTAGACATATTTGGGGCTTTCTGCGGGCGTTTCAGCGTGGCTGCGGCGATGTCGCAAGCGGCTGACGCGTCTGCTTTGGCTGTTTATTCGGCTATTTAATAGGGGTGCAGCCACAGGTCGCAGCCGCTATCGGGTGGTATTATAGGCGATCAGGGTGCAGCGCCCAGCGTGCTTTTGGCTTGAATCTTCGGATTAAAAGCATTTCGACGGCTGGGCTGTTCGCTGTGCGACGGTAAAGATTGGCAAAATGATAAGTACAAAGCCATTCTTCGCGATGCATAGTCGGGTGCCCAAGCAATACCCATTAACGCTCATATAACAAGACGGTCAGGTTCAGCGTGCGACTCACCAAGCTCAAACTCGCCGGATTCAAGTCTTTTGTTGATCCGCAAACTGTCATGCTGCCAGGTCAGTTGGTTGGGGTGGTTGGCCCCAACGGCTGCGGCAAGTCCAATATTATCGACGCTGTTCGTTGGGTTCTGGGTGAATCCAAGGCAGGCGCTTTGCGTGGTGAGTCCATGCAAGACGTTATTTTTGCCGGCTCGGCAACACGCAAACCCGTCGGGCGTGCCAGCGTTGAAATGGTGTTTGATAACTCGCTAGGGCGTATTGCAGGGCAGTGGAGCCAATACGCTGAGCTTGCCGTAAAGCGCGTGATGGAGCGCGACGGACAGTCTGACTACTACATCAATTCACAGCGGGTTCGCCGCAAAGACATTATTGACCTGTTCCTTGGTACCGGCTTAGGCCCGCGCGCCTATGCCATCATCGAACAGGGCATGATTTCGCGCATTATTGAAGCCAAGCCTGAAGAACTGCGCTTGTTTCTTGAAGAAGCTGCCGGCGTTTCAAAATACAAAGAACGCCGTAAAGAAACGCAGGGTCGCCTTGAAGACGCTCGCGAAAACTTGGCGCGGGTTGAAGATATTCGCAATGAGCTAGGTCAGCAGATTATCAAGCTTGAAGGCCAAGCCGAAATTGCCGCGCAGTACCAAGCTTTGGTTGAACGTTTGGCGCAGCGCCAAGCCCTATTGTGGCTGCTGAAACGAAACGATGCGCAAGCGGATCGCGAGCGCTTTACGCGCCAAGTTGAAAAGCTCACGCTCGACATTGAGCAGCAAACCGCCACCTTGCGCGAAGCCGAAGCCGCGCTTGAAGCCACGCGTAGCGAGCATTTTTCCGCATCTGACACAGTGCACGCCGCACAAGGCGAAATGTATGCCGCGAACTCTGAAGTCTCGCGCTTAGAAACTGATTTACGTCGTAGTGTGGAAATGCGCCAACGACTCGACGCGCAGATTACGCAGCTGACCGCAGAAGAAGAGAACTGGCGTCAGCGCCGCGAAATGTTGCAGGGTGACTTGGAACGGTGGCAAGAGCTTTCTGGCAATGCCGAAGAGCGCGTCGCACAGGCCGAAGCGCGCCACGAACAAGCCGCCCAACATTTGCCCGAGGCTGAAGAGCATTTTCGTCAGGCTGAAGAGCAAGCCAGTTTGGTGCGCCGCGAGCTCACACAAGCTGAGCAACAAATGCGTGTGGAAGAAGCGCATCGCAATAACGCACAGCGTGCGCTTGAAGCCGCCGCAACACGCCGTGCGCGTGTTGAAGAAGAACGCGCACAACTCGAAGCGCCCGACTTGGCCGAACTCGATGCGATGCAATTGCGCGTGGAAAGCTTGAGCGAAGCACAAGAAGTTCGTAACGCAGCGGTGGCAGATTGCCAGCAACGTATTCCGATGTTGCAAGAGCAGGGTCGTGCTGCACAAGAAGCGTCTCGTACGGCTCACCAACGTTTAACCGAAGCTCGCGCCCGTCACCAAGCCTTGCTGCAATTGCAAGAGCGCACGCAAAGCCAGGGCAAGTTAGCCGACTGGCTGTCTCAAGTGGGTTTGCGTGATGCAGTGCCACTGTGGAAAGCGATTGATGTACAACCGGGCTGGGAAACCGCGCTTGAGGCTGTATTGCGTGAGCGTTTGTCCGCACTTGCAGGTGATGCCGAGGCGCTGAAACGTGCGCTGACGCAAGCTGCCCCCGAGAGTGTGGTGGTGGCCCGTTTGCAATCGTCAAATGCCGGTGCTGAGTACACCGCCAACGATACATTGGCAAAGCGCATAACCGTGCGTGATGCACGCTGGCAAGGCGTGATGGCTGGTTGGTTAAAAGGTTGGCGCGTTGTCGACGAGCTCAACGCCGAGATGATTGCACAGGTGCAATTGCAAGCAGGTGAAGCGATCGTCGATAAGGCAGGGCGCGTGCTAACGCCTGAGGCCTTGGTGTTGTTCGCGCCAGATGCGCGCACCCACGGTGTGTTAGAACGCCAGCGCGAGTTGGAAGAAATCGCGAGCCACTTGCATGAGCAGGAAGCGCATTGCTTGACGCTGACGGAGCAAGTGCAAGCCGGCGAGCTGGCATTAGGTGAGGCTCAAGAAACGTTGGTGCAATTGCGTCGTGACGCGCAAGACATCACCCAGC
>SBBQ01000022.1 GCA_005239635.1 Uliginosibacterium gangwonense
CCGTTGGCTACGACGTATCCCTTGCTCCATCTGACTACCCTTCCTCTCTTCGGAAAAGTGTCAACCTAATTCAGGACGGGTCAGCCCCAATAAAAAAGGCAGACCAATGGTCTGCCTTTTTTATTGTTGATGCATGTCTTTAACAAGCACGCATCAATACACACATTAACCGCGGCGCATTGCGTCGAAAAATTCGCCGTTGTTCTTCGTGGATTTAATTTTGTCGAGCAAAAATTCCATCGCTTCGATGTCGTCCATCCCGTACAGTAGTTTGCGAAGCACCCAAACTTTCTGCAGCACGTCGGGTTTGAGCAAGAGCTCTTCGCGGCGGGTGCCTGAGCGATTGACGTTAATGGCCGGATATACGCGCTTTTCAGCCATACGGCGATCCAAGTGGATTTCCATATTGCCGGTGCCTTTGAATTCTTCGTAAATCACGTCGTCCATGCGGCTGCCGGTGTCGATCAGCGCGGTGGCGATAATGGTGAGTGAGCCGCCTTCTTCAATGTTGCGAGCGGCACCAAAGAAGCGCTTGGGGCGTTGCAGCGCATTAGCATCCACGCCGCCGGTGAGCACCTTGCCAGAGGCAGGCACAACTGTGTTGTATGCGCGAGCGAGGCGAGTCAGAGAGTCCAGTAGGATCACCACATCGCGCTTGTGTTCAACTAGGCGTTTGGCCTTCTCGATCACCATTTCGGCAACCTGCACGTGGCGAGTGGCGGGCTCGTCAAATGTTGAAGCGACGACTTCGCCCTTAACGGAACGCTGCATTTCCGTGACTTCTTCCGGGCGCTCGTCAATCAATAAGACAATGAGGGCGACGTCAGGATGATTGGTGGTGATGGAATGTGCAATGTGTTGCAGCATCACCGTTTTACCGGATTTGGGCGGCGCGACTAGTAGGCCGCGCTGGCCTTTGCCAATCGGCGCAATCATGTCGATCACGCGAGAGGTGACATTTTCCTCACCTCGAATGTCGCGTTCAAGGCTCATGACCCGGGTCGGGTGTAGCGGAGTCAGATTCTCAAACAGAATTTTGTGTTTGCAAGCTTCGGGTGGTTCAAAGTTAACTTTGTCTACCTTGACCATGGCGAAATAGCGTTCGCCGTCTTTTGGTGTGCGAATTTCACCTTCAATGGTGTCGCCGGTGTGCAGATTAAAGCGGCGAATTTGCGATGGTGAAACGTAAATGTCGTCGGTGCCCGCTAAGTATGACGTATCGGGCGAGCGCAAAAAGCCAAAGCCGTCTGGCAAAACTTCCAGTGTGCCGTCACCGTAAATGGATTCGCCTTTTTTTGCCTGGTGCTTGAGCAGGGCAAAAATCAGTTCTTGCTTACGCAGACGGTTGGCGCCTTCGATTTGCTGGGCCTGAGCCATCTCCAGCAATTGGCTGACGTGCAGTGATTTGAGTTCGGAGAGGTGCATATTTTCTCTGGAAGTGGGCGTGTGTGCCGCCGGATCGGGATGCTGCTGGGTAAGCAGCATGCCTGGACTGAGGGGCGTTTGAAGGGGTGGTCCCGGCGCCTCGGTCGTCCAGGCGATGGCGTGAAGTTAAGGGTTAGAGGTTGCTATCAATGAAAGCGGTGAGTTGTGACTTGGATAGCGCGCCAACTTTAGTCGCTTCAACATTGCCACCCTTAAACAACATGAGCGTGGGGATGCCGCGAATACCAAATTTGGCCGGTGTAGCTTGGTTGTCATCAATATTCAACTTGGCGACCTTGAGACGGCCTGCATAGTCTTTGGCAATGTCGTCCAGAATCGGTGCGATCATTTTGCAGGGACCGCACCACTCGGCCCAGTAATCAACCAATACCGGGGTGTCGGATTTCAGAACATCGGCTTCGAAACTGGAATCAGTTACGTGCTGAATGTGCTCGCTCATGGGGTCCTCGTTGCTTTCTAACAAAAATGCGCGGTGCGCGAATGGGTTAAATAGATGTATTGGATCAAAATCAAACGTAGTTGAATCTGTACGTTAGGTTTGCGATAGATTTTGCAGATTCATTCTGCGGATTCGATTGTGGGTTCAGTATGGCGAAAGCCGCTGGGGTGCGATGTCAAATGCCATGTCGAAAAAAGAGCGGGAATGAAAATTCAGGGTCGGGAATGGGCTGCAGTGCAATAACTCTTCGGGGAGGGACAACCTGACTCGGAGGTGCTGCGAGCGATTGCCGCCGGAGGGTGGGACTGCTTGGGACTGCGCCGGTTCGCGCCGGAATTCACTAGGGTTGGGATGGTAATCACACAACCAATGGAATCATGCTAGCGAAAAAATGTGCGGATGAAAAGCGTAATCTGCAAAAAAAGCCGACAAACTTGGCTGGCTTAAGGTCTAGCTTTGCACAGGACTGGTCGTGTGGACGGTCTGCGGGCCCCAAGTGGGTGAGTTTATGGCCTCACTGATAACTGGGTTATGGTGTTGCCAATACCTGAGTGGTAGCGGCTTTGAGCTACGTTTAGGGTGCAAAGCGCGCTGTAGCGTTTCATTTCTCACGTTAGGTTGAGCGCATTGCCTTCGTCGGCCTTGAGCTGCGGTATAGTGACCACAAACGGTCGTGTCGCTGTTGTGAAAATGCGACGCGGCGCCATTAAACAGCATTGAGCACTGCGTGCAGAAAGGATAAGAGGGTCAAAATGACATATGTCGTAACCGAATCATGCATTAAATGTAAGTACACCGATTGTGTGGATGTTTGCCCTGTGGATTGCTTTCGTGAGGGCCCCAATTTTTTGGCGATTGATCCAGACGAGTGTATTGATTGCACATTGTGTGTTGCGGAGTGTCCGGTTGAAGCTATTTACGCCGAAGATGATGTACCGGCTGATCAGCAGCACTACATCGCGCTGAATGCTGAGCTGGCGCGTGGCTGGAAACCTATTATTGAGCGTAAGGATGCGCTGCCCGACGCGGACCAGTGGGCCGGTGTGAAGGGTAAGCACGAGATGCTTGAGCGCTGAGAAACTCACATTACGACTTAGGTTGGCTTAGGTTAGTTTAGGGCGATCAAAGCCGTGTCTGCACCGACGTATGGTTGGTGCGCATCCTCTTCGTATCCATCTTAACCATTGACGATATCCGCCGTGACTGCTGCCGAACGACGCATCCTAATCATTGATCGCGATTGGGCTACGCGTTGCGCGCAGCAGTTACTCGATGCGGCCGCTTCAGCGGCCGATCCTATCCCTGCTTTATCGCGTATCACGGTTGTTCTACCCAATTTGTTATTGGCAGCAGAACTCAGCCGTGCATTGGCAAAAGAGGTAGGAAGCGGTTTGCTACTACCCCGCTTTTATACCTTGAGTGGTCTAGCCGATGCCTGGCGCGGAGACCTGAATTACCAACCCAATAGCCAGCGAATTGCTGCGCTTTATTCACAACTGGCCCATCGAAACTGGGTGCCAAACGCGGCGCGCTGGGCTTTGTCACGTTCATTGGTTTCGTTGTTTGATGACCTCGTGGCGAATTTGGTGAGTTTGCCCGCGAATGAAGCCGAGTTTATTGCCCAGGTGGAACGGGCCCATGAATTGGTCGGCAATCAAAACTTACAGTTTGAAGCGCGGGTGGCCCATACCTTGTGGTGCGCGGAAGCAGCCGGCACGCCAGGGTTGGAGGCGGTACGCGCGATGGCGTTGAGTCGTGCTGCGAGCGCTGCGCGAGACCCGCTGTTTGTATTGTGCGAACAACAACCGCAGCCCGCTCAACGGGCCTTGGCGGAACAATGGTCATGCAATGCCTCGGTGTGCGTATGGATACCGACATGGAGCGCCGAGCAAGATGTCGTGCAATGCGCACAAGCAGCATGGCCCGCAATCAGTGCCGCAGAGCCGCAAGTTGATTTGCCTGCATTGCTTCCGTTGGCGGATCGTGCGGCGCAGCTGGCAATGACTCAGCCTAATCCAACCCTGCTCAATGAACATCGTCAGGTGCGCATTGTCTCGGTTGAAGGGCTGGAGGGCGAAGCAGAACAAGTTGTGCAAAGTACATTAAATGCATTGGCAAAGGGCGCAGAGCGAATTGCGTGGGTCGCGCTAGACCGACTGACCGCGCGTCGTGCGCGCGCACTGCTCGAACGACACCAAGTGTTAGTTCAAGATGAAACGGGCTGGAAGCTATCAACATCACGCGCCGCAGCGTTGATTGATGCGGCACTTGAAGTGTTGCTGACCGATGCTTATCACCGCGATGTGATTGATCTGTTGAAATCCCCTTTTATGCCAGCTGTGCCAGCACAAGACTTAATTGCGCTAGAGCAGCTCATCGCGCGGCATAACCATCTTTCAGGCCTGCAGACATTGTCTGCATTGTGTCAGGTGCACGCACCGACATTAGCCACGCTGTTGCAGCCGCTTCAAACAGCAACGGATGTCTTTTTGACGACACGAACTTCGTTAGGTGAATGGCTGCGTCGGCTACAGCGCATGTTGCAAGCTTTGGGTGTGCAAGCAGCGTTGGTAAATGATGTGGCGGGTCATTGCCTGCTTGAGTTGCTGCAAACGCGTGAGCGTGAAATGCAAGGCAGTGACTTGCTACTGGATGCAACAGGCATGCGTGCTTGGTTGGAAGATGAACTTGATCAAGCGACATTTCGAGATGCGGGTATTGAAAGCCCGGTTGTACTCACCTCGTTAGCAGCGACAAGGTTGCGCGCCTTTGATGCCGTGGTGGTGATGGGCTGTGATGCGCATCAACTCGCACCCGTGCAACGAGAAGGCTTGTTTGCCAGCCCAGGCCTTCGCGCGCAATTAGGGCTGCCAGCCATTGAACAGGATGTGCAGGGGTTACGCGATGATGTGTTGTGGCTACTGTTGTCTTGCGACGATGTGACGTGGACTTGGCAAAAACTTAAAGGCGACGAAGTCATTGCCCTCGCGCCTGAGCTGTTGCTGCTTAATAGTGTGTGCCAGCAAGCGTACGGAACAAGCCTGATACGCGAAGCGGCACGATGGCCTGCCCCCGACGCCGCAGCCATTCCTGCGGCATCGATTCTGACGGATATGCCACATTGGCAAACGGCCTTGCCGAGCCGTGTGTCGGTGGGGCAGTTGGGTAAATTGCTGCACTGCCCGTATCAATTTTATGCGGCGGCTTTATTGAATTTGGCGCCCGAAGACGAGGTGGCCGAGACGGTTGAAAAAGCGGATTGCGGCACTTTGCTGCATGCGGCGCTAGCAACCTTTCACAAAGCCTTTGCCAATCTCGCTGAACATGACGATGCGACTTTGGCTGCAGCGTTGAAGCAGTTTGTTGAGCGTGAATTTGAGCCGGCCTTAAAACGCGACTTACAAGCCTATGGCTGGATGGCGAAATTCATTCGGCGGATTGATAGTTACCTGCACTGGTCGCGCGAGCGCGAACAAGCGGGTTGGCGTGTTGCGTTGAGTGAACAAACTGTCGAGTGGCCAGTAGAAATTACCGATTCAGAGCGTGTGGTGGTGCGTGGCCGCATCGACCGTGCTGATCGAAAACGCGTGGACGCCAGTTCTGCTGGCGAAGATGATGGGTTGTTGCCTACATCGCCCGTTGAGCTGTGGAGTGTGCTTGATTACAAAACTTCATCGCTCGCAACATTACAAGACAAAGTCGATGCGCCGCTGGATGATCTGCAGCTCGCTGCCTATGTGTGGATGCTCGAAGATTTGAAGGGCGTGGAGGTTGCCGAAGCTGCCTTTGTGGCGCTCGAAGCTGAGGCCGTGGAGTCAGTGAACCTTGAGCAGGCGCAAGACATTGCAGAGATTCAACGCATACGTGTGGTCACAGCGCTTCGCGAAATACGGCAGGGCCATGCGCTGCCCGCATTACCGAGTGAGTCAGCGTGTCGATACTGCGAGATGGCGGGCCTGTGTCGCGTTGCATATCAAGAGATATCAAGCGAGGCGTCACCACCAAGCCTGAAAACGGGGCAAGCAACAACATGACCCATGATTTTGCCAATCAAGCCATGCAGGTGCCTGTGACGGAGGTGCCTGAGGCGCAAGTGCCATTACTCGCGATCGATCCTAAGCATAGTGCTGTGGTTGAGGCTTGCGCAGGTAGCGGCAAAACATGGATGTTGGTGTCGCGCATTATCCTTGCGCTATTACAGGGGGCGACGCCTTCACGCATTCTGGCCATTACATTTACGCGAAAAGCTGCGCGTGAAATTGAAGATCGATTGTTGCAGTGGTTGTATCTCATGGCAACGCAAGACCAAGCCGACGTACTGAAGTTTCTGGCTGAACGTGGGGTGTCGCAAGACCAGGCGATTGCGTTCATGCCGCGTGCAAGGAGTTTGTATGAACAGGTACTTACTGCGCGCCCGGGTCCTACGATTGGCACATTTCATTCTTGGTTTAGCCAGATTTTAGGTGCGCTGCCGTTTGCGAGCGAAGCAGCTTCGCGTACTTTGCCAGATGCCGAGAGTCGCTTGCGCGAGGAAGTTTGGCAGTTATTTATGCAGTCTCAATCACGCCAACCGCATGCAGTGGTGGCGGTGTCGTTACGTTTTGTGTTGGCGGAATTAGGACGCGATAAAGCACGCAATTTAATGTATGTGCTGCTCGGGCGGCAGGTTGAAGCGTTGAGCTGTATCGGCGAAGACGAAGTGGATACGCAAGCTTGGCTAGCAGAGGTCGAGTCTGATCGACTGCAGGCTCAGCGACAATTTGAGACGGCATTTGACCCCGCTCAGCATCCGCGCCTTGCAGAGCAAATGCGCGAGTATGTAGAGTTGCGACGGCATCAAGCTACCCAAGAGGCGCAAAAGATTGTGCCTATATTGGAATCAATGCTGTCGCAGTTAGCGCGAGGCGAAGCGTTAGATAAATTGCAGATGGACACAGCATGCGGCTGCTTTTTAACTAAAGCAGGTTCAGTACGATCACTTAAGGCAAGCAAAGACTTAATTAGTCTGATTGGCGATGGCGGTGCAGAACGCATGATGTTTTTGCATCAGCAATTGGCACAACATGCTTTGTTGTGTGAGCAGGGTGCGCGAGATGCCGATTCGCTGCAACTACAGTGGCATCTGTGGCAAGTAGGTTTGGCTTGGCTACAGGCGTATCGCCGGTTTAAGCATCAACGAAATGTATTGGACTACGCCGATCTCGAACTTGAAACACTCAAGTTGTTGCGTGATCCACAGAATGGCCCTCTGCTGCAATCTCGATTGGATGCGCGTTACCAGCAAATTCTGCTGGATGAGTTTCAGGATACCAATCCGCTGCAATGGCACATTCTGTTAGCTTGGCTCGAAGCCTATGCGCCTGCTAGTGAGATAGGATCGGTCAGTGATGCGCCGCGTGTGTTCGTGGTGGGGGATCCCAAACAATCGATTTACCGTTTTCGCCGTGCGGACCCGCGTATTTTTGAACAGGCGAGACATTTCTTTGGACAGCATTTTAGTGCGCGCTATTTAACGCGTGATCTGACGCGGCGTAATGCTCAGCCAATTGTTGATGCGGTGAATGTGTTGTTCGCCAATGCACGACCTTTCCCGCCGTTTCGCCCACAAACAACTTCGCAGCAGAAGCAACCAGGCCGAGTTGAAGTGCTGCCGCTGATCGAGGGCGTCGCCATATCAGGTGCGTCACAGTCAGATGCAAGCACGCATGGTGATGAAACTGGAGTCAACTTGAGTTGGCGCAACTTATTAAGCGAAGGCTTGCACGACGAAGAAGATGCACGCAAGCACCATGAGGCTCAGCAACTCGTCCAACGATTGCGGGCCGTGATTGGCAAATGGCCGGTATGGGACGATCGGCAACAGGGAATGCGTGCTGCTCGTTGGGATGATGTGATGGTGTTAGGCCGCAGCCACGCATCGCTCAGTGTTGTGAGTCGGGTGTTGCGCGAAGAAGGTATTCCGTGTTTTGCCGTGTCGCGGGGCGGGCTGTTAAACACACAAGAAGCAGAAGATTTTGCTGCGTTATTAACGATACTCGCTTCGCCCGGCAACAATTTGGCTTTAGCAAAAACCTTGCGTTGCCCATTGTTTAATTGCAGCCACTCGTCGCTCAATATGTTGGCAAATCAACCACAGGATGATTGGTGGTCAAAGCTGCATGGATTGGCGGAAGAGCAGGACTTACAAACAGATGGCGCAGATACGGAACTCGTGCGCGCTTCAACCCTGTTGTTACGGTGGCAGGCATTGGCTGCGCAGTTGCCTGTTCATGATCTACTCGATCGCATCATGCATGAAGGCGACGTCGTAGCGCGCTATCGTGCGTGTGTACCGGTATCGCAATGGCCGGCGGTTTTTGCCAATCTGCAAGCGCTACTAAAATTGTCGTTGGAGATGGGGGGTGGGCGCTTCCCCAGTCTGCCACGCTTTGTCGACGAGTTGCGTCGGCTACAGCAAGCTGAAGATGACGAAGCGCCGGATGAAGGTCAAATCGAAGCACACGCAGACGTATTGGAAGATGTTGAAATGCCAGCGCCCGACATCACTGAGGGGCGTGTACGTTTAATGACGGTGCATGCCGCTAAAGGGTTGGAAGCGCCAATTGTTTGGATTGTGGATGCTGCCGCTAAGGTTAAAAAGCAAAGTCCCCCGTTACTAATGGATTGGCCTGCTGAATCTGCTGCGCCGAAACATATGTCGTGGCAACTGGGCAAAGGCAATGCGCTATCGCGTGATGACAATTTGGTGGTGCAAGAAGAGCATGCCGCGCATCAAGAGCATTGGACTCTACTTTATGTGGCGATGACACGAGCACGTCATTATTTGTTTGTAAGTAGTGTGTGGCGTAAAAATCTGACGGGCACTTGGTATGAGGCTATCTTGAGCGCCATGCCTGCCCTAAGACATGATGCGGAAGAGAATGAGGCGCTAGTTGCTGCCGACTTAATACAGCCTTTGCTAAAGCAGCGGAGTGTGCCGGCAGACTTGCCATGCCTCGCACAGGCTGTTGGAAAACGTAGGGTGTTTTCAGCGGAACAATCTATTGGACAGCAATATGGTACGGCATGGCACACCTTATTGCAGGCGCTGTCTGAAGGCAGAGCGCCACCGCCGTGTCCTCCAGAGATGTCTGTGGCGCAATGGAGGGCCGCCCAACAAGCTGCGCATCACCTTATTGAGAATAGTGATGCAGCACGCTTTTTTGCCAATGTCGAAGCAATGAATGAGGTGGAGTTAATGACGCAGGAAGGCCAGCGCCTGCGCATTGATCGACTGGTGAAAGCGCACGACGGGTGGTGGGTTCTGGATTACAAAACAGGGAATCCGGACCCTGACCAATTAGAGATTTATCGTCAGCAGATGGAGCAATACAAATCTGCAATTCAATCGATCTTCACTGACGCATTGCCTATTCAGTGCGCCCTGATTTATGCCGATGGTCGTATCATGCAAATTGAATGACGTATGCGGTATGCTGCACTTGTCGAAGCGATGTAGTCCTTGAATACGCAGCGGGTCCGCAGGCAGTTTTTTGATGCGCAGATGGATGTGACTTGAACTAATATTCAAACAGAGCATGGTCAAAGTGCAGGCCGGTTGCGTGCAATGCCAACTGGTCAGTCGTGAATAGGAGGAGACGATGCTGGTACGTGAGATTCTCAGAATCAAGGGCGCCGCGTTGTATACCACGCGACCTGAATGTACGTTGGTCGAAGCCGTGTCGGTGATGACCGAACAAGATGTCGGCTCTCTGGTCGTGCTCGATCACGGACGTTTGGCTGGGATGGTGACCTTTCGTGAAGCGCTGATGGCGATTCATCGTCGTGGTGCGAAATGGGAGGCGGTGACCGTGAGCGAAGTGATGCAACGCGATCCGGTGTGCCCCGACCCCGATATGGAAATGATTGAACTGCGTCGCGTCATGGTGGAGTCTCATCAACGCTACATGCCAGTCATGGACGATGACACCCTGTTGGGCGTGTTGTCGTTTCACGATGTCGCTAAAGCTGTGCTGGAAGAGCAGAGCTTTGAAAATCGCATGCTAAAAAGCTATATCCGGGACTGGCCTCAGCCTGATAATTAAATCGGCTAGGCTGAATTTTGATGCATGAGTTTTGTTTGTAAATTGCACGATGGTGCGGTAAGTAATAAATAAGAAGCACAAAATTCAATTTGTGCGCAAAAATGGAGGCGACATGCAAAAGCTTTGGCTTGCAAGCTATCCGGCCGGCGTGCCTGAATTTGTTAACCTCGATGAATACAGTTCGATCGGGCAGTTGTTTGAAAAAAGTTGCGAGCAGTACGCAGACCGTATTGCCTACATCAACATGGGCAAGGGGCTGACTTATCGCGAGCTTAATGAACGCTCAGCAGAATTTGCTGCCTACCTTCAGCAAGAGTTAAAGCTGCCTCAAGGCACGCGCATCGCTTTAATGATGCCGAATTGCTTGCAATACCCGGTTGCGATGTTTGGCGCTTTGCGTGCGGGTTATGTGGTGGTCAATTGCAACCCACTATATACCGCACGTGAGCTTGAGCATCAGCTCAAAGATTCTGGTGCCGAAGTCATCGTCGTGCTGGAAAACTTTTGCCACACTGTACAGAGCGTCATTGCTGCAACACCCTTGCGGCATGTCGTTGTGGCGAGTTTGGGCGACATGCTCGGTATCAAAGGGGTGGTGGTGAATTTTGTCGTCCGCCACATTAAAAAAATGGTGCCGGCATGGTCAATCGCGGGTGCTGTTCGATTTAATGATGCACTTGAGGCCGGCTCGAATCAGACGCTACAGCCCGTTGATGTAGCGCTAAAACATATCGCCTTCTTGCAATACACCGGGGGTACAACGGGCGTGGCAAAGGGTGCGATGCTGACGCATCGAAACATCATTGCCAATCTGCAACAGGCCTGTGCGTGGATTAATGCGGCAGTGCATGGTCGCTCACAGCTCATTGTTACAGCTTTGCCGCTGTATCACATCTTCGCGTTAACAGCGAACTGCCTAGCTTTTATGCGCTTAGGCGCCACCAACTTGCTCATCACCAACCCGCGCGATATCCCGGGCTTCATTAAAGAGATTGGCAAATATCCCTTCACGGCCATTACCGGCGTGAACACCTTGTATAACGCATTGATGAATCACCCCAATTTCGACAAGCTCGATTTTTCTTCGCTCGATATTGCATTAGGTGGTGGTATGGCGGTGCAGCATGCGGTGGCAGATCGTTGGAAAAAAATTACCGGAAAAGCCTTGGTCGAGGCCTATGGTTTAACTGAAACCTCGCCTGCGGTCACCATGAACCCGCTGGATATGGCTGAATACAATGGCTCCATTGGTTTGCCAATCCCGTCCACCGAAGTCAGTATTCGCGCGGATGATGGTCAGGAAGTCGCGGTGGGAGAGCCGGGCGAGCTATGTGTGCGCGGCCCGCAAGTGATGGCGGGTTATTACAACCGCCCAGAAGAAACGGCCAAAGTGATGACGGCAGATGGCTTTCTAAAAACCGGCGATGTGGCGGTCATTAACGCGGAAGGTTTTTTACGAATTGTTGACCGCAAGAAAGACATGATTCTAGTGTCTGGCTTCAATGTGTACCCCAACGAAGTGGAAGATGTGTTGGCCGCCTGCCCGGGCGTGCTGGAATGCGCGGTGGTTGGCGTGCAAGACGAACGGTCGGGCGAGGCCGTCAAGGCGTTTGTCGTCAAAAAAGATGCAAGTCTTACCGCAGAGCAGGTTGTGCGTTACTGCCGCGAAAACCTGACGGGCTATAAAGTGCCGCATCAAGTGGAGTTTCGCGACAGCTTGCCCAAAACTAATGTGGGCAAAATTTTGCGACGTGCGCTGCGTGATGAAGCCAAAGTGAGTCGTACTGCCGATTAACGTTTGTTATTTGTGTGGCCCGTTCGGGGTTTTTACGTGAAGAGTGGCGATTTGGTAAAATGCCACTTTATCTCTCGGCGTTACGCTCATGTCCGGCAACACCTTCGGTCACCTTTTTACCGTCACCTCCTTTGGCGAATCTCATGGCCCGGCCATCGGCTGTGTGGTTGACGGCTGTCCGCCCGGACTTGAAATTAACGAAGCGGATATTCAAGCGCAGCTTGATCGCCGTAAGCCCGGCACCTCACGGCATGTTACGCAGCGTCGTGAGCCTGACCAAGTTGAAATCTTGTCGGGCGTATTTGAGGGTAAAACCACCGGCACGCCGATCGCTTTGCTGATCCGCAACCAAGACCAGCGCTCAAAAGACTACGGCAACATTGCTGAAACTTTCCGTCCAGGCCATGCAGACTATGGCTATTGGCAAAAATATGGCATTCGTGATTACCGCGGTGGTGGCCGTTCATCTGCGCGTGAAACCGCAGTGCGTGTGGCGGCTGGCGCTATTGCACAGAAGTGGCTGCAGCAACAATTTGGGGTGGTGATTCGTGGTTACATGAGTCAGTTAGGCTCCATCGAAATTCCCTTTAAGTCGTGGGATGCTGTTTCGCAAAATCCCTTCTTCGCCGCTGACGCCAGCAAGGTAGAAGAACTCGAAGCGTACATGGATGCGCTGCGTAAATCAGGCGATTCAGTTGGCGCCAAAATCAGCGTCGTCGCGAGTGGTGTACCAGTAGGTTGGGGCGAGCCTGTGTTTGATCGCCTCGATGCAGAAATCGCCTACGCCATGATGGGCATCAATGCAGTAAAGGGCGTTGAGATTGGTGATGGTTTTGCGTCGGTCGCGCAGCGTGGCACCGAACACTCAGACCAAATGACACCGCAGGGTTTTGCCAGCAACCACGCAGGTGGCGTGCTGGGGGGAATTTCAACCGGCCAAGATATCGTTGCGCATATCGCAATCAAGCCGACGTCGAGCATTCGTCTCGATCGCCATTCAATCGACAAGGCCGGTCATGCCGTGATTGTGAATACGCATGGCAGACACGACCCCTGCGTAGGCATTCGCGCAACGCCGATTGCTGAGGCGATGTTGGCCTTGGTGCTGATGGATCATGCCCTACGTCATCGCGCGCAATGTGGTGATGTGCAATGTGCTACGCCGCGCATTGCAGGCCAAGCACCGGCTGAGGTGGTGGCCGTGGTGATGGCGGCTGCGCAAGCCCAGCAAGATGCTGCGGTAGACGACCCCGAGCCTGACGAAGCCTGAGTGCCGGCGCGATGTCCGGTTTAATGCCCGGTTTACCTTCCGGCACTGCTGCGCTGCCTGCGTGGCGGCTGAGCGCGTATTACTTTTTCTATTTCGCCTTCATTGGCGTTTTCTCGCCGTATTTTTCGCTGTATCTCGCCAGCATTCATTTTTCTGCGTGGGACATTGGCATTGTGATGTCCGTCATGCAGGTGATGCGTTTGGCTGCGCCCTATTTGTGGGGTTGGCTGGCCGAGCATCGTGGTTCCACTATGCCCATTGTGCGGATCGCAGGTGTGGCCAGTTTGCTGGGTTTTTGTGGATTTTTCTTCACCCACGCCATGACGGGCGTGTTTGTGGCGATGGCGCTCATGGCGTTTTTTTGGAGCGCAGCCTTGCCGTTGGTAGAAGCACTTACGCTGAACTATTTAGGACCACAGGCTGGGCGATATGGCCGTATCCGTTTGTGGGGTTCTGTCGGCTTTATTGTGGCGGTTTTACTAACGGGGGCATTGCTCGATTTTGCACAGCCTTCGGTGGTGTTGTGGATGTCGCTAGCCATGCTGGTTGGCATCATGTTGTGTGCGTTGGCGGTGCCCGAACGACGTCATGTGGTGCAACACACGTCACTTCGTCTGCGTGATGTGCTCAAACAAACCAAAGTCAGGGCTTTGCTGGTTTCATGTTTTTTTATGGCGAGTGCGCATGGTGCGCTATATGTGTTTTATTCGCTGTATTTGGTAGCGCACGGTTATTCAAAAACGGCTGTTGGCATCTTGTGGACGCTAGGCGTGGTGGCCGAAATTGTAGTGTTCTGTGTCATGCCGCGTATCTTGGCAAAATTTAATCTGCGTCAGATTTTGTTATTTTGTTGTGCTTGCGCGTTTGTTCGTTTTTTGGTGATTGGCTGGTGTGTGGAGTGGTGGTGGCTTATTGCAGCGGCACAGTTGCTCCATGGCGCAACCTTTGGTGCCTGGCATGCCAGCGCTGTTTCGGCGGTTTCTAAGTTTTTTCCGCATTCATTGCATGCGCGTGGGCAAGCCTTATATGGCAGCATTTCATTTGGCGCGGGCGGCATGGTGGGCGGGCTGATTAGTGGATGGGTGTGGGAACCTTACGGTGCTGCCGTGGCCTATACGTTGAGTGCAGTCTGCGGACTTTTAGCGGGCTTGGTCTTGTGGCTGTCCTATGATGCAATGCCTGCTGCGGCTGTCAGCGAATAAGCGGGTTCAAACGTTGTTGGTGTAATTCAGATGTGCTCAGTTGTAATGCATACATGCAATACATGGGGCGCGTTACAGTGACAAATTTGCAAGGCGAGAGGACAACGATGCTCAATCCGATTCAAATGTTACGCATGTCGGCAAGACGGCAAGCTGTTTGGGCTATTTTGCTAGGCGCAGCACTGGGCTTGTCGGGTTGCAAGAGTGTTCAAACCACGCAGGGCGGTACTGTGGGTGTTGAGCGCAAACAAATGATGATGGTTTCATCTTCGCAAATGAACCAGGCGGCCGAACAGTCTTACCAGCAGGTGTTGGCTGAAGCGCGCAATAAGGGCGAGTTGAATCGGGATTCGGCTCAGCTAGCGCGAGTGCGTAAAGTCGCAAATCGATTAATTCCGCAAACGGCTGTATTTCGTGCGGATGCAGCGAATTGGAAATGGGAAGTTAATGTCATTAGTTCAAAAGAGCTGAATGCTTGGTGCATGCCCGGTGGAAAAATTGCTTTTTATTCCGGCTTAATTGAGCAGCTTGACATGACTGACGCGGAAATCGCAGCCGTAATGGGGCATGAAATTGCCCATGCGCTGCGCGAGCATGCGCGCGAACGTGCGTCGCGACAAATGGCAGTCGGCCTAGGTGTGTCAATCGTTGGTGCGGCAGCAGGTTTGGGGCAGGGCGGCATGAACTTGGCCAATATGGTGTCAGATTTGACTTTGGTGTTGCCGAACTCTCGCGAGCATGAGACTGAATCTGACCGTATTGGTGTAGAAATTGCAGCCCGCGCAGGTTATGACCCGCGAGCTGCGATTACGCTTTGGCAAAAGATGACGCAAAAAAGTGGCGGTGAGCCACCACAATGGATGTCGACGCATCCGTCGCATCAAACCCGTATTCGCGACCTTGAAGATTACTCGGCTCGAGTGATGCCGCTGTACGAGAAATCGCACCGCTGATTTAGTCAATCGCATTGCGGAGGGCGTTTTTTCAAATTCGCCTCCGCAAACGGATTGATGCAGACACTAGCTGGCAAGTCTTGGCGTCAAATCTGTATCCGTTGTAAAAATACAGTTTCTTTTTTAATCAGTGTGTTGTGTACAGTTTTTGGCCCGATTTCTGGTCAAAAATACGCTCGTGTGAAATAATGTCAAATTAAGTCCGATTTTTGCGCCGCAGCGAACCGCTTACGAATGCGTCGTTTCAACAAATCGGAAGAGCATCTCATCTGTAGCAATTCGCCGGAATTACAGCATGGCAGCGCAAACGCTTTACGAAAAACTTTGGAATAGTCACGTTGTGCACGTTGAAGAAGACGGCACGGCGTTGTTGTATATCGACCGTCATTTGGTGCACGAAGTCACCAGTCCGCAGGCTTTTGAAGGTCTGAAGATAGCTGGGCGCAAGCCTTGGCGCGTGTCCTCTATTGTGGCGACGGCTGACCACAACACCCCAACCAAAGATTGGGATAAGGGCATTGAAGACCCGACGTCGCGCCAGCAAGTTGAGACGCTAGACAGCAATATCCGCGAAGTGGGCGCGCTGGCGTATTTTCCCTTTCGCGATCAGCGTCAGGGGATTGTGCACGTAGTTGGCCCTGAAAATGGCGCTACTTTGCCTGGCATGACAGTCGTGTGCGGCGATTCGCACACCAGCACACATGGTGCATTTGGCTGTTTGGCTCATGGTATCGGCACGTCTGAAGTTGAGCACGTGATGGCCACACAGTGCTTGCTGCAAAAAAAATCCAAAACACTTTTGGTGCGTGTGGATGGCCGATTGGCAAAGGGCGTAACGGCTAAGGATGTGGTGCTATACCTCATCGGCGTGATTGGCACCGCTGGCGGTACGGGCTATGCCATGGAATTCGGTGGTGAAGCTGTACGCGCGCTGTCGATGGAAGGCCGCATGACGCTGTGTAACATGGCGATCGAGGCGGGTGCGCGTGCAGGCATGGTCGGCGTTGACCAAAACACGATTGATTATTTGCGTGGCAAGCCGTTTGCGCCGACAGGGTCGGTGTGGGATGCCGCGGTTGCGCATTGGCGCACCCTGGTGTCAGACGAGGGCGCGCAATTTGACCGCGTGGTGGTCATCGACGCTGCGAAGATTCTGCCGCAAGTGACGTGGGGTACATCCCCCGAAATGGTGACGGACATCAATGGCGCTGTTCCTGCGCCTGAAGATTTTGCTGATCCAGTTAAGGCGGAAGGTGTGGCACGTGCGCTGCAATACATGGGTTTATCGCCGCGCACGCCAATGTCGAAAATCGCTATCGACAAAGTTTTTATCGGCTCATGCACCAATTCACGCATTGAAGATCTGCGCGAAGCCGCACATGTCTTAAAGGGCCGCCACATCGCACCAAACGTAAAATTAGCACTGGCTGTTCCGGGTTCGGGCTTGGTCAAACGTCAAGCTGAAGCGGAAGGTTTGGATAAGGTATTCGTCGCGGCAGGTTTTGAGTGGCGTGAGCCAGGTTGCTCAATGTGTTTGGCCATGAATGCTGACCGTCTTGAGCCGGGTGAGCGTTGTGCCTCGACCTCTAATCGCAATTTTGAAGGGCGGCAGGGCAATGGCGGGCGTACGCATTTGGTGAGCCCCGCAATGGCTGCTGCCGCTGCTGTCGCAGGTCATTTTGCTGATGTACGTGAGATTCAAAATTAGGAGACGAAAATGAGCAAATTCGCAATCGTACTGACTCTCATCGCAACCTTTGCACTGGGTGCATGTAACACCGTGCGTGGTGTGGGCCAAGACGTTGAAAAGGCTGGTGAAGCGATTCAACGTTCGACTAAGTAATTCGATAAGTATTTAGATAGCTGGATTGTCCATGCGTAAGTTTGAAAAACTCGATGGTTTGGTGGCGCCGCTAGATCGCGCAAACGTTGATACAGACGCCATCATCCCTAAGCAATTTTTAAAGTCCATCAAGCGCAGTGGGTTTGGCCCGAACGCGTTTGACGAGTGGCGTTACCTTGATCATGGCGAGCCCGGTATGGACAACAGCAAGCGCGTGCCCAATCCAGACTTCGTGCTGAATCAGCCGCGCTACCAAGGTGCGTCAGTCTTACTCACGCGCGAGAATTTTGGGTGTGGTTCATCGCGTGAGCATGCACCTTGGGCGCTTGAAGACTATGGTTTTCGTGCGCTGATTGGCCCTAGTTTTGCCGACATCTTCTTTAACAATTGCTTCAAAAATGGCTTGTTGCCAATTCGTTTGCCGGCAGCAGAAGTTGAGCAATTGTTTTTGCAATGTGCAGGTACGGATGGTTATCGACTGACGGTCGATCTCGAAAGCCAAACTGTGACCCGTCCTGATGGCAAAGTGCTGTCATTCGAAGTGGATGCATTCCGGAAGTATTGTTTGCTGAATGGTTTTGACGATATCGGCCTAACGCTTCGTCACGCAGACAAGATTCGTGACTTTGAAGCGCAGCGTCGTGAGACGCAGCCTTGGTTGTTTGCGTAACGATTAAAAAATTTGTATCCCTCGTTGCGCTGTGGGTGCGATGGACAAAATCAATAACAGTTTGATAAGAGAGTGGGCATGAAAATCTGTGTATTGCCGGGCGACGGCATTGGACCTGAAATTACAGCTGAAGCGGTGCGCGTGCTTGAAACGCTGCGCGGCGATGGTCTTAATGTAGAGCTGGAATATGGCTTGATCGGCGGCTGTGCAACCGATGCAGATGGCACGCCGTATCCCGCCGCGACGCAAAAGTTGGCGCGCGAAGCTGATGCTGTATTGCTCGGTGCTGTGGGCGGACCGAAGTGGGATAACTTGGCGCGTGAGTTGCGCCCTGAGCGTGGTTTGCTGGGCATTCGTAAAGATCTCGGCCTGTTTGCCAATCTGCGTCCGGCCATTCTCTACCCTGAATTGGCCAATGCTTCTACGCTCAAACCAGAAGTGGTGTCAGGGCTGGATATTTTGATCGTGCGTGAATTAACCGGCGACATCTATTTTGGTCAGCCGCGCGGTATTGAAGAACGCGATACCGAGTGGGGTCGTCAGAAGGTGGGTTGGAACACCATGATCTATGCGGAAGAAGAAATTCGCCGCATTGGCAAAGTGGCTTTTGAAGCCGCACGTAAGCGTGGAAAGAAGCTGTGTTCGGTCGACAAAATGAATGTGCTCGAAACGACACAGTTGTGGCGCGACATCATGACCGAAATAGCCAAGGATTACCCCGATGTTGAGTTGTCGCACATGCTGGTCGACAACGCAGCGATGCAGCTCGTTCGTGCGCCAAAACAATTTGATGTGATGGTAACGGGCAATATGTTTGGCGACATTCTGTCAGACGAAGCATCCATGCTCACCGGTTCAATCGGCATGTTGCCGTCGGCTTCGCTCGATGCCAACAACAAGGGCTTGTACGAGCCGAGCCATGGTTCTGCGCCTGACATTGCAGGCAAGGGCATTGCCAATCCATTGGCGACAATTTTGTCCGCCGCGATGTTGCTGCGTTATTCCGGCAATGATGAAAGCAACGCGGTGCGTATTGAAAACGCAGTGAAAAAGGTTTTGGCACAAGGTTACCGCACGGGCGATATTTACGAGCCGGGCACCCATAAGGTTGGCACGCGCGAAATGAGCGACGCGATTATCGCAGCGCTCTAAGAAGTACGGAATCGTACCGAATAAACAACAGTAAAAAGTATTGGCAAAACTTGCAGGCAATTAGGCGAATACAGGAAATCTCATCATGGCAATGAAGCGAGTGGGTTTGGTCGGTTGGCGAGGCATGGTTGGTTCTGTGCTGATGCAGCGTATGCGCGAAGAAAAGGATTTTTCGCTGATTGACCCCGTATTCTTCTCCACCTCTAACGCGGGCGGTGCGGCACCGAAAGTGGGCGTACCGGGCCAAGAACTGCAGCCACTGCAAGACGCCAATAGCGTCGATGCGCTCAAGGCAATGGACATCATCATTACCTGTCAGGGTGGTGATTACACCAACGCGATTTACCCCAAGCTGCGTGCAGCAGGTTGGAATGGTCACTGGATTGATGCTGCATCTTCATTGCGCATGGAAAAGCAGTCCGTAATTATTCTTGATCCGGTCAATATGAACGTGATTAAGGATAGCTTGGCAAAAGGTGGTCGCGATTGGATTGGCGGCAACTGCACGGTGAGCCTCATGCTGATGGCGATTGGTGCACTTTACCAAAATGATCTGGTGGAGTGGATGAGCGCCATGACATACCAGGCCGCTTCTGGTGCCGGGGCGCAAAACATGCGCGAGCTGATTACGCAGATGGGCGAACTGCATCGTGTGTCCAATGAATATCTGAATGACCCGGTATCCGCCATTTTGGATATCGATCGTGAAGTAGCCGGTACCATGCGAGCCGAAGGTTTCCCAACATCCAATTTCGGCGTACCGCTCGCTGGCTCTTTAATCCCGTGGATCGATAAAGAATTGGAATCGGGCCAGTCTAAAGAAGAGTGGAAGGGCCAGGCCGAAACCAACAAGATTCTCGGCCGCGAAAACACGCCTATTCCGGTGGATGGTTTCTGTGTACGCATTGGTGCAATGCGTTGTCACTCGCAAGCACTCACCATCAAGCTCAAAAAAGATGTGCCGCTGGATGAAATTGAAGATATGGTGCGCGGCGCTAATGATTGGGTGAAGCTGGTACCCAATCACCGCGACATCACCATGCGCGAACTTACGCCTACGGCTGTTACCGGCACGCTGACTGTACCGGTTGGCCGCATGCGTAAACTCAATATGGGCCCCCAGTTCTTAGGCGCCTTTACCGTAGGTGACCAGCTATTGTGGGGCGCAGCTGAGCCGCTACGCCGCATGCTGCGCATTCTGCTAGAAGCCTAAGACCTCCATCCGGCAGTCGTCCGGATTTTTTGCCTCGCAACGTCAAGTTACCCGCGCCCATGTCGTAAAAGAGTGGGTTGCGGGTGAAAACTGCACATATTCCTCGTTAAAAACCCAGCGGAATATGCAATCCTGATGCAATATGCTCGGGTGACGACAGGGCTTGATGGTAAAGCCAAGAATTAACAATCTTGGCTAACCCCATGATATATTGTTTAGATAACCTCCATAATCGGGCGGGGTGCGCAGTGCGTACAAGCAAAAAATCTCTTTCGATCAAGCTAATTCCGGCCATGTTGGCTGTCTTGCCTGCGGTTTTGCCGCTGAGTGCAGATGCCGCTGGTTTGGGCCGGCTGGCTATCCTTAATCACCTAGGGCAACCGCTCAAGGCAGAAGTTGATTTGTCTGCCACACGCGAAGAGCTGTCGACCATGACGGTTAAGCTCGCTTCGCCCGAAGCGTTTAAGCAAGCTGGTATCGAATATTCTTCAGCACTCAGCGCTGTGCATGCCACTGTGGTGAAAACAGGTGGCAAGCCGGTCATTCGCTTAACCAGCGACAAGCCAGTTAACGAGCCTTTCCTCGATATGCTGCTGGAGGTCAATTGGGCGTCCGGCCGTTTGGTGCGCGAATACACATTCTTGTTTGACCCGGCTGATATGCCTGCACCGGTTGTAGCTGCACCCGTTGCCTTGCCGGAGAGCAAGGTTGCCCCTGCACCTGTTGCTGTGCCTGCCCCGCAAGTTGTTGAGCAGCCGGTCGCCAAAGCCGAAGCACCAATTGCTAAGCCGTTAGAGCCGCGCAAGCCTGAAAAAACTGAAAAGCCCGTTGAGAAGCCCGTAGCTGCCAAACCGGCTAGCTCAGATAGCTATACCGTCAAGAAGGGCGATACGCTCGGCAAAATTGCCTCCGCTCATAAGCCGGAAGGTGTGTCGCTCGATCAAGCACTGGTTGCGCTGTTCCGCGCAAACCCACAAGCCTTTGATGGCGGCAACATGAATCGCCTGCACTCGGGACGCATTCTCAACCTGCCAGATCGTGCTGCCATTGAATCGGTTACCCCCGAAGAAGCGCGCAAGACAATGGTGGCGCAAACGGCCGATTTCGAAGCTTATCGTCGTTCGTTAGCCGGTGCTGCTGCAAGTGCTCCTGCTAAAGACAATGCTGCGAAACAAAGTGCTGCAGGCAAGATTGAATCACGCGTTGAAGACCGTGCACCAGCCGCTGCTAAGGGTGAAGACAAGCTAACTGTTTCGAAGACAGCTGAAGCGCGTGATGGCAAATCTGCTGCACGTATTACTGCGCTGCAAGACGATGTGGTAGCGAAAGAGAAAGCGCTGAAAGAGGCGTATTCTCGATTGGCTGATCTCGAGCGCAACGTTAAAGACTTGCAAAAACTGGTTGATGCTAAGAATCAATCGCTCGCAGATTTACAAAAGCAAGCCGAGGCTAAAAACAAAAAGCCTGAAGCGAAGCCCGAACCGATTAAACCAATTGCGCCCGTTGAGCCTGAGGCTAAAAAGCCAGAGGCACCTGCAGGCGCTGTGCCGGACCTGCTCGCTAAGGCCGAGCAAGATGCGAAAGATGCCGCAAAGACAGATGAGTTGCCAGCGACTGAGGTAAAGCCCGAGCCGCCTAAACAAGAAGAACCCAAGGTAGAGGAAGCGAAGCAACCCGAACCTAAAAAAGTCGCGCCGCCCCCTCCCGCACCGCCGGTAGAGGAGCCAGGATTTATAGCGGGCTTAGTGGACAACCCGCTTGCCTTAGGTGGCATTGGTTTGGTGTTGGTGTTGTTGGGTGTGTTGGGTGTGCGTCGCCTCAAGGCTAAAGATGCGATGTCGGTCGAAGGTTCACCTTCTACAACGGCGGGTGTTACAACGCCGGCAATTACCACCTCACTGTTTGGCCAAGCTGGTGGCGCGAGTGTAGATACGGGTGCAACGTCACTACAAACAGATTTCAGCCAGTCTAGCTTGACTGCTATCGATACTGACGAAGGCGTTGATCCAGTCGCTGAAGCCGATGTTTACATGGCGTATGGACGTGATGCCCAAGCCGAAGAAATTCTGCTTGAAGCATTGAAGACCGATCCGGCGCGTCACGCAGTGCACCTCAAGTTGCTTGAAATTTACGCGCAACGTAAGAGCAATAAACAGTTTGAACAAATTGCGAGCGAGCTGTACGCACAAACCGGTGGTGTAGGTGCTGACTGGGAAAAAGCTGCGGCGCTAGGCCGTAAGGTGGACGGCACGAATCTGCTGTACGGCGGCACGGGTGCAGTTGCTGCAGTAGAAGCGGCTGCATCGGACATGGCCTCACATCCGGAACCTGTGCTTGATCTGGGTGCAGATGTTGGTAGTGGCCTTGATTTTGAACCGATGGATAGCGGGCTCCAGGCCACAAGTATTGCCCCGCTGCAAGTAGAGGCGCAGCCTGAAGAAGACTGGGGTGGTGCGACTGCAACTGAGCCAACCGGTTCGATTGTGCAGGCTTCCGCAACGGATTCGCTGGATTTTGATATTGGTGCACCGGTTGTTGAAACTGATTTGGCAAAAGCGGCTGAAGAACATGCTGCAGAAATTGCAGAAGCTGCGCCTGAGCTTCCTGCTGCGTCTGATGGCGGCCTAGACTTTGATCTAGGTGCATCCCCCGCGATGACAGAAAGTCATGTGGCCGCAACGGTCATTATGCCGGTGATTGAAGAGCCCCCATTGTCTGCAGCTGATTCACTCGGTAGCGGTTTAGATTTTGATTTGGATGATATGGCGGCTTCAAGTGTGGGTACCTCCACGCCTGACGTTGCGACTGTCGATCTAGAGAAAACGGACATTGGCAATCTCGTTGATTTCAATTTTGAAATGGGCGATGCAGTGAAGTCAGATGCGGGTCGTGAGCCCGTGCTTGATCTTTCTGACATCAGCCTTGATCTTCCGGGCCAAGATTTTAATGCACCCATGACAGAATCACGCCCGATGGCTGAGCGCGCAAACACTGTGGTGTCTGCGATCGAAGCCATTGAAAACGATCCTTCTCACTTGGCAACGACACCGTTCCCCATGAACGCGGGTGACGAACTGGTTGACGATAGCGTGGCGCAAGAAGTGGAAACCAAGTTGGAACTGGCGCGCGCATATGAAGAAATGGGTGACAAAGAAGGCGCACGTGAATTGCTACAAGAAGTGCTGAAGGAAGGCACACTTGATCAGCAAACGCGAGGTCGTGACATGCTGGCACGTATTTCTTAATTTGCTGCTAATTTTTGTCTGTATACGTCCTAGCACGTCCTAACGACTGCACCCTAGCGACAACCAAGCGAAGGCGTGCCGCCATGCAAATGCGTGACGGCGCGCCTTTTTTCTTGTTATGACGATTTGTATTTGGTTAGCCCTGTGGATCATCTCCGTGATTTGCGTGCAGATCACGAAGGGCACGTTATTGGCCGCGTTATGCCTATTCATCTTGGTGCAGGCTAGCCTCGTAGATGGCAAACGCTTACGTACACTACTGTGGCGGATGCGTTGGTTGTTGCTGACCATGTTGTTGCTCACAGGCTGGATGACGCCGGGTGTCTACGCATTGCCAGAATTAGGACATTTCTCTCCGACGCTCGAGGGGCTCGGTTTGGCTTTGCGCCAGTGGGCGCATTTGATTGCGCTGCTCTCGATGGTGGTTTGGCTTTTTGCACGCTGGACTGCCACACAAATCGCTTTGGCGTTGGCACAGGCGCTAAGCCCGCTCCGATATGTGGGTCTCGACACCCCGGCTTTCGCTAGAAGGCTCGCCTTGGTTTTTCAGTATCTAGAAAACTTGCCGGATATGCGAGATTGGCAAAAATGGTTGTTACACGCCGATGCAGTACAGGTGTCGCATGAAGGTGTTGCCGTGCAGAGCCAAAATGCATCGTTTCCAGCGAACCCCGCTTGTTCTGAAACAATGCAAAGCGGTTGGGCGCCGCAATTTGATGGCACGATATTTATCGTCCTCTTAAGCTTGGCGGTCTGGGGTCAGTTAAGCTAGTCGAGTTGATATGTGCGGCGCAAGATTCGTTCGGTGATAATTCCGCAGTGAGCGTGCGACGACGACCTTATTAAACCCAGCAAACACAACGTGCGATTGCCCCTTTTTTGCCCGTTTCTTAAACTATGCAAGCATCACCCCCCACCTTCGCCGCTCATACTGCGTTGTTGCCTGGCCGCTTGGTGTTACAGGTTGAATACGACGGCCACGCATTCTGTGGTTGGCAATCGCAACCTAGTGGTTGTGGCGTGCAAGACCATTTGCAAGCCGCACTCACTGCAATTGCGGGCGAACCCATTGTGGTTTCGGCTGCGGGCAGAACCGATGCGGGCGTGCATGCAACTGCGCAAGTGGTGCATTTTGATAGTCCCGTCGAGCGCCCCGCCTCAGCTTGGGTGCGCGGTGTGAATGCGCATTTGCCACCTGCCGTTGCGGTGCGTTGGGTACAACCTGTGCCGGCGGATTTTCATGCGCGATTCTCAGCCATGGGGCGGCGTTATCGTTATGTGTTGTTTAACCACCCGTTACGTCCAGCGTTGCTGGCGGGCAAGGTGGGTTGGTTTCATGTGCCGCTCGACGAAGTGGTGATGCAACAAGCTTTAGCATGTCTCATCGGCACGCATGACTTTTCGAGTTTTCGCGCCGCAGAATGTCAGGCCAAAAGCCCAGTTAAGACACTCACTGATGCAAAATTGGTACGACAAGGCGACTATTTGTTACTCGATCTGCGCGCAGACGGATTTTTGCATCACATGGTGCGCAATATCGTTGGTGCGCTAGTGTTTATTGGCAAAGGTGCGCAGCCAGCGAGTTGGATGGCAGAATTGTTAGCAGCGTGTGATCGCACGCAAGCAGCGCCCATGTTTGCGCCAGATGGTTTGTATTTAACGGGCGTGGACTATTCAGCCGAGTGGCTGCTGCCGCAATCAGGTCGTATTATGGCGTTACCCGCCATTTCAGGTGCTTGATTGGCAAATACTTGGGTACAGCGGTCGCGCGCGTACCCGTAAAGCGGTGTGAAGACCTATAACCCATTGAAGTCATGACTCGAACCCGAATCAAAATCTGTGGCCTCACGCGAGAACAGGACGTCGACGCAGCGGTAACCGCTGGAGCGGATGCGATTGGTCTTGTTTTTTACGCACCTAGCCCGCGAGCTGTAAGTGTTGAGCGAGCCGCTCAATTGGCAAAACACGTGCCGCCGTTCGTAACCTTGGTGGGTTTGTTTGTGAATGCGTCGCGAGACGAGGTGGCGCGCGTACGCGAACAGGTGCCGCTCAATTTGCTGCAATTCCATGGCGACGAAGCCCCAAGTGACTGCGTGGGCCATGGTTTGCCATACATTCGGGCGGCAAGGGTGCGGCCGGGGCTTGATCTGGTAGAATTCGCTTCTGGCTTTTCGCATGCGCAGGGCCTGTTACTTGATGCCTTTGTTGAAGGCTACGGCGGTGGAGGCAACGTGTTTGACTGGCGTTTGATCCCCGCTGGCTTGCCGCAGCCGTTCATTTTGTCCGGTGGCCTAACTGCCGACAATGTGACCGAGGCGGTGCAACAGGTACGGCCATGGGCGGTTGATGTCAGCAGCGGCGTTGAAGTGGCGAAAGGCATTAAGGATGCAGACCGTATTCGTTCTTTTGTGCAAGCGGTTCGGGCTGCAGACCAAAGCTAATACTCGGTTTAACCGCCTTGGTTGAGCCGATAGGATTCACGCGTTTTTGTGGGGAATAGGGTGGTACAGCACGTGCAACAGACCGAGGGTCAGACTGAAAATCAAAGCGGTCAGCAACAGCCTTATCACTATCCCGACGCAAAAGGCCATTTTGGCCCGTATGGCGGCGTGTTTGTGGCAGAGACGCTCATGGGCGCGCTTGACGAATTGCGCGAGGCCTATGCTGCCGCTCAAGCCGACCCAAGTTTTGAAGAGGAGTTCCGTTACGAACTCGAACACTACGTAGGCCGCCCCAGCCCTATTTATCACGCCCGTCGTTTGTCAGACGAATTGGGTGGTGCGCAGATTTATTTCAAGCGCGAAGATTTGAACCACACTGGCGCGCACAAAGTTAACAATTGCATCGGCCAAGCCTTGTTGGCGCGCCGCATGGGCAAGCCGCGTGTGATTGCCGAAACGGGCGCGGGCCAGCATGGCGTCGCAACCGCTACGGTGGCTGCGCGTTATGGCATGGAATGCGTGGTGTATATGGGCGCTGAAGACGTTAAACGTCAAGCAGCCAATGTGTATCGCATGAAACTGCTGGGCGCCACAGTGGTGCCGGTTGAGAGTGGCTCCAAAACCCTCAAGGACGCGCTGAATGAAGCGATGCGCGACTGGGTAACCAATATCAGCAACACGTTTTATATCATCGGTACGGTGGCGGGTCCGCACCCCTACCCAATGATGGTGCGCGATTTCCAGAGCGTGATTGGCAATGAATGTAAGCAGCAAATGCCGACTATGGCTGGGCGCCAGCCAGATGCGGTGATTGCCTGCGTGGGCGGTGGCTCCAATGCGATGGGTATTTTTTATCCATACATTGATGTGCCGGGCGTGAAGCTGGTTGGCGTTGAAGCATCGGGTTACGGCATTGAAAGCGGAAAGCATTCTGCCTCGCTCACTGCGGGTCGCCCAGGTGTGCTGCACGGCAATCGCACTTACTTGCTGCAAGATGAAAACGGCCAAATCATCGAGACACATTCAATCTCAGCCGGCTTAGATTATCCGGGCGTAGGCCCAGAGCACGCTTGGTTAAAAGACAGTCATCGCGCTGAATACGCGCTGATTAGCGATGACGAAGCGCTTGCGGCATTCCATCGCATGTGTCGTACCGAAGGCATTATTCCAGCGCTCGAATCATCACACGCCATTGCACATGCCATTAAATGGGCACCAACTTTGTCGCGCGACAAGATTCTGTTGGTGAATCTGTCGGGTCGCGGCGACAAAGATATGCATACCGTTGCCGAGAAATCCGGCATCAAGTTTTGAGAGTTGCCTCGGCCGAAATTCGGTACGAGTAGGAAAGCAATATGTCCAGAATTCAGCAATGTCTTGAACAACTCGCTAGTCAGCGTCGCAAGGCGTTGATTCCCTTTGTGACCGCGGGCGATCCGGCGGTCGAGCTCACGGTGCCGCTCATGCATGCCATGGTGAAGGCCGGTGCCGATGTGATTGAGCTTGGTGTGCCGTTCTCCGATCCGATGGCGGACGGTCCCACCATTCAACGTGCCTCTGAACGCGCATTGGCAAAAGGTGTCACATTGCGGGGCGTGCTTGCGATGGTCGCCGAGTTCCGTAAGACGGATAACAACACCCCGGTGGTGTTGATGGGCTACGCGAATCCGGTTGAAGCGATGGGCGTGCAAGCGTTTGCCAATGCTGCGAATAGCGGTGGTGTTGATGGTGTGCTGATTGTCGATTATCCGCCCGAAGAGTGCGAAGACTTCGCCAAAATATTGAAAGAAAACAAGATTGATCCGATTTTTTTGCTGGCGCCAACCTCGTCTGAAGCGCGAATGGCGCAAGTCGGACGCATTGGTTCAGGCTATGTTTACTATGTCTCCCTCAAAGGGGTGACGGGTGCCGGCAATTTGGATCATGCAGAAGTGGGTCGTCGTATTCCTGGTATTCGCGACCGAGTCGGCATGCCTGTTGGCGTTGGCTTTGGTATTCGCGATAGCGAATCTGCAGCACGTATTGCCGAAGTAGCCGATGCAGTGGTGATTGGTTCGCGCATTATAGAAGAAATTGAAAATAGCCCGGTTGATGAAGTGCTAAATCGGGTTTCCGCATTCTTGTCGGGTGTTCGTGCTGCAATGGACGCTCGTACTCAGGAGGCCGCAACATGAGTTGGCTCAACAAGCTGCTTCCCCCCAAGATTAAACGTTCAGAAGCACCACGCAAGTCTGTTCCAGAAGGTCTGTGGTCAAAGTGTCCGTCGTGTGAAGCGGTTTTGTACATGACCGACCTCGAGCAAAACGCCAGCGTTTGTCCGAAATGTAATCACCACAATCGCATCAATGCGCGCACGCGTCTCGACATGCTGCTCGACCCAGAAGGCCGCTTTGAAATTGGCTCAGAGGTGATGCCGGTTGATCCGCTCAAATTCAAAGATTCGCGTCGTTATTCAGATCGTTTGAACCAAGCGACAGAAGACACCGGCGAAGGCGATGCCTTGGTGGTGCTGCAAGGTTCAATCAACACGGTGCCAGTCGTGGTTGCGTGCTTTGAATTTGAGTTCCTCGGTGGCTCGATGGGTTCAGTGGTTGGTGAGCGTTTTGTACGTGGCGTGCATGCCGCGCTTGAACAGCGACTGCCGTTTATTTGTATTACCGCAACCGGCGGGGCGCGTATGCAAGAAGGCTTGTTCTCCTTAATGCAGATGGCCAAGACGACCGCAGCGCTAACGCGTTTGTCTAAGAAAAAGCTCCCGTTTATTTCTGTGTTGACCGACCCCACTATGGGTGGCGTGTCGGCCTCTTTCGCTTTTATGGGCGACGTGGTGATTGCAGAGCCGGGTGCGTTAATTGGTTTTGCAGGCCCGCGTGTGATTGAACAAACGGTACGCGAAAAACTACCGCAAGGTTTTCAGCGTGCTGAGTTTTTGCTGGAAAAAGGCGCGGTTGACATGATTGTTGACCGTCGAGAAATGCCTGGGCGTATCGCTGCTTTACTGACCTTGCTACAACGCCAGCCCGCGCTGGTTGCTGCTTCTTAATTCGTGCTCGAGGGCGAGAGGCAGTCGCCCCCGTTTCGTTCTGTTTGCGGTTACGTATGTTCTAGCACGATTGGCAAAGTGGTCCTCGTGCGCTGGACACTATTTTGGTCACCTCTTCATCCCTCATGAATTCACTTTCGGCGTGGTTGCAACATCTTGAACAGGCCCATGCCGGCCAGCCGATTCAGCTCGGGTTAGAGCGTGTTCAGCGCGTATTGGCGCGGATGAGTCTGCCCAAGTTCTGTCCCATCATCACGGTCGGTGGCACCAATGGCAAAGGTTCAACCTGCGCCATGTTAGAAGCTGTTTTGCGCCATGCGGGTTACCGCGTGGGGGTGTATAGCTCACCGCATATTCTTCAGTACAACGAACGTGTGCGCGTAGCCGGCCAATTGGCAACGGATGCGCAACTAGTGGCCGGTTTTAATGCGGTTGAAGCAGCGCGTGTGCAGGGCGACGAAGTGCCGCTGACCTATTTTGAAATGGGTACGTTATGCGCATGGTACGTTTTTGCGCATGCCAACTTAGATGCGCTGATTTTAGAAGTGGGGCTGGGTGGACGGCTCGATGCGGTGAATGTGTTTGAGCCAGATTGCGCGGTTGTGACGGGTGTTGCGCTGGACCACCAAGCATTTTTGGGTGACACACGCGAGCAAATTGGGTTTGAGAAAGCCGGTATTTTTCGCGCAGGCAAACCCGCCGTGGTAGGCGACCCGATGCCACCGCAAAGTCTGCTGGATTACGCAGCGCAGATTGGCGCACAACTCTGGGTGAGCGGCCGTGACTTCGGTTTTGGTGGTCAATACGACAACAATTTACAGCAATGGCATTACTGGCGGCGCACCGCACCCGCAACTGAAAATTTATTACGACATGGTGGTTTGGCCTATCCGGCATTGCGTGGGACGAACCAACTACTCAATGCCTCATCCGTGATTTCTGCGCTTGAGGTACTGAAGGCTGTGTTGCCTGTGAGTATGGGCGATGTGCGGGCCGGCATGATGAGCGTGTCGCTGCCGGCGCGCTACCAAGTTTTACCGGGTAAACCTGCCATCGTGTTGGATGTAGCGCATAACCCGCAGGCCACTGCGGTGTTGGACCAGAATTTGAGTAGTGGCGGTTTCTTTCCGGAAACGCATGCCGTGGTTGGTATGTTGAAGGACAAAGATATTCAGGCAAGTTTGGCCCCTTTGACAAAACGGGTTGATCACTGGTATTTGGCCTCATTGCAGGGGCCAAGAGCCGCTTCTGCACACGATTTGAATGCCGCGTTGCAGGCGGTTGGCGCACGTGGTCAGGTGCGGCAATATGAAAATGTCGCGCAAGCTTTAGCGGCGGCACAGGCATCTGCCACCGAGGCTGATAGAATTGCGGTATTTGGTTCGTTTTTGACGGTAGCCGACGCCATGACGGCGCTGCAACTGACCATACAATGAATATTTGGGCATTGCATAACGAGGCAAGCTGATGGCGGGTACTGACTCCCAAATCGACAACAAGAAGCGCGCGCGTCGCAGACTCGTCGGTGCAGTTGCGCTGGCTTTGTTGGCTGCAACCGTATTTCCAATGGTGATGGATCACGAGCCACGCTCGGTTGGACAAGACATCGACATCCGCATTCCGGGGCAGTCGTCCGGCACCCTTTCAACTTTGTCTGTTGCAGCAAATGAACCTACGTCGTCCGACGTGGCCCGCAATGAGTTGATTGGCAAAGACGGATCCCCTGAGGCTACAACCCCACCGGTGGTCGCTACATCAGATGCAGCTGCACCAAACAAAACAGCAGAAGTCGCTAGCGTTGGTGCCGCTGCATTAGCTGCCAAAAGCCTAGCCAAGTCTGATGTGGCAGCTGATCAAGCACCCTCGGCAAAGCCAGAGGTAAAAGCTGCAGATGAAAAGGCTGCGAAAGAAATAGCGGCGAAAGAAATAGCGGCGAAAGAAAAGGCCACCGCGACAAAGCTCGCTGCTGACAAGGCAGCAGCAGACAAAGCCGCCACAGCGAAGTTGGCTGCAGAAATATTAGCAGCGGAAAAAGCTGCGGCTAAGAAAGCAGAAAAAAAGCCGGCTGAAAAAATAACGGTAAAAACAGATGCCAAGACCACGAGCGACAAGGTGATCGATAAGTCGGCCACTAAACCCACCGAAAAGGCAGCAGACAAATCCGAAGCCAAGCCTGCAGATACCCACAAGGGTGGTAAGTGGGTGGTGCAGTTGGGTGTGTTTTCTGATGCTGAAAACGTGAGCAGAGTGCGCACGCGTGTGCAGGCGCATGGGTTTAGTAGTTACACCGAAAAACTAAAAGGCGCGACAGGTAAAGTTCAAACACGCGTGCGCGCGGGGCCCTTTGCCACGAAAGAGGCGGCAGAAAAAGCGCGCGACACACTTAAGCGCAATGGTCTAGCGGGCATTGTTGCCGAGCAGTCTTGATTTATGGCTTGGTTGGACGCATTTGTATTAGGTGTGATGCTGGTGTGCTTCGTCGTAGGCGCGTGGCGTGGATTGGTTTCTGAAGTTTTTGCATTGATCGGTTGGGGCGTGGGTTTCTTTGCGGCCCACTTATTTGGCGAACCCGTCGGCGAAATGTTGAAACCCTGGGTGAGTGATGTCACCCTGCGCTGGCTAGGTGGCTGCGCAATCGTAGTGGTGTTCGTACTGATTTTGTCGGCACTGTTGCGTTGGTTGTTGCGCGCCTTAGTGAATGCAACGGGCTTGGGTCCAATTGATCGTGTGCTAGGCGCAAGTTTTGGATTGGCAAAAGGGGTGGCTATTGTTCTGCTGGGTGCGGTTTTGGCCGGCTTAACAGTGTTGCCACGCGAAGCCGGGTGGCAAGAAGCGCATATGGCTATGCCGCTGGAAACAGCCGTGATGGCGATTAAGCCAAAGCTGCCAGAGGGATTGGCAAAGCGTTTGCGCTATCGCTAGCCTGGCTAATTGCGCTGGGCTGTGCTTAGCCGTACAGATTCACGCCTCATGGCGTATAGGTGCCGGTGATGGTGAAGCGGCACGATGCACCAAGAGGCTATACAAGCTTGCATACAGTTGCGGCGCACGATGCCGTGATTGATATGAGCGTTTATTTTTTTGAGACTGGTTACCAGTCTGGTTTAACAGGCAGCGCGTCTGCAAGGAAAGTCTTTATGTGCGGGATTCTCGGGGTTGTTGCAACTACACCAGTCAATCAAGTGTTGTATGACGGATTGCTAGTTTTGCAACATCGTGGACAAGATGCGGCAGGGATTGCCACGGCAGATGGCACCAAGTTTCACATGCACAAAGGGCCGGGATATGTGCGCGATGTGTTTCGCACACGCAATATGCGCAATCTCGAAGGCAATTGGGGCATTGGTCATGTGCGTTACCCCACAGCAGGCTCAGCCTACAACCCGGCAGAAGCGCAGCCGTTTTATGTGAATTCACCATTCGGCATCATGCTGGCGCACAACGGCAACCTAACCAATGCCGAACAACTCAAGCGCGAAATGTTCCAGCTTGACCTGCGCCACATTAATACCAACTCAGACTCTGAAGTGCTGCTGAATGTGTTGGCGCACGAGTTAATTAGCGCTGTGCGTGAGCGCGGCACTATTAATGCTGATGCGGTGTTTGAGGCCGTGAGTGGCGTACATCGTCGTTGTCGTGGTGCCTATGCCGTGGTGGCGATGATTTCTGGCTTTGGCCTGGTGGCCTTCCGCGATCCGTTTGGTATTCGTCCGCTGGTGGTGGGGCGTCATGATGTTCCGGGTGGCGTGGAATGGCTGGTGTCGTCTGAAAGCGTGGCGCTCGACACTCTCGGCTTTAAACTGCAGCGTGATATTGAACCGGGCGAAGCTGTCATCATTACGCCGGAAGGCGCATTTGAAAGCCGTCAGTGTGCGCAGGTTACACGTCATGTGCCGTGCATGTTTGAGTACGTGTATTTGGCACGTCCCGATTCATTGATGGATGGCGTGTCGGTCTACGAAACGCGTCTTAAGATGGGCGAGTTGTTGGCCAAAAAACTGCGCGTCACCATGCCGCACGAGAAGATTGATGTGGTGATTCCGATTCCGGACTCGAGCCGTCCTGCTGCGATGGAGTTGGCAAAGGCGCTCAATATCCCCTATCGCGAAGGTTTCGTGAAAAACCGCTACATCGGTCGCACTTTCATTATGCCGGGCCAAGCCGCGCGCAAAAAATCGGTGCGACAAAAACTCAATGCGATGGAGCACGAGTTCCGCGGTAAGTGCGTGTTGTTGGTCGATGATTCGATCGTGCGTGGCACCACCAGCCGTGAGATTGTGCAAATGGCCCGTGATGCCGGTGCAACGCGTGTGTTGTTTGCCTCTGCTGCGCCACCGGTGCGTTATGCCAACGTGTATGGCATTGATATGCCAACGCGCGATGAGTTAATCGCGTCTAACCGCACGGATGACGAGATCCGCAAAGAAATTGGTGCAGATGGTTTGATCTATCAAGACATTGAAGATCTTCGCCAAGCGGTGAAGTCCATCAACCCAGCCTTGGGCGAGTTTGAAACCTCGTGTTTTGACGGCCATTACGTGACGGGCGATGTGACGGTGGATTACCTCAACGACATTGAGGCGCAACGTCGTAGCGGAAAAAAGTCGAATAATGATGACGGGGATGGCCAGCTCGATCTAAACCTCGTGGTACAGGACGAAGCGAGCTAAGGCCGCCAGCTGTCCCAGCAACTTGACGTTGGGGTGGGTGAGCGGTAGGGTGTGGGTATTGATGGGTGCTGGCTTGCCAGTGCTTAGGCGCCGATTTGAACCAGCTTGCAGGCGCTCAATAAATGTGGCTAAAGCGGTGGATGTTGTGCTGGCGAGCCTGTTGCTCTATTGCCAGTCACCAATGTGCACCCGGCCCGTTCCGCCATGAGGCGAACGGGTTTTGTTTTTGTGGCGACGTTTCGACAACATCAGGGCGACACTAGAGCGACAAAGCGTCGCTTAACGTATAGGCAGGAGTCAGCATGTCAGAAGATTTTTCAACACTCGCAATTCGCAGCGGCATTGAACGTTCGCAATTTGGCGAGCACAGCGAAGCGCTGTACCTCACCTCTAGCTTTGTGTTTGGTAGCGCCGCCGAGGCCGCAGCGCGCTTTTCAGGTGAGCAACCTGGGAATGTGTATGGGCGCTTTACCAACCCTACCGTCACCGCGTTTCAGCAGCGTCTCGCAGCCTTAGAAGGCGCGCAAGCCTGTGTTGCGTTTTCATCAGGTATGGCCGCCATCATGGCAACCGTTATGGCGTTTATGAAAGCGGGTGAGCACATCGTAGCGAGCCGCAGTTTGTTTGGCGCAACACAACAGTTGTTCGGTCCCATTCTGGGCAAGTTTGGCGTGAGCGTCACCTATGTGCCCGCGACGGATCTGTCTGCCTACGATGCAGCAATTTTGCCAAACACGCGCATGGTGTTTATTGAAACACCGTCCAACCCACTGATGGATGTGATTGATATCGCGGCATTGGCCAAGGTGTGCAAAGCGCGTGGCGTGCTACTGGTGGTTGATAACTGCTTTTGCTCACCAGCCTTGCAGCAACCTTTGCAATTGGGTGCAGATGTGGTGGTGCATTCCGCCACGAAGTACCTAGACGGCCAAGGCCGGGTGCTGGGCGGGGCCGTGTGCGCCCGCCAAGAATTGGCTGACGAGGTGTTTAAATATTTGCGTACGGCAGGCCCATCACTGTCGCCCTTTAATGCATGGGTGATTCTGAAGGGGCTTGAAACGCTTTCATTGCGCATGCACGCGCAGTCAGCAAACGCTTTGGCATTGGCGCAGTGGTTAGAACAACAGCCGTGGGTTGAACGCGTGTTTTATCCGGGGTTGGCGTCACATCCTCAGCACGAATTGGCAAAACAACAGCAGCGTGCGTTTGGGGCGGTTGTGTCGTTTGAAGTGAAGGGTGGTCGCGAGAATGCGTGGAAGGTGATTGACCATACACGCACGATTTCGATTACCGCAAACTTGGGTGATACTAAAACCACCATTACACATCCATCTACCACCACGCATGGCCGGCTCACGCCAGAAGTGCGCGAGGCCGCAGGTATTCGTGAAGGCTTGTTACGCGTTGCAGTGGGTCTTGAAGCGGTAGAGGATGTGAAAGCTGATTTGTCTCGCTGGTTGGCGTAAGTAATAAAGTGAAGCGCGGGCCGCACTCATGGGCTTGCGAGCAAACCTTGTGTTCATTTGTGGATGAAAGTAAAGCATGAAAGACGTGAACCCTTCCGCTCACACAAACGCGGCCGAATTTGTTGCACAGAATGGCGATGAATTGCCCATTCTGAATATCTCCTGCTACAAATTTGTCACCCTGGCAGACGCGTCTGCACTGCGTGATCGTCTGTTTGAACGCGCCCAAGCAGGCGACCTGAAAGGCACGATTCTGATTGCGGAAGAAGGAATTAATTTCTTTCTGGCAGGAACAGCACAGCGTGTGCGCGATTACATCGATTTCATGCGCGAAGATGCACGTTTGGCCGATCTCACACCGAAAGAAAGTTGGAGTGCAGACATTCCCTTTAAGCGGCTCAAGGTCAAAGTCAAAAACGAAATTATTCGCATGAACTACCCCACCATTCGGCCAGACACAGCCGAGCGTGCGCCAGCATTGCCGCCGGAAGTGTTGGAGCGCTGGTTGCACGAAGGTGTGGATGACGAAGGTCGCCCCGTGGTGATGCTAGACACGCGAAATGGTTTCGAAGTCGACTTCGGTGGCTTTCGAAATGCGATTGATTGGCGCATTACCAAATTCACCGAGTTTCCTGATGCGTTTCGCGCACACCTCGATGAGTTCAAAGACAAAACGATTGTGAGCTATTGCACGGGCGGGATTCGCTGCGAGAAGGCAGCGCTGTTTATGCGTGAGGCTGGCCATGAACGCGTGTGGCAACTCGATGGCGGTATTCTTAAATATCTCGAACTCACGCCGGGCGCGCACTACGACGGTAAATGTTTTGTGTTTGATGAACGTGAAGCGGTGGATGCAAGCACGTTACCGCGCCATCTATTGGCCGAAAGCTAAGATTGGTCGAAAGCCAAGCAGGGGTCGAAGGCTAAGAAGGCTTTTACTACGGAGTTGAGCAGTGCCTAGGCACCCGTGGTGCGGTGCTTCACCGCTTGCTCTGCTACTTTCATAGCAGACACCATACTGGCTTTGCTGACGGGCTTGATGAGCAGATCATCAAAGCCGTGTGCCATGATGGCAGAGCGTTCTTCAGACATGGCGTGCGCAGTGTAGGCAATGATGTAGAGGTGCTTCAGTGCATCATCTTGCCGCACTGCCTGACACACTTCTTCGCCCGACATCTCGGGCATGCTGATATCTAACAACACACAGTCAACGGGGTTGCTACGCAGCATCTCAAGCGCTGTCTTGCCGTTGTCTGCCTGCTGCGTTTGATGACCCAGTTGGGTCATGATGATCTCGGGCAAACGGCGATTGACGGCATTGTCGTCGACGATCAGCACGCGCATGGCAGTAAACTTTTGGTGGGTTGTGTATTAGCTGGCAACGGCTAAACAGCGTACCAGCGCATTTGGTCCGTGCCGCAATGGTTTGGAAAACAGGCTAAATATCCACCATGTTGCCAATTTCCGCTGCCTATCTTAGCAGGATTTTCTGAGTCTGAAGCCGCAAGGTCCCACGCCGGTAGCACCCAGCGCTCGGCTGTTTTGTTTCCGAGCTGTAAGTAGTGCACGGCAGGCCGGTGGGTGTGGCCATGAATCAGGCGTGTGCAGCCATGCTGTTGCAGCGCCTGCAGCACAGCTTCAGTGTTTACGTCCATGATGTCGGCCATCTTGGTTTGTTTGGCCGATTCACTTTGGCGACGCAGCGCCTCGATTTGTTCAATACGCTGTGCGAGCGGCTGAGACAAAAACTTGTTTTGCCAATCTGCACCCCTAACCTGCTGGCGGAATGCTTGATACGCTGTGTCGTCAGTGCACAGCAAATCGCCATGCATGAGTAAGGTACGCTTGCCGCCGAGTTCGATCACATGCGGCTCGCTCACCCATTGGCAAGCGCTGGTGCGACAAAATGCTTCGCCAATGAGAAAGTCACGATTGCCTGCAATGAAGTGGCAGGCTACACCCGCAACGTGGAGTTGGTGCAGCGCCTGTATTACATCGCGATGTAAAGGCTGATCTAGACTGTCGTCACCGGGCCAGTATTCAAATAAATCGCCCAGTAACCAGAGCTGACTGGCCTGCATGGCGGGGCCATTTAAAAAATCTAAGAAACGCTGCGACACATCCGGGCGACTCACACACAAATGAACATCTGATGCAAATAGCACGGGCTTGCTTGTGCTCATGATTGCGTCAGTCACGGTTGATGTAGCGCAGCGTTAGGGCGCGATTAAACGATTTCAACGCGCTCAATAATCACATCTTCAACCGGCACGTCTTGGTGAAAGCCGCTGCGACCGGTCTTAACGCCCTTAATCGCATCGACTACATCCAAGCCTTCAACCACGCTGCCGAATACGCAATAGCCCCAGCCATCTTGGCAACGCGCTTTGTCGAGGAAGCTATTGTCAGTGACGTTGATGAAGAACTGTGCGGTGGCAGAGTGCGGTGCGGAAGTACGGGCCATGGCGACGGTGCCGCGCTTGTTTTCAAGGCCGTTGGCAGACTCGTTCGGAATCGGCGCATTGGTGGTCTTTTCTTTCATGCCTGCAGTGTAACCGCCGCCTTGGATCATGAAGTTGCTGATCACTCGGTGAAAAATTGTGCCGTCGTAATGGCCCGCCTTGGCGTATTCAAGAAAGTTCTCGACTGTGCGCGGTGCTTTTTCAGCGTCGAGTTCGAGGGTGATAACGCCGTGGTTGGTGTGCAGCTTGATCATGTTGTACTCCGAGTGGTTGCTACTTGGCTTCGCTAAGGGTGCGAATCGATTGAATGACAACAGGCGTAGCGGGTACGTCCTGATAAAAACCATAAGTGGTGGTTTGTACGCGGGCAATTTTCTCAACCACGTCCATGCCCTTAACCACGCGGCCAAATACGGCATAACCCCAGCGACCTTCTTGCTGATTCAGCATGGGATTGTCTACGTGGTTAATGAAAAACTGAGCAGTGGCTGAATGTGGGTTGCCGGTGCGCGCCATGGCAATGGTGCCCATCGTGTTGTGCAAGCCATTGGTGGCTTCGTTCTGGATGGGCGCGCGCGTGGTTTTTTGTTCAAAGCGTTCGTTAAAACCACCACCCTGAATCATGAAGCCCGGAATGATGCGATGAAACAGTGTGCCATCGTAGAAGTTGGTACGAACGTATTCCAAAAAATTTGCCACGGTAACGGGCGCTTTTTCAGGATACAACTCCACGACGATATTACCCATGCTGGTGTTGATTTGAACGTGCGGGTTGCCAGCGAATGCATATCCGCTTAACAAACAAAGCAGTGTCGCGGCAAAGCCAGCAAACGTACGAGCAAGGAAGCTAGAGCGAGTTGAATGCGCAAGTGACATGTGGCCTGTATTCCATAATCGGGTATTGCAGACAATGTAGGGCGTTTGTGATTGGCAAAACGATGACGTACTTTAGTGTCGACTGGCTTATGCGGCACCTTCGTAGATAATGCGCCACACGCCTTTTTCTCGCACCCAGTACTGACGTTTCTTCATCTCGTTTTTAAGATTATTGCTGTCGTATTTTTGCATGAAGTTAACCACCACCACTTCATCTGGGCCGGGGTTGCGGAACATGCTGACTTCACTCAAGCCGACCTTGATCCATTCTTTGCCAGCATTGACTTGGCGTTTGCGTGCGGCATAGGCATTGAAGTTGCCATCGCTGCTGCTAAAGCGCCGTGAGTAGTGGCTCAAGTAACGATCAGTGTCGCGGCTTTCCCAGTCTTTGCGCCATTGTTCCATGGCGTTTTTGAGCGCGGTACGCTCAATTTGCCAATCATCAAGCGACAACCATTCAACATCATTGCTGATGATGACGGGCGTGACACCAATTTGCAGCGTGCTGGCAATGCGCTCTAGGTCGGCATTGGCAAGCACGACGCAGCCGTCAGATGCTTTGGGCGGGCGCGAAAAAGTATCGCTCGGTGTGCCGTGCAACCAAATGCCATGACCGTCACGGCCATGCATGCGATCCCATTCATTCGGGTATGAAATTGGGTAAGCGCCCACACCATAAAAATCGCCTAAACGTTCGCGCGGCAATTTACTGGTGACGTGGTAAACCCCAATCGGCGTGCGCTTGTCGCCTTCTTTAATTTTATTGACGCCAAGTTTGCCTTGCGTCATGTAGTAATCCGCAATAAAGCGTGGGCGGCCATTGTCATTTTGGTACAGATACAACCGTGAACGATGCGCGTCGACCACTAATGCGTATTTCTGTTCCGCATCCATCTGCAACAAATAGCGTGGGATGCGATTGGTGGGTGGTTTTTCTCGGTACGCCTGTAAGCGCGTTAGCGCTTCGGCGCGTAAGTCGGCCACACGTTCGCTCGGCGCATTTGAGGCGGACCCAAAACTACGCACTTGCGTGCCGCTCATTGCGGTCAGCAAATCGCCCTTAATCAAATAACCCAAACGAAAGTTCGGGTAGGTGCGCAACAAGGTATCGGTTTGCGCTAAAGCGGTATCAAACTGATTGCGTTGAATGGACTGAAACACCTTAGCGAGCATCGCTTCAAGTGTGATTTCGGCGGGTCGCGCGGGCTCTACCGCAATTGCGCTAGACAATGGTGGGGTCACCAACAATGCACCCACTGCTGCGAGGCAGAAGTTGCGCATGGCGCGTTGCCAATAGCGCCGCGCGCCTGAAAACTGTGTGCTGCTCACGCTTGAATCACCGACCCATCTGCTCCCGGACGATTTGCCAACGTCCGTAACGCTTGCTCATGACGACCGTTTTGTTGCCAGATGCTTTGAGGCCGCCTGAACGATAGTTCTGACGGAAGCGAACGGTTGCCTCATCTGTGCTGCTACGCTCAATGCTTTGAATATCCACATCTACGGCAATTTTGGTTGATTTGCCCGCAATGCGATCAGTACGCTCTTTTTCCCATGTTGCGCGGCTTTGACGGCCTGGTGGGTCAAAGTCCTTTGAATATGAAGCGAAGTAGGCTTTCATATCCTTGTTTGCCCATGCATTGGCCCAACCCTTAAGTGCATTGCCAATATCTGCTTTGCTGCTGTCGGGGGCCGGCGCTGCTGCGGTGGCTACCTTGGCCGGCGCGGCCGTTGCAGTTGGTGCGGTTGCGGCAGCTGGGGTTGCTGGCGGTGCAACGGCTGCAACAGCCGCTGGCAGACGCGGTGCGGTATAGACGCTACGATTGCTAATGGAATTCAATTCCTTTAACAGGGCCAGCTTGTTTTGCGCGGCGGTGTTGTTGGAATCCAGTTGCAATGCTTTATCGTACGCTTGGCTAGCCATGCGAGCATAAACATCGCCCAGGTTTTCATGCGCTACGGCATAGCTTGGGTGGGTGCGAATGGCCATCTCCAAAGCCAGCTTGGCTTTGTCGTACTGACGTTGTTGTGCGTACAACACAGCCAAGTTGTTATACGGCTCGGGCAGCTCCGGGTATTCCTCGGTCAGCTTTTGAAAAATCGTAATGGCTTCGGGCGCCTTGCCCATTTCAGCCAGAATTAAGCCTTTAATAAAGCGAGTTTGCGGATCTTTTGGCTTTTGTGACAAAGCTTGATCAACGCTTTCCAGCGCTTGCGGGAGCTGGCCCTGTTTTAACAGTCGGCTGGCTTCTTGCACATCGGCGTGGGCCTGCGGTGCGTGGAAGGCGGCGGCCAGCAAAACAGCGCTGCTGGCTTTGAGTGTGCGACGGAGCGTGCGACGAATCATGGTTTGAGTATTCATATAGTTTCGCATGGGGTCTCGTGACTCTCGTGCAGGGTGGGTTCGCTTCGGTGGTTCCGTGGTTATTCTGTATGGCAATACTGCGGCGATGGCAAAGCGCTAACTTAGGGTTATGGCTTGGGCTAAAGCTAGGGCCTTATTTGTGCTTTTAGGCCAAAAAATGCGCCAAACGCCAAAGCGGGATTCTAGCAAGAGGGTACTCCCGCTACAATTACCGTTTTGCCGCTAATTTTGGCCAGTCAAACGGGGCGCTCGTCTCCCTCTGGCTGGCAGGTGCAACAGAATTCAAGGTTAACCATGCTCAAGCTCTACAACACCCTCAGTCGCCAGAAACAAGAATTTGTTCCCCTAGAGGCGGGAAAAGTTCGTATGTACGTGTGCGGCATGACCGTATATGACCTTTGCCATTTAGGCCACGCCCGCGTCATGGTGGTGTTTGACATGGTATCGCGTTGGTTGCGCGCCAGTGGCTATGATGTCACCTATGTGCGCAACATCACTGATATTGACGACAAAATCATTCGTCGCGCTAGCGAAAATGGCGAGAGTATTCGTGCGCTTACCGACCGCTTTATTAAGGCCATGCATGAAGACGCAGACGCCCTCGGCGTGCTGCGCCCCAGTCACGAGCCACGCGCAACCGAATACGTGCCGCAAATGCTGGACATGATTCAGCGCTTGCAAACCAATGGCTATGCCTACGTGGCTGCTAATCGCGACGTGTGCTACGCCGTGCGTAAGTTCAAAGGTTACGGCAAATTGTCTGGCAAGTCGCTAGAAGACCTGCGTGCAGGTGAGCGCGTGGATGTGGCAGAAGGCAAAGACGACCCCCTCGACTTTGTATTGTGGAAGCACGGCAAAACCGACGAGCCGACCGAAGTGCAGTATGACTCCCCTTGGGGCAAAGGTCGGCCGGGTTGGCATATTGAATGTTCGGCCATGAGCACTGACTTATTGGGCGAGCAATTCGACATTCATGGTGGCGGTGCCGATTTGCAGTTTCCGCACCACGAAAATGAAATTGCCCAAAGTGAAGGTGCGCGGGGTGTGGACATCTGTGGTGATGGCAGCCACACGCACAGCTTTGTGAATTATTGGATGCACAACGGCTTTGTGCGTGTGGATGACGAAAAAATGTCCAAGAGCTTGGGCAATTTCTTCACCATTCGTGAAGTGCTGCAAAAGTACGACCCCGAAGTCGTGCGCTTCTTTATTCTGCGCGCCCACTATCGTAGCCCGCTCAATTATTCAGATGCGCATTTAGATGACGCCCGTGTGGCGCTCACCCGCCTGTACACCACGCTTAAAAATGTGCCGCCCATCGCATCTGAAATCGATTGGCAAAATGCCTACGCGCAGCGCATGCAGCAAGTGATGAACGACGACTTCAATACACCAGAAGCGCTGGCGGTGTTGTTTGAATTGGCAACCGAAGTCAATCGTACAGGCGATGCCGCGCTGTCAGGTTTGCTGCGTGCATTGGCCGGTGTAGTGGGCTTGCTGCAACGTGAGCCGAAAGAGTTTTTGCAAGGCGCAGCCGTTGAAGGTGGTTTGTCGGACGCTGCTATTGAAGAACTCATTCAAGCACGTTTGGATGCGCGCAAAAATAAAAACTTTGCCGAATCAGACCGCATTCGTGACGAGTTAAAAGCCGCGGGCGTTGTACTAGAAGATAAGCCGGGCGGCACCACTGAGTGGCGGCGTGCCTGAATAGGAGGCGCCCGATTTGGCGCATTCCAGCAAGATGCAAAATGGCGCAGCACAAATCAACTTGTAAGCGCGGGTCGTCAAACGTAGGCAGTTCTACTCAGCACAGCCCCTTCGATGCGACGTATTTTTGACCGAAGACGTTTTCTGCAAGCAAGCGGCGCCTTGTTGGGCGCGCGCGTGTTACCACTGTGTTTGCCAAACAGTGCGTATGCAGCACAACTGCTCGATCAAGCCAGCGTTGCCTTGCTCGAGACCCCGCTCAATCAAAACCCTTTCACCCTCGGTGTTGCCTCCGGTTGGCCGCAGCCGCAAAGCGTGGTGTTGTGGACGCGGCTTGCGCCGGAGCCGCTCGCGCCACAAGGGGGTATGTCGCCGCTAGCGGTGCCCGTGAAATGGGAAGTCGCAGCGGATCCCGCATTCAAGAAAATTGTGGCGACAGGTGATGCGCTCGCCATGCCTGATTTTGGCCACAGCGTGAATGTCGAGGTGGCTGCGCTTCAGTCTGGCCGAGACTACTGGTATCGCTTTCACGCTGCGGGTGCCAGCAGCATTGTGGGGCGCACGCGCACGGCACCCGCTTGGCACGACGTTGTGACCAATGCTCGCCTAGCCTTCGCAAGTTGCCAGAATTACGAACACGGCTACTTCGCCGCACATCGCGATATGGCCCGGCAAAACCTCGATGCCGTGGTGTTTTTGGGTGATTACATCTACGAAGGCCGTGGCCACGACGGTATGGTGCGCAAGCACATAGGCCAAGCCTGTAAAACGTTGGATGATTATCGCCAACGCTACGCCCAATACCGGCTCGACCCCGATCTGCAAGCCTGCCATGCCAGCGCCCCGTGGATGGTGATTTGGGACGACCACGAGGTCAGCAACGATTACGCAGGGCGCAGTGAGGCAGCGCTTGATCCTCAGTTTGTACAGCGACGCCTAGCGGCTTACCAAGCCTGGTGTGAATTTATGCCCGTGTCGCTGCCGCACGTACTGGGCGTAACGCAAAGCAAATTAAATCAAGCGCTCACACACCCTCAACCTACGGTGTTTGGCGCGCTCTCCATTCACACCCAATTTAACTGGGGTCAGTTATTTAATTTATATGCGCTAGATGGTCGCCAATACCGCGACCCACAGCCGTGCGCGCCGATTGGCAAAGGCGGCAGCAGCACCGTGTTGGCAGGAGCGTGCCCACAACTGAGCGACCCCTCTCGCAGCTTCTTAGGTGCGCAGCAAGAGGCGTGGCTTAAACAGCACATGGGGCAGCGATCTGTGGGCTGGAACATCCTTGCGCAAACCACTTTGCTGGCACCACTGCATATGGGCGATGGCGATGCAGCGCGTATCTGGACCGATGGCTGGGATGGTTACCCCGCTGCTCGCCAGCGTTTTTTGCACGATATAGCGCATAGCCACATGCGCAACCCAGTGGTGCTGAGTGGCGATGTGCACGCCAATTGGGTGAGCGATCTCGTAGTGGGGGCCAATGCGGACGATTTTGCCCATCCCAAGTTGCCCGTCATCGGCACCGAGTTTTGTGGCACCTCGGTGTCGTCCCATTCGTCTTGGAAGCAAGAAAAAGCCGAGCGCGTGGCCGCGCAAAGCCCACATATCCGCTATGTTCGCACCGATCAGCGGGGCTATGGATTGATCGACCTGAGCCCGCAGCGCATGCAGGTGAGTTTGCGATACATCAAAGAAATCGTGCAATCTGACAGCGAAATCGGTACACTCGCGCAGTTTTTGGTAGAAGACGGAAAGCCCGGTGCGCGACGGGAAGCCTGATTGACGCGATAGATCTGCTCGAGCAGACGCAAGACGTTAAACAACACATCAAACAAATCGTCACAGGCAGTATTGTCAGTTACAAAAGAGAAGCACGTTTTCTGGTTACAGGTAGTCGTTACATCGCAGTAGGGGCCAGCACCGCCTCGCACGAGCAGTAGCGTAGTTTTGCAGGGTTGCACATGCAGTACACCAAGATTCACGCCGAGCGGCTGGGACGTTCGGATTGCAGTCAATGCAGCATTCGTGGCACCGCACTTTTTGCAGACCTTCAGCATGAAGACTTTGAGCAGGCCCGTGGCCAAATTGAAGACCTTCAGCTCAAAGCAGATGCCTACCTCTACCACATGGGGTCGGCAGCCGATGCCGTATTCTCCCTTCGCAGTGGCGTGGTCAAACTGGTGCGCTATTCACCAGAAGGCCAGCAACGCGTCGTGCGCGTTCTCAAAGCGGGTGACATCGTTGGCCTAGAAGCTCTCGTGTCCGGCGCATACGGCAATGCCGCGCAAGCGCTAACCGATATTCAACTGTGCCGTATTCCGCTGCCGCTGCTGCAAACGCTTGAAGAAGCGCACCCCATTTTGCGTCATCGCATCATGCAGCAATGGCATGTCGCGCTCGACAAAGCTGATTCATGGCTGGCCGAGCTCGCCGGTGGACAAGCGCCGGCGCGCACGCGTTTGGCGCGGCTTATGCTGCAATTACGTGTGTCAGAAAAAGCGCCGAGCAACTGCGGCGTGGTTGGCAAAATGGGCAAAGCCAGCAAAGGCGAGTCTGCAAACAGCGCAGCACATAACGCTGCGAATCATGCAGCACAGCATGCAACAAGCACCCCCGCACATCGCATTGTGCGTATGTCGCTCGACGACTATTCCGCCACCCTCGGCCTCACCATCGAAACTGTGAGCCGTGTATTGGCAGTGTGGCAACGCGAAGGCATCGTGCAACGCGAAACGGGAAATCGCCGCTATTACACAGCAGACATCGCACGCCTGCGTGCCGAGGCGGGCTTGGTCGATGCAGAACCGGTTAAAGCCGCGGTTAAACCCAGTCGCACGCGCAAGGTTGCAGCCGCAACACATAACGACGACACGCAAGAAGTCGCCGCAGCGTAAGCACTCGCTTCGCTAAACAAAAAGCCGACGCATGCGTCGGCTTTTTTATGGGCAAATGCTTAGTAAAGCCTAGGCTGTAAACCCAAAATACCTATCTGAATTTTGTGGTGGGCGGTGTAGTGTTAACGCGGTCATCTTGCGTTAAATTTTTACGCACAAACAGATTGGCAAATCACTTGAGGAGCCACGCATGTATTCCAAACAACTCTATGCTGGTTGGGCCGATATGGACTTCAACTCGCATATGAAGAACACGGCGTTTTTAGACAAAGCAGCCGACGTGCGAATGATGTTCTTTGCTGAAAACGGTTTTCCGGTGGAGACTTTTGCGCGCCTGCGCTTTGGGCCGGTGATTATGCGCGACGAGGTGGACTACCGACGTGAAGTGAATTTGCTGCAAGACATTGTTGTGACGCTGGCCGCAGCCGGGCAGTCTGAAGACGGCAGTCGTTTTATGTTGCGCCAAGAAATTCAGCGGCTCGATGGCACTGTCTGCGCGCGTGTAACCAGCGCAGGTGGTTGGTTGGATTTGAATGCGCGCAAGCTGATTGCGCCGCCGGCCGACATGTTGGCGGTGATGCGCATGTTGGACCGCACAGAGGACTTTGTGGAGCTGCCTTCGAGTATTAAGACCTAAGGGATTTTTACATTAGTTACCTGATCGGATAGGGCTTTTCGGAAGCTCTGCTGCGATTTCGGGGAAAAGGAATGAAATGAGTGCGTCGTGTTGTCGGTCAGGCGTGTAGTCGGCCTTACCTTCTATCCACGACTGCTTGTATTTTTTGACCTTTTCCCGCCACTTGCCGGTTGTGTCGTATTTTCTAATACTTTCTTCCTGCTTGTGGGCCTGCAACATAAGGCGAAAGACCCAAAGATAGCCTTTGTAATGTTCGTGAATGTGGTGTGCGAGCTGAACAATGTTAGTAAAACGCCATCCAGCACAAGGCTTGCCAATTTCGGCAGAATATAGAGAGTCAATGAGGCGATGAAGAGATTCTGCATCGCCAAGATATTCTGGAAGATATATACGCATTCTGGCGAATTGCGTTCGAAGGCGTAGCCATTCGGTACGGTCCTTATGATCTGAGAACCAATATTGTCGGAAATCTCTCCTTAGGAGGCGGTGCTCAAGTGGCGAATTAAAACGCTCTCTTTCTTTGTCTGCATCAAAGAAAAATACTCTCTGCTTATTTTGTTCCACGGTCAATTCGTTGAATTGAACCCGCCTAGTACATTCTTCCCAAGTTAGTATTCCACCTTCATCGGAGGGGGCTGACCAAACACAGTCCAGCGAAAACTTGCCCAATGTTCTAGATGCAGACAGGGTTTCTTCATTGGCAATGAATGCATTGCGATTATTGTTATAGAACACATCTTCTTGCGTGAGCCTAGCATTACCCATGTCGAAACTATTGAATATCCAGACAAGTAAGCCGCCTTCTCGAAGGTAAAATTCTCGGCGAGCTGCAATAACTCGAAGAAACGTAGTGGAAAGTTGGACTTCAAAGGCGATCGGCAGCGACCCCTTCCAAATGGCTCTTACATCTGGCTTTCGGTAGCCTTTTCTAGACTGCCCTTTCCAGACAGCCTCTATCTCAATGTTGGAAAAATCAGGGTCGCAACTCAAGCTACTTGCGATAATGTCCTTCATTCTTTTGTGCGCTGCCGACTCTCTTACTCCGTCGTATTTCAAGGCAAGGATTTGCTCTTCGTTAAGGCGTCCTTTTGTATGAAATGGGCACTGTCCATTCTCTTCCTCGTGACGAAAGTAAAATAATCTCTTTTTCGACAATGAGACAAGATGAAGAGGTACCAAGCACAAAGGGCAGGCCAGTATGGGGTTGCCTGTCTCATTGCATGTTTTTAATGCCAATCTTTTTTGTAAGACCTTCTCGTAGTCATTTCCAACCACCTCCCATACCGTCTGAATTGCCCCCGTGGAAAGATCTAGAGCCTCTTTGATCAAGGGATTTTTAACGACGAGAGTGTTAGAGGTGTAGGTTTTCATGCCTTAAGAATATCTTAGAGTGCCTTATAAATACTGTGGCTTAATTTTTCATGTTGGCAAATGGAGACTTAAAGTGCATCCAACCCAACAGTTTCTTTACATACATTTTCGATAGATTTTTACCTTTGAATTGGCTCTAGTAAATTTGTCTAGAAATTGAAGGTGTAGATTGATATGCAGATGCTGGGGATATGCAAAATAAAAAAGCCGACAACGTGTCGGCTTTTTTATTGGGCAGAGTGCGTTGATGTGGCGCAGACTGCGACGCTTATTTTGCCAATCTGGTTGGCAAAATAAGTGTGAGCGTACACCTTAATCCGCAAAGAAATCGCGCACGCGATCCATAAACGATTTTTGGCGCGGGGTTTGGCGGCCAGCTTCACCTTGTGCGATCGCTTCAAATTCCTTAAGCAATTCTTTTTGGCGCTCGGTGAGATTCACCGGCGTTTCAAGCTGCACATGACACATCAAGTCGCCCGGCGCGGCAGAGCGAATGCCGCGAATCCCCTTGCCGCGTAGACGGAACACTTTGCCGCTTTGTGTTTCGGCGGGAATGCGCACTTTGGCAGCACCTTCGAGCGTGGGGATTTCGATTTCGCCACCCAGCGCGGCGGTGGCAAAACTGATAGGCATTTCGCAATGCAGATCATCGCCGTCGCGTTCAAACACGCTGTGCGGTTTGATGTGAATTTGCACGTACAAATCGCCAGATGGGCCGCCGCCCGCGCCGGCCTCGCCTTCACCGGTGAGTCGAATGCGATCACCCGTGTTTACACCGGCCGGAATTTTGACCTGCAACGTTTTGTGGTTCTTGATACGACCTGCACCGTGGCAATCACCGCACGGGTCTTTCACCATTTTGCCGCTGCCGTGGCAGGTGGGGCAGGTTTGCTGGATGGAGAAAAAACCTTGTTGCATACGCACCTGACCGCTGCCGTGGCAGGTGGAACAAGTGACGGGCGAGGTGCCGGGTTTGGCGCCGCTACCATTACAGGTGCTGCAGCTTTCCATGGTGGGCACACGAATACGTGTTTCTAAGCCGCGCGCGGCTTCTTCGAGCGAGACTTCGAGGTTGTAGCGTAGGTCTGCACCACGATATACGCTGCTGCGTCCGCCACCGTTGCGCGCACCGCCAAAGATGTCGCCAAAGATGTCGCCAAAGGCATCGGCAAAACCGCCCATACCGGCACCGCCCATACCGGCGGCATTGGGGTCTACGCCGGCGTGACCGTATTGGTCATACGCGGCGCGCTTTTGGTCGTCAGAGAGCATCTCGTAGGCTTCTTTAGCCTCTTTGAATTTCTCTTCTGCAGACTTGGCATCGTCACCCTGATTGCGGTCTGGGTGAAACTTCATGGCCAGCTTGCGGTAGGCCTTTTTAATTTCTTCGTCACTCGCATCACGATTGACGCCAAGAATTTCGTAGTAGTCACGTTTTGACATTGCACGTACCTGTCTTGCTGCGTTTTATATGGACAAAAGGCACAACAGGCGAAAGCCTGCTGTGCCTGCGTCCGAGCAGAGGGGTGATTACTTCTTGTCTTTAACTTCGGTGAACTCTGCATCCACCACGTCGCCGTCATCCTTGCGCGCTTGGCCTTCGCCGGCTGCCTGCGCACCACCGGCGGCGGCACCTTGTTCAGCCTGTTGTTGCGCGTACATCTTTTCGCCCAAGGTTTGGCTGGCGGTTGCCAATGCTTGTGACTTGGCTTCGATGTCGGCTTTGTCGCCACCACGAATGGAGTCTTCTGCGTCTTTGATGGCGGCTTCGATTTTTTCTTTCTCAGCCGCGTCGAGCTTGTCGCCAAAGTCGGTCAGGCCCTTGCGTGTGGCGTGAATCAGCGCGTCGCACTGGTTGCGTGCGTCGGCCAATTCGTGGGCCTTTTTGTCTTCTTCAGCGTGCGTTTCAGCATCGACCACCATGCGTTGAATCTCGTCTTCAGACAAGCCAGAGTTCGCCTTGATGGTGATCTTGTTTTCTTTGTTAGTAGCCTTGTCTTTGGCGCTCACGTGCAGAATGCCGTTGGCGTCAATATCGAAGGTCACTTCAATCTGCGGCAAGCCGCGTGATGCAGGCGGGATGCCTTCCAAATTGAATTCACCCAACATCTTGTTGCCTGTGGCCATTTCGCGCTCACCTTGGAACACCTTAATGGTCACTGCGGGTTGGTTGTCTTCCGCCGTAGAGAACACCTGCGAGAACTTGGTCGGAATGGTGGTGTTCTTCTTGATCATCTTGGTCATCACGCCGCCCAGGGTTTCAATACCCAGCGACAGCGGTGTGACGTCCAGCAGCAGCACGTCTTTTACGTCGCCTTGCAGCACGCCACCTTGAATCGAAGCGCCCACGGCCACGGCTTCGTCCGGGTTCACATCTTTGCGCGGATCCTTGCCGAAGAATTCCTTCACCTTCTCTTGCACCTTGGGCATACGCGTCATGCCGCCGACCAGAATCACGTCGTCGATGTCGCTCACCTTAACGCCCGCATCTTTAATGGCGGTACGGCACGGTTCCATGGTGCGTTCGATCAGCTCTTCAACCAGTGACTCAAATTTGGCGCGGGTAATTTTTTGCGCCAAGTGTTTCGGGCCTGATGCGTCTGCAGTAATGTACGGCAGGTTGATTTCGGTTTGCTGGCTTGAAGACAGTTCGATCTTGGCTTTTTCAGCAGCTTCTTTCAGACGTTGCAGGGCGAGCACGTCTTTCGACAGATCAACGCCTTGTTCCTTCTTGAATTCGCCGATGATGTAGTCGATCAGACGTTGGTCAAAGTCTTCGCCGCCGAGGAAGGTGTCGCCATTGGTCGACAACACTTCGAACTGGTGTTCGCCGTCGAGGTCGGCAATTTCAATAATTGAAATGTCGAACGTGCCACCACCCAAGTCATACACTGCGATCTTGGAATCGCCCGGCTTCTTGTCCATACCAAAGGCCAGCGCAGCGGCGGTGGGTTCGTTAATGATGCGCTTTACTTCAAGGCCGGCAATGCGGCCTGCGTCTTTGGTGGCTTGGCGTTGGCTGTCGTTAAAGTAGGCCGGAACGGTAATCACCGCTTCGGTCACTTCTTCGCCGAGATAGTCTTCGGCGGTTTTCTTCATCTTGCGCAGCACTTCGGCAGAAACCTGCGGCGGAGCAATTTTGCTGCCGCGTGCTTCCACCCATGCGTCGCCGTTGTCCGCCTTAACGATGCTGTACGGCATGAGGCCGATGTCTTTTTGCACCTCTTTTTCTTCGAAGCGACGACCGATCAGGCGCTTAACCGCAAACAGTGTGTTCTTGGGGTTGGTTACAGCTTGGCGCTTGGCTGAAGCGCCCACCAAAATTTCATTGTCTTCGGCATAGGCCACGATAGACGGGGTGGTGCGTGCGCCTTCAGCGTTTTCGATCACCTTCGGCTTACCGCCTTCCATAACGGAAACGCAGGAGTTGGTGGTGCCGAGGTCGATACCAATAATCTTGCCCATTTTTAAATCCTTTCAATCAGTGGCACAGCGGCTGGACCGCCGTGCGCTTCATCATTTCTTGCAGAACGAGGCGCGACTTGAATTGCGCAGGCTATTTGTTCTGCTGCTTCGTCGTTGCTTTGTTGCTGCCGTTGTTCCCCATGTAGGGGTGAATGCCCACGAATCAAGTAGGGGCAGCAAAAAATTGTTGGCGAGTGCTTAGCCCTTTGCCTTTGAAACCACCACCAAAGCTGCGCGCAAAACGCGGTCGTGCAGCAGGTAGCCGCGTTGCAGCACGTTAATCACGCGGTTCGGCTCACCATCCGCCTCGATTTGGCTTATGGCTTGGTGGCGATGCGGATCAAACTTTTCGTCGATCGGGTTGATCGTCACGATGCCATTGGCGGTAAAAGCTTGCTCAAGCTGGCGCAGCGTGAGTTCAACACCATCTTTGAAGGTGTTGCTACCATCAGCAGCCGCGGCGGCATTGCCCAAAGCGGCTTCCAAGCTGTCTTTAACCGGTAGCATGGCTTGCGCAAACTTTTCGGCGGCAAACTTGCTGGCTTTGGCTACGTCGTCTTGGGCGCGACGACGAATATTTTCGCCTTCGGCCTTGGCGCGCAGCCAGTTGTCGTGGTGCTCTGCAGCTTTTTGCTGGGCTTGCAGCAGTTGTTCTTCGAGGCTCAAAGCGGCTTCGCCCGCTTCAGCGACACTGGCTTGATCTGCCTGATTTTGCGTGTTTTCTGACATGAAAGATCTCGTCTGACGATGAGTAACCCGACTGTTGTGGGGGTGATTTCGCTGATTTCAAGCCCTGACTTGTATTTTTTGCGCTTGAATGGTGCTGTGCATGTACTGCCTGCAGGGGCCTTGGACTTCAGATATCTGGCGAACAAACGTTAATTAATGCTTGCAAAGCGCTTGGCGAAGCTTGAAAAGCTGAGGTTTCTAGACTTTCTTCCTAGTGAAGGTGTCGTCGAGCGCGGTATGATTGAGAGCCTTTAATCTTTTAGGCCGGCCTGTTGGCGGGCCTAGTCAATCTTTGCGCAGCAGACCTACTGTTAGACAAAGTTTGCGCGAGCACCATAACTAGAAACTATGACTGGCAAACCAATTCCTGAAACGATTGGCAAATACCGCGTCCTGCGTGAAATCGGGCGTGGGGCAACGGCCACGGTTTACCTGTGCGATGCGCCAGATATTCCCGTGCCGGTGGCCGTTAAACTGGTTGATTTTGGCGATATGGAAAAAGACGGCGGTAAGTGGAACCGCCGCATGAAGAAGCTGTTTAACACCGAAGCTGGGGTGTGTAAGCGGCTGGATCACCCCAATATCATTCGCATTCACGATGCCGTGTGGGAAGAGAACCGCGCTTATATCGTGATGGACTTTGTGGACGGCAAGCCGCTCGATCAATTTTGTACGTTCGAGACGCTGCTGCCCGTGCACAAAGTCGTGGGCATCGTGTTTAAGTGTTGCATGGCACTCGACTACGCCTTTAAGCAAGGCATCGTGCATCGCGACATTAAGCCCGCCAATATTTTGATTGGCCATGACGATACGGTGAAAATTACCGACTTCGGTTTGGCGCTCAATATCTCGCGTGAGGTTGATCAGGAGTCCACCTTCATCATGGGCGTGGGCAGCCCGGCATACATGAGTCCGGAGCAGATTAAGAACTATCCGCTCAATCAAAAAACCGATTTGTACTCGCTCGGCGTGGTGTTGTTTCACCTGCTGACGGGGCGTTTGCCTTTCCGTGCGCGGCATCCGGCGCAGTTGGTGTATCGCATTCTCAATGCGGATACGCCGTCTGCCAGCCAGTTGAACCCGGATGTGCCGGAGACTATGGATGCGGTGATTCGCAAGGCGCTCGAAAAAGACTTGTATTCGCGCTACCGCAATGGGGCGGAGTTTGCCAAAGACTTGGCCGCAGTTCGTTACAAACTGCTGGACGAAGACTATCGGCCGCCCGATACGGCACGCTTCTCTGTGCTGCGTAAGATGCCATTCTTCCTTGAGTTTGAAGATGTGGAAGTGTGGGAGGTTCTGCGTATTAGTCGTTGGCTCACGGCTGAGCCGAACGCGTTGTTGATTCGTGAAGGCGACACCGATAGCAAATTCTGTTTGCTGATTGAAGGTAGCGCTGAGGCATCGATTAATGGCCGGCGTGTGGCGACTTTTGGCCCCGGTGATGTGTTTGGCGAACTGATGTATCTCGACCCCGGCACTCGCAAACGTTTGGCGAGTGTGGCGAGTACCTCGGCGCTGACCTATCTCGAAATACATCCGGCAGCGCTGAATTTGGCGTCGGAAGAATGTTTGGAGCATTTTAGGCAGTCATTAGTCTCCACCCTCGTGCAGCGCTTTGCGACAGCCAGTACAGAATTGGCAAAATCGGGTGAGCCCGTGAATTTGCCCAAGCCCAGTATTTCTGCGCTTGATCTGGAATTGGTGACCGATACGCGTCCACGTCGCCACGATCAGCCTTAAAGAACGTTGTGTTCTCCGCCTTAAGGTGAGGGAGCGACAGCATTTTCGGCAAAAAGATCGATTTATATGGCTCAAGAGCCGCATGAAATCTAGGTTTGTGCGTACTTGCAAGTGCATGCATGCGGCCTAAAAAACTCTCCTATACCCGTTCAAGTTTCGGTTTGATCTGCCGAAATAGGGTTACCAAGCCCCGCAATTCTGGGTTTCCGGAAGGAGAGCACCGTTGGCACGTAATTCAAATTCAGTCTATGGCGTGAGCCGAGTAGACAACGAAGCTAGTCGTACGCACGGCTGGCTGGTCACGATTCAGCGTCGTGGCGTGATTCACCGCAAGCATTTCAGCGATGGCGTATTTGGCAGCAAGCAGAAATCATTTGCCGCCGCTAAAGCCTATCGTGACGAAATTATTGAGGCTAATCCGCCGTTCTCGCTGCGTGAGTACTCAAACATCGTTAAGAAGAACAATCGTTCTGGTGTGGTTGGGGTGTGTCGTTATTGCGCGTCTGAAACGCGTGATATGCCCGATGAGAAACAACGCTGGTTCTGGGTGGCTTCATGGCCGCTGCCAGATGGCAAACGCAAGCGCGTTAAATTCTCCGTCAAGAAATATGGCGAAGAAGGTGCGTTCAATATGGCGCTGCAAGCCCGTAAAGATGCATTGAAAGAGTTGGAAGGTCAGTTTGACCCGGGTGCAACGCGTCGCGTTCGCCGTCGTCGTGGCGAAGGTGAAAGCGATTTGCCGGAACTGGGTGAAAATGGTTTGCAAAGCAATGTGATGGATGCGCAGATCATCAACATCCTGCAAAACCCTGCCAACTAGCAAAATAATTTCAGGCTTCATCTGCCAAATTAGCAAGCGCGTTGCATTGGCAATGAATGTTGTAGAAGTTGATGTTGCAGTTTGCAGTTGCTTTACTTCTATTGCTTTAGCTTCAAGAAAAACGCCCCGCATGCGGGGCGTTTTTTTATGCGTGATGAAACGATGTTGCTCGGGGTTACGATGCTGTGTGCTTGTTGTGATTGTTGCTCAACAGCCAGCGAATGCCATAACTCAGCACGCTATACACCAACGCACCCAATAGTGCCCCAGTAAAACCATCCACCACAAAGCCGCGCAAAATGCTGCCTGCCAACCAAAAGCACAGCGCATTAATCACCAAAATAAAAATGCCGAGCGTCAGTACGGTGAGCGGTAGCGTAATGATGAGCAGCAGCGGCTTAATCAGCGCGTTGACCAAACCAATAACAATAGCCGCGATTAAGGCCGAGCCATAGCCATCAACATGCACGGATGAGACAAGTTGTGTAACCGCGACGAGTGCCGCTGCATGTAGCACCCAACTAAAAATAATATTCACTGCTGTGCTCCTGCTTGGCGCGCCCGCGCCGCCTGTTCATTTAATTTCGCCATGTCTTGGTTTGCGTTTGCCAACCAATCTGCGCAATGGGACTCAACCAATTCGCCCAGTGTGCTGATCCACTGTGGGTGGTCGTTTAGGCAGGGAATCGCATGAAAAGTTTTGCCGCCTGCGGCCATAAAGGCATGGCGGTTTTCGAGGGCGATTTCTTCCAGTGTTTCTAGACAGTCTGAGGCAAAGCCTGGACAGACGACGTCAACGCGATTAACCCCGCCTTTTGCCAATTGCTCCAAGGTTTCTTGCGTGTACGGTTTGAGCCATTCGGTACGGCCAAAGCGTGACTGAAAGGTCAGTTGCCACTGGCTTGGGCTCAGACCCAAGCGTTCGCCTAATAAACGCGCCGTTACATGGCATTCGCAGTGATATGGATCGCCTTTGGTGAGGTGAAATTTAGGCACACCGTGAAAGCTCATGATGAGTTTTTCAGGGCGGCCGTTTTGGGCAAAGTGTTCTTCAACGCGCTTTGCCAATGCATCAATATAACTGGGGCGGTTGTGATAGCTCCGTACCATGCGCAGCTCCGGCACATTGCGCCAATGTTGCATGCAGCGCGCGACTTCATCCATCACGCTGCCGGTGGCGCTGGCGGCGTACTGCGGGTAAAGCGGCACGATGAGAATGCGTGTGCAGTTTTGTGCCTTGAGCGCATTGAGTCGATCTTCAATCGACGGCTTGCCGTAACGCATCGCATAGTCGACTACGAGGTTGGGATGACCTTTTACGCCGAGCCAGCCTTTAAGCAGCGTGACTTGGCGTTGCGTATAAATTTTGAGTGGCGAACCGGCATCGGTCCAAATCGACGCATATTTCTTGGCCGATTTCGCAGGGCGCGTGTTCAAAATAATGCCGTTGAGAATCGGCCACCACAGCAACTTAGGTAATTCGATGACGCGCGGGTCTGACAAAAACTGTTTGAGGTAGGGCCGCAAAGCCTGCGCTGTGGGCGCTTCCGGTGTGCCAAGGTTGACTAACAGCACGCCAGTTTTTGTAGGCGTGCCGTGCTTGTATTCGGGTTCGTTCCAGTAGCGAGACATACGAGTGTGTAAGGGCTAAAGAGTGTGTAAGGGCTAAAGAGTGTGTAAGGGCTAAAGAGTGTGTAAGGGCTAAATAACGGCTAGGCCGCAGTGGCGTGTTAGTGGTTCGACAAAGCAGAGGACAGCAGCTTTGCCGTGATGTCGACGATGGGGATCACGCGATCATATGCCATGCGTGTGGGACCGATGACCGCGACGGAGCCAACGATTGAACCATTGGATTCGTACGGGGCGGTGACCACGCTGCATTCATCGAGCGGGGCCAAGCCCGACTCGCTGCCGATAAAAATTTGCACCCCATCGGCTTGTTGCGACATATCCATGAGCTGTGCCAGGCTGGTGCGTTGTTCAAACAACGCAAATAATTCGCGCAGGCGCTGCATGTTAGAGGTGAGGTTTTCTGCGTCAAGCAAATGGTGCTCGCCGGAAATAACGTAATCGCTATTTGTGCTGGAGAACGCTTCGTTGCCGGCCTCAATCGCCGCGGTCATGAGCGAAGTCATGTCGCTCTTGAGCTGGGTAAGTTCATCTTGCAGTTTGCGCCGCATGTCTGGAAAGTCCAGCCCCGCGTAATGTTGATTCAAAAAGTTGGCGGCTGTGGTGAGTTCAGACGCGCTATAGCTTCGATCTGGTACCAAAATGCGGTTTTGCACAGTGCCGTCTTCTGATACCAAAATCAGTAAAATGCGTTTGTCTGAAAGGCTGAGAAACTCAACCAGACGAATTTTTGGCGCGACCCGCCGGGGCACGACCACAACACCCGCAAAGCGCGTGAGCTCAGACAGCAGGCTGGAAGCCTGATTGATTAAACGCGAGGGATCGTTAGGTTGTAACTGACCTTCAAGTTGTGAAATACGCTCTGGATTGAGTGGCTCGATCTTGAGCAGCGTATCAACAAACAGGCGGTAGCCTAAGGCAGTGGGAATGCGCCCCGCGGAGGTGTGTGGGCTCGCCACAAACCCCATTTCCTCCAGATCCGACATGACGTTACGGATCGTGGCAGGGGAGAGCTCAAGCCCAGAAACGCGTGACAGCGCACGCGAACCGACGGGCTGGCCGTCGGCAATATACCGTTCGACCAAGGCTTTGAGCAGGATGCGGGCGCGTTCATCTAGCATGTGTGCATTCTAGCGCAGCCCCGGCTCGGGCGGGCTGTCACTTTGTCATGATGCGTAGTGCCCTCAGCCGTGCCGATTTGCGGTAAATTCGCATCATTCTTCCCTTTCGGTTTCAATCCGATGTCTTCTACTTCCAGTCGTTACAGCACCATTGCGCTGGTTGGCAAATTTGACCGCAGCGATGTGTCAGAACCGATCAGTCAAATTGCCGCCCATCTATTGCAAAGTGGACGGACGGTGTTGGTCGCTGAACACACAGGGCTTGATCTCAATTTGCCAAACGCCTCAAACGTTGAAGTGGTGAGTTTCGAGACCATTGGCAAACGAGCTGATCTTGCCATTGTGGTGGGGGGCGACGGCACGCTGCTTGTCTCAGCACGCAAATTGGCGCCGTATGGCGTGCCCTTAGTGGGCGTGAACCGCGGGCGCTTAGGGTTTTTAACTGACCTATCTGCCGCGACTGCATGTGAAGCGATTACGCGTTTACTGCAAGGTGAATTCAGCAGCGAGCGCCGACAAATGCTCGATGTGCGCGTAGAGCGTGCGGGCGAAACGGTGTTTCGTGGTTTGGCCTTGAATGATGTGGTGCTGCAAAAGGGTGACGCAGGCCGCATGATTGAGTTTGGCGTGCACATCGACAATGAGTTTGTGTACGACCAACGCTCTGATGGCCTGATTGTGGCGACGCCCACTGGCTCAACCGCGTACGCATTGTCCGCGAACGGACCGATTATTCATCCGGGGGTGGGCGGCATTGCGCTGGTGCCTTTGTGTTCGCATACGCTGACGAATCGTCCCATCACCTTGCCTGAGACGGCTCGTATTGCCATTCGATTGTTTGCGCCGCATGTGGCGCGCGTACATTGCGACGGGCAAGAACGTTTTGATGTGCAAGCGGACGATCAAGTGATGATTGAGCGATCCCGCCATTGCCTTAATTTGTTGCACCCGCCGGAATATAGCTACTTCGCCATGCTGCGTGAAAAACTGCGCTGGAGCGAGGCGCCGAGAGAGCGCTAGTTATGTTGCAACGTTTGTACATTCGAGATTTCGTGCTGGTCGACCGATTGGAGCTGGACTTTCAGTCCGGCTTTGCTGTGCTCACCGGTGAAACCGGCGCTGGCAAATCCATTTTGGTTGATGCGCTTGCGTTGGTGTTGGGCGAGCGTGCTGAAAGTGGCGTGGTACGCGTGGGTGTAGAGGGGCCACAAAAGCAGGCAGAAATTATTGCTGAGTTTGCCAATGATGCTGCGGCACAAGCGTGGCTTGAAGAAGCCGGCATGGAAGGCGATGCCGCCGATGCAGGCGAAAGCACTTTGATTTTGCGCCGTGTGATTGATGCCGGCGGGCGTTCACGTGCGTGGATTAATGGGGCACCCGTCACCCTCACGCAGTTGCGTGGGTTGGCGCAACGACTGGTCGATATTCATGGGCAACATGCGCATTACGCGTTGGTAGATGAAGCGCGGCAGCGTGCGTTGATTGACGCGCAAGCAGGCCAGCAAGATGCGGTGCGCCAATTGGGCGAGCGTTGGCGCGTTTGGCAAGGCCATCTCGAAGCGCTACGTGAATGCGAACGCAACACGGCCTCGTCGAAACAAGAGCGCGAACAGTTGGAATGGCAAATTGACGAACTTCAGTCGCTCGATTTCAAAGTGGCCGATTGGCAAAATTCGAATGTCGAACTGTCGCGCTTAGGCCATGCCGCAGACTTGCTCGAAGGCGTAAACGCTTCGCTCGCCGCGATGGACGAGGGTGAGCAAGCTGCCGCGCAAGCCATGCAATTGGCGTCGTCGCAACTTTCACGCTTGTCTGCAATTGACGCTGGCTTGGACGAAGCTGCAGGTTTAGCCGAAAGCGCGCGCATTCAAATTGAAGAAACCATTCATGCGCTGCGTCGTTACCGTGATCGACTAGAGCTCAACCCGCAACGCTTAGCTGAAGTTGAGCAGCGCATCGCTGCGGTGACCGATGCCGCACGCAAACATCGCATTGCGCCAGAAGCAATTCCTGAACATCTCACGCAATTGCAGCAGCGGTTTGAAACGCTTGCCTTGCAGGCGGACCCCAAGCGCCTGCAGGCCGAAGTGGATGCGGCCTATGCACAATACGAGAAACTTGCGCGCGAGATTGGCAAAAAGCGCCAACAAGCGGCCCACGTGTTGTCGACAGAAGTTACCGCGATGATGCAGCAACTTGGAATGTCTGGCGGGCTGTTTGAAGTTGCGCTCACACCATGTGAGGCAGCAAGTTTTGGGCTTGAAGAAATTGAGTTTCGGGTGAGCGCCAATGCAGGCCGCGAACCTGCACCTTTGTCGCGTGTGGCGTCGGGCGGCGAGCTGTCGCGCATTGGCTTGGCGATTCAAGTTATCGGTAGCCGTGCTGGCACTGCAGGCACTTTGGTGTTTGACGAAGTGGATGTGGGGATTGGCGGAGGGGTGGCGGAGATTGTGGGACGACTACTGCGCCAACTTGGTGAAGAGCGCCAGATTTTAAGCGTTACGCATTTGCCACAAGTGGCTGCATGCGCCGATCAACAATGGCGCGTGAGTAAACGCCAGCAAGGTGGCGTGACCTTAAGTCAAGTCGATGAGCTTGATGAGATGGGACGTGTTGAAGAGCTGGCGCGTATGTTGGGAGGCGTCAAAATTACCGAAACAACCCGCCAACACGCGGCTGAGATGTTAGCTGCACGGCACCACGCCTTGTCGGCCTAGACCGGCGTCGCAGGGTAGAGCCGCACGAACTGGTGCTTAGCGTTTGCGGTCAGGACAGTTGGTTTTGGTGCAATCGACAAAAATAGTGAGGGCATGGTCGTGCACGGTAAAGCCGTGTTCTTTGGCAATACGCACTTGTCGCTTTTCAATTTCTGCATCGAAAAACTCTTCAACCTTGCCGCACTGCAAGCACACCATATGGTCATGATGGTGACCTTCATTGAGTTCAAAAACGGCTTTGCCGGACTCAAAAAAGTGGCGATGCAAGATTCCCGCTTGTTCAAACTGCGTTAAAACGCGGTATACGGTCGCTAGGCCGATATCCATGTCTTCAACCAACAGGGCGCGATAGACATCTTCTGCGCTCATGTGGCGTGCGCTTGATCGTTGAAACAGATCAAGAATACGCAAACGAGGGGTGGTGGCTTTGAGGCCGCTGCTTTTGAGGTCGTTGCTGATTTCGCTCACGGTATGCCTTGTTATATCTTGTTGCTCGGGGCGTTTCGCGTCTGATGCATGTTTTTATGATTTGGCATAGCTGGGCGTTCGCACACCATACCTATTGCCGGGGTTGCAACTATCTTCCGCGCCAACCTCGCCTATCGGTTTGACGGTGCGGCAACGGGTAGCCTTGGCAAGCGCCGCAGGTAGCCAGAGCCCCGATGATATACTTCCCGCATCGCGATGCAAATGATGTGTTCGACGAGAATGCATTCAATGAGCTTGCCATGAGGAAGCCTCAACAGCGCTGCGTTGGGCAAGATCAGGGTGGCTTATGGCAGTTCGGCACAAATTATGGCCGCGATGCCAAACTACGTACTGTTTTTCGGTTGAATTTTTTTGAAAGCCATGAGTTTGAACAACATCAATGTGCGCACCAAATCCTTGGGCCAATCGTGGGTATTGTGGCTGATCCCCGTTCTATTGAGCGCTTGTAGTTATAACGAAGTGGTAACGGATCGCATTTCGCCATACCGCATCGATGTACGCCAAGGTAACTTCGTAACGCAAGAAATGGTGTCACAACTGCGGCCAGGGATGACGCCAGATCAGGTGCGTTTCGTGTTGGGCACACCCTTGGTGACCGACGTGTTTCACGCAGATCGCTGGGACTATATTTACCGTTTTAAACCGGGTAAAGGCGACGTTGTACAACGTGTGATGACGGTTTATTTCAAAAATGGCCGTCTAGATCGTGTAGCGGGTGATGTGGTTGCGGCAGAACCGCAAGCAACGCCGCAGCCCCAGCCTGATAATGCACCTGCAGCATCGGTTGAACCCAAGCTTGAGTCTGCCACGCTGCCGCAATCGGCACAGCCCGAGTCAACTTCAACGGTAACGCCGAATTCAGCAGCACCCTCAGCCTCACAATCTACTGAATCACAGACAGCACAATGAGCAACATGAATTTTGCCGTGGCTGGTGCCACAGGCCGTATGGGCCGCACACTGATTGAAGCGATTCAAGCCGCGCCAGATGCAATGCTGGCGGCCGCTTTCGATTTGCCGGGCAACGCGATGCTTGGTCGGGACGCGGGTGAAGCGCTCGGACAAACAACGGGCGTGTTGGTGAGCGATGATTTGGCGGCTGGATTGGCAAAAGCGCAGTTTTTAATCGACTTCACGCGCCCCGAAGGCACGCTAGAGCATTTGAAGTTGTGCCGCGATCACGGCGTGAAGATGATTATTGGCACAACAGGCTTTACGCCTGAGCAAAAGCAATTGTTGGTTGATGCTTCAAAAGACATCGCCATCGTATTCGCCCCCAACATGGCAGTCGGCGTGAACTTGGTGTTCAAGCTGCTCGACACTGCGGCGCGAATTCTCAACTCGGGTTACGACGTTGAAATTATTGAGGCGCACCACCGCCACAAGGTCGACGCGCCGTCTGGTACTGCATTGCGCATGGGCGAGGTTGTTGCAGAAGCACTGGGCCGCACATTGGCAGATTGTGCAGTTTACGGCCGAGAAGGCCATACCGGCGCGCGTGATGAAACCACCATTGGTTTTGCAACTGTACGCGGCGGCGATATTGTGGGTGACCACACCGTCATGTTTGCCGGTCCGGGTGAGCGTGTTGAAGTGACACACAAAGCCGCGAGCCGTATGCCTTACGCAACGGGTAGCCTTCGTGCAGCGCGTTTCCTGCGTGACAAAGCAAACGGCCTCTACGATATGCAAGACGTTTTAGGTCTGCGCTAATCGGTCGCTAATCGGTTATAGCAATGCCCGGACAGCTCTGCTCGGGCAGCTCAGTTGTTTTCCTTTCTCCTGATTTGCCCCTTCTCTGAGCAAGGCTTTTCTCCTTCGTTTTTGCCAATCAATGCTGGGCCTGTGCCGAAGCAAACTTAGAGGTGTAATAGCCTTTGTGGCGGCGCGCATGCCTGAAAAATGCTATTTCAGCGTAAGTGAAGACTTCAGAGTGCTGCCAATTCTGCCGTAGAAAACGGAGGTACTCCCTTCATATATTTTCTGTTGGCAGGAATCAACATGCAGATCGGGCAAGCAACGCTCACGCTCTCCTCAGATGTGGCCAAAGTGATGGCGCCACTCGCGGCGATACAGCCGCAATTGGTGCTGGTCTTTGCCAGTGTTGAGTTGATGACCAACGATAGTTTTATGAAGACGGTACAGGCTGCTGTGCCGAATGCGCGTTGGGCGGGTTGTTCAACTGCAGGTGAGATTTCGGTGAATGGCGTGGGCGAGCATACGGCCGTGTTCACTGCGGTGCGTTTTGATAAAACACCGTTCCGAATTGTGCGTGCTGAATTGCAGGGTATTGAAGACTCAGAGGCTGCAGGTGATCGACTCGGCAAGCAATTCGACAAAGAGGGACTCAAGCATGTGTTGTTGTTTGGACAAGGCGTGGCCATTAACGGTAGCGCGCTCATTCGGGGATTACAAAAAACGACCGGGGTGGACGTATTGTTGTCTGGCGGCTTAGCGGGCGACAACGGTGCTTTTACGAAAACATGCACGCTGTGTGACAAGCGAGTGGATGATCGACAGATCGTCGCGATTGGTTTGTACGGCGAAAATATTTCAGTAGGTTTTGGTTCCATGGGCGGCTGGCAGGCCTTTGGCCCCGCTCGCCGAGTTACCAAGTCAACCGACAACGTTTTGTATGAGCTGGATGGAGAGCCAGCTTTGGCAGTCTATAAGCGCTACTTGGGCGACTATGCCAGCGGCTTGCCAGCATCTGGCTTGTTGTTTCCATTCTCCATGTTGGGGGATGACCACAGTGACGAGGGCTTAATTCGCACCATCTTGGCGGTGAATGAAGATGAAGGTTCGCTCATCTTGGCGGGTGATGTGGTGCCCGGCGGATTGATGAAACTCATGCATGCCAGCACGGATGCGCTGGTTGATGGCGCGGTTGATGCGGCAGAGGCCACTCGCCTTATGCTGCCGGGTGAAGGACCTTCCCTCGCGCTATTGGTGAGCTGCGTCGGGCGCAAAATTGCCATGGGCGCGCGTGTAGAAGAAGAGGTTGAAGCTGTGATGGAAGTGCTTGGTCCCGATACCGTGGTGACAGGGTTTTATTCCAATGGCGAGATTAATCCTATGTTGGGCACCACGGATTGTCGCTTGCACAACCAAACTATGACGATTAGTTGCTTGCGGGAGCGCGCATGAGTTCGCGTATTCTGCAACGGCAGCTCAAGCGGGTGATGGGCCTGCCCGACCAAGCGGCGGTTGAGACTTGGTTAGAAGACTTGCGCGTACGTGGCGACGAAGACATGGCGGCGCGCCTACAACGTCTCATGTCCGAAGTTGGTCAATCTTATGATCAGTTTGAACGTGATCTCGAGCTGCGTAGCCGCAGTTTGGAGTTGTCATCACAAGAATTGACGCAAGCCAATGATCGCTTACGAGAAGAATCTGAAGCCCAGCGCAATGCGCTAATTACACTGCACGAAGTGGCGCGCAAAGTAGCGGCTGAGAGTGGCCGTGAAGATGCGCTGCTCATTCGTCAGATTACTGATATTCAAGCAGTGGCAGAGATGATTCGTCAGTTGAGCGACGAGAATCGTCGTTCGCAAGATATCCTCCGCTTATCCCAACAACGCTTGGATCTCGCATTGCGCAGCGCCAATATGGGCCTGTGGGATTGGAATATGGAGACCGATGAGGTCTTCTTTGATGACCGCTGGAAAGCACAGTTAGGTTATCGGCCTGATGAAATTGAACATAGCCTGCGAGCATGGCAGCGTATGTTGAATGCAGAGGACGCGCATGCGACCCAGCTGCAATTGATGAAGCACATAAATGGCGAAACAGCGCAGTACGTCGCCGAATTCCGAATGCGCTGTAAAGACGGTGGCTGGAGTTGGATTCAAGCCAATGGACTGGTGGTGGCCCGTGACGCCAATGGCAAAGCATTGCGCATGGTGGGTACACATACAGACATTAACGCAGCTAAAACACTGGAAATATCTTTGCGCGATGCAGCCGAGGCAGCAGAAGCGGCGAGCCGTTCGAAGAGCGATTTCTTGGCCAATATGAGCCATGAAATTAGAACGCCAATGAATGGGATTATCGGCTTGTCAGACTTGCTGTTTGACACGAAGTTGGATGAAGAGCAGCGCGATTATTTGCAAACGTTGCGCTCATCTGCAGATTCTCTTCTCACCATCCTCAATGACATTCTAGATTTTTCCAAGATCGAAGCGGGCAAGCTCGTACTGGAAAACAACGAATTTGTATTGCGTCATGCCGTGTGTGAAACCATGCGCGCGATGGCAGTATTGGCACACAAAAAGAATCTGGAGTTGGTGTACGCGATCGATCCCAGTTTGCCAACCCGAGTATGTGGAGACATTGGGCGCTTACGTCAGTTGCTGGTGAATTTGCTCAGTAACGCGATTAAATTTACGAGCCAAGGCGAGATTGAAGTTCGTGTTATGCCAGTGCGTGTAGACGAACAGTGGGTGCAATTGCATGTTTCAGTACGCGATACCGGCATTGGCATCCCACCAGAAATGCAGCGCATTATTTTTGATGCATTCTCGCAAGCGGATACCTCTACCACACGCAAATACGGTGGCACAGGTTTGGGCCTGTCGATTTGTAAGCGCCTTGTTGAATTGATGCATGGTCGTATCTGGGTTGAAAGCGAGCAAGGTGTGGGAAGCACCTTCAACTTTATTGTGCGTTTTCGTCAGTCGATTAATCAGACCGGTACGTTGGAAGTTTCAGAAACGCTGCAGGGGCTGAATGTGTTGGTGGTTGATGATCACCCACTGGGTGGTCAGCGATTGCTAGATCAACTGCATCAATTTGGCTTGCACGGTGAACTGGCCGGCTGTGGCCGTGCTGCAATTCAATATTTAGAGCGTAGTGATGGGGCGAGCCGCATCGATTTTGCGCTGGTCGATACCAAACTGCCAGACATGAGCGGTTTTGAACTGGTAGAAAGAATTTTGACCTTGCCAAGTACGGCGCAGCCACGTTTGGTGATGATGATGGACAGCGAAACACAAAATGCCAGTTCTGCGATGTGTCGCAAATTTGGCGTTAAATCTCGCTTGATCAAGCCTTTCTCGCCATCAGATTTATTGGACTCACTGATGTTGGCGCATCAGGGTGATCGACCTGCGGCAACAATTGATTTGGGCGAAATCGAGGTGGATGCCGCATTGGCTGTCGTTGACCAGGCAGGTGGTAAATCCACCAAGATTTTGTTGGTCGAAGATAACCCGGTGAATCAGACCGTCGCTCTTGGCATGCTGGGCAAGGCGGGGTATCAAGTTAAGGTGGCCAATAACGGCGCAGAAGCTTTAGAAATGTACGAGCGCGAGCATTTCGACCTCATTCTCATGGATATGCAAATGCCGGTGATGGATGGGCTTGAGGCTACGCGTGCGATTCGTAACAAAGAAATGCGTCGCTCTTGGATTGCACAGGACGATTGGAAGCCGGTACCGATTGTGGCGATGACGGCGAATGCGATGTCGGGGGATCGAGAGCGCTGTATCGAGTCTGGCATGAACAATTACATTGCCAAACCTTTGCGCAGCGATGATTTGTACGCACTCATTCGCCGCGTGTTGGATGATGCCGATTCAGCCGCGCTCTCATTAGAGACGCCCCAAAAGAACGGCCTAACAAATGCTGATTCAGATTTTGTAACCACGATACCGGTTAGGCGTGATGTGCCGCCGGAGTCGGGCAGCGCAGATATTGATCAGTCTCTATTCTCTACGTCGTTGCTAGATGAAGTGACTCCTGATTCGTTTGGGGTGGAGCTACATGCTGCAGCCAAGAAGCTAGAGCGTTCGAATATCGGCATGAAGTCTACGATGCTGCTGGACCTCAACCAAACCTTACATACGCTGGACGATGATCGAGAAGTGCTGCATGAGGTAATTCAGGTGTTTTTGCGAGAATTGCCTCGCCACCAAGATTTGCTTGATGAATGGTTGGAGCAACGCAAATTTGATCAAATTATCCGTTTGAGCCAAACCTTGCGTGGCTCGTTGGGGGTATTTGAGGCCCGTCCTGCACAAATGGCTGCTCAGGCGGTGCAGGAATGCGCTCAGAAACAGGATGTGGATGGCACGGCCCTGCAATTGGCAAAGTTACATCGGGAGCTGACGCGCCTAGGTCAGGCACTGAAGCAGCGATCAACCGAGCTGGCCTAAGTACGTTCAGTTTTTGCACTACCCTGGGGCTCGGATTAAGTCCACGTCTGAGGGGCAGAGGTGCAGCAGGGCACACGCGCTAACGCGCTTAAGCCCTCGATTTGTTGAATAACTCGCTTCTAAATTTGCCCGACCTGCTGCGGCGCGGTATAATTCGTCTTCAATTGAGCGGGAGCACCCCAAACCGGTGCTCCCGCTTTCCATGTGCGGCGTACAGAGCTCACTCTCCGATGCTTTGACGCTGCATCCAAGTGCAGATCATCGGTATTTCAGGAGCCCCTTGTGCCCGTCGCGCTAGGTTCGGATGTGTTCGTCAATAATGTGCTGACCCAAGGTGTGGCTGTTGCGCCCGCCGTGCTGGTTCTGGCCGATGGAACCGTGTTTCACGGACAATCAATCGGTGTGGCCGGTAGTCGAGTCGGCGAAGTGGTATTTAATACCGCGCTCACAGGTTATCAAGAGATCCTTACGGATCCATCCTATTGTCGTCAGATTGTTACCCTGACGTACCCCCACATTGGAAGTGTTGGCGTCAATCAGCAAGACTGTGAATCGACCCAGGTTCATGCGGCTGGTTTGGTGATTCGTGACTATCCCGTATTGCCCAGCAATTTCCGCATGGAA
>SBBQ01000020.1 GCA_005239635.1 Uliginosibacterium gangwonense
GCCATCGTAAAAGAGTCGTAGATCATTAATGCCATAACGCAGCATGGTCAAACGATCTGGGCCAATACCAAAGGCAAAACCAACGTAACGCTCGCTATCAATACCGCAATGGCGCAACACATTGGGATGCACCATGCCGCTACCTGCAATCTCTAACCACCCTGTGTGAGAACACACACGACAACCCTTCGGGCCATGCCCTTCGTCACAGAACACGCAGCTCATATCAATTTCTGCGGAGGGTTCGGTAAACGGGAAGAATGACGGGCGGAAACGTGTACGCAAATCTGGGCGCTCAAAAAATTGGCGCAAGAAATCAGTGAACGTGCCCTTCAAATCAGCGAAGCTCACATCCTCATCGATCCACAAACCTTCAATCTGGTGGAACATCGGCGAATGCGTTGCGTCAGAATCGACACGATATACGCGACCCGGCGCAATAATCTTAATCGCCGGCATCGCGGCGCCTTGTTGCATGGCCGCTTGATGTTGCGCCACATGATCAAGCATGTAACGCACTTGAATTGGGCTGGTGTGCGTACGCAACAAGAGTGCGTCTTCACCCTCAATGTAAAACGTATCGTGCATTGAACGCGCCGGATGATGCTCAGGCGTATTCAGTGCCGTGAAATTGTGGAAATCCGTTTCGATTTCTGGACCGTCCGCTACTTCAAAACCAGCGGAGTGAAAAATCTGTTCGATGCGCTCAAGCGTACGACTCACTGGATGCAAACCGCCTTTGCCAATGTTGCGGCCAGGCAATGTGATATCCAGCGCCTCTTCTTGCAAACGCGCTAGCAAACTAGCCTCGCGCAATGCGGCGCGGCGCGCTTCGAGCGCTTGTTCGATTTGCTGTTTGGCGGCATTGATGACCGCACCCGCTTGCTTACGTTCTTCTGCGGGTAATGCGCCTAGCGATTTGAGTTTTTCGGTTAAAAAACCCGCCTTACCCAAATAGCGCGCTTTAGCTTGTTCCAATGCATTGGCATCGCTCGTTGCAGCGAATTCTGCCAGTGCTTGTGTGACGTGTTGTTCGAGCTCGTTCATGCATCATCCTGTCGGCAAGCAAGTGCGCTTTGCAATTGACCACTCGCGACAATTTTGCCCATTCTGAACAAAAATCCAACAAAAAAGGGAGGCTTCCGCCTCCCTTTTTTCGATCGACCTAGCTTAGGCGGCTAGCTTGGCCTTGGCTTGATTTGCCAGGGCCGCAAATGCCGGCTTGTCGAACACGGCCAGATCAGCCAGCACCTTACGATCTACTTCGATCGCAGCGCGCTTCAGGCCGTTCATGAACGTGGAATAGGTCAGACCTACTTCACGTGCAGCTGCATTGATACGGGTGATCCACAGCTGACGGAATTGACGCTTACGTTGACGACGGTCACGATAGGCATATTGACCCGCCTTCATCACCGCCTGTTTGGCGATGCGATAAACGTTTTTACGACGGCCGCGGTAACCCTTGGCCTGATCCAGCACTTTTTTATGACGGGCACGTGCCGTTACACCGCGTTTTACTCTTGGCATGTGTTATCTCCTTACGCGTACGGCAACATGGCGCGCACAGACTTCTCGTTGCTAGCATGAATTTCAGTCATGCCGCGCAATTGGCGCTTCATCTTGGTGGTTTTCTTGGTCAGGATGTGACGCTTGAAAGCTTGCGAACGCTTGATCCCGCCGCCGGAGCGGACCAGGAAGCGCTTCGCGGCAGCCTTTTTGGTCTTCATCTTAGGCATGTCGCTACTCCATTATCTGTGATCGCAGGTGTCAGCCACCTCGGCTGCACTTGATGACCTGCCAACACTTGTTATGCCGAATCAATCCTCCGATTCAGCTATCGGGACCTACCCCCGCCATCCGACGCCACTTTTTTAAACAGCGCCAGTTGGGTACTGCACAAACAATGCATGAGCATTGTTTAAATTCTTTCGCTTAGTGCTTTTCTTAGTGCTTCTTCTTGTGCGGCGCTAGCACCATCACCATTTGGCGACCTTCAAGCTTGGGAAATTGCTCCACTGTTCCAAACTCTTCCAGATCAGCCTTCACACGTTCCAACAAGCGAATACCAAACTCTTGGTGAGCCATTTCACGACCACGGAAACGCAGTGTTATTTTGGTTTTGTCACCCTCTTGCAAAAAGCGAGTCAGATTGCGCAGCTTGATCTGATAGTCGCCCTCGTCGGTACCGGGGCGGAATTTAATTTCCTTAACCTGTACCTGCTTTTGCTTGAGTTTGGCTTCGTGTGCCTTTTTGGATTCTTGGTATTTGAACTTACCGTAATCCATCACCTTGCAGACAGGGGGCTTGGCAGTCGGCGCAATTTCCACCAGATCTAGTCCAGCCTCTTCAGACACCTGCAGTGCTTGCCGCACCGGCACCACACCTAATTGTTCCCCGTCCTCCCCAACCAACCGCACTTCAGGCGCGGTAATTTCATGGTTGATTCGCGTGGTTCTCTCTTCCTTCTTGGGAAGAGCTCTCTGCGGAATAGCGATGGTTCAAATCTCCGAAATTCAAAAAAACAGCCGTGCTGTTAGTTCTGGCGTTGAGACACCTCGGTCTTGAGGCGCTCAATCAAGTCTGACACCGACATGGAGCCAAGATCCTGACCACCACGAACTCGCACGGCCACCTGTTGCACTGCCATTTCTTTGTCACCTACGACAATCAGATACGGCAGCTTTTGCAAGCTATGTTCTCGAATTTTATAGCTAATTTTCTCATTACGCAAATCTGAATCGACCCGGAAACCAGCATCGCGCAGCATTTTTGCAACATTTTCGGCATATTCGGCCTGATTCTCAGTAATTGAGAGCACCACAGCCTGCTTGGGCGACAACCACAATGGGAATGCGCCCGAGAAGTTTTCGATCAAAATACCGGTAAAGCGCTCAAGCGAACCCAGTACGGCACGATGCAACATGACCGGACGTTTGCGCGAATTATCTTCAGCCACGTATTCGGCATTCAGGCGCTCTGGCAATACAAAGTCGAGCTGGATCGTGCCGCATTGCCATTGGCGACCAATGGCGTCTTTGATCTGGTATTCGATCTTAGGACCGTAGAACGCACCCTCACCCGGCAGCTCTTCCCATGTCATTCCTGAAGCACGCAAGGCTTCACGCAAGCCCTCTTCGGCGCGATCCCACACCTCGTCCGAGCCTGCTCGTTTTTCAGGACGGAGCGACAGCTTGACGGCCACATCGGTAAAACCGAAATCGGTATACACCTTGAGCAACAGGCTGTTGAAAGCTTGTACTTCACTGCTGATTTGTTCTTCGGTACAGAAGATATGCGCATCGTCTTGCACAAAGCCGCGCACGCGCATCAAGCCGTGCAGCGCACCCGACGGTTCATTGCGGTGGCAAGAGCCAAACTCAGCCAAGCGCAATGGTAAATCGCGATAGGAATGCAGCGAGTTGTTGAAAATCTGCACATGGCCAGGGCAGTTCATGGGCTTCACCGCGTAGTCGCGCTTCTCCGACTCCGTGGTGAACATGTTTTCGCGATAGTTTTCCCAGTGGCCAGATTTTTCCCACAACACGCGGTCCATCATGAGCGGCGTTTTAACTTCTTGGTAGCCATGCTCATCTAAGGTGCGGCGCATGTATTGCTCAATCTGCTGCCACAGCGTCCAACCCTTAGGATGCCAAAACACCATACCCGGTGCTTCGTCTTGCATGTGGAAGAGATCAAGCGTTTTGCCTAAGCGCCGATGGTCGCGCTTCTCGGCTTCTTCCAGCATGTGCAAATAGGCTTCTTGATCTTCCTTCTTGGCCCATGCCGTACCGTAAATACGTTGCAACTGCTCGTTTTTGGCATCTCCGCGCCAGTAAGCCCCTGCCACTTTCATCAACTTAAATACTTTGAGCTTGCCGGTAGACGGCACGTGCGGACCACGGCACAAGTCGATGAAATCGCCTTCGCGGTAGAGCGATACATCTTCATTCGCCGGAATCGCTTGAATCAATTCGGCCTTGTAGTGCTCACCAATCGACTTGAAAAAATCGACAGCCTTATCGCGTGACCACACTTCACGCGTCACCGGAAAGTCTTTCTTTGCCAATTCATTCATGCGCTTTTCGATCAGTTCCAGATCTTCTGGCGAGAACGGACGCTTGAACGAAAAATCGTAGTAGAAGCCGTTGTCGATGACAGGGCCAATGGTCACTTGCGCTTCGGGAAATAGCTCTTTAACGGCATAGGCCAACAAGTGCGCTGTTGAGTGGCGAATAATTTCGACGCCATCGGCGTCTTTGTCGGTCACAATCGCCAACTGCACATCCGATTCGATGCGGTAAGAGGTATCCACCAACTTGCCATCAACACGGCCAGCCAGCGCGGCTTTTGCCAATCCGGCACCGATTGAGGCGGCAACTTCTGCCACCGTCACAGCTTGCGGGTATTCGCGTACAGATTGGTCCGGCAGAGTAACTTTGATCATTTGCAGCTCCAGCATATTCAGCTAGTTTTAGCTTGGCGATCCGATACAAATCAGGATCTAGAAACAAAAAAGTGCGGGCATGCCGCACTTTTTTGTTAGAACGCTGCACAGATTGCGCAGACGTGGAAAGGTGTGGGCTCGACCCGAAACGTCGTTAAACGATTACGCTCCAAGTTCGCGGTGTCATAACCACTGGCCCTCGCCCTTTCTGGAATATTGTCCGATGGTGGCTTGTTTGCCGATCACCCATGTGGGTGGTAGGCGCAGACGGAATCGAACCGCCGACCTCTACCATGTCAAGGTAGCGCTCTAACCAGCTGAGCTATGCGCCTGTCGAGCCGCGCATTATAGCGACTTCACGTTTTGAGACAAGCCCCCGAGCACCTTTTGAGCGCCATTTAGCCCTCTGAATCGAACAAAACAAGGCTAAGCGTGATTCATCACACGCTCATCGAGCATGATTTACAACATACAGAAGTTAACAGCTTACGTGCCTATAGTGCCGGCCAAGCATCGCGATATTCAATCCAATGCGCAGCAGACTGCTGTGCCAGCCAATCTCGCACGCCCTGTTCTGTGGCTTGATGTTCTTCTCGACTGAGCACACCACGCATGAGTTGGTAGCGCAGATACACCAAATAGGTGTTCATCACATCGGTTTCGCAGTAGTCACGAATTTCTTGTAGCCGGCCTTGTTGAAACGTATCCCAAACTTTGGAACCGTCCATACCCAGCTTGCCGGGAAAGCCGCAAATCTTTGCCAATTCATCAAGCGGCGCATTTGCACGCGGCTGATAGAGTGCCAACACATCCATCAAGTCGGTATGTCGACTGTGATAACGACTCAGGTAATTGTTCCATTTGAACTCACGCGCATCCGCGTAATCGCCCTCGCCTGTTTCCCAATAGCGCGGTGCGGCAACACAGTGTTTGAGTCCGCGGTAATGCAGCACTTGTAAGTCAAATCCACCACCGTTCCAACTCACGAGGGTAGGCGTGTATTTATCGATGCCATCAAAGAAACGCTGGATGATGGCGCCTTCGTTCATCTGCGGCTCGGCCATGGAGAACACGCGCAGTTGCCCGGCCTCCGCCAACACACACGAGATGGCGACAACACGCTGCAAATGCAGCGGCAGAAAATCGGTGCCATGACTTGCGCGGCGTTTTTGAAAGGCAAATTCAGCGACCTCAGCATCCGCCAATTCATTGCCTAAGCCATGCAAATTACGCAAGCCTGCAATATCGGGAATCGTTTCAATATCGAACACCAGCGTAGCAGCCATGCGCGACTCCTGTTGTTGTCTATTGATTGAGTTAGGCGGGAAACACGCCGGTCGATAAGTAGCGATCGCCACGGTCGCATACGATACTCACGATTACGGCGTTTTCAAGTTGTTTGGCAATGCGCAGCGCCACGGCCAGCGCGCCACCAGAACTAATGCCGGCAAAAATACCTTCTTCACGCGCCATGCGACGGGTCATTTCTTCTGCATCAGACTGACTCACATATTCCAGCTGATCGACTTGTTGCGCGTTATAAATGCGCGGCAAGTAAGCTTCGGGCCATTTACGAATCCCCGGAATTTGCGAGCCTTCTTCCGGCTGGCAGCCCACAATGCGAATCGCAGGATTCTGTTCTTTAAGGTAACGCGATGTGCCCATGATGGTGCCGGTGGTGCCCATGCTCGACACAAAATGCGTAATCGTGCCGGCCGTGTCACGCCAAATTTCAGGGCCTGTACCGTGGTAATGCGCAAGCGGATTATCGCCATTGGCAAACTGGTCCAGAATAATGCCCTTGCCTTCATCGCGCATACATTCAGCCACGTCGCGCGCCATTTCCATGCCGCCTTCGCGTGGCGTTAACACCAACTCAGCGCCAAATGCGCGCATGGTCTGACGACGTTCAACACTCTGGTTTTCTGGCATCACCAAAATCATGTGGTAACCACGCATCGCCGCCGCCATTGCCAATGCAATACCCGTGTTGCCAGACGTTGCCTCGATTAAGGTATCACCCGGTTTAATATCACCACGCGCCTCAGCACGCATCACCATCGACAGCGCAGGTCGATCTTTTACTGAGCCCGCAGGGTTATTGCCTTCCAACTTAACCAAAATCACATTGCCGCGCGCATCGTTGTGTTCGCCCGGAATACGTTTGAGTCTGACCAGCGGCGTATTGCCAACGAAATCTTCTAACGTATTGAACTTCACTTTTTGTTGCGTACTCATAATTGATGCGTGCTTAAAGTTATGTAGCGCAATTGGCTAACTCGATTTAGGGTTTGGGCCCGGCGGGTTTAGGTGGCGCACCCGCTGAACTTACAGGAGTAGTTGAAGTGGCAGGTGCGCCAGCGGGTGCGGGAATGCCCGACGGCTTAGGCGGTGCGCTGGACGAGGCCGCCGCCGGTGCAGGTCCGCCTGCCGGACGCGGTGTGTCTGCTGCAGTTGCCCCAGAAGGCCCACCGGCTGGTTTAGGTACGGGGGCTGGGCCGCCCGCAGGCGCAGATGGCGGCGGTGCTGAAGATGAAGTTGCGGCGGTAGGTGCAGAAGTTGAAGCCGGTATGGACGCATGCGGTTTTGCCGTGGGGGCAGGTACATCAGCTGGTACATTGTTTACGTTAGATGTGCCTGTTTGGCGTTGTTTGCCAATAAACCAAAAAGCCACGCCGCCAAGCACCAACAACGCCAATACAATCTTGCCCCAGGGCAAACCAGATGAGGTTGTAGCAGCTGCGTTTGGTGTCGATACTGAATTCGATACAGAGGTCGGCACCGAGGGCGACGTTGAGCCGTTAGACGTTGTACTCGGCGCCGCGGCGCTTGAATCAACCGTAAAGCTCAGCTGCCCTTTCAGCTCCTGCAAAGTTTTATCGCCAATCCCTTTAACGCGACCTAAATCTTCCAGTGATTTAAACGGGCCGTTGGCAGTGCGATCTTCCACAATTGCATGTGCCTTGCCCGGGCCAATGCCAGGCAACTGCTCAATTTCAGACTGGGCAGCGGTATTGATATTCACCTTGGCCCACACCAATGTAGTGCTCAGCAGAAACAATAAGATGCTACGCATAATCAGTTTCATGGTGGCTCCGATTGGCAATCGTGATATCGAAAAACAAACAAGACACCTCGTCGGCGCCCCAGCAGCAATTATTTATTTAACAGTCGCGCTACGTAGTCAGACACGCCCTGTCCTACATCTGCAAAAGGCTGGTCATACCCAATCTGACGCAACTGGGTGATGTCTGCTTGGGTATAGCTTTGGTACTTACCCTTGAGCGCATCGGGAAACGGAATGTATTCCAGAATGCCTTGTGCAATCATTTGATCTAACGTAAGCGCACTTTCACCCCAAGCTGAACGGCACGCGTTAACAGTTGCCACGGCAACATCATTAAAAGGCTGCGCCTTGCCTGTGCCAAGATTGAAAATGCCAGACTTGTCTGGGTTGTCCAAGAACCACAGATTGACCTTCACCACATCATCGACATAAACAAAATCGCGTGTGTGGCCACCATTACTGTAGCCATCGTATTCACCAAACAATTTCACTTTGCCTTCAGCTTGAAACTGATTGAAGTGATGAAAGGCGACAGAGGCCATACGGCCTTTGTGCTGCTCTTTTGGACCGTAGACATTGAAGTAGCGGAATCCCGCAATCTGCGCAGTGCGATTGGCAAAACGCTGGCGCACAATTTGATCAAACAAAAATTTTGAATAGCCATACACGTTCAACGGCGCTTCAAATTCACGCGACTCACGAAACACAGTACTACCGCCATACACCGCTGCTGAAGAGGCGTAGAGCAAGGGTATGCCTTCTTGCTGACAGTAATCGAGCAGCGTCATGGAATAACGATAGTTATTTTCCATCATGTACTGGCCGTTGTGCTCCATGGTGTCGGAACACGCACCTTGGTGCAGCACGGCATCGACTAGGCCATCAAAATCACCCGCCACAAGACGATCAATAAATTCGTGCTTGTCTAGGTAATCAGTGATTTCACAATCTACTAGATTGCGAAACTTGTCACCCTTGGTGAGATTATCGACCGCAATGATGTCGCGTTCACCGCGTGCATTAAGTGCACGCACGAGATTAGAGCCAATAAAGCCCGCTGCACCCGTCACAATAATCGTCATTTCATTTTCTCCATCACGCACGCGCTCTTATGCGCGCTCTTACGTGCACACCAACACGCGCTCGCTAGGCTAATGCGCGCGCCAGTTCTTCGCGGTTACAAACCGCAGTACCCAACTTGCCCACTACCACCCCCGCAGCTCGATTGGCAAGACGCATAGCTTGTTCCATGCTGCTACCACTGGCTAGCATTACCGCGAGCGTCGCAATCACTGTGTCGCCTGCGCCCGAAACATCAAACACTTCGCGCGCTTGTGCCGGCTCGTGCGAGTTGGTATCGGCAAACAGTGTCATACCCTCTTCTGAACGTGTGAGTAGCAACGCTTGCAAGCCCAATTTTTCACGCAGGGTTTGAACACGTTGCTGTAGGTCGGCTTCGTTTTCCCAGCGGCCCACCACTTCACGCAATTCAGCGCGATTGGGGGTGAGTATGGTTGCGCCGGCATAACGTGCGTAATCGTCACCTTTTGGATCGACCAACACTGGCTTGTTGTGCGCACGCGCCATGCGAATCATCTCGCCAATGTGCGTCAGGCCGCCCTTGCCGTAGTCAGACAAAATGACGATGTCGCAATCTGGCAAACGACGTTCGTATTCACTGAGCTTGGTGCGCAACACTTCGTGGGTCGGTTGATTTTCAAAATCAACCCGTAGCATTTGTTGCTGGCGTGCAAGTACACGTAGTTTGATGGTGGTCGATAAATGTTCGTCTGTGTGCAGACTACTATCGACGCCTTCTTTTTCCATCAGGCGCAGCAATGCCTGTCCTGCTTCATCGGCCCCCACAACAGAAAGTAGTGAAGTACGCGCACCGAGCGCGGCCGCATTACGCGCAACGTTGGCTGCACCACCCGGACGCTCTTCTGTGCGCTCAACTTTCACAACAGGTACGGGTGCCTCAGGCGAAATACGCGCCGCATCGCCAAACCAATACCGGTCGAGCATGACATCGCCTACAACCAAAACACGGGCGTTGCTGGTCATTGGCAATTCCATGTTATACAGGCTCATGCTCACTTGCCCGAACTGGAAGCTTGCTTGCGGCCAATGGCGTAGTACTCAAGCCCTGCTGCAGAAACTTGTGCCGGATCGTACAAATTGCGTCCATCAATCACGACGGGGCTATTAAGCGATCCGCGTACTGCATCGAAATCGGGACTGCGGAATTCTTTCCACTCGGTCACAATCAGCAGTGCGTCAGCACCTTTCAACGCATCCATTGGGCGCTGCACAAATCTCACGCGATCATCGTGTCCCATTAGGCGGCGCGCTTCATCCATTGCGACCGGATCATAGGCCACCACGGTTGCGCCACGCGCCAAAAGCTCGTCAATAATCACGCGGCTGGGGGCTTCACGCATATCGTCAGTGTTGGGCTTAAATGCCAAACCCCACATCGCAAAACGCTTGCCTGCTAAGTCTTTGCCAAAGCGTTTTTCAACCTTGCCAACTAATACATGCTTTTGGCGTTCATTGGCTTCTTCAACCGCTTTCAACACGCTTAAATCAAATGCGTTGTCATTCGCGGTTTTGATCAGTGCTTTAACGTCCTTTGGAAAGCAAGAGCCGCCATAGCCGCAACCTGAGTACAAAAAGTGATAGCCAATGCGCGGATCTGAACCAATACCCTGACGCACCAGCTCAATATCAGCACCCAGCTTTTCGGCCAAGTTTGCCAATTCGTTCATGAAGGAAATACGCGTTGCGAGCATGGCATTCGCGGCGTACTTGGTGAGCTCGGCAGAGCGTACATCCATCACCAACAGCTTTTCATGGTTACGTTGGAACGGCGAGTACAACTGGCGCATTAGTTCAACTGCACGTGGATCATCCGCCCCCACCACGATTCGGTCAGGGCGCATGAAGTCATCAACAGCTGCGCCCTCTTTGAGAAACTCAGGATTTGAAACAACCGCAAACTCGTGTGTTGCCCCACGCGCTTTGAGTTCTTCTGCCACGGCTGCTCGCACTTTGTCTGCGGTGCCAACGGGTACGGTTGATTTGTCGACAACCACACGATAACCGTTCATGTTGCGGCCAATATTGCGTGCAGCAGCGACAACATATTGCAGGTCAGCTGAGCCGTCTTCATCAGGCGGTGTACCGACCGCAATGAATTGAATCGTGCCGAACTCAGCAGCCTCCACCACATCCGTTGTAAAGCGCAGGCGACCTGCTTCAACATTACGACGAACAACCGCATCTAACCCCGGCTCGTGGATTGGTATACCGCCTTCTTTGAGAATACGAATCTTGTTTGGATCAACGTCTAGACACAAGACGTCGTTGCCGACTTCGGCTAAACACGCTCCACTCACCAAACCAACATAGCCGGTACCGACCACAGTAATTTTCATATCTCGATTTCCGCTGATAAACCGTTTGTCATTCTGCCGACACCATTACGGTGCCAGATCAAATTCTTCTGTGCGTTTGGGTGGGTAAGTTTCCCAGCCACCACATGCGGGGCAGCGCCAATAAAACTGGCGAGCTTTAAATCCACAATCGTGACAGCTATATCGCGCCACGCGCCGCGTATGGGTATGAATTAGATTTTTCACTAAATCTAAATCCGCACGTTTTTCTGGCGGGGTGACCATCAACTGCGCTTCTAACAATTTATCTAAGCCCAACAGAGTTTGATTGCGGCGTAGTTCATCGCGCACCAAACGATAGGCCGCTTCAGGCCCTTCGCCCTGCAAGACCGATTGAAACACCACATCCATCAAATCTAACGAAGGATAGTGCTGCAAGTACCCTCGCAGGAGTTGATAGCCTTGTGCCTCTTGGCCCAGCTGGCGATGCGCCTCTAATAAGCGTCCTGCAACTTGGGCCAAATAATCTGGGTCCTGCTGTTCAATCCGCTTCCAAGCCTCAATTGCAGCTTGGAGCTGGCCATCAAGTTGGCACACATCACCCAACAACATGTTGGCTCGAACACATTTTCGATTAACTTGCAAAGCGAGATCCAACCATTTGCGTGCAGCAGTTGGGTTGGAGTGTGTGATTTCTGAGGCAGCTAACTCACAATAAAAATTAGCAACCTGCTTCATCCACAGATGACTGGAATGATCAGGAAGCTGCTCAGCGATACTGAGCGCCTTTTGCCAATCTTTTTCTTGCTGATAGATCTCCAGCAAAAACTGTTGTGCTTCGTCGTGCCGCTCACTTTCGCGCAACTTCAAAAACACTTCTTCTGCGCGATCTAACAAACCTGCTTTCAAATAATCCTGGCCCAGCTCGGACAATGCTTCCAAACGCTGCTCAGGTTTAAGGTCATCACGTTCAATTAAGCTTTGATGCACACGAATTGCCCGATCGGCCTCACCCCGTCGGCGAAACAGTGCACCTAAGGCAAAGTGAATTTCCACAGTTTGCGGATCAACACGGGTTGCTTCAATAAAGGATTCAATTGCTTTATCAGGTTGTTCGGCAAGCAAGAAGTTCAAGCCAGCAAAATACGATCGCGGCAGTGCGCGCGACTCTTTCACCAAATGCTTAATATCAATTCGCGCGGCGATCCATCCCAGCGCAAAAAACGCGGGAAACGCCAATAACCACCACAGTTCAAAATCCATGAACGCTTCGTCTGTTTTAGTTTTGATCGATTAATCGTTGGCCTTCAGTCCGTGGCACATCACGGGGAACATCACCCAAGGCTGAACTCGGAAACAAACTGCGTGATTGACGCGTTGGCGCCAATGAGGGCAGCACCACTAAGCGTCGTGTACGACGCGCCAATCGCTTGGCAAAAAAGCTAAAGGTGTGCGCCGTTAGGCCCAACAAAGTGCCAATTGCAAACGCGGTGAGCAACAACACGCTCAGTGGCGCCGACCAATGCATATCAAAGAAGAAATTCAAGGTCACCACGCTACCATTCTTAATGGCCAATGCCAGTAAGAATAGAAACACCACAATGCGTATCACCCAAATGATGATGTTCATTTTTAATATTCGCCTTTAGGGACTCAGTCGGCTCACTCCAGCGTGAAGTTTACACTGATGCAGCGGGCCTTTGGCAGCCTCTTTTATAGTTCTAGACTGCAATTATTCGCTTTGTTCACGCGGGTGCCGACACATAGCTCATAGCATTGACCCAGCAACAGGCTAACCAACCGTTTTAAACATCTACTTTGCATCAATTCAATAAATAAAAAAGGCGACTGCATGCAGTCGCCTTTTTCAATTCACCCTTTGGCAAAGACTGTTAAACAGACTCTGATTCCAAGTGATCAACCCGTTCACGCAATTCCTTACCCGCTTTAAAGTGAGGTACGTACTTCTCAGGCACCATCACTTTATCGCCGGACTTAGGGTTGCGGCCGACACGCGGTGGACGGTAGTTCAGCGCAAAGCTGCCGAACCCACGAATCTCGACGCGACCACGCTGCACAAGTGCATCGCCCATCGCATCAAGAATCGTTTTCACCGCAAAATCGGCGTCCTTGGTCACCAGTTGTGGAAAACGCTCCGCCAGCCGGGTGATGAGTTCCGATTTCGTCATTACATTCACAGCGTACCGCCTACAGTATTTAACTGACGCTACAGGTTGTTATCAACGAGCCGCTTATTCTTGCGGACCCGACAGCTTAGCCTTCAGCAACGCGCCCAGGTTAGTGGTGCCGCTGCTGGCGGAAGACGTGTCAGATTGCAGTTTGTGCATCGCTTCGTTCTGTTCGGCTTGATCCTTTGCCTTGATCGACAGGTTGATGCCGCGTGTCTTGCGGTCAACGTTGATGATCATGGCTTCAACGGAATCACCTTCCTTGTACAGCGTACGCAGGTCTTCAATACGCTCACGTGAAGCTTCGGAGGCACGCAGGTAACCTTCGATTTCTTCACCCAGCTGTACCACGGCGCCACGTGCATCAATGGTCTTCACAACGCCGGTTACAACACTGTTCTTGTCGTGAGTTGCAATGAAGTTAGTGAAAGGATCACCTTCCAGTTGCTTAACGCCCAGAGAAATGCGCTCGCGTTCCATGTCGATCGCCAGAACCACGGCTTCGATTTCGTCGCCCTTCTTGAACTGACGTACCAGGTCTTCACCGGTTGCCGTCCAAGACAGATCTGACAGGTGTACCAGACCATCGATACCACCCGGCAGGCCAATGAACACACCGAAATCGGTAATGGACTTGATCTGACCACGTACCTTATCGCCCTTCTTGTGTTCCTTAGCGAAATCTTCCCACGGGTTAGCCATACATTGCTTCATACCCAGGGAGATACGACGACGGTCTTCGTCGATTTCCAGAATCATCACTTCAACTTCGTCGCCCAGTTGAACAACCTTGGTCGGGTGAATGTTCTTGTTGGTCCAATCCATTTCGGACACGTGCACCAGACCTTCGATACCCGGTTCGATTTCAACGAATGCACCGTAATCGGTGATGTTGGTTACCTTACCGAACATGCGTGTGTTCTGCGGGTAACGACGGGAGATGCCCACCCACGGATCTTCGCCCAGTTGCTTGAGGCCCAGAGAAACGCGATTCTTGTCAGCGTCAAACTTGAGAACCTTAGCTTGAACTTCATCACCCACATTGAGCACTTCGCTCGGGTGACGAACACGGCGCCATGCCAGATCGGTAATGTGCAGCAGACCATCGATACCGCCGAGGTCAACGAATGCACCGTAATCGGTGATGTTCTTAACCACGCCCTTAACCACGGTACCTTCTTGCAGGTTTTCGAGCAGCTTATCGCGCTCTTCGCCCATGGTCGCTTCCAGCACGGCACGACGTGACATCACCACGTTGTTGCGCTTGCGATCGAGCTTGATAACCTTGAATTCGAATTCTTTGCCTTCGTACGGGGTGGTGTCCTTGACCGGACGCACATCCACCAGTGAACCCGGCAGGAATGCGCGGATGCCAGCGGTCATCACGGTCAAACCGCCCTTGACGCGGCCAGTGATCATACCCTTGACGATTGCACCTTCGTTCAGCGCCTTTTCCAGATCCAGCCACGCAGCAATGCGCTTGGCTTTTTCACGGGACAGGCGGGTCTCGCCGTAGCCATCTTCCAGCTGTTCGATCGCGACTTGCACGAAGTCACCCGGCTTAGCTTCAACCTCACCACGATCATTGCGGAATTCGTCGGCAGAGATCAGGCTTTCGGATTTCAGACCGGCATTAACAGTCACGAAGTTTTGATCAACACGCACCACTTCGGCGGTGATCACTTCGCCCGCGCGCATTTCTTGGCGCGTTAGGCTTTCTTCAAACAGGGAAGCAAAGCTTTCTTCAAGTACGGCAGAGGTAGACATAGGATACTCATTTCGCCGTCCGTGCCAGGGCAGCAGACGGGTTCGTTAAACACCGTTACCGGGGCGGGCGCCACCGACAACACCTTGAAACAACAACATTGATACAAAAATCTGATTCGCAGACCTAGCGCCGTCGTCACGGGTTGTGGTCAATGACGACGACAACCACAGGCCATTAGCACAACTTCTCGCGGACGATTGCCAATGCCCCAGATACAGCCTGTTCGACATTCAGCGTACTCGTATCGAGCAAACTAGCATCGGGCAATTGACGGAGTGGCGCAACCGATCGGCTTGCATCACGCTCGTCCCGCTCGCGGAGTTCCTGCGAAAGGGTGGTGAGATTAGCATGGATTCCCTTTCCGATCAACTGCTTGTAGCGGCGCTCGGCGCGCGCTTCGACCGAGGCGGTTAGGAAAATTTTGACAACGGCATCCGGAAACACCACCGAGCCCATATCGCGGCCATCCGCCACCAAGCCGGGTGCCACCCGAAATGCCCGTTGGCGGTCTAACAGCGCAGCCCGAACGGCCGGCAAAGCCGCTACCAGCGAGGCGCCGCGTGACATATCTTCAACCCGAATCGCCTCCGTCGCATCGATCTCGGCGGCGTCCTCACCGGCGGGATGAACCGTAAGCCAAATTTTGCCATTGGCAAAACGCACGGGCAGCCGCTGCGCAATTGCGGCCACGCCCGCTTCATCGTCCCACGCCACACCAGCGTGGCTGGCGGCCAAAGCGGTTAAACGGTATAGCGCCCCGCTATCGAGGTAATGCATGCCCAAGTCGCCCGCAATTCGCTCCGCCACCGTGCCCTTACCTGAGGCCGACGGTCCATCAACTGCAATGACCGGAACCGCCTGCCGAACCACATTGGCAAAGCTAGCAAAGTATTCAGGGAAGGTCTTGCCCACACATTTCGGATCGTTAATACGAACCGGCACGCCGGCCAAGCTCACCAGCGAGAAGCACATAGCCATGCGGTGGTCGTCATAGGTGTCGATCGCCGCCAGTGGCGTTAAACCGCCCAAACCACGCGTGTTATGCACTACAAGGTAATCTGCACCCTCTTCCACCGTCACGCCCAACTTGCGAAGCTCGGTTGCCATCGCAGCAATGCGGTCTGTTTCTTTAACGCGCCAGCTTGCGATATTGCGCAGGCGACAGGGGCCATCGCAAAACACGGCGGCCACCGCCAAGGTCATGGCAGCATCCGGAATGTGGTTAAGATCAAGATCAAACGCTTTCAAACGACCATCCGCTGGGGCGCGTGCGCTAATCCAGTTCGGACCCATCTCAATTTGCGCACCCAGCGTTTGCAAGGCATTGGCAAACGCCACATCACCCTGAATACTGTCTTGTCCAACACCCTCAACACGCACCGGCCCGCCCGCCAACATGCCTGCGGCCAAAAAGTATGACGCAGCAGAAGCATCACCTTCTACGTGGATTACGCCGGGGCTGCGATAACGTGCGCCAGCTGGAATATGGAAGCGTTGCCAACCTTCACGCTGCACCTCAACCCCAAATCGCGCCATCAATTTGAGCGTGATTTCAATGTAGGGCCGTGAAATCAGTTCGCCCTGCACATGAATATCTGCAGCTTGGCCGCTGAGCGGCAACGCCATTAACAGCGCGGTTAAAAATTGGCTGGACACATCACCACGCACCTCAACCGGCAAACTCAAATTCAGTTTGGCAGGTGCAATACGCAGCGGGGGGAAGCCGTCGTTAGCCAGGTAATCAATCTGCGCACCCACGCCGCGCAATGCAGACACGAGGTCACCGATGGGTCGCTCGTGCATGCGCGCAACACCTGACAAGGTGTAGTTGCCGCCGCTGAGGGCTAATGCGGCCGTAAGCGGACGAAAGGCTGTACCCGCATTACCTAAAAACAGTTCTGCTTGTTTAACTGGAAATGCGCCGCCAACACCACGCACGTGCCATGTTGTATCGGACTCAGCACGTAATGAAACACCTAAGGCCTGCAAGGCTTCGAGCATGCGCTCAGTATCATCAGAGCGCAGCAGATCGCGCACCTCGGTCTCGCCTTCTGCAAGGGCAGCAAGCAATAACACGCGATTGGAAATACTCTTTGAGCCCGGCAACTGCACGCTACCTGCAGCGCTCATATGGGCGACTAAATCAACAAATTCCACGTCTTAAATTCCACGTATCAGTTTTTACAGTTCGACCTGACCAAGCGCGATCTTCTGAAGCGCGAGGTGATCAATGCATTTCACTTAGCGCAGCGCTTCCCAAGCTTTTTACAGCGTCATGTTGGGTCACAATTTCTGGGTAATTTTTGCTTGCTGTTCGGCCCACGCCAAACGCGCTGTACGCGAGCGCTCAAAATAGGCGTGCAATGCATCGCCGTCGCCCTGCTCTATGAGTGCGCGCAAGATACGCAGATCGGCCTCATAGCAATCCAATTCTGCCAAAAGCGCAGTGCGATTTGCCAATACGATATCGCGCCACATTTCTGGATGACTCGCTGCGATCCGTGTGAAATCACGGAAACCACCAGCCGCCAAATCAAAATATTGTTGTGCATCCGGTCGCTGCGCGAGTTCATGCACGAGCGCAAAAGACAATAGATGCGGCAAATGGCTAACACCCGCCAGCACCCGATCATGCTGCTCCGGACTCATGTTAAAGACGCGTGCGCCACATACCTCCCAAGCTGTGCGAACACACTGCACAGCGGCTTCATGTGTTTGTGGCAAGGGGGTGAGCACCACACAGCGCTGTTCATACAAATCTGCTCGTGCTGCACTTGCACCGCTTTTTTCTGCGCCCGCCACAGGGTGTCCAGGCACAAAATTAGCCATCGCTGCGCCGAGATTGGCAAAAGCAGCAGACACCACATCCGCCTTAGTACTTCCTGCATCGGTTACCACGGTTTGTGCGCCCAACAGCGGCGCCATACGTTGCATCACCGCAGTCATTTGCCCAACCGGCATGGCCAACATCACGAGGCTTGCGTCAGCCAGCGCTTCAGCCCAGTCTGTACTTGCGCGGTCAATCACGCCAAGCTGAACAGCTTGCTGTAATGACACTTCACTACGACCTAAACCCACCACTTCACGCACGACACCAGCACGTTTAAGTGCAAGCGCAAATGAGCCGCCAATCAGCCCTGCCCCAACCACAACCAATTTACTGAGCACAAAAGAGTTGCGCCCATCTTTAGCAATGTTATGCCCCGCTTGGCTCATAACGCTGAACCCGCCTTGACAGCGTTTAGCACGTTGGTGAGTGCCTCAAGAAAATGCTGATTTTCGGTTGCACTGCCAATCGACACGCGCAGCCACGTAGGCATGCCATAGCCGCCAATTGGGCGAACAATCACGCCCTGCTTAAGCAACGCTTGGTTGATCGCCGCAGCATCGCCCACTTCCACCGCGATGAAATTGCCGCAAGATGGAATCCACTTTAAACCGAGTGATTTAAAGCCAGCCTCAAGTTGCTGCATGCCAGCTTGATTAAGCGCGTATGAGCGCTGCAAAAACTCGTCGTCACTCAATGCTGCACTGGCGGCAGAAAGCGCCACGCTGGACACATTAAATGGCTGACGAATTCGATTCATTAAATCAGCCACAGCCGGGCTGGTTAAACCAAAGCCAACACGCAGCCCAGCTAGGCCATATACCTTTGAGAAGGTGCGGCAAATGAGTAGATTGGCAAATTCGTTCAGCCACGCCACGCTGTCGTAACGTTTAGCCACTGGAAGGTATTCGTTGTATGCCTCGTCTAGCACCACCAACACATTTTGCGGCACCTTGCGCAAAAACGCGTACAGACGATCGCCGCCAACAAACGTACCCGTCGGGTTGTTTGGATTGGCAATAAACACAATGCGTGTATCTGGTGTTATGGCAGCCAGCATCGCATCAAGGTCATGACCATATTCAGTCGCTGGCACCGCAATGCCGCGCGCACCACAAGCCTGCGTTGCCAATGGGTACACCGCAAATGCGTACTGTGCATACACTGCGCTGGTTCCTGGCCCTAGCAAGCTACGCGCGGCAATTTCGAGTACGTCATTGGAACCATTACCCAACACAATTTGGTTCATGCCCACACCAAAACGCTGATGCAAAGCATGTTTCAGATCAAAGCCATTTCCGTCCGGATATCGTGCAATTTCTTGCATTGCTTGTAATGCCGCCGCGTGCGCACGCGGACTCATACCCAGCGGATTCTCATTAGAAGCGAGTTTGACGATGTTCGCTTCGTCCAATTGCATTTCGCGCGCGAGCTCAGACACCGGCTTACCCGGCTGGTAGGGAGAAATAGCCCGCACATGGGCCGGCGCTTGATCAAATACAGTCACAGCAACACTCACAGCAAATTTTGATACGGAGAATGGTGCGAACACGGCTTAGCACTGCCGAGTTGCACAACTTAGTGCCTCGCCTCATACAGCCTTTACAAACAGCAGAGACCACAACAGGGCCGGCACAGCCAAAATCGCCCGCTTAAATCGCTTTAGGATACGACCCCAAAACCTTAAGAAAGCCTGCGCGTTCACGCAGCCCATCTAGCGCACGCGCAACATGCGGGTCTTGAGCATGTCCATCCATATCAACGTAGAACACGTATTCCCACAAGCCTGCGCCAGATGGACGTGATTCAAAGCGACTCATTGACACCCCTTCTTTTGACAGAGGCTCGATCAGGTAATACAGCGCACCCGGTCGATTTGGCAATGAGCACACGATGCTGGTTTTGTCTTGACCAGACGGGCCCGCATCATGCGTACCCAACACCAAAAAGCGGGTGGTGTTGTTCGGCGCGTCTTCAATATTCGGCGCAAGAATGTTAAGGCCGTACAGATTGGCCGCAACCTCACCTGCGATTGCAGCAGCATCTGCTTCATCCTCCACACGACGCGCCGCTTCGGCGTTGCTCGAGATCGCGTGACGTGAGGCATGTGGTAGGTGCGCATTGAGCCATTCATGACACTGGGCCAATGACTGTGCATGCGAATACACGCGCTTAATAGCAGCCAAATCTGTTGCTTTGCTCATCAAGTTTTGATGAATACGCAACGACACCTCACCGCACACCCGCAGCGGCGTATCGAGCAACAAATCAAGAGAACGACCTACAGCGCCTTCGGTCGAATTTTCAACCGGTATGACGCAATAGTCAGCATGACCAGCTGAAACAGCACGAAAGGTGTCATCAATGCTCGCGCAAGTTTCAAAGTCGGGCGCATCGCCAAAATGTTTGCGTGCAGCCGCTTCTGTAAAGGTACCCGCAGGGCCAAGGTAGGCAATGCGTAGCGGTTGCTCCAGCGCTAGGCACGCCGACATAACTTCACGGAAAATGCGCTGAACGGCATCGCCCGAGAGCGGCCCCGGGTTGTCGTCTGCCACGCGGCGTAACACCTGTGCTTCGCGCTCTGGACGATAAATATTGCCGTGTTTGATATGGCCAACGCGTTGCGCGTATCGCGCGCGTTCGCTCAGGAGTGACAACATTTGGTTGTCGATGTTGTCGATTTTGTCGCGCAGTTGCTTGAGTTCGGCCAGCTGCTCAGGTCTATCCCCGGCTGCGCCGTTTGATTCATCAGTCGTTCGATTCAATGGGCCTTCGCTCATGTCACAGCAGATTCCAGCGGTTGCAAGGGTAGGTATCGCACGGATAACACACCTTCAATTTTTGCCAATTGCGCGACCACATCGTCTGTCACCGGAGAGTCCACATCCACCAGCGTGTAGGCCATGTCGCCACGCGATTTGTTCAACATATTGTGAATATTCAAGCCCGCCTGCCCCAAGGTTGCAGACATCTGTCCCACCATATTCGGCACATTGGCATTGGCAATGGCCAAACGGTAAGCCGATTCACGCGGCATGTCAGCCTGCGGAAAATTCACTGCATTGCGCACCGTGCCGTGTTCCAGAAAGTCACGCAACTGGTCGGCCACCATCACGGCACAATTATCTTCTGCTTCACGTGTTGACGCACCTAGATGCGGCAACGCCACTACACCCGGCTTGCCGTGCAACGGTGGCGACGGAAAATCGCTCACATAGGCACGCACTTTACCGTTCTCCAATGCAGCACTGACCGCCGCTTCGTCCACCACGGCATCACGCGCAAAATTCAACAACACCAGGCCCGCTTTTGCTTGCTCTAAGCCGCTCGTGCCAATGAGTCCTCGCGTCGCCGGCAATAAGGGAACATGCACACTCACAAAATCGCACACCCGTAGCAATTCGTTAACCGAACTTGCTTTGCGCACTTGTGACGGCAAACTCCATGCAGCATCAACCGTAATTTCCGGGTCAAAGCCGTAGACGTCCATGCCGAGGCGGATCGCCGCATCTGCCACCAAGCAACCAATTTTACCCAGCCCAATGACGCCGAGCGTTTGGCCGGCGAGTTCGCTGCCTGCAAAATTTTTCTTACCGTCTTCCACGCGTTTATCAAGATCGGCCGCCGACATATCCAGCCCATCAACAAAGCGCAGTGCCGGCGCAATATTACGTGCGGCCAACAACATACCCGTGAGCACCAACTCTTTTACCGCATTGGCATTTGCGCCCGGTGCATTAAACACAGGCACACCGCGCGCACTCATGTCTTTAACCGGAATGTTGTTTGTACCGGCACCGGCACGGCCAATGGCTTTTACAGAGTGAGGAATGGGCACGCTGTGAAGGTCTGCAGAGCGCAACAGAATGGCATCCGGTTGATCGAGTGTCTTGCCGGTGTTGTAGCGTTCCGCAGGTAATCTGCGCAAACCCACTTCAGCAATTTGATTCATGATCAAGATTTGATACGGCGCTGCCATGCTGTCTCCATTTCGTTGGATTCACAACTGCACTGTTCAGAACTGCCTTGCTCACTCGAACCACGCTACGTCTGCAACACCCTCACACAGCTTATTTGCCAATCCCTTGGCGACTCGACCTCAACCGTGCTTCGCTTCAAATTCCTTCATGAAGGCAACGAGTGCCTCAACACCTTCTTTAGGCATGGCGTTGTAAATTGAGGCGCGCATGCCGCCCACTGAGCGGTGGCCCTTCAACTGAATCATGCCGCGCTCTTTTGCGCCTTTGAGGAACACATCATCCAACTCTGCATTGGGCAAGGTGAAAGGAACATTCATGCGTGAGCGATATGCCTTCTCCACCGGATTGCGGTAGAAGCTCGACTGATCAAATAAGTCGTACAGCAGGTTGGCTTTTTCAATATTGCGTTGTTCCATCGCAGCCAAGCCGCCCAAACGCTTGATCCACTTAAACACCAAACCTGCGATGTAGATGCCATAGGTTGGCGGCGTGTTGTACATCGACTCGTTATCGGCATGCGTTTTGTAGTCGAGCATCACGGGCGGCGTGGGCTCCGCTTTGCCAATCAGATCATCACGCACGATCACGATGGTGAGACCGGCCGGCCCAATATTCTTCTGTGCGCCCGCGTAGATCAGGCCAAACTTTGACACGTCGACCGGACGCGACAAAATGTTGGACGACATATCCGCCACCAGCGGCACTTTGCCGCTATCCGGGAAGTCCTGAAACTCAACGCCACCAATGGTTTCGTTGGAGCAAATGTGCAGGTAGGCCGCTTTTTTATTTAGCTTGCTGGCTGCAATCTTGGGCACGTAGTTAAAGTTTTTATCTTCAGAACTTGCCACCACATTCACGTCGCAAAACAGCTTGGCGGCTTTGATGGCTTTCTTTGACCATTCGCCCGTATTCACATAGTCCGCCGTGCCTAAACCGCGCAGCAGATTGATCGGAATCATTTCAAACTGCAACGACGCGCCGCCTTGCAAGAACAACACTTTGTAATTGGCGGGGATATTCATCAGCTCGCGCAGATCAGCCTCGGCTTCAGCATGAATCGCCATATATTCCTTGCCACGGTGACTCATTTCCATCACCGACTGGCCTGAACCATTCCAATCCACCAGTTCAGCAGCAGCTTGCTTGAGCACTTCTTCTGGTAGCGCGGCGGGGCCTGCGCTGAAATTAAACACGCGAGACATAGTGTGATTTTCCTGATTATTTAAACAAGCAAAATATCCTGCACCAGCAATACTTCATCGGCGCATTGGTTTTGCCAATGCGCGCGGCTTTTACTCGTCTTCGTCTGACTCAACAACCTTTTCAACGCCCGCGAGCTTGGTGCCGTCGTCAAGGTTAATCAAGGTTACACCTTGCGTTGAGCGTCCCAGTTCGCGAATCGATTTCACCTTGGTGCGAATTAACACACCACCGGTTGAAATCAACATAATTTCGTCGTCTTCGCACACCAGCACTGCGCCAACCAGCGCACCATTGCGCTCAGAGGTTGAAATAGCGATCACGCCTTTGGTACCGCGACCATGCTTGGTGTACTCAGACACCGACGTGCGTTTGCCATAACCATGTTCGGTTGCGGTTAGCACGGACAGATCTTCGCCCTTCGACACCAGCATGCAGATCACATGCTGCCCATCGTCAAGATTCATACCGCGCACGCCCCGTGCTGTACGCCCCATGGCACGTACATCCCCTTCGGCAAAGCGCACCGCTTTACCGGCGTCAGAGAACAGCATCACGTCGCATTCGCCATCGGTCACTGACACACCGATCAAGAAGTCGCCGTCATCCAAATCCACGGCGATGATGCCGGCCTTACGCGGATTGGAGAAATCAGACAACGGCGTCTTTTTCACCACGCCCTTGGCGGTGGACATAAAGATGTAGTGTTGATCGTCAAACTCTTTAACCGGTAGCACTGCAGTGATCTTCTCGCCCTCTTGCAGCGGAAACAGATTCACAATCGGCTTGCCGCGTGAGGTCCGCGAACCTTCGGGCACTTCATACACCTTCAACCAATACACGCGACCGCGACTGGAGAAGCACAGAATGTAATCGTGCGTATTGGCAATGAACAGCTGGTCGACGAAATCGTCTTCTTTTACTGCAGCAGCTTGCTTGCCACGGCCACCACGTTTTTGCGAACGATAGTCGGTGAGCGGTTGGCGCTTGAAGTAACCCGTATGCGAAAGCGTCACCACCATGTCTTGCTGCGCGATCAGATCTTCGATACCCAAGTCTTGCGTGTGAAGAACGATTTCTGATTTGCGCTTGTCGCCAAACTCCTCGCGAATCGCACGCAGCTCGTCGGTAATAATCCAAGTAATCCGCTCGGGGCGCGCCAAAATATCCATCAAGTCGATGATCTGTTCGATCACTTCCTTGTATTCGCCGAGAATCTTCTCTTGTTCCAAGCCTGTCAGACGTGCCAACTGCATATCCAGAATGGCCTTGGCTTGCACATCAGACAAGCGATAGCCCTGGCGTGACCAGCCGTAGTCAGCAGACAAATCATCCGGACGGAAGCTCTCGGCACCTGCACGCGCCAGCATTTGCTCAACTAGTGCAGACTGCCAGGATTGCGACATCAACGCTTCATGCGCAGCTTGGCGTGAAGCCGAAGCCTTGATCAGTTCAATCACCTGATCAATGTTCGACAGCGCAACCGCCAAGCCTTCCAAAATGTGGCCGCGTTCGCGGGCTTTACGCAGTTCATACACCGTGCGGCGGGTAATCACTTCGCGACGATGGCTGAGGAAGCACGCCAGCATGTCACGCAGATTCAGCACGCGCGGACGGCCATCCACCAAGGCCACCATGTTGATACCAAAGGTATCTTGCAGCTGCGTTTGCTTGTACAGATTGTTCAGCACCACTTCCGGCACTTCGCCGCGCTTGAGCTCAACCACCACGCGCATACCAGACTTGTCAGACTCGTCGCGAATATCTGAAATGCCTTCGATCTTTTTGTCATTCACCAGCTCGGCAATACGCTCAAGCAGGGTCTTTTTATTAACTTGGTACGGCAGCTCATCAACAATAATGGCCTGACGATTACCCTTATCGAGCGGCTCGAAGTGCGTACGTGCACGCATCACTACTCGGCCACGACCGGTCATATAGCCTTCACGCACCCCGGACAAACCATAAATAAAGCCAGCAGTTGGAAAATCGGGGGCCTTAATAATGTCGATCAAGGCCTCAATGGTCGTATCAGGATCGTTTAATAAGGTAATGCAAGCATCAATGACTTCAGCCAAATTATGCGGCGGAATATTGGTTGCCATCCCCACCGCAATACCGGCTGAACCATTAATCAACAGGTTTGGAATCTTAGAGGGCAGAACCGTTGGTTCCATCTCCTTGCCGTCATAATTCGGCTGGAAATCAACGGTTTCTTTGTCAATATCGGCCAGCAACTCGGCGGACACTTTTTCTAGACGACACTCGGTATAACGCATCGCCGCTGCGTTGTCGCCGTCAATCGAGCCGAAGTTACCTTGTCCATCAATCAGGGTGTAACGCAGGGAGAAATCCTGCGCCATACGCACCAAAGTGTCATAAATAGCAGAGTCACCGTGCGGGTGAAATTTACCCATCACGTCACCCACCACGCGGGCACACTTCACGTATGGGCGATTCCACACATTATTCGCTTCGTGCATGGCGTACAGCACACGGCGGTGAACCGGCTTTAAGCCATCACGCACATCGGGAAGAGCGCGCCCTACGATCACGCTCATCGCGTAATCGAGATAGGAATGCCGCATTTCCTCTTCGAGTGATATCGGCAGGGTTTCCTTGGCAAAGGCTGGAACTGGTGGATTCGTATTGTCGGTTGCCATATCTGGATGCCCTAACTCATTCTCGCTTTTACGCAAACTCTCTCAACCGCCGGCAAGATGCTTCCCGACCGAACGGCTACGTTACTGTGTCGCACTTAGTGGTCACACTAAGGCTGCTGGCACATTTGCCACACTGCGGTCACACCGCTGCCACACAGAATCGGGCTAGTTTAGCATGCGCAAGCCCCGCCTCGGGCAACCTTACCCACCCAAACTGGCTGGCGCCCAGCCAACCACCTCTATCCCACAAACTCCACCCCCGAACCGAGTGCCCTGTATTACAATCGCCAGCACAATAATGTGTGCTCAAACGCAGTAAGTGGTGCAAAGTGCATGCGCACAGTGAATGCATTCGTGCGCTAAGTGTTTGTAACAACACAAACTATTGCCGCTTGCAACACAAGTCGCACCACAAAACCGCATCACGAATAAGCATTACCAATACAATTGTCTGCTCAACCGTTGCTGACAATTTACAAATAAATTGCAGGCTCAGAACACCACTGTAAAAGTGGAATGAGGAGGGATCACACCATGCGCGCCACACATCAAAAAAACGTCAGCCGTACCAGCACAGTTGCGCTCGTTAGTGTTGTAGCTGCACTCGGCCTTGTACCGGTCTTGGCAAGCGCCCACCCAGATATCAAACCGCAAGGCGGCAATGTTGGTTACGCCATTGATCAACGCGGCGTTGTAGCTCGCAGCGGTTACGACCTGTGCTGGCGCACCGGTTTCTGGACACCTGAAATGGCAGCACCTGGTTGTGATGGCGCAGCCGCTGCTGCTGCGCCGGCAGCCCCTGCGGCGCCTGCCGTAGCCGCCCAGAGCTGTGACTTCAGCGTCGACCTGCAAATGGAAGAAACGTTTGATTTCGACCAAGCCACACTCAAACCCGCTGCACTAGCCCGTATCGACAATGATATTTTGGCTCGTATTACCAAGTGCGCGAGCGTAAAGAGCGTAACCGTCGTCGGCCACACCGACCGCATGGGCACTCAAAACTACAACCAACGCCTGTCAGAAAAGCGCGCTAACGCTGTCGCCAGCTACCTGACCCACAAAGGCGTTAAGGGCGAAAAATTTGAAACCCTGGGCGTTGGTAAAACCCAGCCGCTACCTAGCGTAAATTGTGCAGACACCTTGGCGCGCTCAGCATTGATTTCTTGCCTAGCGCCCAACCGTCGCGTCACGGTTGAAGTTAAAGGCAGCGCGAAATAATTTTTAGCGTCTCGTAAAGCCCCGCCCTGGCGGGGCTTTTTTACATCTGTACCCGCATGACACTGCCGCACCAAACATGTTGAATACCACTCCATCCACGAACGTGCAGGTCGTCGATCAAATTATTTCGGCACGCTGGATTGCCCCCGTTGAACCTGCGAATGTCGTGCTCGAAAAGCATGCGGTCGTTTTACACCAAGGCAAAATTGTCGCTCTTTTGCCAATCGACGAAGCGTTGGCTCGTTATCAAGCTTCCGAACACATTGCGCTCGATGACCATGTGCTCATTCCAGGTTTGGTGAATACCCACACCCATGCCGCCATGTCGTTACTGCGTGGACTCGGCGATGACCTGCCGCTGATGGACTGGCTGAAAAAGCGCATTTGGCCAGCAGAGAAACAACTCGTCTCACCCCACTTTGTTGCTGACGGCACACGCCTCGCCTGCGCCGAAATGTTGCGCGGGGGCATTACCACCTTTGCCGATATGTATTTTTTCCCACGGCAAGCAATCGAAGCCGCGCAAGAAATGGGGCTACGCATTGCTTGTGGCCTCACCGTTATGGATTTCGCCACAGCATGGGCGAGTGATGCCGACGACTACCTGAGCAAAGGCCTCGCCATTCGCGATGAGTTTGCACGTACGGAACGGGTAAGTTTTTGCCTCGCCCCGCATGCGCCCTATTCCGTGAATGACCGCGCACTCGAGCGTATTGCCATGTTGGCCGAACAGCTCGATCTGCCCATCCACATGCACGTACATGAAACTGTGGCGGAGATCGAACAATGCCAGCGTGATTACGGCATGCGGCCACTGGCGCGCTTACATCAACTCGGCCTACTCTCACCCAGACTCATGGCCGTGCATGCCGTGCATACGAGCGCCGACGAGCTTGAGTTACTGGCACTTAACAATTGCGCCATCGTGCACTGCCCCACATCTAACATGAAACTCGGCAGTGGCATTACACCTTTAGCCGAAATGCAAAGCCTCGGCATGCGCATTGGGTTGGGAACAGATGGCGCGGCCAGCAATAACCGACTCGACATTCTTCAAGAAATGCAATTTGCGGGCCTATTGGCAAAAGCTATTTCGCATAACGCGGGTATCTGCACCGCCCACCAATGTTTACACATGGCCACACTGGGTGGCGCCATGGCGCTAGGCCTTGACCACCAGATTGGCAGCATTACGCCGGGCAAAGCAGCGGACTTGTGCGCCATTGATTTGGGCGACGACCCCATGTTGCAACCTTGTCATGATCCTGTCTCACAAATCATGTACGTTGCTGGGCGCGAACAAGTAAGCCACGTGTGGGTTGAAGGCCGGCTGCAATTGGCCGCAGGACAGCCTTTGCTGTACGACAAAGAGCAATTGCTTGCAGTGCAGCGTATATGGCAAACTTCGCTCAACAGCCTATAAATAAAGTGCTGTTGCAACGCTCTCTTTTATGACAGAAATGCGTAGCAGAGTTAGAATAGCGCGGCGTGCTTGCTGCACCAAACCTAAATGAGGGAAGAAAACATGATCAAGAAATCACTTCAACTGGCCGCTGTGGCTGCCCTGCTTGGTGCAGTTGCTATGCCTGCCATGGCACATTCCGATCCCTACGCTGTTGACCAACGTGGCGTTGTTGCTCGCAGCAACTACGACCTGTGCTGGCGCTCGGGCTTCTGGACCCCGGCAGCAGCTGCTGAATCCCAGCATGGCTGCGCATGTGATCCGGACCTGATGCCGAAGGGTAAGTGTTCTGGCACACCGGGCAAACCGGGCTCTGCTGCTGGTCCGCGTCCGTCTGCTGACAAGATTACCGTTGCTGCTGACGCATTGTTTGACTTCGACAAAGCTGTGCTGCGCCCTGAAGGCAAGGCTAAGCTGGACGAACTGGCAAGCAAGGCTAAGGCTGTAAACCTCGAAGTGATTCTGGCTGTTGGTCACGCTGACCGTCTGGGCAAGGCTTCTTACAACCAAGCACTGTCAGAAAAGCGTGCTGCTGCCGTGAAGACCTACTTGGTTTCCAAGGGTATCGACGCTAACCGCGTTTACACCGAAGGCAAGGGTTCTGCACAACCCAAGACTGGCGACAGCTGCAAGGGCATGGGCGCAGAAAACTTCAAGAACAAGAAGTTGGTTGACTGCCTGCAACCCGATCGTCGTGTAGACATCGAAGTGATTGGTACCAAATAATCGGTACTCAGTCATCCGTATCAAGTACTTGATACAAAAAAATGGCACCTAGCAGTCTGGTTCCGTGATCAAATAAAGCCCTGCTTTGGCAGGGCTTTATTTTTTGCTAAGCTCAGAACATAGTTCGCTCAGATCACAACACCACCAAGCTTTAACCCACATCATGCAAGAACCCAGCACAAACCAACTCAACGCCGATCCTTCTGAATTACAAAAATTCAGCGATCTCGCCCATCGTTGGTGGGACCCCAATTCAGAATTCAAGCCGCTACACGAAATTAACCCACTACGATTAGAGTGGATTGACCGCTACGTAGGTGTGCAAGGCAAACGCGTGATTGATGTAGGCTGTGGCGGCGGTATATTGTCTGAAGCGCTCGCCGCAAAAGGTGCCGACGTAACCGGCATCGACCTTTCAGATCGTGCGCTCAGCGTGGCCCGACTGCATTTGCACGAAAGCGGCCATAAAGTTAACTACCGCAAAATCAGCGCAGAAGAAATGGCTGCAGAACAACCGGCCAGCTTTGACCTGGTGTGCTGCATGGAAATGCTAGAACACGTACCCGACCCCGCCAGCACTGTGCGTGCCTGCGCACAAATGGTTAAACCCGGTGGGCAAGTTGTGTTCTCTACGCTAAACCGAAACCCAAAATCCTACTTATTTGCCATTATCGGCGCAGAGTACGTGCTCAAATTATTGCCACGCGGCACACACGAATACAGCAAATTCATTAAACCCTCTGAACTCACCAACTTTGCACGCAACGCGGGTTTAGACGTTGCCGAGCTCATGGGCATGACCTACAACCCGTTCACCAAAGTGTATGCACTTGGCCCAGACACCGACGTCAATTACCTTATTCGCTGCACGCGTCGTGCTGACTAAGACCTAAGCATCGCCTTGAGCATAAGCCTCGAACACACTCACGTTAAACATTTAATGAGCCACACACTGCCTACACCGGCAGCCATTTTGTTTGATCTCGACGGCACGCTCGTCGATAGCGCACCCGATTTATGCGGTGTTGCCAATGAGCTGCGCGAATCAAAACAACTCGCCCCTCTGCCCTACACTGACTTACGCCCCTACGCCTCCAAGGGCGTGCGCGGCTTGCTGGGCGCAGCCTTTGGCATCACCCCAGAACACGCTGACTATGCCGCACTCTCCGAGCATTTTTTGCAGCGTTATGCCGAGCGACTCGCTCTGCACAGCCGCCCGTTTGACGGCATAACGCACGTCATCGCCGAGTTGCAGCAATGCAACCTGCCTTGGGGTGTTGTTACCAACAAAGCGCGCCGATTTACCGTGCCATTACTCGATGCCCTCGGCCTTTTGCCTATGGCCGCCTGCGTAGTGTGTGGTGACGACGTCGCCCACATCAAACCCGCACCCGATGCTGTGTTGCTCGCCGCCCAACAAATTGGCTGTGCGCCCCAAGCCTGCTGGTTTGTGGGTGATGACCTGCGCGACATACAAGCCGGCCACGCTGCAGGCAGCATCGGTATCGCCGCCGCATGGGGCTACATCGACCCCGCCGTCCCCATTGCCCATTGGCAAGCAGACTGCATACTCGACACACCACAACAACTGCTGGCCCTGCTACCCACCTAACTGCTACACTAGCAACACGTGGGGGCGACCTGGCTTCGACGGGGGTTACAAAGCAATAGGGTGCATACCGAGGGCCAGTCACCTCGTAAATCAACTGGAAAACTATACTCGCAAACGACGAGCAATTCGCCCTGGCCGCTTAAGGCCTAAGCCGCTGCACTGATCGGTCACTGGTTCAGGTGGGGCAACCCACAGCAGCGTCATTCACAGTGACTCGTGCCGTAGCGGGTTACTTGCTACGGAGCTAAAACTAAGGTGACTCGTCTTGCGTCGGCCTGCCGATCGGCTAAGCGCAAGATTAAATTCAAATAGAACGGCTAAGTATGTAGAGCTCGTTGTCGAGGGCTTCCGGACGCGGGTTCGATTCCCGCCGCCTCCACCACAAATAAATCCCCAACCTTTTACAGGTTGGGATTTTTTTGTCTAATCGGCGGGGTTGTTGTAGCAAAGAATATTGCTTGTATCAACGGCAGATAAACGTACTGAGCGGCACGAAGAGAATTCGAAAAACTTCACATAGGGCAGACAGCTATGGAAGACAACGCATGACTCAATCTGAAGCTCAAACTCGGTCCGAGCTGATTGATCGACAACTTGCGCAGGCAGGTTGGAGCGTCAAAGACCCCACGCAAGTCATTGAAGAATTCGACATTCTCACCGGCTTGCCTGAAGGCATCGCTCAACCGCGCACACCGTACGAAGGCCACCAGTTCAGTGATTACGTTTTACTGGGCAAAGACGGCAAACCGCTCGCCGTTATCGAAGCAAAAAAAACTAGTCGCGATGCAGCCCTTGGCCGTGAGCAAGCAAAGCAGTACTGCTACAACATCCAAAAGCAGCTAGGCGGTGAACTACCGTTCTGTTTTTACACCAACGGCCATGATCACTACTTTTGGGATCTGGATAATGCCCCACCGCGAAAGATCGTCGGTTTTCCAACGCGTGGCGATCTAGAACGCTTTGCCTATATCCGACGCAATCGCAAACCGCTCACCCAAGAATTTATCAATACCGCAATAGCGGGCCGCGACTATCAACTCCGGGCCATTCGTTCCGTACTCGAAGGCATTGAGCAAAAAAAGCGCAACTTCTTGCTTGTCATGGCTACGGGCACCGGCAAAACGCGCACCTGTATCGCCATGATTGATGCGTTAATGCGAGCGGGTCATGCAGAAAAAGTCTTATTCCTCGTGGACCGTATCGCGTTGCGCGGGCAGGCACTTGCCGCATTCAAAGAACACATGCCCAACGAGCCTCGCTGGCCCAATGAGGGTGAAAAATTAATTGCCACAGATCGCCGCATTTATGTCGCAACCTACCCGACGATGCTCAACATCATTCGGGACGATACCCAGCACCTGTCACCGCACTTCTTCGATTTCATCGTCGTCGATGAAAGCCATCGCTCCATCTACAACACCTTTGGCGAAGTTCTCGACTACTTCAAAACCATTACGCTGGGGCTAACAGCCACCCCAACAGATATCATCGACCACAACACCTTCCAGCTTTTCCATTGCGAAGACGGCCTCCCCACTTTCGCCTACACCTATGAAGAAGCTGTAAACAACGACCCGCCGTATCTCTGCAACTTTCAGGTCATGAAGATACAGACCAAGTTTCAGATGGAAGGTATCAGCAAACGCACCATTTCACTTGAAGATCAAAAAAAGCTAATTCTGCAAGGCAAAGAAGTAGAAGACATCAATTTCGAGGGCAGTCAGCTTGAAAAACAGGTGATCAACAAAGGCACCAACACGCTGATTGTTCGCGAATTTATGGAAGAAGCCATCAAGGACGCCAATGGCGTACTGCCGGGCAAGACCATTTTTTTCTGCGCCACCAAGGCCCACGCCCGGCGCATGGAAGAAATTTTCGACAAGCTATATCCGCAGTACAACGGCGAATTGGCCAAGGTGCTGGTGTCGGACGATCCACGCGTCTACGGTAAAGGCGGCCTGCTCGATCAGTTCACCAACAACGACATGCCACGTATCGCCATCAGCGTGGACATGCTCGATACCGGCATTGACGTGCGTGAAATCGTCAACCTTGTGTTTGCCAAGCCGGTCTATTCCTACACCAAGTTCTGGCAGATGGTCGGGCGTGGCACACGCTTGTTGGAAACCAGCAAGCCCAAGCCTTGGTGTCTTGAAAAAGATGTGTTCCTAATACTCGACTGCTGGGACAACTTCGAATACTTCAAGCTCAAGCCCAGAGGTAAGGAACTCAAGCCGCAATTACCGCTGCCGGTGCGGCTTGTCGGCCTGCGCCTCGACAAAATTGAAAAGGCCCACGACAACGGCCATACAGAAATCGCCGCGCGTGAAATTGCCAAGCTACGTCAACAAATTGCAGCCTTGCCCAAAGAGTCGGTCGTCATCAAAGAAGCCGCCGCTGCACTAGCACGGCTAGAAGATGAAAACTTCTGGATCAGCCTCAGCCACGACCGGCTGGAGTTCCTGCGCGCCGAAATCAAGCCGCTGTTTCGCACCGTGTCCGAAGCCGACTTCAAGGCCATGCGTTTCGAGCGCGACCTGCTGGAATATTCACTGGCTGTTCTAAACGAAGAAAAGGAACAGGCTGAAGCCATCCAAGAAGGCATCGTTGAGCAAATCAGCGAGCTACCGCTCTCCGTCAGCTTTGTTAAACAGGAAGAAGCGCTCATTCGCGCTGCGCAAACCAAACACTACTGGACCAAGGCGGAAGAAGACGCCTTCGACAAGCTAGTCACTCAGCTCGGTCCGCTCATGAAATTCCGCGAACAAAGTGGCAGCCAGGAACAAACCCTTCTAGATTTAGCCGACGAGCTGCACAAAAAGGAATGGGTGGAATTCGGCCCGCAACACGAAGCAGTCAGCATCACCCGCTACCGCGAAATGGTGGAAAGCTTGATAGCCGAACTCACCGAGCATAATCCGGTGCTACAGAAAATCAAAAATGGTGATGCTGTAAGTAGTGAAGAAGCCGACGAACTCGCTGAGCTATTGCACGAAGAACACCCGCACATCACCGAAGACCTGCTGCGCCAAGTCTACAAAAACCGCAAGGCACGCTTCATCCAGTTCATCCGCCACATCTTAGGCATTGAAGTACTCAAGAGCTTCCCCGAACAAGTCAGCGCTGCCTTCGATCAATTTATCCGTGCTCACACCACCCTTAGCAGCCGCCAGTTGGAGTTCCTCAATCTATTGAAGGGCTTCATCATCGAACGCGAAAAGGTGGAGAAGAAAGACCTCATCAACGCCCCCTTCACCGTCATCCACCCGCAAGGAATTCGTGGCGTGTTCAGCCCGGCCGAAATTAACGAGATTCTGCAACTGACTGAACAGTTGGCTGCCTAAAACTAGAACTAGAGCTTCTCATTCATGTTACAAAACAACCCCGAACTCAAAAGCAAGATCGACCAGCTCTGGAACAAATTCTGGAGCGGCGGCATTAGCAATCCACTCACCGCCATCGAACAGATCACCTACCTGCTGTTCATGAAGCGGTTGGATGAGCTGGATCAAAAGCGTCAAGCCGATGCTGAATTTACAGGCGAAAAGTACACCTCCAAATTCATTGGCAAATGGATTCCACCCGAATACCGCAGCCAGCCGGAGCCCGAGAAGTTCGCCATCGACAAGCACAGCCTGCGTTGGGGCGATTTCAAGAGCAAGCCGGCCGAAGAAATGCTGCAACTCGTACAGGGCAAGGTGTTCCCTTTCCTTAAAGACCTGAACGGCGCAGAGTCCAACTTCACCCACCACATGAAGAACGCGGTGTTTATCATCCCCAAGCCCACTCTACTGGTCGAGGCGGTGAAAACCATCGACGACATCTTCGAGGTCATGGAGCGCGATTCGCGCGAAAACGGACAAGCGTTTCAAGACATCCAGGGCGATGTTTATGAAATGCTGCTGTCCGAAATCGCCACCGCTGGCAAAAACGGCCAGTTCCGCACCCCGCGCCACATCATCAAGCTGATGGCCGATCTAGTGCAGCCGCAACTGGGCCACAAGATTGCCGACCCGGCCTGTGGTTCCGGCGGCTTTTTGCTCGGCGCGTATCAATACATCGTTACGCAACTAGCAATTGCAGCCACCAAAAACAACAAGACAGCACCGAATCTCACGCCGGATGAAGACGGCTTTGTGCGTACCTCGGTCGCCGCCGCACTCACCGAAAAAGCCCAAGCCATTCTGGCCAGCTCTCTATGGGGCTACGACATCGACGCCACCATGGTGCGCCTGGGCCTGATGAATTTGATGATGCACGGCATCGACGAGCCGCACATCGATTACAAGGACACTCTCAGTAAAAGCTACACCGAGGAAGCCGAATACGACATCGTAATGGCCAACCCGCCCTTCACTGGCAGCATCGACAAGGGCGACATCAACGAAAACCTGCAACTGGCCACCACCAAGACCGAGCTGCTGTTTGTCGAGAACATCTACCGCCTGCTCAAGAAAGGCGGCACCGCCTGTGTAGTCGTGCCCCAAGGGGTACTGACCAACGCAGGCGGTGCATTCAGAACCTTGCGCCAATTGCTGGTGGAGCGTTGCGACCTCAAGGCGGTGATCACCCTGCCCAGTGGCGTGTTCAAACCCTATGCCAGTGTCAGCACCGCCATCCTGCTGTTCACCAAGGTCTGGGGGCCGAAAGACAAAGTGACGAAACCCGCCACCGAACACGTCTGGTTTTACGAAATGGCTGCCGACGGCTACTCGCTGGACGACAAGCGTAGCAAGCAGGAAGGCCATGGCGACCTGCAAGACATCATCGCCAGATATCACACTCGCAATCCCGCCACTGACACCGACCGCACCGCCAAATGCTTCATGGTGCCGCGCAGCGAGATTGCGGACGAGAAGAACAACTACGACCTCTCACTTTCGCGTTACAAAACCGATGTGTTTGAGGAAGTGCATTACGACGCGCCGGGCGTGATTCTGGATCGGCTGATTCAGGCCGAGGTCGGTGATGTGGACGAGGCGGACCTGGCCAAGGTGCAAAGCGGCATCGTGCGCGAGCTGCTGGAGTTGAAGGGAATGATGGGATGAGAACCAAGACCCTTGGTGAACTTTGTAGACCCAAGCAATGGAAAAGCCTAGCAACTAAGGATTTCGTCAAATCTGGGCACCCCGTGTATGGAGCAAATGGCGTCATTGGTTTTTACACCGCATACAACCATGAACTCCCAACGATTGCCATCGGCTGCCGTGGCGCGTGTGGCCATATTCACATCACCAAACCAAGGTCGTACATAACTTCAAATGCAATGGCACTAGACGAACTTGCCACAAGTGAATGCGATCAAACTTACTTGGCTGAATTTCTGAAGTATCGAGGACTTTCCGACGTAACTACTGGCGCAGCTCAGCCCCAAATTACAAGAACGAATTTGGAGCGTGTGCAGATTCCACTACCTCCGCTGGACGACCAAATCCGCATTGCCCATCTGCTCGGCAAAGTGGAAGGACTGATCGCCCAGCGAAAACAACACCTGCAACAACTCGACGACCTGCTCAAGAGCGTGTTTCTGAAGATGTTCGGCGACCCTGTGCGGAATGAGAAGGGGTGGGACAAACCTGAGTTGAAAGCCTTCGGCAAAATTTCGACCGGCAACACGCCACCCAGAAATGAGCCTGCAAATTACGATGGCGATTTCATCGAGTGGATCAAAACGGACAACATCACGGGTGATGCTGTTTTTGTTACGCATGCCACCGAGCATCTTTCTGAGGTTGGCGCGAAAAAGGCGAGAACGGTCACGAGCAGTGCCTTGCTTGTGGCCTGTATCGCGGGCAGCGTCGAATCAATCGGGCGTGCCGCATTAACAGACAGGACGGTGTCGTTCAATCAGCAGATCAATGCCATCCAGCCCGGCAAGGATGTGAACGCCCTTTATCTGTATGCTTTGTTTAAGTTGTCTCGGGCCTACATACAGAGCCACGCCACGAAGGGGATGAAGAAGATTCTTACAAAAGGCGATTTTGAGAAGATCACGATGATCAAGCCGCCCGTTGAAATACAGAATCAATTCGCTGTCATCGTAGAAAAAGTTGAAGGCGTTAAATCGCGCTACCAGCTAAGCCTCATCGATCTCGAATCCCTCTACGGTGCCCTGAGCCAGCGCGCCTTCAAGGGCGAATTAGATTTGTCGCGCGTGCCCTTGCCAAGCGGGCAAGTCGAAGAAATGACTACAATTTCCGCAGTGAATCGCCCCGAATTTAGTAGACACTGTTGAGCCGGTTGAAAATATTGCTCTTCGAACACGACCGGAGAAACGTTGCCATTGTAGCCATGGCGACGTTTTGGGTTGTAAAACATTTCAATGTAATCGAACACATCTGACCGAGCTTGGTTGCAGCATGCCCCCGTTCGGTTACTTGCTTGACAGCCTCTAACTTAAATTCTTCCGCGCATTGCTTATTACTCATTTGGCTTCCTCCTTAACGCTGGTTTAAGGCCCCGAAGTGTCTATAAATACAGGGGCGATTAAACGACAAGCTGCGCGACAACCGCATTCGCCTTGGACTGCGGCTAGAGCAGGAGCACATCGGCTTCCACTGGCTAGCTCATTGACTTCAACTCCTTGATGGCACTGGCACATCCAATTCAGTCGCCTTGCCATAGGACCAGAAAAGAACTATATTCAGTCTCATTAAGTCTGGAGCACAGCCATGCGCTACTCATCACAAGTCAAGCCGATCAGCTATCTCAAAGCCAATGCAGCCGAGGTTCTGACGCACCTCGCGGAGCAGCGTGAACCGATGGTCATCACCCAAAACGGCGAAGCCAAGGCTGTCCTGCAGGACGTCGCTTCGTTCGAGGAGACGCAAGAAACACTCGCCTTGCTAAAGATCCTCGCGTTGGGCAATCAGGATGTGGCTGCTGGCAAGGCCAAGCCTGTCGCTGACGTAGTTGCCCGCCTCCGCGCCAAGCGAGCCTCAGTCTGATGGCAGGCTCATCAGCCAAGTTTGAGGTCCTGCTCACCGAGGGTGCGGAGCAGGATCTGGAGGCCATCCACGACTACATCTCCGAATTCGACTGCGTCGCCAACGCCAACTATGTATTGGATGAGTTGATGAACGTTGTGGAGAGTCTGTCGAAATTCCCAGAACGCGGCAGTTATCCGAAGGAACTAGTCGGCCTTGGGATCAAAGAATACCGCCAGACATTCTTCAAACCCTACCGCGTGATCTATCGTGTCACAGGCAACCAAGTCATTATTTACTTGATTGCAGACGGACGTCGTGACATGCAATCTGTACTCGCTCGCCGCCTGTTAGGTGCTTGACCCGCAGCAACCCGCACCATTACTCATAAGCTCGGGAGGCCAGTCGGCACATGGTCAACCATCCGCCACCACTCACAACACCGCACCATTCAAAACCAACCGTTCGCGGTTGGTTTTTTGTTTGGGCGCGCCATCACACACTGCTTAATCGCCGGTATTGGCGCGGGGTGTTGCCCGTTACTTTGCGCATCATGCGGCGTAGTGCGGTGGCGTCTCGATAACCCACTGCGGCGGCAATGTTGTCTACCGACATTTTGCTTTGTTCAAGCAGGCCACGCGCACGGCGCATGCGAATTGTTTGCATGAGCGCGAGCGGGCTTTGTCCGGTCGATTTTTTAACCTGCCGCGCGAGCGTTCGTTCTGTCATACAAAACTCATTGGCAATCGCAGTGACTGAAGGCATTTCTGGCAATGATTTTTCAACGTGCGCCACAAATCGACTGACCAGTTCATTACCGTTTGCCAATGCCTCGGGCAGCACATAGGGCGCTTGCGTCTCTCGTTCATCCACCAACAAATAGCGCGACAACAAATCCACCAGCGCTGGCCCGCATAGCGTTTTGATCACGTGCAACATCAAATCCTTTTGCGCAAAGGCTGCACCCGCAGTGACGATGTTTTCATCCACACAAAGCATATTGGCGGATTCAACCGCGCAGGCTGGATTCATCTGCTGCAAAATCGGTGCGAGCCACCACGCGGTGGTGACTTTGCGCCCATTTAATAAGCCTGCAAATTGCAGCAAAAAAACCGCTGAACAGGCTGCGGCAATGCGCCCGCCTTTGCCAATATGTTTTTGCAGCGCCGCCACAACATGTTGCACTTCTGCTCGCGCCTCGAACCCATGCACCTCTCGCCGATTGTTTACGCCGATACCCGGCACCACCCAAATTGAACGATCGTTAGTTGAGCGGCTGGGTAACTTAACCGTGTCGATCAACATGCCGGACTGCAGCCGCACTGCGCCGCCATTGGCAGAACAAATTCGCCACCTTGGTGCAGGCACGCCCACGCGTGGCGCCATCACACGTGCAGCATTGAGCAAATCTAACGTGGCGGCCACGCCGGAACCAAAGCTGCCGTTCAGTACCACAAGCGTAATATCGTACATGTCTGTTTAAGCACTTTTAATGTCGTTTAAGACACTTACATTGTGCGTGGTACTAGGGTTGAATGCAAGGCATCTACTGCTCAAACCATTTTGCGTTTGCGCGCCGCGAAAAGCGATTGGCACAAGCGAAGGAGCCTGCCCATGTGTGGTCACCCACATTACAAACTTGCGTTTTCTGCCTACTACAGCAAGCGCCCTGCGGCATTGGGTGGCACAGGTAATGTGGCGCAAGACGTAACGAATACTTCGGGTAGCGCGACGCCAGAATTGGTTACCCCTGAATCGGCAGCCCCTAAATCGGCTGCCCCCATGCCTGTTACTTTCAAAGCGAATGATGGGTATGCACTCAATGGGCATTGGTGGCGCACGGGCCCAGCACACGCAACCGGACTGGCTGATCGAGCCACGGTCATCATCAACCCTGCAACCTCTGTGCGCGCACGCTATTACGCACGCTTTGCGGCTTACCTACACCAGCACGGATTTGATGTGCTGACTTATGACTATCGCGGCATTGGCGAATCTCGCCCTGCACGACTGCGTGGGTTTCAAGCAAGCTGGTTAGATTGGGGGCGGCTGGATTTTGAGGCTGCGCTCGGCTTTGTTGCCAATCACAGTCCTGACCAAGCTATTTACGTGGTAGGCCATAGCGTTGGCGGCTTTTTAATTGGCCTCGCGCCCTCTAGCAATCGCATTGCGCGAATCTTCACTATGGGCTCGCAATATGCGTATTGGCGCGATTACGCGCCGCACCTCCGCTGGCGCATGTATCTTAAATGGCATGTCTTCATGCCCATGGTTAGCAAGCTGTTTGGCTACTTTCCCGGCAAGCGTTTAGGTTGGGTTGAAGATACCCCGCTCGGTGTGGTGCAGGATTGGAGTGCGCTGAAGCCGCGCATTGAAGACATGTGGCGAGAAGCGCCACATCGTTTAAATGATGATGCGTTGCAAACCTTGCTGAATCAGTTTTCGGGCGTTAAAGCGAACACGCTGGCCGTGAGCGTTGGCGATGATGAGTTCGCCTCACAATCAGCCATACAGCGCTTATTGAATTACTACACGGCAAGCCCACGCATGCATTTGCATATTGACCCGGCGCAGCTCGGCTCAACGCCGGTAGGGCATCACTCAATTGGCCATTTTGGTTTTTTTCACAGCCAATTTGAAAAGCGCTTATGGCACATCCCGCTGCATTGGTTATGCAACGGTTGTTTGCCGAGCGACCCGCCCGGCTACCTTGTTTCACTAAGTGCACCAACGAGCACATCGATAGAGCGTACGAATCAACGTACGAGATAACGTACTAACGAGAACAAACATGAAACCGCAAAACATCTGGGTGCTTGTACTGGCAGGTGGAATTGTTATGGGCATCGCCCTAGGCATTCGCCATGCCTTTGGCTTGTTCTTAGTGCCGGTGTGTATGGCACACGGTTGGGGGCGCGAAACATTTAGCCTCGCTATTGCCATACAAAATTTGGTGTGGGGTTTATTTCAACCTTTTGTGGGCATGGTTGCAGATCGCTATGGCGCACGCCGTGTGATTCAAATTGGTGCGCTCTGCTATGCATTGGGCCTGCTTGGCATGGCGCTGGGTCAAACCACGTTGATGTTTATCCTCAGCACGGGCTTGGTCATCGGCATTGCCTTGGCCTGCACCACCTTTGGTGTGGTGTATGGCGCGCTAAGCCGCATGGTGTCGCCTGAACAACGAAGCTGGGCCTTAGGCATGGCAGGCGCCACAGGTGGACTTGGCCTGTTTCTGCTGGTACCGATCATTCAATTGCTGATTGATCACCTCAATTGGAACTTGGCGCTTGTCTCACTGGGGATCGCATGTGTGTTGATTTTGCCAATCGCCACGCCGCTTGCAGATTCGCCCGTGCAAAGTGGGCCGCAACAACAAAGCTTGCGCAGCGCACTTAAAGAGGCGTTTGCGCATCGGGGCTTTTGGTTGCTCAGCATAGGTTTTTTTGCATGCGGATTTCACTTAGCGTTTATTGCCAATCATTTGCCATCGTATTTAAGTGACAAAGGCATGCCGCCCACAGCTGCAGTTACGGGGCTTGCCATCATTGCGCTCAGCAATGTTGCCGGCACCTATCTTTGCGGCCTGTTTGGAAATTGGTACCGACGAAAATATGTGCTGTTTGGAATTTATGTGCTGAGGTCGATTGCGATGGGTGCGTTCTACATGCTGCCGCTTACGACATTCAGTTTGTATGCATTTTGCGCCGTCATGGGTTTAGTCTGGCTCGGCACGGTGCCACTCACAAATGGAGTGCTATCCCAAATCTTTGGTGTGCGCTACCTCACGACACTGTTTGGCTTTGTCTTTTTTGGTCACCAGCTCGGCTCATTTTTGGGTGTTTGGTTGGGTGGCTATGTGTTCGATGTAACGCATTCATACGACATCGTTTGGCGATTAAGCGTAGCGATTGGCCTCATTTCTGCGGTCTTACATTACCCCATCAACGATGCTGAAATTCATCGCACAACATCGCGCCGCCCAAGCTTGGCGGAGTCCCCAACATGAAGCTCAAACTTTGCCTTTGTGCGCTGCTGAGCCTAGCGGTGGGCTGCGCGCTGGTCGCTTACCTCAACCCAATCAATGCTTGGCGCTGGACGATTCTGCTGAGCCTGTGCAAATAGCAACGCCACACGATTGCCAACCCACTTTTGAGGACGCTGTGTCATGAACACCATTGCCAATACACCAGCCCCACCCTACTACGCCGTTATTTTTACCTCCTTCTTAAATGAAGGCACAGACGACTATACGGCCGTTGCTGAATACGCCTTGTCGTTGGCAAAACAGCAGCCCGGCTTTCTGGGGTATGAAGGTGTTCGAAACGGCATGGGGATTTCCGTTTCGTATTGGGATTCGCTGGAAGCGATTCGCAGTTGGAAGAACCATCCGCAACACCTTGCGCTACAGAAGCAAGAAGCGCATTGGTATCGACAAAGCAAGATTCGCATTAGCCGAGTTGAGCGGGATTACTAACGTGCGAATAACAAAGTACGTACGAATGATGATTTACGCGCTAGTGACACGGTGCAGACCGCCGCTCACCCCGAGTGTCATTTACCGAGACATTGAAACTTAGAACGTTCTTTCACACTGAAATACAACCAAGATCATGAAAACTGAATTGTTTTGGCCCTTGCAAACATTAATCTTATGGACACTGTTAATCGGCTTTTTCGCGGCCTATCGACGCGTACGTGAAGCGCGATCAAAACGAATTTCGCTGCGTTTAATGTCGCGTGCAAAAGATGTGGCGAGCGTATTTGAAGACACCCAAGTCGCGGACAATTTCAATAACCTGCTTCAGGTCCCGGTATTGTTTTATGTTTGGTGCCTGACTGCGATCTGCCTGCAGTTACAGCCAACGGGTTTGCTCGTTGGCGCATGGTTATATGTTGCCAGCCGCATTTTGCATAGTCTCATTCAAATTACGCATAACCATGTGTTGCAGCGCTTCCGCGCGTGGTTGCTCAGCAATATCTTGCTTTTGATATTGTGGTGCGCAACCAGCCTGCAATTAATTGCGTCACTCCAAGGCTAGTGGATACACAACGTGATTTCACATATCACCGTTGGCACAAACCGTTTTGAGGAGGCCGTGGCGTTTTACCGCCCATTAATGAGCCTACTTGGATATGCCGAGCGCGTGTTTGACCCCGTCGCAGCAATGGCTGCATGGGAGCCTGCACCTAACACGAGACCGCTCTTCATCCTGACTCGACCCTGGGACCAGCAACCTGCACGTGCAGGCAACGGCCAGCTTATTGCCTTACAAGCTGCCAGTCGGGAATACGTTGACCAAGCCTATGCGCTCGCGCTTTGCGCTGGTGCGCGTGACGAAGGCGCGCCAGGCTTACGACCGCATTATCACGCCCACTATTACGGAGCCTACTTTAGAGATTTAGATGGCAATAAGTTATGTGTTGTTTGCCATACACCACCCGTGTGACCTGCCTTACGCAACAAATAAAAAACCCGCCGAAGCGGGTTTTTTATTTGAGCCAACACAGGCTGCGTGAGTTAGGCCCACGCACCGCGATTGGCAAAGATTACAGCTCTTTCGCGTGGTCTTTCAGATAAGCGGCAACACCTGCTGCATCGGCCTTCATGCCGGCCTTGCCCGGACGCCAGCCTGCCGGACACACTTCACCGTGCTCTTCGTGGAACAGCAGTGCATCAACCATACGCAGCATTTCGTCTACGTCACGACCCAGCGGCAGATCGTTAATCACTTCGTGACGAACAACGCCATTTTTGTCGATGAGGAATGAACCGCGCAGTGCAACCTTGCCCGGATGCTCAACGCCATAGGCTTGCATCACGTCACCGCCAATATCGGCCACCAACGGAATTTCGATCGCGCCCAAACCACCCTTTTCAACCGGGGTGTTGCGCCATGCGTGGTGCGTGAATTGTGAGTCGATTGAAACGCCGATCACTACGGTGTTGCGCTTGGCAAATTCGCCAGCGCGCTTAGCGTGAGCAATAATTTCTGACGGGCACACAAAGGTGAAGTCCAGCGGGTAGAAAAACACGACAGCGTTTTTGCCCTTGATGTAGGTGTGCAGATTGAAGTTTTCGTTAATGCTGCCGTCGGGCATAACGGCGGCTTTGGTAAAGTCTGGCGCGGTTTTGGTCACGAGTGACATGCGAGGACTCCTCTGTGCAAGTTCTGAATGAGTTGAGTTGTGGTGGTCACAATTCGCCATAAGCATTGGCAAATTCTACTGGCAAGATTTATTGCCCAATCTTATTGGCAAATTTGTCAGTTCCCACCCGCCGTTGTTAGACACGGTCTAAGCGCAGTGTACCAGCAACAGTTTTAGTCGGCAGCACATTATTACGTAAGACAATGACAGGCCAACGACAGCCTGTATCTGGGGTCATACGCTTACGGCGTGGCCCACATGCGCAGTAGGTTGTGATAACAGCTGGTGAGGCGTACGGCGGTTTCACTTTCGCCTTGCTGCTCGCGTACGCCCAGAATAGCCATATCGAGCTCGTACAGTAGTTCGCGCTGCTGCGGGTTGCCAACCATACTCTCCAACCACGAGAAACACGCCACGCGCGCACCCTGCGTGACGGGCTCAACACGATGCACGCTGTACGATGGATACAAAATGAGATCGCCCGCCGGTAGCTTAACCGGGCGCCCACCAAAGCCATCTTCAATCACCAGCTCGCCACCTTCGTACTCGTGTGGGTCGCACAAAAACAAGGTGAACGATAAATCAGTACGCACATGTTGGGCAGTTGCCGGGTGTGTGCGCACTGCGTTATCAACGTGGTTGCCAAATGAATTGGTTTGCCCGCTGTATTGATTGAACAGCGGTGGATACACGCGGCGCGGAAGCGCAGCCGTAAAAAACTGTGCGTTCTGGCTTAGGGCCTCCAACACAATGGCGCGCAGTTGCCTTGCTTCGTCGCATTCTTCTGGTAGTTGCAAGTTGTTTTTGGCGGTGGCCGCTTGCTTACCGGCAGTCACGCGTCCATCAGCCCAATTGGCTTGTTGTAATAGCGCACGGCACTGCGCGATCTGCGACGCACTCAGCACCTTTTTAATGTGAAACATCATCTCAAAATTCGCCTTTTGCCAATGCGCTTATTACGAACCCGCCCAACATACCTATTGCCAATTAGCCCTAGTAAACATTCAGGCAGCGACCTACGCAACCATCAAAACTTCCACTCTGTTGTCACAATGGCCGCGCGGCGTTGCCCCGGCACCGTAAAGCCGCCGTTGTCGTAAATTGCATCGTAGTACACGCGATCAAACACATTGCGAATGTTCAAACGTACGGTGTAACTGCGCTGCTCGTATGACACCATGGCATCCCAACGCTCATACGCGGGTGCAGTATTCGGATGAAAATCTGTGCTGCCCGGCAAAGTTGGCACTGCACCTGCACCACTTGGGCTGTAGCCATAACGCTTGCCCTTGGCCTCAACTCCACCGCCAATTTTCCAGCCGCCGCCCATGGCATAGGTAGTCCATAAATTAAACGTGTAAGGTGGCGTATTACGTGAGCGAACACCTTTATACCCTGCATTGGCCGCTGTAATTACTCCTGTCGTGGCATTCACATTCTCAGCAACTTCGAGGATGCGAGAATTCATCAACGATAGCCCTGCAAACACTTCCCAATCTTCTGTTACACGCCCGGCCACTTCTACTTCAAAACCATCCGTTCGGCGTTTTTTGGTCAAGATGGTTGAGGTTGATTCCAGATCCGTGTTGCGCTCCCAATCTTTGTTAGCACGATACAGGGCTGTGCGTAACACTAAATCGCCGTCATACAACATCCACTTGGCGCCAACTTCTAACACTTGACTGCGCTCTGGCGGCAATGGCGCCACTGTCAGCTGATACAAGTCAGCCGTCGGGCTAAATGAATCGCTATAGCTCACGTAGTAATGGGTATCTTCAACTGGCTGCCACGACAAAGCCGCACGCGTACTCCACTCACCATATTTCAATTGTGGTGAGGTAGCACTGGAGTACTTGGCATCCATGTAGTCGCGCCGCACACCGAGTGTGGCTTTCCAATGCGGTACAAACTCAACGGTGTCTTGCACAAAAACTGCGTATGAATTGGACTTAAATCTGACGGGGTCTGTCGGACCGGTCGGCGCAGGTAGCGCGGGCGTCGTGGTAAAGCTGGTTATGTAGGGTTGAATAATTGGTGGGTTCAACGCTGTAATGCCACCTAGATTTTGTAAGTTATTACGAAAACTGTCTTCCCTAAAAAACTCAACACCAGAAAGTAGCTCGTGTTTCATCCCGTTTAGATTGAACTTCGTACTGTAGTCCGACTGTAAATTAAGCGTCTCGTAATCCATGCCACGCGTCGGTCCAACACATGTCCCATTTGTGCATGGCAAGTTAAGGCCAGTGGTGCCTGGTGCGATGGTAGCGCTCGGTGTGCGCGCCCAATAGCTGCGCTCGTAGTCGGCATAGCGTAGCTGCGTGCGCCACTCGGTTTCTGGCGCTAGTTTTTTGGTGTACGTCGCGGTGGTAATGCTGGTATCGCTCTTATCAAAATTGCGATCAATACCCCAGAAATTGCTCACCGGAAAATTGCCCTGCGGCGCACGCGTGTTGGTATCAAAACTCACACCGTAATCTGGGATGTCATTGGTAAATGTGCGCACATGGCTCAGGAGAAGTTCATCGGCCGTACCAAGACCAAAACCCAAACTGGCTGCCACGCCTTTGCGATGAAGTTCGGGCTCGGTACCTGTGGCCGGGTTTGAACGCCAACTGCCCTCGTCACGCTGAAAGAAATTGACGCGCACCGCCGTGTTGTCGGCTACCTGTCATCAACGCACCCAGCGGAAGCAAATGCCGAGATTTTGCCAATGACTTTTGCGGCGCAGACACACAGACTTTTAACGGTTTTAGTTGCGACAAAGCTGTCGCGATTTTGGTTTTGCGCAGCATGCGCCTTCTCCTTGTTGCATAAGCGCTGGCTAGCGGCGGCGGGCTGCGCGAAACTGAACGAGCGATTTAACGAGTGAAATCGCTCGATGAACCTGATGATTAGAAAATAAAGAATTAAGGCGTCGTGTTGGGCGTAGCGACAAAGCCCATTTTTGCCAATCCCTGCTTACGCGCTTCACCCATGACCTGTGCGACACGTTCATAGCGTGTCGCTTTATCTGCACGCAAATGCAACTCGGGTTGCGGCTGTTGTTGCGCTGCTGACTTTAAATGCTGAGTCAGCGCCTGATCATCAATGGCTTGGCCTTCCCAATACAATTGATTCTGCCCATCAATGGCCAAGGTGACCGTCTGTGGCTTTTCAGGATTGGCAACAGCACTTGCCTGCGGCAGATCAACCCGAATTGCGTGCGTGAGCAACGGTGCCGTCACAATAAAAATAACTAACAACACCAACATCACGTCCACCAATGGCGTTACGTTAATGTCCGCCATGGGCGCTGAGCTGCCTTCCCGATCAAACGATCCGAATGCCATTACGCTGCTCCTGCGGCTACACGAAGCGGCGTTGCGCTGGTTGAAGTAGCCGATTGCACACGTCCGCCGGTGGTGAGATGTGCGTGTAAGTCGTGTGCAAAACCGTCCAACTCACAAATCGTAATGCGATTAACCCGCGTAAAAGCGTTGTAGGCCAACACTGCAGGAAGTGCGACACCAATACCGGCGGCAGTCATGATTAGCGCTTCCCCAACCGGCCCTGCTACTTTATCGAGCGTCGCTTGGCCAGAAACCGATACCGCGACTAATGCGTGGTAGATGCCCCACACCGTTCCAAACAGACCCACAAACGGTGCAGTCGCGCCGATCGAAGCCAGGAAAGTTAGGCCGCGTTCTAAGCGAGCTTGGCTGGCCAACATAGACTGGCGTAACGCACGTGTTAAGAACTCACCACGATCAAGCGCCCAAGATGCATGGCCTTCACGACGCTCGCAATCATCAAAATGCTGAATCGCAGAACCTGCGCTCAGTGCCAAATGCGACACTGGCGTATTCGGCACATTACGTTGCAATTGTTGCAAGCCTTCTTTAAAACCAGCGGCCGCCCAAAAGCCATCCAAGCTGCGTGTCATGGTGCGCAGTCGCATCCAATGCCAGGCTTTCAACACAATCCAAAACCAACTACAAATACTCATCCCTAGCAGCAATAGCGCAACAATATGTGTCACCGTATCGCCGCTATTCCACATATGTGACAAGCCAAAAGAAATATCACTCGGCATTGCGGTATTCGGCATAGTTACGCCGGGCACGCCCACGTTAGATGATTCGATGGCCATGCATCACTCCTGATTCAAATTAAAATTAACAGGCACCTGCACCCAGTCAGCGATCGGTGTATTGCCACGCTGCGCGGGTTTAAATTGCCACTTCAAAACAGTTTTGCGCGCTGCCTCGTCTAGGCGAGAAAACCCGCTACTCTTATTGATCTCAACTTTTTCTGCTAGGCCGTCCGTGCTCACCAACACTCGCAACAAAACCAAACCCTCTTCACCCGCGCGTTTTGACAGCAAGGGATAAACCGGCTTCGGATTATTTAAATAGCTCACGTCATGTCGCGGCGGACTGACGGGTGCGTTGACCTGCTCGCTCAACGACTGGTTGTTTGATTCTTGAGGACGCGCAACCGGACTAGGCTGCGGCGAGTTTGATTGGGCCTCTGCCGTCGTTTGCTGAGTCGCTTGTAACGGTGACGGCTTATTTATTTGGGGCAGCACTTGCTCGCGTGGTGTCGCAACCTTTTGCTCCACCGGCAACGTAGCAGGCATGATTTCATCCGCGACTTCATTCTCGATGAGCGAGACTTCAATCGCACCGGGCTCTGGCAACACCACGGCGTTAGGCTGCAACTCAAACCACATCCATGCCAACCCATGCAAAACGATGGCGATTGCCAATGCAACCTTGTCGCCTGCATTTTGCGGCATGATGTTCAGCGTTTTTCTAGTCAGACTAAAAAACGGAACAGAGAGAGTATGTGCTTGCATTTTTAAAGCCCAAAACCAACAGGCAAAATCCTTAAATACTTGTGTGCTTGAAACTAAACCAACTCATTTCGTTTCAACGTAATCAACTAAGTCTTGATTCACGCATGCTGCACCAGCCTTTTCAGAACCAACTCCGCCCGCGACTATTTGGTCAAAATTAATTTGCCCGTTTGTGTCTCGCGCAGCTGGTAAACACCGGAGGCATGTCGAATCCTGAGCACCCCTGAGGCTCCGAGCAGCGATTGGCTCTTCACCTCGCCACGATTTTTGAGGGACTTTAGAAACGCGATTTCTTCGCGCGTGCCTTGCCATTCCTCAATAACCGGGGCTTCTTCAGGTTTTCCTGCGACTCGGTCCATTTCAAATACGTCGCTTAAACGCGAATCTTATTGATAACGATTCGCATTTAATCAATATACCAAGGCTGCGTCAACAAAAAATTGCATATAAACCATCGAACTAATAATCGAACGTAACAAAGCGCCACATATTGTGTTGGCACCCGAACAACCAACAAAAGCCAATGGTTCAGCGTTGATATGTATTGGCACAGCCCGCCCGAGAGGATTAACATCATGGGGCTAATGTGCTGAGGGGCGTGCATGTGGATTAGGGCAAATAAAAATGCCCGTCGAATAATTTTGAAGTTCAAAGCATTCCAGATGATCACGTCACCCATCACTTACTAGATATTTTCGCCCGACCTCTCACTTCAACATTTCGTCAATGCTGCGCGACTTACTCTCTAACCTCCCCCCGATTTATGGCTGTGATGCCGTACGCCAAATCGAGCGTCGCTTTGTGCCGAATGCAATTCCAACGTTAATGGAACGAGCAGGCGCAGCAGCGGCAGCGGAGGTATTGCGAACACTGCAGGGTAAGCGTGGCAAAGTACTGATTGCAGCAGGACCCGGCAATAATGGCGGTGATGCATTTGTTGTCGCACGCCATTTGCGTCAAACCGGTTATGACGTCACCCTGGCATTTGCAGGCGACCCCGCACGGCTGGCTGCGGATGCGCATTCAGCGTGGTCTGCTTGGGTGAGCGCAGGCGGCGACATGGTGGCAGAGATTCCATCCATGCCGTTTGATCTCGCGGTGGATGGCTTATTTGGCATTGGTCTGCAACGCCCCATCACGGGCTTATATGCAGACTGGATTGAATGTTTAAATCAGATGACCTGTCCAGTACTAGCACTGGACATTCCAAGCGGCTTGGATTCTGACACTGGACGCGTACTCGGTCGCGCTGTTCGCGCAACACATACCGCCACATTCATTGCACTCAAGCCGGGCATGCTCACGCTCGATGGCCCAGACCACTGCGGCACCATTAGTATTCATGAGCTGGGTTTAGATTGCGCAAGCGTTCTTCCTGCCACGGGACATTTACTCACAGAATCTGCCTATACCCGACAACTCCGCCCGCGCCTGCGTAACACGCACAAAGGCAGCAACGGCAACGCCATTATTATTGGTGGCGCCCGCGGCATGACTGGCGCGGCTTTGCTAAGCAGTCGTGCCGCACTGAAATCCGGCACAGGGCGTGTATTTGTAGGTTTGCTCGACACGCAAGCGCCCACATTAGACCTGCAGCAACCAGAATTAATGCTGCGCTCGGCAACTGAGTTGCTCACTACACAAACAGCAGATGCGATTGCCATCGGTCCTGGTTTAGGCCGAGACGACACGGCAAACGTTGCACTGCGATTGGCAATTGCTTACCCAGCACCGTTGGTACTTGATGCAGACGCACTGAATTTATTGGGCGCCAACCGAACACTGGCTGAACAAATCGCTGCCAGACAACAGCCAACCATTCTCACCCCGCACCCGGCTGAAGCCGCACGCCTACTGGGCTGCGATACTTTTATGGTGCAAGCTGATCGCATCAAAGCGGCGAATGCATTGGCGAATCGGTTCAATGCGGGTGTCGTGTTAAAAGGCTGCGGCAGCATCGTGGCCTACCCTAACGGGCAGTGGCTCATTAACAACACAGGCAACCCCGGCCTTGCCTCTGCCGGCATGGGTGATGTACTCACAGGGTTTATCGTTAGTCTGTTGGCACAAGGGTGGCCCGCTGACACCGCGTTACTCGCGGCGGTACACATACACGGCTTAGCCGCCGATCGTCTTGTCGCGCAGGGCTGCGGTCCAACAGGGCTCACCGCTAGCGAAGTGATTGACGCCATTCGCACCGAAATTAACTTGCAAACACGACAAGCCAATTTGATACGAGCTTCGCAAGAAGACGGGACACCAGACGAGCTGCCACCGCCCGTGGCAATGCAAGTGATGACCCGCAGCACGCCCTTTCCGTTTATTCAGCCTTCAGACGAATAACCAGGCCTATCGGCACTTCTCTCAACAGAGAAGGCGCACTCAAACACGTGCGGACAAAAGCTCTAATCTTGCCCGAGCACGCTTTGCCAATACCTCTAGGTCTGGGTGCCCAGCACCTGAAACCGGCAACGGAAACAAACTGCTCAAGGCCCTCGTCTGACCATTGGGCTGCATTATGCGCACATGATCCCGTGTGAGTAATCGAGCATGCTCTAGTCCACACGAGTGGGCAATCATGTCGATTTCATGATTCATATTGCGACAGTATTGCGCTACGCGAAGATATTTTTCTTCAACCACCAAGCCGCGCTGCAACTTACGATCATGCGTTGTAATCCCGGTTGGGCAGGTATTGGTATGGCAACGAAGCGCTTGAATACAGCCCAGTGAAAACATAAAGCCGCGCGCTGTATTTACAAAGTCTGCACCACAGGCCAAGGCCCATGCGGCACGCGCAGAAGTCACCAACTTACCCGAGGCCACCACGCGAATTCGATCTTTCAAACCCGCCTCAACTAAGCTATCCACCACGCGGGGCAACGCTTCATCAATCGACAATGCAACATGGTCGGCCAAGGCTTGCGGCGCTGCGCCTGAACCACCCTCGCCGCCATCAATCACCATAAAGTCAGGGGCGCTATGTAATCCACGTCGCAAAATAGCCTCACCCAAGTCATTCATAAAATACCAGCCACCAATCGCGGTTTTCACGCCGACGGGTTTACCCGTAACATCGCGCACGCGCTCAACCATATCGAGCAACTGTTCCACATTGGCAATGTCGCGATGTCGATTTGGACTGATTGAATCCATTGCAGCCGGAATGCCGCGAATGCGCGCAATTTCGTCCGTCACTTTGCCCGCTGGTAACACCCCGCCCTTACCGGGCTTTGCGCCTTGCGACAATTTGATTTCAAATGCCTTGATAGCGTGATGCGCAGCCAATTCTCGCAACCGCGTATCAGACAAATTACCTTGAACATCTCGCACGCCATATTTTGCTGTGCCAATTTGCGCAATGATGTCGCCACCACCTTCAAGATGATGCGGTGACACACCGCCCTCACCCGAACACATCCAACAGCCCGCCTCACGCGCACCGCGTGACAACGAGTGCACCGCGGGAGCCGAAATCGCGCCGAAGCTCATACCACTGATATTGACGACAGACTTCGCTTCGTAGGGCTGCGCGCAATAACCTTCACCAAGCTTGAGTTTGGGTGTCGGCTTCTGATCTTCATCTAGCACAGGGAACGGTGCATTCACGAAAACCACTGCGCCCGGTTCTTTGAGGTTGTAGGTGGAGCCAAAGCCAATGACACCGCCTTCATTCTTTGCCAATCGGTAAACCCAGGCGCGGGTCGCACGATTGAACGGCATTTCTTCGCGATCACCCAAGAAGAAATATTGACGAAAGTATTCGCCCATTTGCTCAAACCAATATCGCAAATGACCAATGATGGGGTAGTTGCGCAGAATGGTATGTCGCTTCTGCGTAATATCACGCACGTAGCAATACACCAGCACAACGAGGCAAAGTATCACCGCGAGTGTGCCTGCGCCTGCTGTTATAAAACCATCCATCATTGTCTCCTCAGCGATTTCGCTTGATCCAGCTTGATGCAACCCGATCTCGAAACACATCAGGCGCGATGAATTCATCCTCAGGGTGATAGAATCGGCCAAAAGCAGCCTGAACTTTTGGATTTTCTTTAATCCTTGCTCAGGCCTCGGATGAGAAACACCCTTCGAACACACAATCGATCTGACAATTCGCGCAGCTTGCCAGAACAATGTCTGGCGTGTTTACATGTCGAATATCAGCTCGTGCAAGCTATGCGCAGCTTCTGCAAGACCACTTGGCAAAACAAGGCAAGAACATGACTTTCAACGAACAGTTGGCCATTGAAGTTCAACGCAACATTGCCGCAGCACTGGCAGAAGATGTGGGCACGGGCGATATCACCGCTCACATGATTCCGGCAGGTCGGCTCGCCAGTGGCGCGCTGATTTCACGTGAATCGGCTGTTTTATGTGGCACAGCTTGGTTTAATGCCTGTTTTCGTGCACTGGATCCTGAAGCACGCATTAACTGGGCAGCCCGTGATGGTGATCGCATCGAAGCCAACCAACCTCTGTGCGAAATCATCGCCGACACACGCGCTTTGCTCACCGCAGAACGCGCTGCACTGAATTTTTTGCAACTGCTATCAGGCACTGCCACCATTACTCGCCGCTACGTTGAAGCAATTGCCGGCACGCGTAGCCGCATTGTGGATACTCGTAAAACGCTGCCCATGATGCGTCTCGCACAAAAATACGCGGTGCGCGTGGGTGGCGGTACTAATCATCGTATGGGCTTGTACGATGGCGTTCTCATTAAAGAAAATCACATTATTGCAGCGGGTGGCGTAAGCGCTGCTGTAACCAAAGCGCGTGAATTGGCACCATCAAATGTATTCATTCAAGTTGAGGTTGAAAACTTAGACGAGCTGCGCGAATCCATTACCTGCGGTGCGACGCTCATTTTGCTCGACAATATGTCGCTCGATGAAATGCGCGAAGCCGTCACAATCAACAACGGTCGCGCGCAGCTTGAAGCATCGGGTGGCGTTAATCTGGAGCGCGTGCGTAGTATCGCAGAGTGTGGCGTGGATCGAATTTCGATTGGTGCATTAACCAAAGATGTTCGCGCCATCGACCTGTCATTGCGGCACATCGAACAATAAGGTTCGAGCGATACATCAACCTAAAAACTCAACGCACATAACTTTCGCACGGACAAAGCCATGTGGTTTGCACTGTATTACGTGATTGCAATCATCACTTTATTGCTGCACTTTACCGGCCATTTGGCACGATATCGCTTGGAATGGCTTATTTATGTATTGGCCATTACCGTCTTCCCGGCCGTGCTATACCTATAAATAATAAATTAATTCAGCATCTTACAAAGATATAGACGTTTAGTTGTAAGCCCACCTTAAAGCTAAAGTAGCACCGCAATTTATTCAACTGTCTTGCCAAGTTGCCGATAATTAGACATCGATCCCTCGGGATTTTTGTCTGGATATCTACCATGTCCACCTTGGTCTGGATGCAAACCGGCGCTTGTAGCGGTGACACCATGTCACTGCTCACCGCGGACGGCCCCTCGCTTGAAAATCTTACCGGTTCAGGCGATATCGAGGTGCTCTGGCACCCCTCTCTCACCGACGGCACAACCGGTTACTTTGGTCGCCTCGTCGAGAACATTGAGAACGGCTCACAGCAACTCGACATTCTGTGCGTTGAAGGCAGCCTAATTACTGGCCCTTACGGCACGGGCATGTTTGACAGCTATCGACATCGGCCCAAAATCGACATTGTTCGATCGCTTGCCGAACGCGCACGTTATGTCATCGCAGTGGGAACCTGCTCTGCGTTTGGCGGCATTCCTGCCGCACCACCCAACCCCACAGACTGCACCGGCCTGCAATACGACCGCGAAACAGCCGGTGGTTTGCTTGGTGATGAATGGCGCTCTAGCAGTGGCTTGCCGGTCATTAACTTGGCCGGTTGCCCTACGCACCCGCTCACCATTACGCGCACCTTAGCCATCGTGGCTCGCGGCCTACCGCTCGACCTCGATTTTTTAAATCGCCCCAAAGCGTTTTATGGGTCGATGGTGCACCAAGGCTGTACACGCAACGAATACCACGAGTACGACATTGAAGATAATCAACTCGGCGGTCGTGGGTGCATGTACTTCAACTTAGGTTGCCAAGGCCCCAACACCTTGGCGAACTGCAATAGCGAACTGTGGAATAACCGCAGTAGTAAAACACGTGCGGGTGTGCCCTGTTTCGGCTGTACCTCACCCAACTTCCCCAAAGATGGCGACCTCTTCAAAACAGAGAAACTGGGTGCAATTCCAGTCAGCCTGCCACTCGGTGTTTCACGCTCACACTACATGGCCTACAAAAATTTGGCTAAGGCCGCAGCGCCGCAGCGCGTAAAAGACCGCGAAATGGAACCTTAACGCAGGATAGGGCGAGCAACTAAAGCTCGCTCGTTGCGCCACAGCACGATTGGGCAGCATGTATTTCGGCAACGAAATTGCGTCAACAGCTTTACGCCAACGAAATTACGCCAACTAAAACAGGCACACGCACATGGCTAACGTCACACTAGACATAGACCTCAATCGAGTTGAGGGCGACCTTGAGTTTCAAGTTGAGCTCGATGGCAATAAAGTTGTAGATGCACGCTGCATCGGCACCATGTTCCGCGGCTTTGAGCAACTGTTAATTGATCGCGCGCCCACAGATTCACTGGTCATCACGCCCCGTATTTGCGGCATTTGTGGCACGGCGCATTTATATACCGCCACACTTGCACTCGAACGCATGGCGCAGCTCCCTGTTCCGGCGCACGCCACCCTCATTCGCAATTTGTGCCTGATGGCAGAAAATGTGCAAAGCGACTTGCGCCAGCATTTTTTATTTTTTGCCCCCGATCTGCTGAACGCTCGCTACGCCTCGCATCCCATGTTTGACGAGCTGACGCTTGCATATCGTCCGCTACAAGGCGAAGAAGTTCGCAGCGCCATGCAGGCCTCGCGCAAGCTACTCGAAATCGTCGCCATTTTCGGCGGACAATGGCCACACTCTTCGTACATGACGCCCGGCGGTGTTACTCGCGGTGCAAACTCGCGTGACATCGTCGATTGCCAAGACATTGTCGACAACACCATTCGCTGGTACGAGCAAGTGGTCATCGGCGACACACTCGACAACTGGTTGTCGTTAGCTGATGCCGCCTCTTTTGATGCATGGCTTGATGATGCAAAACACGCCAAGAGTGCGATTGGAAAATTGACGCAGTTCTGCCGCGACCAAAGTATTCACTTGAGTGGCGGGGGCGCAAACTACTTTATGAGCGCAGGCGCGCACTACGATATTCGCACTTGGCAACCGCCCTATGGCCCACAGTACACATTGTTGCCAGCCGGGGTTTATAACGGCAACAGTGGCATCAATGAAGCGTTTGATCCCGCACTCATCAACGAACACGTTCGCCATTCTTGGTATCGACCCTACGATGGCGGCCTACATCCGTATCAGGGCGAAACCGTACCCGACTACGACACCAACGGTGATCGCTACACATGGGCCAAAGCACCCCGCTATGGCAACAAGGTAATCGAAACCGGCCCGCTCGCTGAATTATTAGCCGGTGAAGATGCGCTGACTCGCGCGCTACTTGCACGCGATGGCGCCAACACGTTGCTGCGCCAACTTGCACGCTTACGTCGAGCAGGCGTACTGCTATCTTTAATGAAAAAGACTTTGCAGGATTTAGCGGTTGAGATGAGTTCGCCACATTATCAAGCACCGCCAGCAGGCAGCCTCGACAACGGTGAAGGCTTTGGCTTTGTGCAAGCAGCGCGTGGCACGCTCGGTCACTGGGTGCAGGTACAAGACGGCAAAATTTCTCGTTATCAGGTAATCACGCCCACTGCGTGGAACGCCTCTCCCAAAGACACGCAAGGCGTTCATGGGCATTGGGAAGAAAGCGTGATTGGGTTAGAGCTTGCTGATCTCAACAATCCAATTGAGATTGGTCACGTTATTCGCTCACATGATCCGTGCCTTGTTTGTACCGTGCATTTTGCAGGGCGCTCACAACGGCTGCGCATTGGTGCATAACATGGCCATGGCACGCACCCACATTATTTGCTTTGGCAATGAGTTGCATGGCGATGACGGTATCGGCCCCGCGATTCATGCCGAGCTACTCAAACGTCAACTACCACCCGAGGTGCGTATATTTCGGGCGGACGTTTCGGGCTTGGCTGCCGTGCATTGCTTTGAACAATGCGACCAAGCCATTGTGGTGGATGCTGTGCAGGGTTTTGGCCAGGCCGGTTCAATTCATATATTACAAGCAGAAGACATCGCAGAAGAGTCGACACTCAGCATACATGGGCATGGCGTCGGTAACTTACTTGCTTTGTTACCGCATTTAATTGATCACCCACCACGCGTAAAGATCATCGGCATTGAACTGAGTGAAACACGTGCTTTTGCCAATCGACTTTCGCCACCCGTCGCCCGTGCAATTGCACCGGCAACAGAACGGGTTCTGGAGGCAGCACGATGAATGGACCAGATCCGGTGGATGTTGAACCCGGCTTGCCCATTACCCATGTAAAGCGCGTTCAGAAATTTGCTGACCGCTGGTGCGGCCGTGCGCGCTTGCCGGGCGAACAGACAGACCGCCACCTACTTATTTTAAAACGTGGCGATGGCTACGTTGCCATTCCGGCCGCATGCCCACATGAAGGTTATCGACTCGACCAATGTTCTGAGAACGAGCGCAATGAGATTGTGTGCCCAGCGCATGGCTTAGCTGTTCCGACCGCAGGTCACCACGCCGTTGCCGTCATTGAAAACGGCGAGCGTTTCTTTCTGGATACCCAAACAGAACCCACGACAGAAAACGACACACAAACCACGACCGTCAAATCAGACGAATTGCTACGTTTGCGTGACGAAGTGGAATCGCTCAAGCAAGCCAACCAAGCCCTTGAGCAACAAATCTTGAGTGTGACCGAACAGATGGAAATCATGCTCGAACAGAGCACACAGCAGTCGCGCACACTGTCATCTCAAAATACAGAACAGAAACGCCTGTCATCCTTTATTAATCGCGTATCCGACACCATGGACAGCCTGTTACTGGTGCTCGACCGACTCGGCAATATTTTGCAGGTCAATAAAAGTGTGCAAGATGTTTTGGGGTTTAGCGCGCAGGAACTGATTGGCAAATCGCCAGATACTTTGCTCGACATGGATGAGCTTCAGGCCATGCATAGCCATGCATTGTCGAGCTATCCGACGGGGCAACGTTTGTTCCGCGCCATTCTGGCCTCGCGCCACCTCAATGGCGAAGTCCACCTCAAAACCAAGTTGCCCCACCCTGCTCCGCCGTGTTTTTTAATGCACGGCTCTCCACTGTATGACATTACGGGCAAACTGGAAGGCGTGGTGATTGTTGCCTCCGATGTGACCATTTTGCGTAGGCGTGAAACTGCATTACGTGAAAGTGAAACGCGATTCCGTGACTATTCCAGTGTGGCTTCAGATTGGTTTTGGGAAATGGACACACGATTCCAATTTGAGGCCAACACAGGTGATCTACAAAAACATTTGCCTTACCTCGATTCCGTCGTTGGCAAGCGGCGTGAAGAAGTAGCGTGGGAAGAAGACACCATCGACATTGAGCGTTGGCAATATTACTTTGATGCGATTGCTGAACGGCGCGAGTTTCGTGATTTTGAATACCGCATTTTGGGGCAGGATGGTGAAGTGCACTGGGTCAGCGCCAGCGGCAAGCCACGATACGACGAACAGGGGAACTTTACGGGTTACCGTGGCGTAACCAAAGACATTACGCAAAAGCGCCTGATTGAATATGAATTACTGCAACACCGAAACAACCTTGCCGTATTGGTTCAAGAACAAACACACGACTTGTTAATTGCCAAACAAGAAGCCGAAGCCGCCAACCAAATGAAGAGCGAGTTCTTGGCTAATATTTCGCACGAGCTACGCACACCACTGCACGGCATTTTAGCGTTTGCCGCGCTCGGTCTTAAGAAAATTGAATCTGCCCCTCGTGAAAAACTCGCAGATCACTTCGACCGCATTCAACAAAGCGGCAAACGCCTGTCCGCGCTCATTGATGATCTATTGGATTTGGCAAAACTCGAAGCAGGCCGCATGGACATGCAGTTTGAATGCGCCAACATTTTGAGTGTTGAACAAACTTTACGTAACAGCCTAGAGGGACTGTTGCTCACGAAGCAACTCACTGTGCAAATTCATTCAAGCAGCGATGCTCCGCTGGCTAAACTTGATCAAAAAAGGTTTATGCAAGTTTTGCAAAACGTCTATTCGAATGCGATTAAGTTTTCACCACCACACAGTGTGCTTGAAGTGCGTATCATGCCTTCAACACTGCCAGGTGAGCATGGCAAAGTTCCTGCATGGAAAATTAGCGTACACGATCAAGGCCCAGGCATCCCGGAAGATGAACTTGAAGCAATTTTTGATAAGTTTGTGCAGAGTACAAAAACCAAAACAGGTGCAGGTGGTACGGGCTTAGGCCTCGCCATTTCACGCGAAATTATGAAGGCGCATTTTGGCACCATACAGGCACGCAACCATCCGGATGGTGGTGCTGTTGTGGATATTCACTTGCCGCAATTTACTTACGATTCTGCAAGCTAGGCGACCTGCGAACTCAGCGGCCTAAGAACTCAGCGGCCTAAGAACTCAGCGGGGATTGATTCAAAGCCAGCAGGTGAGACAAGGCCTTGCATCAGTTTGTATAGCAGCGGTCTTAGCAACAAAAAAACCGGATTTATTCATCCGGTTTTTTTGTTTCACCTATGATGCTCAGCATCACATTGGCAAAAGTACGTATCAACTTCAAGATGCACTTAACAGCGTATTAGGCATGTGTGTGAATGAAGTTCTTTACTTGATCCGCACTCACATCCACCACCTCAAAGCGCTGCGGCAGCGCCTCAAGTCCGTCAAAGCTGGCGGGACGCCACGGCGCGCAACCCAAGGCTTCATGAATCGTTTCGTCAAACTTGGCCGCTTGTGCTGTTTCTAACACGATCATGGGCACACCTTGTTCGCGATGCTCAAGGCCGACCTTTACGCCATCCGCAGTATGCGTATCCACCATCAGTTTGTATTTTTCGTAAACCGCGCGAATGGTATTGAGTCGGTCTGCATGTGTACTGCGGCCTGAAACAAAACCGTATTGCGGCACCTTGGCAAATACATCACCTGTTAAATCAAACGGACGGCCTTGATCGACTTGCGACCACAGCGCAGCCACCTTTGCTGCATCGCGCTCGCACAAATCGAAAATAAAGCGTTCAAAGTTTGACGCTTTAGAAATGTCCATCGACGGGCTGGAGGTGTGCAGTGTTTCAGCGGTGGCACGCGGACGATAAACCCCTGTACGGAAAAATTCGTCCAGCACATCGTTCTCGTTCGTCGCCACAATCAATTTACGAATGGGCAAACCCATCATGCGTGCAATGTGGCCTGCGCACACATTGCCAAAGTTGCCCGATGGTACGGAGAAACTCACCCGTTGGTCATTCGAAGTGGTGGCTGCAAAATAGCCTTTGAAGTAATACACCACCTGCGCCGCAACGCGTGCCCAGTTAATTGAATTTACCGTGCCAATACTGTGTGCGGCCTTAAATGCGTGGTCATTCGATACGGCCTTCACAATATCTTGGCAATCATCAAACACGCCGCGCACGGCAAGGTTGAAGATATTGGGGTCTTGCAAGCTGAACATCTGTGCCGTTTGAAAACGGCTCATCTTGCCGTGCGGCGACAGCATAAACACGCGCACACCGTGCTTGCCGCGCATCGCGTATTCGGCTGAAGAACCGGTGTCACCCGAGGTTGCGCCCAGAATATTGAGTTGCTGCCCCGTCTTTGCCAATGCATATTCAAACAGGTTACCCAACAACTGCATCGCCATGTCTTTGAATGCCAGCGTCGGACCATTCGACAATTCCAGCAAATGCAGTCCCGGCTCTAAGGTGGTGAGCGGCGTAATGTCTTGTGCGTTTGAACCCGGACGTACATTGCAGTACACCTCGGGCGTATAGGTGCGATTAATAATGCTGCGCAGATCATCCGCCGGAATATCGTCGGCAAATTTAGACAACACAGCAAAGGCCAATTCACGGTAGTTCATGCCGCGCAGGGCTGAAAGTTCATCCGCACTGAATTGCGGATAACTCAGCGGCATGGCCAAGCCGCCATCTTCCATCAAGCCGCCCAGCAAAATTTGCATGAAAGTTTTGGGCGCAATGGCGTGGGTTGCGCTACGTGTCGATTGGTAATGCATGTTGTTGCTCGTCAGTTAACTGGTTGGTCGCGTGTTGATTAGCGTGTTGCTTCGCATTTTTCTGGGTGCCTGTCAGTTTTGCCAATGGTCAAACCAACAGGATCACCACTCAGACATTTAGTTCAAATTCTCAAGACGCAAACGCGTAACCTTACTGGTCACGGTGAGCAGCGCTTCAATGGCAGCAATCGCGGCATCTACATTGCACTCGCGCGTTACGTGGGTGAGTACGATGATGTCAGCTTGCACTTCACCATCTGCCGGTTCCTTTTGCATCAAGGCATCAATCGAAATATTGCGATCCGCCAAAATGCGCGTAATGTTGGCCAACACACCCGCCTGGTCTTGCACACGCAAGCGCAAGTAGTACGAGGTTTCTACCTCGCTCATCGGCAATACCGGCACGCTGCTCAACTGGTCAGGCTGGAAGGCAAGATGCGGCACACGATGCTCAGGGTCAGCCGTGTGCAAACGAGTCACGTCCACCAAGTCTGCAATCACGGCGCTGGCAGTAGGCTCGGCCCCTGCACCACGACCGTAATATAGTGTGGCGCCCACAGCATCGCCCTTCACCACCACAGCGTTCATCACACCTTCCACATTGGCAATGAGGCGTTTTTCCGGAATCAGTGTCGGGTGCACACGCAGCTCAATACCGTTTGCCGCGCGACGCGTAATGCCCAACAACTTAATGCGGTAGCCGAGCTCACCTGCGTAACGAATATCGATGGCTTCGAGTTTTGAAATACCTTCTACGTACGCTTTGTCGAATTGCACTGGAATACCAAATGCAATCGCAGACAACAACGTGAGCTTGTGAGCGGCATCAACCCCTTCAATATCGAAGGTGGGATCAGCTTCGGCATAACCCAAACGTTGCGCTTCAGCCAATACGGTATCGAAGCCCAACCCTTTGTCGCGCATTTCAGACAAAATGAAATTGGTGGTGCCATTAATGATGCCGGCCAACCATTCAATGCGGTTTGCTGTAAGACCTTCACGCACCGCCTTAATAATGGGAATGCCACCAGCGACGGCGGCTTCAAACGCCACCATCACACCGCGTTTTTGTGCTGCTTCGAAAATTTCTGAACCATGCAGCGCGAGCAGTGCCTTGTTCGCCGTCACCACGTGCTTACCTGCGGCAATCGCCTTCAGCACCAGTTCTTTGGCAACACCGTAACCACCGATCAACTCGACGACGATATCAACTTCCGGATCGTTGATGACCGCCATCGCGTCGTCAACCACACGGCAACGGCCCGCCACAACTTCTTCAGCGCGTGCTTTGTTCTTCTCTGCCACCACTGTAATTTGAATCGGGCGACCTGCACGGCGGCTAATTTCGCTCGCATTGCGTGTGAGCACGGTAAAGACGCCACCTCCGACGGTTCCAGCGCCCAACAAGCCTACGTTAATCGGTTTCATGTATTCCCCTGCATGCAAACGGGCGATAACTCGCCCGGTATTGTTATCTCTTCAAGTGCGCGATTGAGTCACTTAGTTATGGCACTGCTTAGGCGCTCTAACTCGGTCCCTTATTACGTGCCTTTACGCTTACGGAAGTTCGCCAAGAAGTGTTCGATACGGCCAATCGCTTCACGTAAATCATCTTCATGCGGTAAAAACACCACGCGGAAATGATCGGGCTTGGGCCAGTTAAAGCCACTGCCTTGCACCACCAGCACACGCTCTTCTTCCAGCAACTGCAAAATAAATTTCTGATCGTTGTCGATCGGGTAGATCTCTGGATCAAGACGCGGGAAACAATACAAAGCCGCCTTCGGCTTGACACAACTCACACCCGGAATGGCATTGAGCAGTTCCACCGCCAAATCACGTTGTCTTGCCAATCGACCACCTGGAGCCACCAAGTCTTTAATCGACTGATATCCGCCCAATGCGGTTTGAATGGCCAGTTGGCCTGGCGTGTTTGAACACAAACGCATTGAGGCCAACATGGTGAGGCCTTCAATATAGTCGCGCGCATGCGACTTATCGCCCGACACCACCATCCACCCCGCGCGGTAACCGCACGAGCGATAGTTTTTTGACAGGCCGTTAAAGGTGAGGAACAGCACATCATCCGCCAGCGAAGCTATGCTGATGTGCTCGTTACCATCGTACAAAGTCTTGTCGTAAATCTCGTCCGCAAACACAATTAAATTGTGCTCGCGTGCCACCTGCACAATTTGCTTGAGCAACTCAACGGGGTACAACGCGCCCGTTGGATTATTGGGGTTGATCACCACAATCGCTTTAGTGCGCGGGGTAATTTTGCGGCGAATATCTTCGATATCCGGATTCCAGTCTGACTTTTCGTCACACAGGTAATGCACGGGCGTACCGCCCGATAGCGCCACTGCTGCGGTGTAGAGCGGATAGTCTGGTGCTGGAATCAGCACTTCATCGCCATTATTGAGCAGCGCATTCATGCTCATCACAATCAGCTCAGATGCGCCGTTGCCAATATACACATCATCCACGGTTACGCCCGCGATGTTCTTTTCTTGGCAGTAGTGAACGATTGATTTGCGCGGTGCGAACAAACCTTTGGAATCGGTGTAGCCCGCCGCATCTGGCAAGTTACGGATCATGTCCTGCACAATTTCGTCAGGTGGCGTCAAACCAAACACGGCCAAATTGCCAATGTTCAGCTTTATGATCTTCTGGCCTTCTTCTTCCATTTGACGCGCGCGTTCCATCACAGGACCGCGAATGTCGTAACAGACGTTAGCCAACTTGCTCGATTTGTTAATAACTTGCATGCGCGTCATTCCGCGAAATTATTCAAAAACCATGTTCAACCACTCACCCAGCTCAGCCCACCCAGTACCAACAAGCGCACAGTCAATATTTAAGGCCGTTGCGCACCGTCACGCTGTGCAATGCTGGCCGATTTCACCTACATTTTGCCCCGCCACAGCAAACTACCAGACAAGATGCTGATGGCGCACTGCAAAAAGATATAATCCTACCCAAGCTAAAGGGCTGGGGCAAACGTCTAGCGTATCTTTTTCATGGTTTCCAAGGTCTTTCTGCGTTTTTTTGCCAATTTTTAGCAAAATACAGCTATCTGCATGAGGTCTTGTCGCTGAAACTCTGACTTTTTAATCCTGCTTGTGGCCCGCAACAACATACAATGTGCAAGCCTATTTCAGCGATTTAGGCGAACACCAACACGCAAACGCACCCAGACGCACACAGACTAAAAGCCCGCTCAAAAAACACCATATGAAATTGCAACAGGACCGCTCCAACCACCTCATCGTCACCGCCTACGGCGACGACTATGTCGACATTAATCGCGAGCGCCACGAAACCGGTTTAATTTTGCTGCCCGAGCGCATTATTACCCCGTGGTGTGCGGGTGGTTTTACATCACTAACAGAAGTCGATATGCAACAACTTGCCGACTTATCGGTTGATGTGGTGTTGATTGGAACGGGCACGCAACAACGTTTTCCTACACCCAGTTTGCTACGCAGCCTGATCGAAGCACAACGCGGCTATGAAGTCATGAACCTCGCCGCCGCCTGCCGTACTTACAACGTTTTAGCCGGCGAAGGGCGCAATGTTGCTGTTGCACTCATGCTCAACTAAAAGCCATGTCCTTTGCCAATCGCACGCCTCAGCCCATATTGCCCAAACGATGGATGGCCGCACTGCTTGTGCTGTTTACGCTGTTCTGGCTTGGCACCTTGGACTACCGAAAGCTGATTAAGCCAGACGAAGGTCGCTACGCTGAAATTGCGCGCGAAATGGCCATGAGCGGTGACTTAGTCACACCGCGACTCAATGGCATCAAATACTTCGAAAAGCCCCCGTTGCAATATTGGGCAACTGCTGCCAGCTTCAATGTTTTTGGACAGCACGACTGGTCGGCTCGACTATGGCCCGCACTCACCAGCTTAGCCGGCGTGTTGCTCACCGCCTATGTTGGCATGCGCTTGTGGGGCCAACGTGTTGGATTTTTCGCAGCAGCCATACAAGCCAGTTGCTTGCTGTATTACGCCATCGGGCACATGAATACGCTCGACATGGGCTTGAGCTTCTTCTTACAGGCCGCACTAGCCGGCGTGTTGCTCTCGCAAAAAGCGGGACTAGAACGCACAGAAGCGCGGTGTTGGATGCTACTAACCTGGATCGCCATGGGCTTTGGCATCTTGAGCAAAGGGATTGTTACGCTGGTTATCTGCGGTGGAACAGTCATGCTCTACAGTCTCTGGCAGCGTGACTTCACACTCTGGAAACGACTGGAATGGCGCTGGGGACCGCTCCTCATGCTACTCGTGTGTGCGCCCTGGTTTATTGCGGTCTCACTGGCCAACCCCGAATTTCCACACTTCTTTTTTATTCACGAACATTTCCAACGCTACCTCACCACCACACATCGACGCGACGAACCGATTTGGTACTTTATTCCTGTGCTCATCGCAGGTGGCCTGCCTTGGATCAGCCTACAACTCCATGCGCTCATAAAACCGGCTGCAGCACCGAGCGGCACCGGCGGCTTCTCCTCGACTCGTTTGTTACAAGCATGGGCTGTACTGATTTTCGTTTTTTTTAGCACCTCAGGCTCAAAGCTGCCGTCTTACATTCTGCCGATGTTTCCGGCTCTCGCTTTACTGGCCGCACTCAAACTCGAACATGGTGAGATGCGTACAAACCAGCGTCATGTTTGGATCATCGTCCTAATTGCCTTTGCGCTGTGCCTCTTGCTGCCTTTCATTAAAAATCGGGGGGATGAGGTCACGCCACCGGCTCTCTACGCCGCCTACATGACTTGGATCGCTATTGGCTGCGCGTTATGGCTGGGCTGCAGCTTAGCCGCACTGCGGGCATGGCTCAAACAGCGAAAAATACTTGGCGTCGCGTTGCTATCCCTCGGCGGCCTCTGTGCCTCTTCCAGCGTAATGTTGGGGCATGAAGAACTTGCCCCCTCGAGTTCGAGCTACTACCTTGCACAACAAGTCGCAGAAAAAATTCCACCTTCAGCCCCGTTGTACAGTATCGAAATGTACGACCAAACACTCACCTATTACCTCAAGCGTACCGTGACCTTGGTGCAATACACCGATGAAATGGAATTTGGCTTGCAACAAGAGCCCTCACTGTGGGTTCCCACCACAACTGAGTTTGTGCAACGCTGGCAACAATCAGACCAAGCCTTTGCACTGATGTCACCTGACCGTTACAACCGCTTTGTCGCCGAAGGCTTGCCCATGCAATTGGTCGCTCGCGACACGCGCCGTGTAATCGTGCAAAAGCCAGCACCAACACAGGCCTACGCAGCACTAAGCCATTCAAACCCCGATCTCAATCAACGCGTTCGCCCCCTCACACCATGACGCCGATTGCTCTTACGCTTATTTTTTCGGGTGTACTACTCAACGCACTCGCGCAATTTCTGCTCAAGGCCAGCACCAACGCCATTGGTCATTTTGAGTTTACCGGCAGCAATGTTTTGCCAATCGCTTTAAAGTTTGCCTCGCAGCCTTACTTCCTAGGTGGCCTCACCTGTTACGTCATTTCGCTCGTCGTTTGGGTCATGGGCTTATCACGCGTACCGGTCAGCATTGCCTATCCGCTGCTGTCTATCGGCTACGTCGTAAATGCATTACTCGCGCATTATTGGTTGGGTGAAGACCTTAGCCTGCAGCGATGGTTTGGTATTGGATTTATCTTGCTGGGCGTGTGGCTCGTAGCACGCTCCTAACCTTCAATTTTTTGTGCAGACATTGCAATTGAATACACCCCAACACAACATCGGGCACTCCGACCAGCCATTTCTGCCCTTCACTAAACCGAGCCTGGATGAAGCCACCATCCAAAGTGTAGTTGAGGTGTTGCGCAGCGGTTGGATTACCAGCGGGCCCAAGGTTCAAGCATTCGAGGCAGCCTTATCGCAGCGTTTTGGCGGGCGCACTGTACGTACTTTTAACAGCGGCACCGCCACGCTCGAAGTGGCACTGGCGTTAGCCGGTGTATCGCCTGGCGATGAGGTGATTACCACCCCGTTGAGCTGGGTTGCTACGTCCAATGTCATCGTACGCGCCGGCGCCACACCCGTATTTGCAGATATTGATCCGCACACCCGCAACCTTGATCTTGATTTAGCAGCTGAAGCTGTAAATCACCGGACGCGTGCCATCATCCCGGTTGATTTAGCGGGCCTACCCATGCACCGTGGCCAGCTGTATGACTTTGCCAATGAAGCCAACTTGCGCGTTATTGAAGATGCAGCGCAATCCATTGGCGCAAGCAGCCCCATTGCCAATGGCGGCACCGCAGAGATTGGCAAAACGGGAGATTTTATTTCGTTCAGTTTTCACGCAAACAAAAACATCACCAGTAGCGAAGGCGGATGCCTCGTATTACCCGACGACATCGACCCCGCACTGTGCGAACGTTATCGCTTGCAGGGCGTGCAACGCGATGCGGACGGCGGTATGGATGTGGATGTATTTGGCGGCAAATTTAATCTCACCGACATTGCCGCGGCCATTGGCCTTGGACAATTAGCAAAACTCGACGAATACACCGCGCGTCGCCGTGCATTGGCAAAGCACTACTTTACGGTGCTGACAGAACGCGCAGAGTCGCTTGGCATTGGTTTGCCGCAAGCCGATTCTGCACATAGCAATTGGCACATGTTTCAAGTTACGCTGCCGCTCAACAACCTCGCGATAACACGTGGCGATTTCATTCGCGCCATGAAGGCCCTCAATATTGGGGTCGGCGTGCATTACCCCGCTATTCACCTGTTTAGCGCCTACCGTAAGCTAGGCTTCAAAGAAGGCATGTTCCCGCATGCTGAGCGCATTGGACGCGAAATCGTTACACTTCCGTTGTTTCCGGCCATGCAAGAAACTGATGTTGAGCGCGTATGTGACGCGCTTGATATGGTTTTGCGACCGCAATTAATTTCGCGACTTGCATGAATGCGCCACTGAGCGTATCGATCACCCCTCATAGCACGACCTGATACCGGCATATAAGAACCATGTCAGACACCGCAGCAAACATTGAACTGAGCGTCATCATCCCCGTATATAACGAAGAGGCAGGTTTAGCCGCTTTGTTTGCACGCTTATACCCGGCGCTCGACGCGCTGAATACACGTTACGAAATCGTGTTTGTAAATGACGGCTCTCGTGATCGCTCTGCCGCACTGCTCGCCGCACAACATGCAGCGCGCCCCGACGTAACCCGCGCCATTTTGTTCGCTGCAAACTTTGGTCAGCACATGGCAATTCTTGCGGGCTTTGAACATGCACACGGCCAATATGTCGTCACACTTGATGCAGACCTGCAAAATCCACCGGAAGAAATTGGCCGCATTCTTGAACAACTACGGGCTGGGCATGATTACGTGGGCACCATTCGCCAACTGCGCCAAGACAGCGCATGGCGACGTTACGCTTCGCGCATGATCAACCGCATGCGCGAACGCAGCACGCGTATTCACATTACCGACCAAGGCTGCATGATGCGCGGCTATGCACGCAACGTGGTCGACGCAGTCAACGCCTGTAGCGAAGTATCCACCTTTGTGCCGGCACTGGCTTACACCTTTGCACAACGCCCCACCGAAATTCACATTCGTCACGAAGAGCGATTTGCTGGCGAGTCAAAATATTCGCTGTACAGTCTAATTCGCTTGAATTTCGATTTGATGACCGGCTTCTCCCTACTCCCGCTGCAATTTGTATCCATGGCCGGCATGTTACTTTCGCTGCTCTCAGGCGCCTTCGTCACCTATCTATTTATTCGCCGCCTTGTGGTGGGGCCTGAAGCAGAAGGCTTGTTCACCCTGTTCGGCATTGCCTTTTTCTTAATCGGTATTTTGTTGTTTGCAGTCGGCCTCATTGGTGAATACGTTGGCCGCATTTACCAACAAGTGCGCGCGCGCCCACGCTACCTTGTGCAGGCCGTACTTGAAACCAACGATCACCCAAGCACACCGCGTGGTACACAGCCATGACGCGTGCCGTCGTTTTTGCCTATCACAATGTCGGCGTGCGCTGCCTGCAGGTATTGCTTGCACACGGTGTGGAGGTTGCCTTGGTGGTGACGCATACCGACAACCCAGGTGAAAACATCTGGTTTGATTCTGTGGCCGCGCTGGCTGCACGCCACCGTATTCCCTGCATCACACCAGATAACCCGAATACGCCAGAACTCCAGGAACGCATTCGCGCACTGCAACCCGACCTGCTGATGTCGTTTTACTACCGCCACATGCTCGACCATGCCTTGCTCGCCATTCCCAAAATTGGCGCGTTCAATATGCACGGTTCGCTGTTGCCCAAGTACCGTGGTCGCGTACCCGTCAATTGGGCTGTGCTGAACGATGAAACACGCACCGGCGCTAGCCTACATCGCATGGTTGAAAAGCCGGATGCGGGCGGCATTGTGGGCCAAATGGCGGTGCCCATTTTGCCAAACGACACCGCTCGCGACGTGTTTGACAAGGTGACTATCGCGGCAGAGTGCGTGCTCGACCGCGCCATGCCGCCACTCAAAAACGGCAGTGTTCCGAATATTCCGCAGGAACTAAGCAAAGGCAGTTACTTTGGCGGTCGCAAACCAGAAGATGGACAAATCGACTGGAACCTCACCACACGCCAGATTCACAACCTGATTCGCGCCGTTGCACCACCCTATCCCGGTGCTTTTACGCAGGTTAAAGGGCATGAGGTACGACTCCTACGCAGTTGGTGGGACCACACCGCAGAGCAAGAAAACCCCGGTCAGCCAGGACTATTTCTGCAAGAAGGCCAACTCTACGCACGTGGCAACGACCACCGTGCCGTGCGCATTCTGGCATTTAGTGTGGATGGCAAGCCGTTGTTGGGCGAAGCTGTAAAAGAATTGTTTGCATCCTAGGGGCTGCCCATACCATCTGCTCTCAGCAAAACACAACGAGCTGCCACATAACCGCCCCGTTTTTCGCACCGCTTTTTACACCATGAGTCGCCAGCTCATTATTTTTGAGCCAAATGCACTAAATTCACCGTCGGATTGGCAAAAACAGGGATAAGCCGAATAAAATCTACCCCTGCGCAGTATTCTGATTTTTGAAGAAAGATATTCCTAACATGAAACGTGTTCTCATCCTCGGCGTAAATGGCTTTATTGGCCACCACCTGTCCAAGCGCATTCTCAACACCACCGACTGGGAGGTGTACGGCATGGACATGCAGAGCGACCGTGTCACGGAATATCTTGACCACCCCCGCTTCCACTTTTTTGAAGGTGACATCACCATCAATAAAGAGTGGATTGCCTATCACGTTAAAAAGTGCGATACCGTATTGCCGCTGGTGGCGATTGCCACGCCGGCCACCTACGTTCAAGCACCGTTGCGCGTATTCGAACTCGACTTCGAAGCCAATCTGCCCATCGTTCGCGATTGTGTAAAGTACGGCAAGCGCGTCATTTTCCCGTCCACCTCCGAGGTGTACGGCATGTGCAAAGACGGTGAGTTTGATCCCGAGAACTCAGAACTCATTTATGGCCCGATCAACAAGCCGCGCTGGATTTATGCCTGTGCCAAACAGTTGATGGACCGTGTGATCGCTGGTTACGGCCAGCAAGAAGGCCTCGACTACACTTTGTTCCGCCCCTTCAACTGGATCGGCCCCGGCTTGGATTCCATCCACACGCCGAAAGAAGGCAGCTCACGTGTGATCACCCAGTTCTTGGGCCATATCGTGCGCGGCGAACCAATCAAGCTTGTAGACGGCGGCCATCAAAAACGCGCCTTCACCTACATTGATGACGGCATTTCAGCGCTGATGAAGATTATCGCCAACGAAGGGGGCGTTGCCAGCGGCAACATCTACAACATTGGCAACCCGACCAATAACTTCTCCGTGCGTGACCTCGCCAGCATGATGCTCAGCATGGCTGCGGAATACCCGGAATATCGCGATAACGCAGCCAAGGTGGAGATTGTTGAAACCACCTCTGGCGACTACTACGGCAAGGGTTACCAAGACGTTCAAAACCGCGTACCGAAGATTGATAACACGCGCAAAGATTTGAACTGGGCGCCACAAGTCGCTATGCAAGATGCGCTACGCAACATCTTTGAAGCTTACCGTGGCGATGTTGCCGCTGCCCGCAGTTTGATGGACTAATCGAGAAAACAACGCTCCTAGCCTCATCAATAGCCATACGCTGTACAACGCACGCAACACAACGCAGCATCCAAACCATGCAGGAACTAAACCTCGCGGCGCCGCTCATTACCGGCCCGTGTCTCGCACTCAAGATTGATGTCGATACTTGGCGGGGTACACGCCTTGGCGTACCTGCACTCGCCAACTTGTTACAACAACTCAATGTGGGTGCCACGTTCCTGTTCTCATTAGGCCCGGACCACACCGGCCGCGCGATTAAACGCGTGTTTCGTCCCGGCTTTATGAAGAAGGTGCAGCGCACCTCCGTGCTCGAACACTACGGCCTCAAAACCCTGCTCTACGGTACTTTGCTGCCAGGGCCTGACATTGGCAAACGCGGCGCAAGCATTATGCGCGCAGTGCGTGCACAAGGTTTTGAGGTGGGTATTCATGGCTGGGATCACGTCGCGTGGCAAGATGGCGTTGCACATTTCGATGCCACCACCACCGAACGCCACGTGCAGCGCGCGCAACAACGCTTCACAGAAATTTTTGGCGAACCTGCACGCGTGCATGGCGCTGCCGGTTGGCAAATGAATCGCCACGCCATGCGTCTTACGCAGCGCATGGGCTTTGCCTATTGCTCCGATGGTCGCGGTGAGTCACCCTTCTTGCCGGTGGTAAATGGCGAGCTGATTGACTGCCCGCAACTCCCAACCACGCTGCCCACGCTCGACGAACTCATCGGCCTTGATGGACGCACCGCAGACAACGTGCACGAGCATTTGTTGGCCCTCACACAGCCAGTGGATTCCACCACACGCAACCACGTTTTCACCTTGCATGCTGAACTAGAAGGCATGAAGCTCGCGCATGTGCTGGAACGCCTTATTAAAGGCTGGCAAGCGCAGGGTTACCATGTCTGCAGCTTGGCAGACTACGCAGCCAGCTTGCCCGCTCATGCACTGCCGCGTCATGAGGCACTCGCGGGCGAAATCCCCGGCCGATCTGGCACCTTGCAAATTCAAGGCCCCGCTTTTCTGGCTTAGGACCTATCCTTACGGCCCTTTCTTAAGGCCTCTCGCAGCATTGCCGCTGTAACGTCTGCGCAGGCAAACACCTTGATTAGCCTTCTTGTGGCGTGCCGACCAGATCCCTGCCACGCGTAGACGGCCTGATCAATGGTTTCCATGACTGTCTAACGTAGAGCTAACCAGCCGGCGGAGGCCGCAGGTTGGAGCGAACCTGCAAGCGCAGCTGGCAGGGCGTCCGGTTGACAGAGGGGCTGGGCGTCATGCGGCGGCCTGTTGCTTCACGATCTATTTGCCCAGATGAGGGATGAGTTCGGATAGCTCAATGGGTTCTCGACTGTCAGGCCATAAGAGTTTGCCCCCGTCCTGCGTGAAATAACCGAGGAGTTGAGCGATGAGTTGGTACGCAAGCTGTAGAGCCTGCCATGAGTCGATGCCGTGTTGATCCCTCAAGTCTTCGTGCAGGCCGCAGAGCGAAACCGAACACGCCCATTCTTCAGGGGTGATCTCGTAGGGCTGGCCTACGCCAATAATGACGTTGAACTCGCAGCCATCGGAACCGACAGCGATGATCGTTCGCGTTGCGATTTGGGTTTGAGTGCTCATCGCCAAGACTGTTCGATTGCGCGCGGAACCTTTGACGCCCAACGTTTGAATTCAGCGGCGCGCAAAGCGCGTCCGTTGGAATGAATTGTTAGCCACCGCTGCGCAGCTGTTTGGGAAGGAATGCATCTATCTCTTCGTCAGAGAATGTCATTTCTTCGTTGTGCTTCAAGGATTCTTGGGCGCGACGGTAGGCAGCATATGTCGTGCTCGGGGAGCCCGCGTAGACAGCGTGAAGGGCGACGACAAGTCGGTCGCGTTCGGCTCGAACTTCGTCGTCGCCCTTGCTGCTTGCGGCGAGATCCGTAAGCAAGGAAAGATACTGTTCGCGGATGAGCCAAATATCGTTCGCTGCTTGCTTGTGCTTCTGTGCGAGTTCCCCGAGATCGTAATTCTTGGCATATGCGTTTAGAACCAGGAGAGCAGTGGAAACCACGACACCAATCACGGCAGCCTCCTTCCCGGACCCAAGGATCGTTGTTAGAAAACTACCTGTTGTTATCGCAGATAAGACGATCTGTAGAAGCTTAATTCGTGCAAGGCGCGTGAGCAGGATGTCGGCGCACTTCTCATGCGTCTTATGAGAATAGACGGCACGCCCGTAACACTCGCGAAGCTGCCCTTCGATTGCAGAAAGTGTCTTGGCCATGTTTAGTCCGGAAAGTTAGTTGTGAATATCTCACGCCACTTCTGCTTCGCTGACCACTCTCGCTTTGGCGTGGCCATCTCGTGCTCAATGGCCTCAAGAGACAGGTTATAGCACCTCTTCGCTTTGTACTGAAACAGCCCTTTGCCCGAAACGTATTGGCCGCTGCCGGGCGCACGCCACCATTCTTGGTTCTCGTCCTGTGCCGCCATCCATTTGAAAAAATCGCGGCACATGTAATCGTAGTAGACATAGGACTTGTCGCGGTGCTCCCAGGTCTCTATGAACTGGTAAGCCAACGTATCAATCAGGAGACCGCCGATGGGTACCGCCCACATGTTCTTCCAGTCTCGCATCATTCGGCATAGCGGGACCAAGTTGCCATTGGTAACAGCGTTTCGGTCGCGTATGGCTTTTATCTCAGGTCGCGGGTTTGTAGTTCTCCAAGAGCCACCATCGTTTGCGTTTGGAAAAGTGACGCTTCCGTCGTTGTTGTCAAAGGCAGGGACGACCTCAAAGATTATTCCGTCGGCAAACGGTACCTGTATTACTTGGCCATCGGCACGGATTTTGGTGGTTGAATACGTTCGCTCAATGGAAGTCTTCACTGCTTGGAGCAAGGCTGACTGGCCATTGCCAGAATATTCGCTGTACTGCTTATAGACCGAGTAGGGCAGTTGAAAGATCAGGTCGACATCGCTGAAGCCAGAAATGGCTGTGTTCCTACCGTACGAGCCAACGTAAAGGCTGTGCGATGTGTCTGATGTTGTTGACCAAAAGTCCGTGTTCAGTCGGCGAGTGATGTTGCCGCTCCGAGTGGCAATGGTTCCGCCATCTCTGATTTGTAGGTTCGAGCAAAACGTGCTGAACCAATCGGCAAGTGCCATGTTGTCTCCCTGTGGTGGCTAACGTTTGAGGTAACTGGCAGACGGAGCGCGAAGCGCTGAGGGCACCTGCAAGCGCAGCTTGCAGGCTGTCCGGTTGACCGAAGGGTTAGGTCGGGATACGTAATACGAAGCCATGAATAGCTTTTATTTTGATCGGGAAATCATTGTTGACGAGTAATGGATGGTATTGAAGACCGTTAACAAATTCATCTGGGTGTTTAGTAATTGCTCCACCTTGGCCGTGCTTTGAATGAAAAATTTTAGCGCGAGTTGATGGCCAAGTAAGATCAATTATCTCCATGGAATCTAGTGTTAACCAAGCGTGAAGCGATATCTTTTTTAAATCAATTCCATCTCTTAGCCAACCTTCAGCATCTGAATAGGAAAACTCGAAATATTTATCTTCGCCTTCTTGAATATACCCAATCGTCAAGTGTGCGCCGCAGCCGAACGCGGACTCAACCTCTTGGCGGATATTCCAATGAACGTTCAGGCATTGACCGATAAGGTTGATAGACCGATCAGTATTTCCAAGTTTATTCAATAGCTGGTCGATGACGACGAGAAACGCATCGTCTGAGTAGAACCGAGTTGATCGAAAGACCACAGATGGGACACTCAAACCGAGTTCGCAGGAACGCTGCAGTGCGGTTTGAAACTCAGTTGTGTAATCGTATGCAGACATTTAAGAGAAAGTCCTAACGTTTGAGCTCACCTGCGGGCGCCAGACCGCGAAGCGGGCTGGCGAACGTCAGGTGGAGCGAAGGGTTAGGCGCCGCGAACAACCACACACTCATGCAGCGTCTCCTCAAAGTGCGCTTCCAATAGAGACAGCACATCTTGCGGCTGCTCGTAGTACGTCGCGTCTTCCGCGGAGAACGACCGAGCTGCGGCTAACGCAGGGTACTCTGAAAGGGACGTGACCGGAATGATCGGATTGTTTGCAACCTGCTCGGCACAACGCTCCAGCAACTGTGCGTGGTTGTCCGCGCCAATGATACGAAGTGCCGCGAGAGTCTCGCCAACCAAAGTGCTGCCCTGATTGTGAAAGTACTGCAAATGACCGCCGTTCTTCACCTCTGCGTCGTAGAGGTAAGCTAACCAGAACGAGCGGCATCGCTTGTCGCGTTGTGCTTCTGGGTGATCCGCGAGATAGAAGACGAGCGCCCAAAGCCGCGCGCTTGGATCAGCATCGAGTTCTGATTGAAGAACGGAAACCAGCGGTGCCACGGAGGCGCCTAACGTAAAGTAGACGTCAAATTTGCAGGGTTTCGCGCCTGCGTGAGATCTAAATTGCTGTGGAGCATGCCTGAAATCGTGCTTGCCAACAGCGATTCTTGCTTGATGCCGTATTTATATACAGTCATAAATATCCTGTTAAACCCTGCAAACCTGTTAGCAAGGCCCCACTTAAATCGGTGCGCTTGCTTGAGTGGGTGCATGAGCGCATTTGTTGCGACTGTTACAGCATACGTTCCGAAGATGAATATGTCTATTGGGTACGTGGGCCCCTACGATTTAATGGCCTTAAACACTCTAAAGAGATGGGCGTAGACGCGGTTGCAGCAGGCCAAGGTGCTGATCGAGGCTTGGCGCAGCGGATACCATGTGAAGCGACCCAAAAAACCCTAGGCGGTTTGACACCGGCCGCCTATGCAAAAGTGCTTGCGCTGAAATTCGTTACATTAACGACCGGACGATAAACCCTCGCGCGACTCAAAGCAGAGGGGCGTCGCTACTTGAACAGTAATTCATTCGAACTTTCAAATGCTTGCAAAGCGTCATCACAGTGTGATGTAGGCATGGCATCATCACATCTAAACAATGCCTCAACGCAGTGGCGATTTGGGCGTGGTGACACCTAACACGCCCTCTATTCGCGCATTGGCAAGCACCTAAAAAAGGGAGATGATTGGCAATATGGCTGCACCTCACGTCACCGCCCCAGACTTTTCGTTGGCCGCTACGGGCCAACAACACATTGCCCTGCAAGACTTGCGCGGCAAGCACGTTGTGCTCTATTTCTACCCCAAAGACAACACGCCCGGCTGCACCACCGAAGCCGCAGAATTTCGTGATCTGCATAACGAGTTTGTCGACGCGAATACCTGCATACTCGGCGTATCGCGTGACAGCCTACGCTCGCACGAAAACTTTAAAGCCAAACTTGAATTGCCCTTCGATCTGCTGTCTGATCCTGAAGAACAAGCTTGTCTGGCCTATGATGTAATGAAGCAAAAAATGATGTACGGCAAGCAAGTGCGCGGCATCGAACGCAGCACCTTCGTCATCAATAGCAAAGGGCATTTGGTCCGCGAATGGCGCGGGGTTAAGGTGGCAAATCACGCACAGGAGGTTCTCGACTTCATCCGCACGCTCTAGCTCACACAATCCGTTGTATGAACTTCATTGGCCAAACCCGCCATGACCGGTAACGCAGATTGGCAATACGGAATCTGCATAGGAAGAGATAGAGACCATGAACGCACAGCGCAGCACTCGCAATGCCTCCTCTACCCGCAGCAACTCGGGTAGCTCTCGCAAAGCCGCCAAGGCGGTTAGCACTAAGCTGTTCGTACTCGACACCAACGTGCTGATGCACGACCCCACCAGTCTGTTCCGCTTCGAAGAACACGACATTTACATTCCCATCATGACGCTGGAAGAACTCGACGCCCACAAAAAAGGGTTGTCTGAAGTTGCGCGCAACGTGCGCCAAGTCAGCCGCATGTTGGACGACATTATCTCCGGCGCAGAACTCGACATTGCCAATGGTGTCGCGCTCAAAGGCCCCTCGCGTGACTTAGCCACGGGGCGCTTGTTCTTGCAGACCGAGGCGATTCATCAAACGCTGCCGGCTTCGATTCCAACCGCCAAGGCAGACAATCAGATCATCGCGGTGGTGATGTATCTGCGCGACAAGTTTCCGGGTCGCCCCGTCATCCTGGTTTCAAAAGACATCAACATGCGCATCAAAGCTCGCTCACTGGGCTTGGAAGCGCAGGATTATTTCAACGATCAAGTTCTAGAAGACACCGACCTGTTGTACACGGGTACGCGCGAGTTGCCGGCCGATTTTTGGGAAACGCACGGCAAAGATATGGAGTCGTGGAAGCGTGAAGGTCGCACGCTCTACCGCGTTAAAGGCAAGCTGTGCAGCAGCCTGTTGATTAATGAGTTTGTTTATCAGGAACCCAACGAGCACAACGACCGCCCCTTCCACGCGTGGGTGCGTGAGACGCAGGGCAAGAGCGCGGTCCTCGAAACGCTGATCGACTACGCACATAGCAAAAATGCGGTGTGGGGCATTACCGCACGCAACCGCGAGCAAAATTTTGCGCTCAATTTGCTCATGAACCCGGAGATCGACTTCGTTACGCTGTTGGGGCAAGCCGGCACGGGTAAAACACTGCTCACGCTCGCTGCGGCGCTCACGCAAGTGCTCGAAACCAAGAAGTACAGCGAAATCATCATGACACGCGTCACCGTGCCGGTAGGCGAAGATATTGGCTTTTTACCCGGCACCGAGGAAGAGAAAATGACGCCTTGGATGGGTGCGCTCGAAGACAACCTCGATGTACTCAATGGCGCCACGGAAGACGGTAGCAAGAGCAACTACGCGGGGGATTGGGGCCGTGCTGCAACCATGGACTTAATTCGTAGCCGCATCAAAATTAAGAGCTTGAACTTCATGCGTGGCCGCACCTTCATCAACAAGTTTTTGATTATTGATGAAGCACAGAACCTCACGCCCAAGCAGATGAAAACGCTCATCACGCGTGCTGGCCCCGGTACCAAGGTAGTGTGTTTAGGCAACATCGCGCAAATCGACACGCCCTACCTCACCGAGGGAAGCTCAGGTCTGACTTACGTCGTGGACCGTTTTAAAGGTTGGCCACACAGCGGCCACATCACCCTGCAGCGTGGTGAACGTTCTCGCTTAGCCGACTACGCGGGCGAAGTGTTGTAAGTACGCGTATTGAAAGATGTACATTGGCAAACACGCACGCCAAATGGCGATGTGTTTGCCAATCTGTCATTCAGTAAAAATATCGTATCTGTTCTATCTTCTGTTAAATCTGAACCGCAACCACTCGCATGCGAGAAGCCCATGAGCACAAATAAGCCGCTCGTCGCAATATTGGCAAATGAGGTGGCCCCTCGTACCAAACAATCAATTTACCCAAGCCAATTTATCGCACGCGTACAGGGGCGCGAAAAGCGTCAACTCGGCGAAGCTTTTGGTTTAAGTAACTTTGGGGTCAATCTCACTCGGCTCGCACCCGGTGCTGTTTCTGCGCTACGCCACGCACACACGCTACAAGATGAGTTTATCTATGTGCTGCAAGGCCACCCCACGCTACATACGAACGCAGGCGCAACGCAACTCTCACCCGGCATGTGCGCGGGTTTTAAGGCAGGCTCAGGTGACGCGCATCAACTCGCAAATGAAACCAATGATGAAGTGGTGTTTCTTGAAGTGGGTGACCGCACAGCCGGAGATACCGTCACCTATCCAGATGATGACCTACAAGCCAATATGGTGGGCGGCCAATGGCAATTTAGTCATACCGACGGCACGCCTTACTAATATCGCGATCAGCTCAAGCAAGATCGTGCTGCAATAGGTCTGATTAGTACGAACTTCCCGGCAGTGCTGCATTCATATAGCGCGTGTGTTCGCCTTGGAAGGCGAGGCGCACCGTCCCAATCGGGCCATTACGGTGTTTGCCGATAATGATTTCGGCCAAGCCTTTGTCTGCCGAATCCGGGTTGTAAACCTCGTCACGGTATAGAAAAATAATGATGTCGGCGTCCTGCTCAATCGCGCCGGATTCACGCAAGTCACTCATCACCGGGCGTTTATTGGGACGTTGCTCCAACGCACGGTTCAACTGCGACAACGCCACAATCGGTACATTGAGTTCTTTTGCCAATGACTTGATGTTGCGGCTGATTTCAGAAATTTCAGACGCGCGGTTTTCACCTTCGCGTGAGCTACTCATCAACTGCAAGTAGTCGATCACGATCAGGCCTAATTTGCCGCCGTACTGTCGCGCCAATTTACGCGCACGGGTGCGCAGCATGTTGGAAGTAATACCGCCCGTTTCATCAATGTGAATGGGCGCTTCATTGAGCTTGCCCAGCGCCATGGTCAGGCGCTCCCAATCCTCATCGTTGAGCCGTCCCGTACGCAACTTGTGCTGGTCAATTCGCCCGATTGACGCGATGAAACGCATGGCCAATTGTGTGGCCGGCATTTCAAGCGAGAAGATCGCAACGGGCAAGCCTTCATTCACGGCAACGTGCTCTGCAATGTTGAGCGCGAAGGTTGTTTTACCCATGGCTGGACGACCTGCCACGATAATCATGTCACCGCCCTGCAAGCCGGCAGTCATTTTGTCGAGATCAATAAAGCCGGTGGGCACACCCGTAATATCAGACGGGTTATCACGATCGTATAGTTCTTGAATACGATCTACCGCTTGTGCGAGTGTGGATTGAATACTGATAAAACCGCTATTAGCACGATTGCCGGATTCGGCAATTTCAAAAATGCGGCTTTCGGCTTCGTCGAGCAACTTCTCAACTTCGCGCCCTTCTGGATTAAGCGCATTCGTTGCAATTTCATCACCCACTGTCACCAGCTGGCGTAGCACTGAGCGCTCACGCACAATCTCCGCGTAGCGACGAATATTTGCAGCAGACGGCGTGTTATCGGCGATTTCGGCCAGATAGCTCATGCCACCTGTTGCATCAACCTCATTGCTCTTCTCAATTGACTCGTACACCGTCACCACGTCTGCTGGGCGACCGTTCTCAATCAACCGAGCAATGTGCGCGTAAATACGGCGATGATCGTCGCGATAAAAATCGCGTTCAATCACTGCATCCGCAATGCGATCCCATGCAGCGTTATCGAGCAATAATCCGCCAATGAGCGATTGCTCAGCTTCGATCGAGTGCGGGGGCAGCTTGAGTGCTGCCAATGCGGGGTCACGCGGTAAACCAGCGTTCTCGGCAACGGCAAAGGATCGATTGGCCATGTTGTATCCTGATACGGAGAGAGGTGTTGCAGTGCACCGCGTTATTTAACGGAGCGATGTCAGCGACAAAGCAAGTTAGCGGCAAACACGCATCGCGGTTGACTGTACTCTGACTGTGGGTAACTGCAAGGTACAAGCTGTGCGTAGCTTGTGGATAGTCTGTGCATGAACTGTGGAAAGTGCGTTTGAGGCCTGACGTATATCTGCTGGTTATCCACACACAAAGATATTGCGAAGAAGGCAAGGCAACTACGACTCACACAAACGCATAACACGATGCCGAATACAGCGCATCCAATAACAAAGGGCCGCATACGCGGCCCTTTGTTTTGCCAATCTTGTTTGCCAACCTCATGACGACATTGGCAAACTTGGCAGATTACTGCTCACCCAGTACGGATGCGGTTACCGTCACAATTACATCGGTGTGCAGCGCAACTTGCAGTTGCACGTCACCAATGGTCTTGATCGGGCCTTCCGGCATACGCACCATCGAACGCTCAACCGCGAAGCCTTGTGCTTGCAGTGCTTCAGAAACGTCGATGTTGCTCACAGAACCAAACAGACGACCGTCCACACCAGCCTTGCGGGTGATTTGAACCATCATGCCATCCAGTTTCGTGGCCAGCGCTTGAGCAGCAGACAGCTTTTCAGCAGCAGCTTTTTCCAGTTCAGCACGGCGCGCTTCGAACTCAGCCAAGTTGGCCGGGGTCACGCGCTTTGCCATCTTGCGGGGGATCAGAAAGTTACGTGCGTAACCGTCTTTTACCTTTACCACGTCGCCCAAGTTACCGAGGTTGGCGACCTTGTCCATCAAAATCACATCCATGTTCGCCTCCGGTTACTGGTGCAGATCGGTGTAAGGCAGCAGCGCCAAGAAGCGTGCACGCTTGATCGCGTCAGACAGCTGGCGTTGGAAACGAGCCTTGGTACCCGTCAAACGTGCCGGCATGATCTTGCCATTTTCGCTGATGAAATCTTTCAGCAGGTCGACGTCTTTGTAGTCCACCCACTCAATCTTCTCTGCGCTGAAGCGGCAGAACTTACGACGCTTGAACAGGCCGCCGCGCTGACCTTCCTTGCGCTTGACGGGTTTCTTGCCATTGAAAGCCATGTCAGTTTTCCTTTACGAATTCGATTGTCTGTACGTGCAGTACCGGCTTGCGGCTTTTAAGGCTCTTGGCAGCGAGAAAGCCCATAAGGCTGACTGTACTGCCCAGTTTGGCGGCTGCTAACAAGGGGGCTGAGGGGCCGAGCAAAACAAACTCTTGCTCCACTTCTACCGCTCGCTCTACACCGGCCTCGATCACACGAGAATGGTGTTCAAGCCTACCACCTGCTACTGCCAAACCTGCTGGGGTATGCCGCAAGGGCATCAATTCCACCAGCCGACCTTCAAGCACCAGCGTGTTTTTCACTACGCCACGCTCGGCACACACACGTTATTCAAATTACTCAGCGCTCGCTTCAGCAGCTGCGCGATCACCACCACCCACGACGGAACGTGACTTCTCTTCCTTCATCATGGGGGAAGCTGCAGTGATAGCAGCCTTCATCTTGATGGTCAGATGACGCAGTACGGCGTCGTTGAACTTGAACGCGTGTTCCAGTTCAGCCAGCGTCTCGGCGTCGCTCTCGATGTTCATCAGAACATAGTGAGCCTTATGAACCTTCTGGATCGGGTAAGCCAGTTGACGACGGCCCCAGTCTTCCAGACGATGGATAACACCATTGCGGCCAGTGACCAGCGTCTTGTAACGCTCGATCATCGCCGGGACCTGTTCGGACTGGTCCGGGTGCACGATGAAAACGATTTCGTAGTGTCGCATGCAAACTCCTTGCGGTTGGTACCGTGAGACTTACGCCCCACAGCATCCGTCCGGCAAAACCCATTTCTGCCTCAGACGGTGACCAGCCCCCCGGCATGCGCATCCGGTGGAGCGAGGAAACCGATGATTATATAGGATTTTGCCGAGCTAACGCAAGGCCGCGACTGATCGAAAGGAATACCCGCCTTACAGGCGCAAACATAATGCTTGGTTGGCAAAAGCGACTAGAGTTGCGCTTTTACAAAATCGCGCAGCTGCGGATAGATCTTTTCGCGCCAGCGGCGACCACTAAAAATGCCGTAGTGGCCCACACCGGGCATGAGCAGGTTTTTATGACGGGCCGCCGGAATGCCTGAACAAAGCTCATGCACCGCCACGGTTTGGCCGGGCGCGCAGATGTCGTCCAACTCCCCTTCAACGCTCATCAGTGCGGTATCGCGGATTTTGGCGAGATCAACCTTTTTGCCCCGGACGTTCAATAGGCCACGCGGCATCAGGTGCTGCTGAAACACGATGCGCAGCGTATCAAGGTAGAACGCCGCATCCATGTCCATCACCGCGTTGTACTCGTCATAGAACGCGCGATGCGCTTCCGCTGAGTCATCATCACCTTGCAGCAAGTGATTGTAAAACTCGAGGTGCGAATCAATGTGGCGATCCGGATTCATCGCCACAAAGCCAGAGTGCTGCAAGAAGCCTGGATAAACGCGACGCATGAAGCCCGGATACTTGGTTGGCACACGCGAAATAACGTTAATATCAAACCAACGCAGACTGTGCGTTTCGGCGTATTCATTTACCGAGGTGGGCGCAGCACGCACATCAATCGGGCCGCCCATCAACACCACGCTCTTTGGCAAAGGCTTATTGTCTGCTGCCATTAACGCCACGGCTGCCATCACTGGCACGGTGGGCTGGCACACCGCCATCACACTCGCTTGTGGGCCGAGATATTCAAGATAGGTTTGTACGTATTTGACATAGTCGTCGAAACCAAAGGTACCTTCAGCCAGCGAGACTAAGCGCGGGTCGATCCAATCCGTCACGTACACATCAAAATCACGAATGAGCATGCGCACGGTGTCGCGCAGCAACGTGGCGTGGTGGCCTGACATGGGCGCAACCAGCAGCAACTTTGGGCCAGGCGCAACACCTTCGCGCTCAAAGCGCACTAAATGGCAAAACGGGAGATTATGTACTGTACGAGGATGCACCTTGACCGACTGCCCGCCGACTTCAGTGTCGTGAATGCGCCACGCGGGTTTTTTGTAATGCTTAACCATGCGGGCCAGCAGCTCTGAACCAGCAGCAATGCGCTCACTACCGGGCGCATAGCGAAATGGACTATCAGGATGGCCAAAAACTTGCGAGCCAAATTTTGCCATCACGCGCAAGGGTATTGCCGCCGCGACCAGCGTTTCATGGAGTGTGTACATCATGACGCCACCTGTGCCATTTCCGTGTAGTAATCGACCAACCGTCTCCGGGCCAGCCATTGCGTGCATACAGCTCTATACGGCACATCGCCTTACGCCAATAAGAGCGCTTATGCCTTCATTGTGGTGAATCCTTTGTACTTAGTCCAGCGCAATATTGCACCGCACCACAATCTCCCATCCACATTGGCAAAGCTGCTGCGCAGGCCTAGACCACACACGGCAACTAGGCTAGAAGTGGGCCTGAAACAAGGCAACTGCTAGGAGCACAAACCGAGTGTAATCGCGGTACTAGACCGCAGCATCTCGCTGGCGGCGCACCTCAAACAGGCAAATCCCCGTGGCAACCGACACGTTAAGGCTCTCAACCGTGCCCACCATGGGAATACGCGCCAAATCATCACAGGTTTCGCGCGTCAGTCGACGCATACCATCACCTTCAGCCCCCAACACCCACGCCACTGACACAGCCTGGTCAATTTCATGAATGGACTTAGTGGCTTCACCCGCCGCACCAATGACCCATACGCCGCGTTCTTGCAACTCACGCAGGCAGCGCGCTAAGTTGGTTACCGTAATGTAGGGCACGCTTTCTGCCGCCCCGCTCGCTACCTTAATGGCTGTTGCATTCAAACCACACGCACGGTCTTTAGGAGCAATCACTGCATGTACACCAGCCGCATCGGCCACGCGCAGGCAAGCGCCTAAATTGTGGGGGTCGGTAATGCCATCCAACACCAACAGCAATGCAGGTTCGTCGAGCGTATCAAGAACATCGTCCAATTTAACTTCGCGAATTTGCGCTTCAACACGCGCCACCACGCCTTGGTGACGGCCGCCACCGGCCATGCCATCAAGACGAGCCGATTCCAGATGCAGTACGCGCACATTGTGTGTTTTTGCCAATAGCAGCAGGTTGCGCATACGCGCATCATCACGTCCTTGCGCAATCGAAATTTCTTTGACGCTATCTGGGTCACGACGCAAGCGCGCAGTCACCGCATGAAAGCCGTGAATTAAACGCAAACCTGAACGCTCACTGCGCTCGGCAGCGTCGTCGTGTTGGCTCATACGCTCATCGGCACGATCTCGCCCACCACGGCCACCGGCATGACGTTTGTTGTGTATTCCCTTTTTATCCATGAATCTTCAATCACCCAAAATATATTTATCGCTTGCCAGCGGTGCCCTTGTTCGCCACTTTGGCGCTTTACGCTTTTTTTCTTGTCGTGCTATCCGCCGCTTTAGCTGGCTTTTTGGCGGACTGCGTTTTGCCGACCTTGCCATGCGACGGCTTTGTTGCCGACGCTACGCTACGTTTGGCAGGCGGCTTACTCGTAGATTTAGCTGAACTGACCTTGCTCGATTTTTTACCAATACGCTTCGATACTTGTTCACCCGGTTTTGCACCTTGCTTGCCGGTGGAGCGCTCTGAATCAGCAGTCGCCTCTATGCGCGACTTGCCCGGCTGACGCTTTTTATCCCCCATACCTTGCATACCATACCAATCTGGCCGCGAATCATCGCTTTCATCACTCGCATCGTTGACTGGGGGCGCAGATTTTACGTGAGATGATTTTGGCGCCGCTTTAGATATCGACTTAGGCATCAACTGAGGCGTCGATTTTCTGCGCTTGCCAGAAGAAGCTGCGCCTTTTGGCAAACCCTCCAGTAGTCGAAAATCGATCTTACGATTATCAATATCAACACGTACGAGCTGCACGCTCACACGATCTGCTAAGCGATATCGAACTCCGCTACGCTCACCGACAAGCGCATGTTGCTTCTCATCGAAATGGAAATAGTCTTGCCCCAAATCGAAGATGTGCACCAAACCTTCAACAAAGACATCGTCCAGCGTGACAAAAATACCAAACGGCACCACCGCCGACACACTGCCTTCAAATTCCTCGCCAACACGATCTTGCATGAAATAGCACTTGAGCCATGACTCAACGTCGCGCGTCGCTTCATCTGCGCGGCGCTCTGTCATGGAGCAATGCATCCCTACCGTATCCCAACCACCGCGTGCCTCTTCAACCTCGTATTTTTTCTTTGCCAATACTGCTTTAATCGCACGATGCACCAGCAAGTCTGGATAGCGACGAATCGGTGAGGTGAAGTGCGCGTAATGCTCGTAGGCCAAGCCAAAGTGGCCCGCATTGTCGGGTGAATACACCGCTTGCTTCAGCGAGCGCAGCATCATGGTTTGTAGCAGTTGCCGATCCGGTCGCGGCTTCACCTGCTCCATGAGCTTGGCAAAATCTTTTGCAGTCGGTGCATCACCGCCACCCAATTGCAAGCCAAATCCCGCCAAAAATTCGCGCAAACGTTGCAAACGATCTGAACTCGGGCCCGCGTGAATGCGATACAACAAGGTCTGTTGATGGTCATGCAAATAGCGTGAGGCGCATACGTTCGCAGCCAACATACACTCCTCAATGATGCGGTGCGCATCATTGCGCTCATAGGGGACGATGCGCGAGATTTTGCCCTGATCGTCAAACTGCATAACAGTTTCGATTGTCTCAAAATCAATTGCACCGCGCGCTTCACGTGCCTTGAGCAAGATGCGGAAAAGTTCGTCGAGCGCCTCCAAATGTGGCAACAGAGGCTTGAGTTTTTTACGTACAGCCGCATCACCCTCAAACAAGGCGGCTGCAACTTCGGTATAGGTCAGACGCGCCTTCGAATTCATCACGGCCGGATAAAAATCGTGCTGCACGATTTCGCCTTGCGCGGTAATTTGCATATCGCAAACCATACACAAACGATCAACTTGCGGGTTTAGCGAACACAGTCCATTCGAAAGCTTTTCCGGCAGCATCGGAATCACGCGTCGCGGAAAGTAAACCGAGTTACCGCGCTCGTATGCATCTTCATCTAATGCTGTGCCGGGCTTTACGTAGTGGCTCACATCTGCAATGGCCACGACCAAGCGGAAAGCCGCTTCAGTTTGCACAGATTGTTTAGCACCTTGCTTGCCCGTTAGCTTATTGGCGATACGGCTTACCGCGGCCCGCGCGGATTTTGCCAATCCCGCAGCACTTCGCCCGCTTGCAGCACCACCAATGCGTTCGCAATACACAGCGTCGTCAAAATCTTTTGCGGTTTCGCCATCAATGGTCACCAGCGGTAGCGCACGCACATCAATGCGGCCCTTTTTGTCTTGCTCTTTGACCTCATCAGCAATGCGCGCAACTTGTGTAATCGTGGCTTTAGAGAACTCGTGCGGCAGCTCATGGCTGCGAAGCGCCACTTCAATTTCCATGCCCGGATCTGCAAAGTTACCAAGCACTTCCACCACTTTGCCAATCGGCTGCGAATGACGCGTAGGTTGCTCAGTCAGTTCAACCATCACAATTTGGCCATCGACCCACGTAATCTTGCGGCTGCGCGTCGATTTAGTAGCGGCCTTGGAATCAGATTTGGTTGCAACCTTGGCTGAAGCTTTCTCTTCAGCCGGTACCAGTAAAACATCCTGTGCGATACGTTTATTTTCTGGCACCACAAACCAAACGCCATGTTCACACATTACACGGCCAACGATGCGGCTATTCGCCCGTTCCAACACTTCAACCAGCTTACCTTCCGGGCGACCACGGCGGTCCGTGCCAGCAATACGCACCAATGCACGATCACCATGCAATAACTCGCGCATTTCTTTTTCGGGTAGGAAAATGTCCTGCTTCTTATCGGTAGCCTTACCTGCGCCAGCATCATCGGGCACTAAAAAACCAAAGCCATCGGCATGCCCCACCACACGACCACGTACCAAATGCGCCTTATCAGGCATCAGCCAATCTGCACGGCGGTTTTGCATCAATTGGCCATCGCGGCGCATGGCACCCAGACGCCGTTGAAACAACTCGCGTTCAACTTCGGCGATATCCAGCAAATCGCATAGACGATCAAACGACAACGGGGTACCTGCATCTGTCAGGCACTGCAAAATGTATTCGCGCGAGGGCAGCGGGTGACCACCGTATTTTTCTGTCTCACGCTGAAAAAACGGGTCAGCCTTACGTATGGCCGAAAGCCTTACCGAGTAAGGACTTACGGCGTTTTCTGGCGTCTTTTGCCCACTTTTCTTGTTAATTCGATTTGACAAAATTATTCTTTCCATTAGAATTCGCGCCTCTCGCCCAGGTGGCGGAATTGGTAGACGCGCTAGTTTCAGGTACTAGTGCCGCAAGGTGTGGAGGTTCGAGTCCTCTCCTGGGCACCAACATGCGAGAGGGTTGTTTCAAGTTCTCACAAGGAACTGTTAACAGCCCGAAATAGTAAGAAGGCCGGTTCTTTGAACCGGCTTTTTTATTTTCTGCGATCGTTCTTGCGTTCTGATCTGAAAAGCCAGCAAGAACCGACGTATGGATGTAGCGCGGCAGCGCGCACCCAGTGGCAGAACCCACAACGTTGGGCGATAAGCTAGAAAAACGAGAATTGCTGGACTGCAAGCGGTGAAACTGACGGGCACCCTGTGCCCGTCTGTACATTAAGACAGCGCCTAGATCAGGCACCAAAGGGATGGCGCTTGAGAATCGTTTCATCGCGCTCCGGACCCGTTGAAACCACATCAATCGAAACCTCGCAGATTTCTTCGATGCGGTGCAAATATGCGCGCGCTTCTGCTGGCAGGTCATCCCACTTCTGCGCACCAAAAGTGCTGCTCGCCCAACCCGGCATGCTTTCGTAAATGGGCTTGCAGCGGGCGACTTCATCTGCCCCCATTGGCAATAAATCAATCTTCTTGCCATCAAGCTCGTAACCGGTGCACAGCATAAGCTCTTGAATACCATCCAGCACATCAAGCTTAGTAATACACAAACCAGACACGCCGTTGATGATGATGGAGCGCTTCAGGGCAGCCAAATCCAACCAACCACAACGACGCTTACGGCCTGTGACTGTGCCAAATTCGCGACCAACGCTCGACATTTGCTGGCCCGGCGTACCGGCAGTTTCAATATCCAATTCAGTGGGGAACGGGCCACCGCCAACGCGCGTGCAGTAAGCTTTGGTGATGCCCAAAACGTAGTGCAGACGGCCCGGACCAACGCCAGAACCTGCCGCAGCTTGACCCGCCACACAGTTGCTGGAGGTGACAAACGGATAGGTACCGTGGTCGATGTCGAGCAGCGTCCCTTGTGCGCCTTCAAACAACAGGTTGCCACCGGCTTTATTTACTTCATACAACTCAGCTGTTACGTCAGCCACCATGGGCTTAATTTGTTCTGCATCGGCCATCACTTGAGCAAAGACGGTATCAAAATCCACCGGCTCTGCTTTGAGGTACTGGGTCAGTACAAAGTTGTGGTAATCCAGCAGTTCTTTGAGTTTGGTCGCAAAGCGCTCGCGATCAAACAAGTCATAAATACGAAGTGCGCGGCGCGCTACTTTGTCTTCATAGGTCGGGCCAATACCCTTGCCCGTTGTGCCAATCTTGTCAGCAGCGGCACGCATCGCTTCACGCGCCTTATCCAGCGCGGCGTGATAACCGAGAATCAGCGGGCATCCGGGGCTGATGCGCAAACGGTCGCGCACGTTAATGCCACCAGCTTCAAGCGTGCGAATTTCAGACAACAGGTGATGAATATCAATCACCACACCATTGCCAATGTAGCAGCGCACGCCTTCGCGCACGATGCCGGAAGGCACGAGATTGAGTTTGTATTCTTTGTCGCCAATAAGCAGAGTGTGGCCAGCATTGTGACCGCCCTGAAAGCGCACAACGCCCTGTGCATGATCGGTAAGCCAGTCGACGATCTTGCCTTTGCCTTCATCGCCCCACTGGGTGCCTACCACGACAACGTTCTTGGCCATACGAGTAATCCTGAAAATGTTTATTCTGTGGCGAGCGGCTGCAGCACCCACTCACCATCACGCTTAATCAACTGACGAGTGCAACCAGCCTCAAGCCAAGTGCCTTCATGCCCGGGCAAAGCCACCACCACGGCTTCGCCCGCAGCGCGCAGCGCTTCGATACGAGCCTGTAAAGTGGGGTCCGCATCCGCTGGGGCCAAAATCGCTTGGCGCTCCACGCCATTGGCAACCAGACGGGCTAATTGGCGCAAATCGACTGAAAAGCCCGTTGCTGGGCGCGAACGACCATAGGCCTTGCCCATATTGTCGTAACGACCGCCCAAAGCAATGGCCTGCGGTTCATTGCGACAGTACGCCGCAAACACCACACCCGTGTGATAGTGGTAACCGCGCAAATCCGACAAGTCAATGCTCAGTGGCAAACCTTGCAGCGCCGTAACGAGTTGTTGCAGCTCGTCTAAGGCGCCTTGTACAGCTGGATGATCTGGCATGCGTTTGCGCATGGCACTCAGCTCACTCACTTCACCATAGCATTGAGGCAAGGCCAACAAAGCATCACGCCAAGGTGAAACGACATCGGCCACAAGCTCTCGCAAGGTCGGCACATCGCGTGCTTGCATGGCGGCGAACAAAGCTTGCTCTTGCTCGGCATCGAGTCCAGCTTGCTGGCACAGCGCCTCAAATACGCCGACATGACCCAAGTCAATTCGGCTCACAGGCACTTCAGCGAGCTCAAGCGTATGCGCCAACAAACGCAGAACTTCAACGTCTGCTTCCAGCCCAGCATGGCCATATAGCTCAGCACCTAGCTGCAAAGGTTCGCGCGTATTTTGAAAGCTGCCGGGCAAGGTATGCAACGCCGTACCGCAATAGCACAAACGTGCCACACCTTTACGATTGAGCAAATGCGCATCTATACGGGCAACTTGCGGCGTCGTATCTGCACGAACACCCAACATGCGGCCCGTTTGTTGGTCGACCAACTTAAATGTACGCAGATCTAAATCGTGAGCAGAACCAACCAACAACGATTCAACAAATTCGAGCATCGGCGGCGCAACCAGTTCGTACCCGTGGATATGAAACAAGTTGAGCAAACGCCCACGCATGCGCTCGATGATTCGCGCTTGCGCAGGCAAAACATCTTCGATGGCCTCGGGCAGTAGCCAGCGGCGCATATCAAAAACTCCTTGAAACAATCAGCAGAAGAACGCCCACGATCATCGTACTGAGACCAATGAAACGTAATTGGCCGTCACCTAATTCGGTGGCCTTACGAAAGGCTTCACGCCAAGCAGAAGGAGCGACGAATGGCAACAAGCCCTCAAAAACCAACATGAGGGCAAATGCCGCAAGTATGGTAGTCCACATCGCGAATCGACTTACTTTCCGCCGCGACCAGGGTTCTTCAAATATTTAAAGAACTCAGAATTGGGCTCGAGCACGAGCACATCAGATTTACTGTGGAAAGCCTGCTTATACGCGTCCATGCTACGGTAGAACGCGAAGAACTCAGGATTCCGACTAAAGGCTTCGTTATACACGGCAGCCGCTTTAGCATCGCCCTCGCCTTTGATTTTCTGGGCCTCGCGGTATGCATCAGCAATAATCACTTCACGCTGGCGGTCCGCATCTGCGCGAATCTTTTCTGCCTCAGCAGAACCTTGTGAGCGCAGCTCATTGGCAACGCGTTTACGCTCGGCTTCCATCCGGCGATACACAGACTCAGAAACCTCGTTTGGCAAGTCAACGCGCTTGAGCCGCACATCCACAATTTCAACGCCAATTTTCTTAGCATCGGCGTTTGCTTTATCACGCATTTCATTCATGATCTGCTCACGCGCGCCAGATACAACTTCGTGAACAGTGCGGCGACCAAATTCTTCGCGTAGACCGGAATTCACAGTCTGTGACAAACGGTTTTCTGCACGTGCTTCGTCGCCCCCCACCGAGATGTAGTACTGACGTACATCAACGATGCGCCACTTGACATAAAGATCCACCAAAACGTTTTTCTTTTCAGAGGTAATAAAACGCTCTGGCTCAGTCGTGTCAAAGGTTAAAACGCGGCGATCAAAATACAGAATGTTTTGAATCAGCGGCAATTTGAAATGCAGGCCCGGCTCGTCAATAACGCTACGAATCTCGCCCAATTGGAATTTGATCGCATATTTTCGCTGATCAACGGTAAATAAGCTCATCGCTGCTAACGCCAATGCCAGCAGCACAAACACTAAAATAGCTGAGAGTTTTTGTTGCATTATCGCTCTCCCCTTTCACGCGAGCTCAAAGAGCTGCGGGAACGGTATTCAGGCACTGTTGGCACATCCGGTTTGGCTGGTGCAATTGAGTTATCAATTACCGTCGGCGCGCGAGGGACCTCAGCACCCGTTTGTGGTGACATTTGCGCAGCGGGAGATTGCGCTCCCGAATTTTGCAGTAACTTATCCAACGGCAGATATAACAAGTTGCTACCCGCCTTAGCGTCAACCATGACTTTGCTGGTGTTGTTCAGCATTTGTTGCACCGTATCGATATACATGCGAGTACGGGTAACTTCCGGCGCCTTACTGTACTCAGCAAGAACTTGCTTGAAGCGGCTGGCATCACCTTCTGCCGTTGCCAAAATCCGCGAGCGGTAGCCATTGGCTTCTTCCATCAAACGCGCTGCAGTACCACGCGCCTTTGGAATAACATCGTTTGCATAGGCTTGGCCTTCATTCTTTTGACGCTCACGATCTTGGCCCGCTTTAACCGCATCGTTAAATGCATCCTGCACCTGTTCAGGTGGCTGAGCATTTTGAAGAGTGAGTTTGCTAATTTGGATGCCGGTTTGATAGCGATCTAAAATTTGCTGCATGATGCGCTGCGCATCGACTGCGATTTGCTCGCGACCTTCATACAACGCGAAGTCCATCTTGCTTTTACCAACCACTTCGCGCATTGCAGTTTCAGCGGCCTGAACGACGGAATCGTCCGGGTCGCGATTCATGAACAAATACGCAGATGGATCACGCAGAACATATTGCACAGCAAACTGAATATTGATTATATTTTCATCATCCGTAAGCATCTGCGCTTCTTTCAGTACCTTGTTCTTTTCAGAGTTTCGGTAACCAATTTCAACAGTGCGCACACCTGTTAGATTGACTAATTCGTGTGTTTCAAATGGATAAGGCAAACGCCATTGCAAACCTGGGCTAGCGATTGACTGAGGCTTACCCAATCGCAGAATCACACCACGCTGGCTCGCGTCGACAATAAAGAACCCGCTTGCAGCCCAAACGGCTAACACCAATACAACTAAAATCCCAACGCCACCGCCAAACTGCTTTAAGCTTGGCATCTGGCTAGGGTCCCCCCCGCCATCCCCACCATTGCGAGAAAAGAGCGATGACAACTTTCGATTAAAGTCGCGCCAGACCTCTTCTAGATCGGGCGGGCCTTCTGGCTTGCCCTGACCTCGCCCTTGTCCGCTATTATTTTGGTCATTCTCACCGCGATTACCCCAGCGATGATCGTCCATAGACATGATGATTGCACCCAGCACGTTTGCTCTCAGTCGGTAGAAATTCTTGATATATGAATGATGGTCGCGCACGACCTTTTTCTGTCAAATTGGCAATTGATCGTTGTTGGTCGTCATGAGCGTCATCGCATGCTCAACCCCCATGGGATCTGCACCCAATCGCTCAACCAAAGTCTGACGCAACAGATCCAAACCCGCACCGCTTCTTGCAGAAAGGCGCACAAGGCGAATTTTACCACAGGCATCGCGCTCAATTCCCGCATCCGCCCCGGTAACATCAACCTTATTCCACACAATAAGTTGCGGCACATCTTCTGCGCCAATCCCTTTCAACACCTGATTTACGGCATCAATTTGCTGATCTCGATCAGGGCTCGCCGAATCCACAACATGCAGCAACAAATCTGCATCACGCACTTCTTCAAGCGTCGCCTCAAAGGCTGCCACCAGTGTGTGCGGCAGATCGCGAATAAAGCCCACCGTGTCCGAGGCCACGACATTGCCAATTGGATCACCCAGATAGAGCTTCCGCGAAGTGGTATCCAGCGTCGCAAAAAGCTGGTCTGCCGCGTAGCTGCCCGCTCGAGTTAGCGCATTAAATAACGTGGACTTGCCGGCATTGGTGTAACCCACCAATGAAATCGTCGGGGTTGCACGTCTTTCACGCGCACGGCGGCGCACACCACGTTGGCGCGACAATTGTTGCAAACGTAATTTGAGTGTTTTAACCCGATTACCCAGCAGTCTGCGGTCGGTTTCCAGCTGGGTTTCACCTGGGCCACGCAAACCAATACCGCCCTTTTGACGTTCCAAGTGGGTCCAGCCGCGAACTAAACGCGTCGACAAGTGGTGAAGCTGAGCAAGCTCAACCTGCAACTTGCCTTCGTGACTTCTAGCGCGTAAAGCGAAAATATCGAGAATAAGACTCGTGCGATCAACGACGCGACACTGCAATGCACGCTCAAGATTACGTTGCTGAGCAGGTGAAAGCATGTGATTAAAAATCACCACGCTGCCCTCTTGCTCTTGGCAAGCCCGAGCCATTTCATCCACTTTGCCTTTGCCGGCAAAGGTCGCAGGATCGGGAGATTGGCGCCGACCGGTGATTACCGCCACTGTTTCCGCACCCGCAGATGAGGCCAGCAGCCGTAACTCCGCCAAGCGTAGATCTTGGTCTGCTTCACCAAGGTCTAGCTGCACCAAAACAGCTCGGTCACCACCAGTAGGTCGATCAAACATTCAGCAGCTTCAACGGCAATTTACCCTCACTTTGGGTTGAATGCTTCATCCGGGCCCAAGTTGCTAGGCAATCAAATTTCTCAGCTGGCTGACGAATCGGTGTCATCTTGCTGCATATTGACTGGACGCGCTGGCACCACAGTCGAAATGGCGTGTTTGTACACCATCTGGGTAACCGTATTCTTAAGCAGCACCACATACTGATCAAACGATTCCACCTGTCCCTGCAGCTTGATACCATTCACCAGATAAATCGACACCGGAATATGTTCGCGACGTAGTGTGTTGAGGAACGGGTCTTGTAGCATTTGCCCTTTATTGCTCATATTTGCCTCTTTTTTTATTTGTTGAGTTACCAATGTACTCAATTTTAAGTCGCACCGCCAATGAATTGTGCAGCACAGCATCTTAGTCCGTTAGTAAGCAGCGCATAAAAGAAGTTCCGCTCCGGGCTAAATATTCAACTCTACCTACATGAACCATGAAGACACAGCACCATGTATGCACAGCCTAACACGACACAGCGATAACGCACCTCATGCTACTGCTGAAGGCCTAATCCCTGAATCAAAAAACTTTTGCAGATTTAATCTTTATCTGCAAATGGGTTGCGGGTACTACGGAACTCAACTCGCAGTGGCGTGCCACGCAACTTAAAGGCTTCCATAAAGCCGTGTGAGAGGTAACGCCGGTAGCTCTCAGGTACATGCTCCAATGCGTTTCCGTGCACCACGATGATAGGTGGATTCATGCCGCCTTGGTGCGCATATCGCATTTTCGGGCGGAACACGCCATGTCTTGGCGGCTGCTGTTTTTCAAGTAGAAGCTTAAGCACACGCGTAATACGCGGTGTGGCCAATTTGGTGGTCGCCGCGGCATAGGCGGAATCCACCGAGTCGAGCACAGAGCCAACGCCTTTTCCTTGCAACGCAGATACGTGGTGCAGCTTGGCAAAACCTAAAAAGCCAAGCTTGCGATTCACGTCTTGTTTAATGCGTTCTCGACGATAATCATCGACCGCATCCCACTTGTTGATGGCAATAACTAACGCACGACCTTGATCAAGCACGAACCCGCCAATGTGCGCATCTTGGTCTGAAATGTCTTGCGAGGCATCAAGCACCAACACCACCACATTCGCTTGCTCGATAGCCTGCAGTGTTTTAATCACCGAGAACTTTTCGATCGCTTCAAACACCTTGCCACGACGACGCAAACCTGCCGTATCGATCAAGGTGTAGTGCTTACCTTTACGCTCAAACGGTACTTCAATTGCGTCACGTGTTGTGCCCGGCATATCGAATGCAATGACGCGCTCTTCGCCTAACCATGCATTGATTAAGGTCGATTTACCTACATTAGGACGACCCGCCACCGCAATGCGCGGAACCTTGCCCTGATCTATCTCGTCTTCAGGCTCAAGTGGAAAGGGAGCCAGTGCAGCTTCCATGAGCGCGGTTACACCATCACCGTGCGCAGATGAAATAACCATCGGCTCGCCCAAGCCCAATTCATGGAACTCGGCTGACACCATGGCTTGCGGCATACCTTCAGATTTGTTCACCACCAGAATGAGCGGACGGCCAGCACGGCGCAAACGTGTTGCGATCGCTTTGTCTTGTGGTGTTAAACCTGCACGCGCATCGACCAAGAACAACAGGATGTCAGACTCAGCAATGGCTTGCTCAGCTTGGCGCGCCATTTCGTGCATGATGCCGTCTTTTGCTAATGGTTCGAAACCACCGGTATCAACCACAAGATAGGGGCGATTACCAACACGCCCTGTGCCGTAATGACGATCACGCGTCAGGCCGGGCAAGTCGGCCACTAGCGCATCACGGCTACGTGTTAATCGATTAAACAAGGTGGACTTGCCCACATTGGGACGCCCCACCAGAGCGACAGTTGGATTCATTCTACTTACTGCACTTTCACTGCAACCAAACTGCCTTCTTGCGTTTGAATGAGCGCAGATTCATAACCGCGCCCCAACAAGCCAGGGTCTGCCAATACCGCGCCACGACCGGTTTCTAAACGACCGATTAAAGCACCATCATCACGTTGCAAAACGTGGATCACACCTTGGCTATCGGCAACGAGCACATTACTGCCCATCGACAACGGGCGAGACAAACCGCGCCCCGTGAGTTTTGTGTTCTTCCAGATCGTGCCGCCGTTATAGCGATCAAGTGCATGTACGGCACCTTTCTCGTCGCTCACGTACACGTAGCGCGCATCCGCATCGAGTCCCGTGCTACTGGACATTTCACGCGCCCACAATGCATTTCCATTAGATAAATCGAAGCAAGCCGCACGACCTTGGAAAGCAACCGCACAAACTTCTGCACCGGTCACAACAGGAGTGCTTGCAACATCTGCAATGCGCTCTAACTCGGTTGCTCCACGTGGTAAAGCAACCGTGGCCTCCCACTGAACCGTGCCACTACGCAAACTAATTGAGACCAACTTGCCGCCGGGGAAACCTGCGAGCACACTACTCGAAGTAACCGCCATGCCTGCATCAGCACGCAAACTGAGGGCCGGATTAGAACGCGTATAAGTCCAACGACGCTTACCATCTAATGCGTCTAATGCTGTAATCGTACCGTCGGAGCTACGTACCAATACCAACTCGCCCGTCACGACGGGTGGGGCCAAAACTTCAGAACCAACTTTGGCGCGCCATTGGGCCGCACCATCAGCACTCGAAAAACTGAGTACATCGCCTTTTTCAGTACCAACCACAACCTGGCGACCATCTGAACCCACACCGCCTGAAAGCAGCTTATCAGCAGGCACACGCCACAAAGTTTTGCCATCGTGAAACTTAGCAACGGTGCCAGATTCATCTGCAGCAAAAACATCGTCTTCAATAATGGCCGGTGTAAACACGTGGCGGGCTGAAGCACTGAGCTCGGCACGCCATTCGGTATTTAATTTCACGGTCGCCGTAATCGGCTCAAGTGAGGGAATTTTTGGCTTGCTGCTAGAAAACGGATTCACCGCATCCATCACGGTGCAAGCGCTTAGACTTAAACTCAGCAGCGACGCTAGCGCGCATCGACGCATCATCACTTGGCGGCTCCCGCTGCAGGTTTTGCTTCAACAGTAGCAGGCGAAACACTCACACCGCCCACTGCGTCTAATTTGGCTTTCAACATTTCTTGATAGGGTTTCAGGCCATCCGTATCAGCACCAGACTCTTTCAAGGAATTTAATGCCTGTTCATATGCTTTTGCAGCTTCTTGCAATTTATTTTGCAACAACAAAATGTCACCGCGTGCTTCGGCAAATCGCGGCGCAAATGCGGCAGTCGACTCTGTTTGAACTTGCTTCAGCGCTTCGTCCAGCTGATTCTCATCGGCCATAACATAGGCCAATCTTACTCGGCCAATATCGCGCATACCCGCATCAGAACTATGCTCTGCAACCCATTGCAACTGTGCGTGCGCTGACTTAAGGTCTTTGTTCTCAACACTGAAGCGTGCTGCTACCAAACCACTCATCGCGGCCTGTACTGTCGACGGGTAACGCGCGATCAAATCGCCGCTAATTTGCTTAACCTTTTGCGCGTCACGCTCAAGCGCACCTTGCACGACTTGATCCATCAGCACTGCGGCTTCTGTTGCCTGCTTGCGCTGATACCACTGCCAACCTTGCCAACCCAATCCGGCCACCGCCACACCAACAGCAAGGGCGCAGACTAAATTGCCGTAGCGTTCCCACCATGCCTTGAGGTTGGACATTTGTTCTTGTTCTTGCAAGTCATACGCTGCCATCGCAGTGTCATCCCTAATAAATTTGAACGATCTATTTTGCCAATTTGGCGCTCAACGCCAACACATTGATGCTGACTGTATAGATGCAATGTTTTCTAATCCGAAGGCACACATCAAACTAGTCGTCAGTAAAGCCCAGTAGAGCTTCACCTAAATGCTCAATTAAGTCATCGCACGAAACTCGAATTTGCTCACGTTCTTCGCGCAAAAACTTCAACGAAACCTGATCCGCAGCGACTTCGTCATCGCCAATAATAATGGCGACGCTCGCGCCGCTACCATCCGCCTTTTTCATTTGCGACTTAAAGCTACCACCCCCTGCATGTAATACGACAGAGAAGCCCGCGTCGCGCATACCCTCTGCTACACGAAACGCCATCCGTGCTGCAGATTCACCTTGGTGCACTAAATACACATCGGGTGAATTGATTAGTGCTTCAGCGTGAGCCAAGTCCCACAGCGACATCAGGCGTTCAACGCCCATTGCAAAGCCACACGCCGGCTGCGGTTTGCCACCCAACTGTGTGATTAGCCCGTCATAGCGACCGCCCGCGCAGATCGTGCCCTGCGCACCCAGTTGTTCGGTAATCCATTCGAACACGGTATGGTTGTAATAGTCTAGCCCGCGCACCAAGCGTGGATTGATGCGGAAGGGAATACCCATATCACGCAACAAAGCTTGCACACCGTCAAAGTGCGCGCGCGACTCTTCACCCAAATAATCAATCAACTTCGGCGCGGCTTCGACAATCTCTTGCAACGCCGGATTCTTGGTGTCGAGAATTCGCAGCGGATTGCTGTACAAGCGGCGCTTACCGTCTTCATCTAGCTTGTCTTGATGCTGCTCCAAGTAGCGAATCAAATCTTCACGATGACGCGCCCGTTCTTCCGGCTGACCGAGCGAGTTGATCTCTAAGCGAACATCTTGCAAGCCTAGGTCGTCCCACAGGCGCTGACACATCGCAATTTGCTCTGCATCCACGTCTGGGCCGGCCATGCCAAATGATTCCACCCCAACTTGATGAAACTGGCGATATCGGCCTTTTTGCGGACGCTCATGGCGGAACATTGGGCCCATGTACCACAAACGCTTCGGGCCATCGTACAGCAGGCTATGCTGTAACACAGCGCGTACACACGATGCCGTGCCTTCTGGACGTAATGTCAGATGCTCACCATTGAGTGAGTCTTCAAAGGAATACATTTCCTTTTCAACGATGTCCGTCACTTCACCAATCGCACGCTTAAACAACGGGGTCGGCTCGACCAGCGGCATGCGAATCGGACGATAGCCATAGGCGCGAAGCCAATCGCGAACGATTTCTTCAAATGCTTCCCAGCGCTCTGCCTCATCCGGCAGGATATCGTTCATGCCGCGAACGGCCTGCAGTGTCGTACTCATGTATCTCGTAATTCCACTAATTCATTCACCTTACCCAGCTTTGCGGGTATAGGTTCTGGCCACGTAGGCATCAATAATCTGAATAAACTCTTTGGCAATATGATCGCCCTTGAGCGTGACCGTTTTCTGACCGTCTTCATAGACGGGCGCGACCGGCACTTCACCCGTACCGGGTAAGGAAATACCAATATTGGCATGCTTACTTTCGCCCGGACCATTCACCACACAGCCCATCACCGCCAATGTCATACGCTCAACGCCGTCGTACTGCGTACGCCAGCTCGGCATTTGTTCGCGTACATAGTTCTGTACGTCACGCGCAAGTTCTTGGAAGAACGTTGAACTGGTACGGCCACACCCAGGACAGGCTGCAACCATTGGAGTGAACGCACGCAAGCCCATCGATTGCAAAATTTCTTGCGCAACCACCACTTCTTGACTGCGACTGCCATTGGGTTCAGGCGTCAGAGATACCCGAATGGTGTCGCCAATACCTTCTTGCAGCAACACAGATAGCGCAGCCGTTGAAGCCACAATGCCTTTGCTACCCATACCAGCTTCCGTCAGCCCTAAATGCAGTGGGTAATCGCAACGCTTTGCCAATTCACGATAAATCGCGATGAGGTCTTGCACCCCACTCACCTTGCACGACAAGATAATGCGATCAGGCGACAGGCCCCACGCAACAGCCTGCTCCGCTGACTCAACAGCCGAAGTCACCATCGCTTCACGCATCACCTCAATCGCGTCTTTGGGTTGTGGACGGCGCGCGTTTTCATCCATCACGCGCGCAAGCAGCGATTGATCAAGACTGCCCCAATTTACGCCAATGCGGACTGGCTTGTCGTATTGGCAGGCCACCTCAATAATCGACGCATACTTTTCGTCGCGCTTACTACCCTTACCCACATTACCCGGATTAATGCGCAGTTTTGCCAATGCTTCGGCGCAAGCAGGGTTATCTCGCAGTAATCGATCACCATTGAAATGGAAGTCGCCAACCAGTGGCACATTCACATTCATTTTCAATAGCTGTTCACGAATTTTGGGTACTGCTGCTGCTGCCTCGTTTGTATTAACTGTAATACGTACCAATTCAGAGCCCGCACGCGCCAACTCAGCCACTTGAAGCGCCGTTTTAATATAGTCTGCGGTGTCCGTATTGGTCATCGACTGCACCACCACGGGCGCTTCAGAACCAATCAATACATTGCCTACGCGTACGCTGCGTGTAGCTCTACGAGCGCACATGGCGCTTGGGAGTTGCTCCATCTTGCTCATTCCAAGGTCAGCCGTGCCACTGAAATTTTGGTGTGGGCGCGCAGATCAACCGGTTGCTCATCCACCAGCAACTTCACATTAGCGGAATTTCCGATCACAACGGCTAAGGGTGCGCGTCCTTCCACGACTTGAGTATTGCCTGCATGATTGAGCTGGGAATAAATAATGCGCCCATCAGCATCTTTGACTTCCACCCACGCATCATCAGAGAACGTCAGCTTCAGAATCCGGCTACGGCCAGATTCAGCAACATTACTTGCATATGCAGGTGCAGAAACACTCCCGGGCAGGGTCGCCCCTAGCGCAGGCTCTTGCGAACCTAGTTGCAGCTTGGGGTCGACAACACCTGGTGCATTACCCTCTGGCGGAAAGGGAGACGCCTCAACGACGACTGGCGTAGATACGCTTTGCGGGGGAGCACTTTCTGTTGCTGGTTTTACTGCTGGGGTCACCTCTGCTTCTTGCGAGAGCAATCCAGAATTAGCGCCGCCCTTAAAATAATCAAAGTAAGCAAACAGGCCTCCCGCAACAAGCACCGGAACCAACAAAGCAGCAACCGGCAACATCCACTTCCGGCGTGTTTGCGAGGTTGGCATCGATACCCCTTCGCTGGCGGGTACATCTAAGCGAGGTGCCGGCGCCGCGAGAACATGTGCCATACGCGACGTCAAGGTCTCTGCATCGAGGCCGAGAAGCTTCGCATAACCACGTACAAAGCCACGCACATACGTTGCACCACCGAGCACTTCAAACTGATCCGCCTCAATCGCTTCAATTTGCCGCGGTCGCAACTTCATACTTGCAGCGGCATCTTCTACACGCATACCGCGTGCTTCGCGAGCCGCACGGAACGTTGCGCCAACGGTTGCTTCGCGGACAACGTCAGAAACCGACGCAGTTGCTGCGTCTGGCTCAATATCACCAACTGTTAATTCTTGCTCTGACATCGTCATTCGTACTGTCCCTGCATCAATTTCTGATATTCAGGTGAGCCTGCAAACTTTCGCATCAGTTGTGATGCATAAGTTTGTTCTGCGCTCGTATTGCCGATCTTGCGCTCGACACGCAGGGCGAGCCACAGCACCTCGGCCATCGGCTGTTCAAGATCGCGCATTAACTCTCGATAAGTTTGCTGGGCAGCGAAGTAATTACCCACGCGATAATAGGATTCAGACAGCAAATACCACGCTTGCTTATTTGATGGATCTGCTTCAACAGCACGCTGCAAGCTTGGCAAAGCCTTCGCGTAATCGTTTGCGCGAATGTAACAAAGCCCCGCATTCGTGAATGGGCGCGTGGGAGTTTCATACAAAGGGTTTTTAACTGCATTCATAAAATGCAGTTGCGCTTGCTCTTCCTTGCCCTCTAAACACAACAACCAACCATAGTCATTGTTGATATCGCCATCTTTAGGAGCTAAGCGATAAGCTTGCTCGTAGGCAGCTAAGGCTTGGGGGCGCTCATTCAGTGCCACATGAATCGCACCCAACAAACTGTGCGCAGGTGCAAAACCCGGATCGGATTTAAGCGCGATATTGACTTCTTCTAATGCTGTGGCAAATCGACGCTGTTGCAGATAGGCCTTACCCAAGTCAACGTGCGCCTGTGCTCTGCGGCGTGGGTCGCCCGTGGGTGCAGATGAAGATACGCTTGTTGCAGGCGAATCGGCAATAGAACGTGTTTCAGTCGTTTGTACCGCATTACCAGCACATCCGGCTAATACGAATAGGACCGACATCCATGCAACGCCACAACTGCGCCACAACACTCGACTCATCATTGCGAACCTCCCGAAAACTGCATCACGTGACGTTCAGTACGGCGCGACTTGTCTTTAACTTGTCCCGCCAACTGTCCGCAAGCGGCATCCACATCATCACCACGCGTTTTGCGTGTCGTTGTCACGATTCCTTCTCGCATCAAAATGTCAGCAAAGCGTCTGATGCGTTCTGGCGAAGATCGTTCAAAACCAGAATTGGGAAACGGATTGAAGGGAATCAGGTTGAATTTGCAAGGCACGTCTCGTACCAGCTTAAGTAGCTCATACGCGTGGGTGTCTTGGTCATTTACACCTTCGAGCATGACATATTCGAAGGTCACAAAATCTCGCGGGGCTTTTTCAAGGTAACGTTGGCAAGCCGCCATCAATTCAGCCAACGGGTACTTCTGATTAATCGGCACCAATTTATCGCGCAAAGCATCATTAGAAGCGTGCAACGAAACAGCCAAGGCAACCGGGCATGCATCTCGCAAGCGATCCATCGCCGGCACGATGCCCGATGTCGACACTGTTACACGACGGCGCGACAAACCATAAGCATGGTCATCCAACATTAGGTTGAGCGCTGCCACGACATTGTCAAAATTTGCCAATGGCTCGCCCATTCCCATCATGACAACATTCGTAATGATGCGCTCACCCGGCTCACCCTCACCGTCATTCGCCGCACCCAATACACGGTTTGCGTACCAAAGCTGGCCAATGATTTCGGCGGTTGTTAAATTGCGATTAAAGCCTTGTTTGCCCGTAGAGCAAAAAGCGCAATCAAGTGCACAGCCCGCTTGAGACGACACGCAAAGCGTGCCCCGACGTGCTTCGGGAATAAAAACAGTTTCAACGGCATTGCTTTGGCCCACATCCAGCAGCCATTTACGCGTTCCGTCGGTCGATACACTGTCGCGCACCATGCTGGGCGCGGAAATCGTGGCCGTTTGTGACAAACGCTCGCGAAGCGATTTGGCCACATCGGTCATCTGCGCGAAGTCGTCGCAACCCTCGCGATGCATCCATCGCAAGACTTGCTTCGCGCGAAAAGGCTTCTCACCCAGTTCTGTAAAAAACTGGGTGAGCCCAGCTGCATCAAAATCGAGCAGATTGACCGACATGTTGCCCGTACGTTTCGTTATAACGTCTAGTTAAAACGTCTCGCGATTAGCGCGAGTAGACGTTCATGCCCGGAAAGAAGAAGGCAACTTCAACAGCGGCCGTTTCCGGTGCGTCTGAGCCGTGCACAGCGTTTGCATCGATAGAGTCAGCAAAGTCGCCACGAATGGTGCCCTTATCGGCCTTCTTCGGGTCCGTTGCGCCCATCAGCTCACGGTTCTTGGCAATGGCGTTTTCGCCTTCCAGAACTTGAATCATGACCGGACCAGAAATCATGAAAGAAACCAGATCCTTGAAGAAAGGACGCTCTTTGTGCACTGCGTAAAACTGGCCAGCTTCCTGCTCAGACAGGTGTGCCATACGAGCGGCAATCACCTTCAGGCCAGCATCTTCAAAGCGCTGATAGATCTTGCCGATCACGTTCTTAGCGACGGCATCGGGCTTGATGATGGACAGGGTGCGTTCAACAGCCATGGGACTACACTCCAAAATAGTTGCAAAGTTGCAGTTAAGGGGTCGGATTGACGGGTTGATTTCAACCTTTAAACATCAACCGATCAGACAAAAAAATCGCCTAACTTGCGATTTTAACAGGTAAATCCTGTTCTCCCTAGCACGCGTCTTGGCAAAACGGGCCGGATACCCTTCTATTTTGCTCAGTTTTTAGCGTTCTGCCCTTCGGCCATACCCTCCATAGGCCAAAAACCTTCGCCTCAACGCCACCTTACCGAACACACAAGCGACTGATTTTGCAGGGCAGCATCACATAATCATGCCCAATGCTTTGGGCAGTGCCAACGACATGGCCGGCCAATAAGTCACCAATAACAAGAAAACCAACATGGTGAGCAACCATGGCCAAACAGCGATGGTGAGCTCTGTAATCCCCATTTTGGCAACTCCGGACGCCACATACAGATTCAAACCCACGGGCGGATGGCACATCCCCACCTCCATATTCACCACCATGATGATGCCAAAGTGAACGGGATCAATGCCGAGTTGCGTTGCAATGGGAAATAGGATCGGCGCCAAGATCAAAACAATGGACGAAGGCTCCATGAAATTGCCAGCGATCAACAACAGTAGATTGGCAATCAGCAAGAATGCAATGACCCCCAAGCCCTTATCCAGCATCCAGGCCGCCATTGCTTGGGGAATATTTTCATGCGTGAGCATGAATGAGAACAGCACTGCATTGGTGATGATATAGAGCAGCATCGCCGACATATTGGCAGAGCTCAGCAGTACACGCGGCACATCTCGAAGCGACATATCGCGATACACGAAAACCGCGATGATGAAAGCGTAAATTGCACTCACCGCCGCCGCTTCAGTGGGCGTAAACACCCCGGAATAAATTCCGCCCATCACCAATACGATGAGTAACAACCCCCACACGGATTCGCGAAATGTACGGAATCGCTCACCCCAACTGGCTTTTGCCAATCGCGGGTAATTATTCTTTTTTGCACGCCACCAGGTCGTAAAGCCCAGCATAACGGCCAATACAAAGCCGGGCACCACACCGGCCATAAACAGCGCCCCAACCGACGTATTGGTTGAAACCGAGTACATCACCATCACAATTGAGGGTGGAATCAGAATGCCCAACGCACCGGAGGTAGTAATCACCCCCGCACCAAAGCGTTTCGGAAAACCCGCTTTGATCATGGCAGGCAACAAGATGGAGCCAATTGCAACCACCGTGGCAGGACTGGAACCAGAAACAGCTGCGAACAAAGCACAGGCCAACACACCAGCCAAACCCAAACCGCCATACCAGTGTCCAATCAACGCTGTTGCAAAACGAATCATGCGTTTTGCAACACCGCCATGCGTCAAGAAATTGCCTGCCAAGATAAAGAACGGAATCGCCATGATTTCGAACTTCTCAATGCCAGTGAACAACTTCAGCGCCACCGATTCCACCGGCACACTGGTCATGGTGAACATGAAGGTCAGCACCGTTAGGCCCAGCGCAATTGAAATGGGCATGCCGGTGAGCATGAGCACTAACAGCAAACTAAAGATGACGAGGCTGCTCATGATCGACCACCCTCCATCACTTCATCATCATCCAAGCCATCAACATGACCATGGTCGTGTTGCGGCAATTCGTTTCGCCTTCAAAACGACCACAGCACCTGCAAAAAGCGGAAGCACATCAAACTGGAACCTAGTGGAATCGCTAGATAGACCACCCACGTTGGCCACTCCAAGTCCGGCGTCGTCGGTCCTTCATACAAGTCTTCAGCGGGAATATGCAGGACATTGAAAACGGCATAGTGCATGCCGTTTTCCCACACGAAACGTGCGCCCAAAATGGCGATGATGCCCGTAAAGAGCGCACCGCAAAGTAGGCTAAAAATGATGCAAACCCGACGATACTTGGGATCTAGTCGATTGATGAGGACATCCACACCGACGTGAATACCCGTGCGAACGCCATACGCCGCACCAAACTTTGCCATCCACACAAACATGTAGATGCAAAGCTCTTGCGCCCAACTCATGTTGATACTGATGAGCCAGTCTTGCACTGAACCCAGTGGCCATCCTGACGCAAACCGGTGCAACACGGCAATAACAATGAGGATTGTGGCTGCGCCCATGAGCAGGCCAATCAACCACTCCTCTAGATGATCCAGTATGCGCATACCCCCTCCTGCAAGCCCTTGCGGGAGAAACAATCGCCGTGCTGAGCAACAGCTGCGCTTAGTATTTATTCGGATTAAACCCGGTTTCTTTGTAAATAGACTGGATTAAATCTTTGCCAACCTTGTCCTGCATCTGAGCATGCACCGGAATCAGCGCCTTCATCCACTGACGTTTTTGATCAGGCGTCAACTCAGAAACTTGGCTCTTGCCACTGCGACGAACCAAATCGAGCTTGTCAGCATTCTCACGTAACGCAATCGCATTCGCGTACTTGGTGGCATCTACCATGGCAGCATCGAGCGCAGCGCGGATATCTGCTGGCAGGCCATCCCAGAATTTTTTGTTCACGATCACGGCGTAACCCAAGTAACCATGATTCGACACCACAACATGCTTTTGCACTTCATGCATTTTCTGCGTGTACAAATTTGACGGCGGATTCTCTGTTCCATCAACCACGCCCGTTTGCAAAGCCTGATATACCTCTGAGAACGCCATCACTTGCGGGTTTGCGCCGAGCGCGCGCATTTCTGCATCAAGCACCTTTGAAGACTGAATACGCATTTTCAAACCCCGAAAATCTGCCGGCGTATTCAATGGGCGGTTTGCACTCATCACTTTGAAACCGTTGTCCCAAAACGCAAGGCCTCGAACACCTCGGGTTTCAAGCTTCAGCAGCATGCTTTTGCCAATGGGACCTTGGGTGACGCGATGCAGCGCATCGTAGCCGTCAAAGATATAAGGCAGGTCGAACACTTCAAATTCACGCGCACCTAGAGGGCCAAACTTTGCCAATGACGGCGCCAACATTTGCACTGCACCTAGTTGCAAAGCCTCCATCTCTTCTTTGTCTTTGTACAACTGGCTGTTTGGATACAC
>SBBQ01000070.1 GCA_005239635.1 Uliginosibacterium gangwonense
CACATCCAGATTGTGTTCGATCACCACCACGGTGTTGCCGTGATCGCGCAAGCGGTGCAGCACGGTGAGCAGCAATTCGATATCGTGGAAGTGCAAACCAGTGGTCGGCTCGTCCAAGATATACAGCGTGCGGCCGGTGTCACGCTTGGAGAGTTCGAGCGCCAGCTTCACGCGCTGCGCTTCGCCACCGGAAAGCGTGGTCGCACTTTGCCCCAGTTGAATGTAGGACAACCCCACGTCCATCAATGTCTGCAATTTCTTAGAGACCACGGGCACCGCAGAGAAAAATTCGCAGGCTTGTTCCACCGTCATCTGCAAAATGTCGTGAATGGTTTGGCCCTTATAGCGAATCTCTAAAGTTTCACGGTTGTAGCGTTTGCCATGACACACGTCGCATGGCACAAAAATGTCCGGCAGAAAATGCATTTCCACCTTGATCATGCCGTCGCCCTGACAGGCCTCGCAGCGACCACCTTTTACGTTAAACGAAAAGCGGCCCGGCCCATAACCCCGCGAGCGCGCTTCTGGCACACCCGCAAACAATTCGCGAATCGGTGTGAGCAAGCCCGTGTAGGTGGCGGGATTGGAGCGCGGCGTGCGGCCAATGGGGGACTGGTCGACGTTAATGACTTTGTCGAAATGCTCCAGCCCTTCAATGCCGTCGTGCGCGGCAGGTTCGGTGTTGGAACCATACAAGTGGCGTGCAGCAATAGCGTACAGCGTGTCGTTAATTAAGGTCGACTTACCTGAACCGGACACGCCCGTAATACACGTGAGCAGGCCCACCGGCAAATGCAAGGTGACGTCTTTAAGGTTGTTGCCGCGCGCACCGCGAATGACTAACTCACGTTCAGTGTTGGGCGGCGTGCGCTGCTCGGGCACCGCAATTTTTTTGCGGCCTGAAAGATACGCGCCCGTTAGTGAATTGGGATGCGCAGACACTTCGGCTGGCGTGCCTTCTGCCACCACCATGCCACCGTGCACGCCTGCGCCGGGGCCGATGTCGACCACGTAGTCAGCTGCTTCAATCGCTTCTTCATCGTGCTCAACCACGATCACGGTGTTACCTAAATCGCGCAGCTCGGCCAGGGTTTGCAGCAAACGCGTGTTGTCACGCTGGTGCAAACCAATCGACGGTTCGTCCAGCACATACATCACACCGGTTAAACCGGAACCAATTTGTGAGGCTAGGCGAATACGCTGCGCTTCACCGCCGGACAACGTTTCGGCCGAGCGATCAAGCGACAAATAATCCAAGCCCACATTGATGAGGAAGGACAAGCGCGAGGTAATTTCTTTGAGAATTTTTTCGGCAACTTGCGCGCGATGCCCCGTGAGTTTGAGCGTATCGAAAAATACGCGGCACTCGCCCAAGGGCATGTGCGAGACTTCGGGCAAGGTGCGATTGCCAATCAACACATTGCGCGCTTCACGGCGCAGACGCGTGCCTTCACATTCTGGACACGGACGCGTATTCAAATATTTTGCCAATTCCTCGCGTACGGCGATGGAGTCGGTTTCTTTGTAGCGACGCTCTAAGTTTGGAATGATGCCTTCGAAGGTATGCTCGCGCAGCGTGTTTCGGCCGTTTTCGTTGAGATAACGGAAAGCAATTTTTTCGCGGCCCGAACCGTACAACACTTTTTCTTGAATTTCGGCCGGCAGCTTTTCAAAAGCCAATTCCAAATCGAACTGGTAATGCGCCGCTAAGCAACTGAGCATTTGGTAATAAAACTGATTGCGTCGGTCCCACCCGCGAATGGCGCCGTTTGCCAATGACAAGTGCGGAAATGCGACCACGCGCGCCGGATCGAAAAACTGGATCGAGCCTAAGCCGTCACACTTGGGGCAAGCACCCATCGGGTTGTTAAACGAGAACAAGCGCGGCTCAAGTTCTTGCAAAGCAAACGAACAGGCCGGACAGGCAAAGCGCGCAGAGAACAGATGCTCTTGTCCGCTGTCCATTTCCACCGCAATGGCACGGCCTTCTGCGTGTGCGAGCGCGGTTTCAAAACTTTCCGCCAAACGTTGGCGCGCATCTTGTCTCACCTTAATGCGATCAACCACCACATCAATGGTGTGCTTTTTGTTTTTATCGAGCTTGGGTGGATTGTCGATTTCGCAAACTTCGCCATTCACTCGCAGGCGCACAAAACCTTGCGCACGCAACTCTGCAAACAAGTCGAGTTGCTCACCTTTGCGATTGGCAACAACGGGCGCCAAGATCATCAACTTGGTGTCTTCGGGCAGCGCCAAAATGTGATCCACCATTTGCGCCACACTTTGCGCTTCTAATGGCAAAGCATGGTCGGGGCAATGCGGCGTGCCGGCGCGCGCGTACAACAAACGCAGGTAGTCGTGAATTTCGGTGACTGTACCCACTGTTGAGCGCGGGTTGTGGCTGGTGGCTTTTTGCTCAATTGAAATTGCCGGCGACAAACCTTCAATCAAATCGACATCCGGCTTTTCCATCAACTGCAAAAATTGACGGGCATACGCCGACAACGATTCGACATAGCGACGCTGACCTTCTGCGTACAGCGTATCGAACGCCAACGAGGATTTACCGGAGCCCGACAAACCCGTAATCACGGTTAAGCGATTGCGCGGCAAATCTAAGTTAACGTTCTTCAGGTTGTGCGTGCGCGCACCACGTATGCGAATAGAGTCCATGTGCCGAATTTGCCGTTTTTGCCAATCCTGAATTACTCGCCACGCGGGCAAGCGTCCCGCGCGCCGCGCACAAGCATGCGCGGAAGAGGGGCCAAACCGGTTAATATAGCGTTTTTAGTGGGTAATCCCTAGCTGCTTTATTGAGATCGACTCAGCTGGCATCCCGCTCGCCCCAGTCCCGCTTGTATCGGCGGACTTGGCGCATCAGCCCGTAAGTACTCAATTGGCACTTAACTCAACCGCCGCCGGCCAGGTTCACACCACCGCGGTGGCGCGCTCTAACCTTCATGAAGCTTGCTGACTCTAACGTCCTCACCCCGCTCGAACGTCGCGCAACCGCCTCGCTGGCGCTCATTTTTGCGCTTCGTATGTTTGGCATGTTTTCCATCCTGCCCGTGCTCGCGGTGTATGCGCAGCATTTGCCCGGTGGTAACTCGCCATTTTTGGTGGGCGTTGCACTTGGGATAGATGGCTTGGCCCAAGCCTGCCTGCAAATTCCGTTTGGCCTGCTATCAGACCGCTACGGCCGCAAGCGCATGATCTACATTGGCCTCACACTGTTTGCGCTAGGCAGCTTTGTGGCCGCATTTGCCACCGATATTTACGCCATTATTCTGGGCCGTCTGATTCAAGGCACAGGCGCCGTCGCAGCCGCAATCATTGCGCTCACCGCCGACCTCACCCGCGAAGAACACCGTGCCAAATCAATGGCAGTCATCGGCATAAGTATTGGCGCAACCTTCGGTGCGTCAATGGTGCTCGGCCCAACGCTAAATCACCTGATCGGCGTGCCTGGCATCTTCGCGCTTACCGGCGTATTAGCGCTCTGCGCCATGGCGGTGGTGGCGTTTGTGGTACCCAACCCCGTCACCAGTCGCGTGCATGCTGATGCTGAAACCGTGCCAGAGCAAATTACCGGCGTGTTAATGAACGTTGAGCTGCAGCGGCTCAACTTCGGTATTTTTAGTTTGCACGCGGCCATGCGCGGGCTGTTTGTGGTGATTCCGCTGGTACTACTCAATGTTGGGCAACTACCGCTGGAGCAGCACTGGAAGGTGTATCTGCCCATCATGAGCATTTCATTCTTCGCAGTAATCCCCGCCATTATCGTGGCGGAAAAATATGGCCGCATGAAGCCCGTGTTTTGCTCTGCCGTCGCCTTGTTATTTTTGGCAACGCTGCTCATGGCTGTGTTTATTAACAACATGACCGGCGTCGTGATTACCCTATTTATGTTCTTCTTAGCCTTTAACCTGCTCGAAGCCACCCTGCCTTCGCTGGTTTCAAAAATCGCACCGGCTGGCAGCAAGGGCACCGCCATTGGCGTGTACAACAGCTTTCAATTCTTCGGGCTATTTTTGGGCGGCGCATTAGGTGGCTTTTTGGCGCAGCACGTAAGCTCGGCTGGCGTGTTTGCCTTTGCCGCAGGCCTGTGCGGTGCATGGCTGCTGCTTGCGCTATCCATGCGCACGCCACCCAAGGTTAAAACGCGCATGTTCCATGTTGGAACCATGAACGAAACTCAAGCTCGCGCACTCTCAAGCGCCTTGCTCGGCATTACCGGCGTTGAAGAAGCGGTCGTGATACCGTCCGAGGGTGTGGCATACTTAAAGGTCAGTATGAGCGAGTGGGACGAATCGGCTGCACTCGCACTCATGAACAAGGAAAACTGATATGGCATCGGTCAATAAAGTCATCATCATCGGCAACCTCGGCGCCGACCCCGAAACCCGCTACGCCACCAGTGGCGATGCCATCTGCAATATTCGCGTGGCCACCACCGAAACGTGGAAAGACAAAGCCAGCGGTGAGAAAAAAGAAGCCACCGAATGGCACCGCATTACCTTTTACGGACGCTTGGCGGAAATTGCAGGCCAATACCTAAAGAAGGGTTCGCAAGTGTATGTTGAGGGTAGCCTGCGCACCCGCAAATGGACGGACGACAAAGGCCAAGATCGTTACAGCACCGAAATTCGTGCAGACGAAATGAAGATGCTGGGCAGCCGCCAAGGCATGGGCGGCGGCGACAGTGGCGGCGACTACGGCAATAGCCGGCCCAGCCAACCCACTCGCTCGGCCCCTAGCCAGGCTAGCTCTGCGCCGAGCAGCTACGGCGCAATGGACGACGATATTCCGTTCTGAAATTGATCCAGATTTGTTTTGCCAATGGCGTGTGTGGCTAAGCTTAGCCACACCGCTTGTGCTTAAAAAGGCTGCCACGGCAGCTTTTTTTATTCGTTACACTCATTTTCAAATCATGTGTCACGA
>SBBQ01000073.1 GCA_005239635.1 Uliginosibacterium gangwonense
ACTTCGCAGAAGTATCGCTCGTGCCCAAGATGGCCGACACGCCAGCACAAGTTGCTGCGTTTTTGCGTGACATGGCGGCCAAAGCGCGCCCTTACGCTGAAAAAGATTTGGCAGAACTACGTGCATTCGCTGCCAGCGAATTAGCCATGACCGATCTTCAGCCGTGGGACATTCCCTTTGCTTCAGAAAAACTCAAGCAAGCTCGCTACAGTTTTTCGGATGAAGAAGTGAAACAATATCTACCGGAAGATAAGGTGTTGGCAGGCCTGTTCCGCGTTGTAGAAGCACTGTATGGCGTGCGCATTTCAGCCGATCAGGCACCGGTATGGCACCCCGATGTCCGTTTCTTCCGTATCGAGCGTGATGGTCAATTAGTTGGCCAGTTTTACCTTGACCTCTATGCCCGCGAAACAAAACGTGGCGGCGCATGGATGGATGAAAGCATTACGCGTCGTCGCATTGGAAATGGCATTCAAACCCCTGTTGCCTATTTGGTGTGCAACTTCTCGGCCCCTGTGGCTGGCAAGCCCGCCTTGTTTACGCACGATGAGGTGGTCACGTTATTCCACGAAACCGGCCATGGCCTGCACCACTTGCTCACGCAAGTCGAAGAAATTGCAGTCTCGGGTATCCGCGGTGTGGAATGGGATGCAGTCGAACTCCCCAGCCAATTTATGGAAAATTTTTGTTGGGAGTGGGACGTACTGCAAAGCATGACGCGTCATGCCGAAACCGGTGCCACCATGCCGCGTGCTTTGTACGACCGCATGTTGGCAGCGCGCAATTTCCAGTCTGGTTTGCAAACACTGCGACAAATTGAATTTTCGTTATTCGATTTACGCCTGCACAGCGAGTTTGACCCACACGGCCAACGCAATTACATGCAGCTATTGGACGAAGTTCGCCAAGAAGTGGCGGTGCTCATTCCACCTGCCTGGAATCGCTTTCCCAATAGTTTTAGCCACATTTTTGCAGGTGGCTACGCAGCCGGCTATTACAGCTACAAGTGGGCGGAAGTGCTGTCTGCTGATGCCTTTGAGGCTTTTGAAGAAGCCGGCAAAGCAACTGGTAGCGTGCTGGACGCTGCAACTGGCCAGCGCTTCATGCAAGAAATTTTGGCCGTCGGCGGTTCGCGCCCCGCGCTTGAATCATTCAAGGCATTCCGTGGGCGTGAGCCACGTGTCGATGCCTTACTACGACACAGTGGCATGATTGCAGCCTGAACTTTGGATAAAGAGCGGGAGGAAGCATGAACACAACGGTGATTGGCAAAAGCAGTGTGCACAAACCCATACTACACACGTTGAAGACAATCGTTGGCCGCCTGTTCTTGCTCTCTTTCTTTTCTATCATCGCGACAACTGCAATGGCACAACAGCTCTATCGCTGGGTTGATGCAGAGGGCCGTATTCATTACACAGATCAACCACCACCGCCCAATGCACGTAAGGCTGAGCAAAAAAAGTTTAGCAACAACACCATGCAAACGAGCGGCTTGCCCTACGCCATGCGTAAGGCTGCTGAGAACTTTCCCGTCACCCTGTATGTTGATGTGGAGTGCACCTCCGGCTGCGTGCAAGCACGTGCTTACTTAAATCAGCGCGGCATTCCCTTTACCGAAAAAACCGTGAAAACGGAGGCTGACGTACAGGCCTTTAATACGCTGTTTCAGAGCAAGTCTATTTTTCTGCCATCCGTCACCATTGGCAAACAGCGTCTAACAGGCTTTGAAGCCACGCAGTGGTCTAACGCACTTGATAGTGCAGGTTATCCACCGCCCGGCTCGGCCGCTGCTAGGCCAAACACCAGCGCCACAGACAGTACAGCTTCGCCTGACAACAACAAAAAACCATGAACATTGCAACTTGGAACGTCAATTCACTTAAGGTACGTCTACCGCAGTTGCTCGATTGGTTAAACAGTGCACAACCTGACGTTGTCTGTCTGCAAGAAACCAAGCTGGAAGATCACGCATTCCCGCAACAAGAACTGATTGACGCCGGTTATCACGTTGTCTTTTGCGGGCAGAAAACATACAACGGCGTCGCTATACTCTCGCGCACACCCTTACGCGACGTGCAGTACGGCATTCCAAATTTTGAAGACGAGCAGAGGCGCGTCATCGCCGCAACAGTGGGTGATGAGAGCCATGCAGTGCGTATCGTGTGCGTTTATATTCCGAACGGACAAGCGGTCGATTCAGATAAATATCCGTACAAACTACGCTGGCTCGCTGCACTTAAAGCGTGGCTTTCAACCGAAACCCAACAACACGCAAAGCTCGCTTTGCTCGGTGATTACAACATCGCACCAGATGATCGAGATGTGCACGACCCGATCGCATGGGCCGGGCAGGTTTTGTGCACCGATGCCGAACGCGATGCATTTCGCGCCTTAGTTGCACTCGGTTTGCATGATGCTTTTCGTCTATTTGAACAGCCTGAAAAAACCTTTACATGGTGGGACTACCGCATGCTCGGTTTTCAAAAAAACCGCGGCCTGCGTATTGACCACATTCTGCTAAGCGCACCGCTTGCGGAACAATGCACCGGCGTGACGATTGAACGCGCCATGCGTAAGTTAGAGCGCCCATCAGACCACGCCCCCGTCGTAGCGCATCTACGCTGAAGCCACTGGGCTTTAGCGCACTGCCTTGCAGAAAAATGTCGCCAAGTATTTGTTGCAACACAACAAATTTAGGTGGCTACATGTCGCACCGCAGCGTGCAACACGCGCTCAGCCCTGTTACGCTGTGTCTTGACAATAGCGATGCAAAGCGCACGAGTCGCCCACTGTGCAGCGGTTAATGCCGCAGCAATAGGGAGCGAATAAGCGCCTTGTTCGAAAGTCACACAACCCGTTTTATCAACGATTCAGTAGCAACATTCAATGTTCCACGGAGGTCAAGGTGAAGGCAAACGTAGGGGGTTTTGACAAAGTTCTACGCATCGTTATCGGCATCGTTCTGATCGCCTTTAGCGCCATGGGTATCATCGGTGCCTGGGGCATGATTGGCCTGCTGCCGCTGCTGACAGGAGTACTGAACTTCTGCCCGGCATACGCGATGTTCGGCATGAATACCTGCCCGGCAGAAAGCACGGAACACCATATTCACGCCTAACGTACGTGAAACTCATGATGAGGAGTGTGCTTGACTGCTGTTTGCATCGAGCACGCTAGATGGACGCAACGCGAGTCCGACAAGCTCAATGAGTTTTAAGCCGCTCCAACCTAAACGTTGTGAGCGGCTTTTTCTTTTCTGTTGGCTGCGCTTGTCGTTTGGTATGCCGACCGATGATTACAGGCTCGGCGCTGTACGGCCCGCAGCATGGAGATGATTACTAATGCGAATATAGTCTTGCACTGTGAGCGTCTCGCCGCGACGTGTTGCGTCAATCTCTAGCGCAGCGAAATCTTGGTCAGACATCCAGCCCTTGAGTGTATTGCGTAGCGTTTTACGACGTTGCCCGAACGCTGCTTTCACGACTGCGGACATCAACTGAGGATTCAATGCCGTCAGTACTGATGCAGGGCGTGGCACTAAACGCACAATGGCAGACATTACTTTTGGCGCGGGCTTAAATGCGCCCGGCGGCACGTCAAACAATTTCTGGCAGTCAAATCTGTACTGCAACATCACCGATAATCGACCGTAATCGTCATCGTCTGCATCCGCCACGATGCGTTGCACCACCTCCTTTTGCAGCATAAAAGTCATGTCACACACTGCATGTGCATACTCAGCCAAATGAAACAGCAAGGGCGAAGAAATGTTGTAGGGCAAATTGCCGACGACACGGAGCGTGCCTTGCTGCGCCACTGGTTTGTCAGCACTTATTGCCAATGTTGAAAAATCAAATTGCAGGGCATCCACTTCGTGCACGCTCATGCGATCTGGCGCGAAACGTTGGCGCAAGCCGGCTGCTAAATCTCGGTCGATCTCAACTACATGCAGATGTTTAAGCTTTGCCAATAACGGCTCGGTAAGCGCCGCTAAGCCGGGGCCAATTTCAACCATGCAATCGTCCGCTTGTGGCGCGATGGCCGACACGATATTGCGAATGATATTTTGGTCGACAAGAAAGTTTTGACCGAATCGCTTTCGCGCTTGATGGGTGGCCAAGGTCGGGCTGGCTGCCAAACTGCCTCGGCCAGCTGATTTACGATCATTCATAATTTAAAGCGTACAGGTACCAGCGCGCATAGCCCATATGCCAATGAGTAGGCGCCATGCGCGTATTTTTAAAATTGGCGCAGTGCCATACCAAGCGCCGCTTGAATAGCGGTCATCATACTGCCTGCGTCTGCTCGGCCCGTGCCGGCGAGATCAAGCGCCGTACCATGATCCACCGATGTGCGAATAATGGGTAAGCCCAAGGTCACGTTAATACCCTGCCCAAAAGTAGCGTGTTTGAGCACGGGCAAACCTTGGTCGTGATACATCGCCAACACTGCATCAGCATGACGTAGATGGTGCGCTACAAACAACGTGTCAGCCGGTAGAGGTCCTTCAATGCGCATCCCCTGCGCACGAAGTGCGTCGCACACGGGTGTAATCACGCCGATTTCTTCTTGGCCGAGATGGCCTTGTTCGCCCGCATGGGGGTTTAATCCCGCCACTAAAATTCGCGGTGATGAAATTCCAAACTTACGAATTAAATCTGCATGCAAAATATTAAGCGTCTGCGTTAGCACATCATGTGTAATGGCATCTGCAACATCTCGCAACGGCAAATGTGTCGTGGCCAAGGCAACGCGCAGCCAACCATCTTCACCACCTTGCGGCGTTTTACCCGCCAACATCATCACCACACGCGGCGTGTGGGTGCGCTCTGCCAAATACTCTGTATGGCCGCTGAAGGGATGCCCCGCATCAGCAATCACACTCTTCTGCACTGGCGCCGTGACCATGGCATTAAACTCGCCCGAGACACAACCATCACACGCGCGGTTGAGCATATCCAGCACGTACTGGCTGTTGCGCACATCCAGCTGACCCGGCTGCACTGCGGCAACAGCCGGACAATGCAATACTTCCAGCTCTTGGACCACCTCTGCAGAACCAATCGCCTGACTCGGATCGTAGTCACGTAACCGCACATTCAAACCCAGCTGCTGAGCACGTTGCTTTAAAACATCACGATCAGCCAAAACAACATACCGTGCACCAGGGGGTAATTGACCTGCCAATATTAGGCACAAATCTGGCCCAATGCCTGCAGGCTCACCACTCGTTAACGCAATGATCGGCATCGTACTCATTAAGCTAATTTTGCCAATGCACTAGCGGATCAGCGACCATCGTCGAGGTGATATTCAACGTAAGTACGGTCACGCAACTGACGCAGCCAATCTTGATACGCTTCGTCAGACTTGCGCTCGCGCAATGCTTGACGCGCCATAAGGCGTTTGCGCTCGCTACTCACATCTTCAATACGGCGATCGAGCACTTGGATCAAATGCCAACCAAATGGCGATTGAACCGGGTTGCTAACTTGGCCCGGCTTAAGTTGATTCATCGCGATTTCAAATTCAGGCACGGTATCGCCTGGATATAACCACCCCAAGTCGCCACCTTTGCTAGCGGTTAAGTCAGCAGAATTAATTTTTGCCAATTCAGCGAAGTCTGTGCCGTGTTCAACACGCTCTTTAATACCCAGCAAACGCTGCTGTGCATCGGTATCTGTCACCGCTGGGCTAGTGCGAATCAAAATGTGGCGAGCATGAGTTTGTTCGACTGGCTTGGTCATCAATGCACCGGTTGTGCGACGATCGTTTAGGCGCAGAATATGAAAGCCTGCTGAACTGCGCAGTACTTCAGACGTTTGGCCCGGCTGCAATTTTGCCAATGCATCCGCAAACAGCGGCGGCAGACGATCCAGCGGGCGCCAACCTACTTCGCCACCCTGCAACGCCTCAGGCGCTTCTGAAACAGAAGCAGCGATCTTGCTAAAGTCTTCGCCTTTACGAATGCGATCCAACGTAGCTTGCGCCTTCTGCTTTAATTTGTTGAGCGCTTCGGGCGTGGCGGATTCGGGCACACGAACCAAAATATGTTGCAGATTGACTTCTTGCGTCGTTTGCGTCGCTTGTTCGTTTAAGAAATTATCGATTTCGCCATCAGATACAGCAATGCGTGCGTCCACCTCGCGCTCACGCAAACGTGTTAAAAGAATTTCACTTCGAATTTCTTCACGAAAGCGCGCCCATGACAAACCTTCTTTCTCAATGGTTTGACGGAACTGCGCCATACTCATGCGGTTATTTTGTGCGATGCGCGTCATCGCGGCATCTAAGGCATTTTCATCGACCTGTAGGCCATTGTCGCGCGCCAGTTGCAACTGCGCACGCTCCATGACCAAACGCTCGAGCATTTGTTTTTGCAACACATCCATAGGCGGCATTTCGCCACCTTGAGTTTTTTGCTGTGCCCGCAACTGCGCGACCGCCGAGCCCAGGCGAGAATTTAATTCGACGCTAGTAATCGGCTCATCATTAACCACGGCAACAATTCGATCAACTTCATTTGCCACAGGTGCTGTCATAGCTGCCGACATGCGCTGCTGCGCAAAAACGGGCTGGCTCAAAATCAAACTTGCCAGCAACGCCGAGCAGGTGGCAGAAATACGCTTCATGCAATTCCTTTCGTCTTTCGCGATAAGCATAAGTGGCTTGCGCTTAATACTGTTGTTGCGTACCGCCGAACACCGGGTCGGAAGTAGATTGATTAATAATGCCGTAGCCTGGCACGGTACGTTTGAGCGTTTCGAGCGGGTTGGACCCAATTCGCGCCAAGCCGTTCAACTCCAGCTGCACGAAGAATGAGGTATTAAAGGCCGGGGTGCCATTGTTTACATCGCCGGAGATCCCCGTTGCCAATCGTTGCACAACAAAGCGCAGCGCCCAGCAACCTGCGTCGTACTCTACACCACCCAACGACTCGACAATGCGCCGATCTTGCAACGAATAGTTATAGCGACCAACGCCATACCAACCGGCCGCGATCGGCCACTGCCCAGATATGTCGATTTCGCGCAATGTATTGCGCTGGAAGCGGTAGGCCACATTGGCGACCTTTAGCATGCCGGGGTTGTAGCGCACACCCACTTTAAAGCGCTGTAAATGATTCTGGTCTGAATCGTACTGAACCGCACTATCAAGCCAAGTATTGGCCCACACGCGTCCACTCACTGCCGCCAAATAGTCGGAGAGATGTCGGGTGCGAGGCACGTCCGTCGGCAACAACGTTACGCGCTGATCTGCAAGATAGTATCGAGAGCCGACTGCAGCACGGAAAGTCTCTTCGCCATTGGCCGGATCAATAAAGCGTGTCGTCAAGGCCCCGGTCACTTGGTTGGCATCGGCGATGCGGTCTGAGCCTACGTACAGGTTATCTGAGAAAATCTGCGAGAAATTAAAGTCTGCCGCGGCGGTATCAAATAGTGGAATGTTGTTTTGATTGCGATACGGAACGTAGTTATAGAACAAACGCGGCTCCAGCGTTTGACTCCACATCTTGCCGCCAAACTCGGTATCTCGCTCAAACACCACACCACTATCAATTGAGAACATCGGCACGGTGCGAGTAATTTGTCCCGGCACACCGGCAGCCTGGCGCGTAAGGTCATAGCGCGTGTAATGCACACCTAACTTAGGCGTGATGTAAGCCGCACTATTTTGAATAGGCAACGCGAACTGCGGATTAAGTACCAGGCGGTTTGCTTCAACCAATGTTGGATGTGAAAACGCAGCGTAATTCGCATTCAAGGACCACGTCGAACCCCAACGGCCATCCGGCTGATAGGCATTGAGCGACAGCTCAGGCAATTTTGCGTAGGGCAAACTCGTGCTTTGCAACACTTGGTATTTTTGCACTAAGGCAGACGCCGTCCACCAGCCATACGGGTTGTAGGTTAGGCGACCTTCACGCAAAAGATAACTCTGAGACGTCGTCGTCAGACGCGTACCCAAGTCCGTGTAGTAGTCTTTATCGGATGCGCCGTTTAAACTCAGCGTGCCTTCGAAGCCTGGCGCAAAATGTTGCTGATGCGAAATTTGGTAGGCACTTCGTTGCTGCCCCGTGACTTGATCGCGGCCCAAATATTCGCCACGTAGCGTACCGTTGTACCTCGTATCAAGATATCGAAATTCGCCATTGAGCTGTACACCGCGTCTCGACATTACACGGGGCGCAATGGTGGCATCCATATTGGGCGCGATATTCCAATACCACGGAATATAGGCATCGACGCCAGTTCGATTGCTGCTACCGATTGTGGGCGGCAACAAACCCGTTTTGCGATTGTTGTTCAGCGAGAAATCTAGCCAAGGTGAATATAAGATCGGCACATCTTTAAACACGATACGTGTATCGCGGGCCACACCGAGATCGCGGTCAAAGTCGAGATCAATGTCGCCCGATTGCACATACCAATCTTTATTACCGGGCTCACAAGTACTAAAGGTTGCGTTACGTAGGCGATAACGGTTCTCGCCATCCAACTCAATACGATCTGCCTCACCATGCCCCGTGTTACTACCGCGTGGCAATGGGCGATCACGTCGTTTCGGTGTGCGTTCTAACGAATATTCAGCGTTGTTCATGAAACCTTCGCTGGTATCCATTCGCAAGAACAATTCCGGCCCAGACAACACGTCGCGGCCACGTTGCAAGCGTACATGACCGTTTGCAGATACTTCATTCGCAACCTGATCGTAGTTCAGGCTGTCAGCATTAATTGATATGCCCTGGCGACGTAACTCAACTTGCCCTTCAAGATGTACCACATCATCTGTACGGCCATCCATGCGCTGCGCCATTACAAAAACAGGCGCATCCGGCACCTTACTTTGTTCGGCCGGATCCAGTTGCATTAACGAAGCTTTGCGCAGCGAAAGCGTCGGGAAAATTTCGCGCTCTTGATACGGCATTTCAGGTGTTTCGAGCACTTCGGTTGCTGGCAACAACGAAACAGATTGCACAGGCTCGTCGACCAAGGCAGATCGGTCCAGCCGACCGATCACACCTTCTCCATCTCGCAAACCACCCTCATGCGAGCCAGATTCACGTGCAACGATCGGCGCAGCTAATGCAATCGGCTCCACCTGCGATGTTTTGGGTGTGCTCTCAAGACTCGACGTCGTCAATCGAGTCGATTCAGAACTCGGCTCGCGCACTGTGTTTGTAGCAGCCTTGAGCGCGGGCATTTCTTGCGAAGGTGCCGCGCTGATTGCGTTCGGTTTCTCTGTTACAACTGGCTGCACCGCGTCCTTCGATGCATTGGCAATAGCCGCTGCTTGCTCGGGAGATTTCGCTGATTTTTTGTGCTGGTTGCGAGGCGAAGCCTCGCTTGAATTTGTCGCAACAACATCCGACTTAGATGCGCGAACCTTTTTCGCCTGCTTAATTTTTTCGTGCGGGACGGATGCCGGCAATGCTGGCGCCGACAATACCTGTGATTGCGGCGGCGCAGGCTCAGCAGCGGCAGGCTCCGGACGAAAAGCATCGGCATCGACCGGCGGGCGCGGCTGTCCCAGCAAATCCGGATTGATGCGTAAGGGTGCCAGCCCTTCAGCGGCCATTAAGCTGCCACTCGCCCAATACACCAAGAGGGATACGATACGTTTGCGCACGCGACCAGGCCTGTATTTTCGAATCCGTGACCGACAAACAGCGCGCTATACAAAACACGCTTGATTCTGCCTAATTCACGACCATTAGCGACTGTTTCGCCAATCAAGCCGGGGCAAAACTCGCCCACGGCATTCATGCCCAACAAATTCAATGCCAGTTAAACACCAATGCATGCAGCTAGTACTGCCACATTGGCTTAAAATGCGATTTTATCACCCAAGAGGCCGCCTGCGGCCCGAGCCAACAACTCTTAATTGGCTCGGCCAAAAGCACCTGTTTCTGGAATGACCATGTCTGCCGCGCCAACAGCACACTCTGCCGCACACTCTAATGACCCGCGCCTTTCGACCCTACATATCTGGCTCAACAACCAGCTAGACCAAGGCTTGCGATCGCTTGAGCCCGCTTCGGCCGACGCCAGCTTCCGACGCTATTTTCGCGCGACTTTGGCTGATGGCAGTACCCGCATCGTGATGGATGCCCCACCCGACCGGGAAGACTGCACGCCTTGGCTACGTATTCAGGCCTTATTTGGCGGCGCCGGCGTACATGTCCCCACCGTCTATGCACAAGATTTGCAGCACGGCTTCTTGCTCCTCTCTGACTTAGGCAACACCACCTTTCTGCAAGCAATCACTGCCGATAACGCCGCGCAGCTTTATAGCGAGGCAGCAGACGCCCTCATCCGCATTCAGACCAGCAGCCTGCCGGGCGTCCTGCCCACCTACGACGGTGAACGGCTCATGAACGAGCTGCGGCTATTTCCGGACTGGTACATCGGCCAGCACCGCAAAGCCACATTGAGCGAAGCGCAGCAAAAACAGCTACAAACCATGTTTGAGCAAATTGTCGCCGTCAATCTCGCCGAGCCACAGGTGTACGTGCATCGTGATTACCACTCGCGTAACCTGATGCTGACACCGCACAACAACCCGGGCATTATTGATTTTCAAGATGCCGTTTATGGCCCAGTAAGCTACGACCTTGTGAGTCTTTTCAAGGACGCATACATTGACTGGGACGAAGCTCAGGTACTGGACTGGCTGATCCGTTATTGGGAAAAGGCCCGCAAAGCAGGGGTACCCGTTCGCACAGACTTCTCAGAGTTTTATCGCGACTACGAATGGATGGGCGTACAGCGACACCTTAAAGTGCTCGGCATTTTCGCGCGCCTTTACCACCGTGATGGCAAAGAGGGTTATTTGAAAGACATACCACGCGTTGCCCTTTACCTGCACCGCGCTTGCGAGCGTTACCGCGAACTGCGACCACTCGCAGCGTTATTGCAAGATTTAGAAGGACGTGAAGTCTCGGCAGGCTACACGTTCTAACACCCAACATTTTTCAGCGAGAACACATACCGTGAAAGCAATGATTTTGGCCGCAGGACGCGGCGAGCGCATGCGCCCTCTGACCGATAACACACCCAAGCCCTTGCTAGAGGTTGGTGGCAAACCCCTGATCGTGTGGCATATCGAACGCCTAGCCGATGCCAACTTTAAAGAAATCGTCATCAACCATTCGCACCTCGGCGACCAATTGATTGAAACCATCGGCAGCGGCAAGCGCTGGGGTGTTCGCATCTCTTGGTCTGCAGAACCGGAAACCGCGCTCGAAACAGCGGGTGGCATTGCTCATGCGCTACCGCTACTCGGCTTCGCACCCTTCCTCGTTGTGAACGGCGATATCTGGACCGACTACGAATACAGCTACGCCCACGGTATTGGTGGCGAACTTGCCAATCACAACAAGCTGGCGCACATCGTGATGGTCCCGAACCCACCGCACAACCCAGAGGGTGACTTTGGTTTGATGCACGAACACGTAATGGAAGAGTCCGAGTACAAACTCACCTTCGCGGGCATTGGTATTTATCAACGCCAACTGTTCAACAACGTTGATCCAGACACCCCCACACCGTTGGGGCCGATTTTGCGCGAAGCCATTCGCGAAGACAAAATCAGTGGCGAATACCACAACGGACATTGGTTCGACGTCGGCACACCAGAGCGTCTCAAAGATGCAGACCGCTTTGTGAAGATGAACTACCTGTAATTTCATTTCAAATCGCGCTGCCCGACCATCGGAACACACATGAACATCGACAGCTTTGTTGCTCGCAGACATGAGTTGGCACGCCGCATGCAGCACGGCGTGGCGGTGATCGCAACTGCGCCCGAAAAATTGCGTAACCGCGATACGCATTATGGCTTTCGGCCTGACAGTTATTTTCATCACCTCACGGGGTTCGATGAGCCGGAAGCTGTCTTGGTCGTCATTGCTGGCGCCTCACCGCGCTCTGTGTTGTTTTGTCGTGAGCGAGATGAGCTTCGCGAAATTTGGGACGGCTACCGCATGGGGCCGGAACGTGCGAAGGCGCAGCTTGGGGTAGACGAGGCATTTCCCATTAGCCAGTTCGAGACCAAGCTGGCCGAGCTCATTGCCAATCAGCAGCAGCTCTATTACATGACCGGAAGTGATGCCGCATGGGATGCGCGCATGATGAGCGTGCTAAACACCGTGCGTGCGCAAGCACGCGCAGGTGTTAGTGCCCCCGCTATCTTGAGTGACGTCAGCGTTTTTTTAGACGACATGCGACTCATTAAAGACGCGGATGAAATTGCCATCATGCAGCGTGCGGCAGACATTTCGGCTGAGGCGCACAAACGCGCCATGCGCACCACACAACCCGGGCGCTACGAATACGAAATTGAAGCAGAACTGCTCTACGAATTTCGCCGACAAGGCAGCCAAGCGCCTGCTTATGGCAGCATCGTAGCCAGCGGCGCAGGCGCCTGCGTTTTGCATTACGTGAGCAACAATCGCCAAATGCAAGATGGCGAACTCTTACTCATCGATGCGGGTTGCGAGCTCGATGGCTACGCGTCAGACATTACACGGACCTTCCCCGTCAATGGCGTCTTTAGCCCCGCACAACGCGACGTATACCAACTCGTACTCGACGCGCAATCGGCCGCCATTGCAACGCTGCGTCCCGGTGCCAAGTTTATTGACGACCACGATGTGGCCGTGCGCGTGCTCACGCAAGGGCTTATTGATCTCGGCTTGCTGAGCGATACGCTCGACCAAGCAATTGAAAGCGGTAGCTACAAGCGCTATTACATGCACCGCACGGGCCATTGGCTGGGCCGCGACGTGCATGACGCCGGCAGCTATCGCGGTCGTCCCAAAGCAGATTCTTTTGAAACAGAAGAATGGTGCACGCTAGAAGCGGGTATGGTGCTTACCGTTGAGCCCGGGCTCTATATTCGACCCGCAGACGATATTCCCAAACACTTTTGGAATATTGGTGTGCGCATTGAAGATGATGCGCTGATCACCCCCGATGGCTGTCGCATACTGAGCCACGCTGCCCCCAAAACCATCTCGGACATTGAAAACTTGATGGCCGAAACTCACCATGCCAACTAGTCATTGCCAATTGCTCATTGCCGGAGCCGGGCCAGTCGGTTTGTCGCTCGCCACCGCACTACAAAATAGCGGCGTAACGGTAACGCTGGCAGACGCTCGCGCTGCAGGTGCTTGCCTTGAAGACCGGCGTGTACTGGCTCTCTCCCACGGCTCAAAACAAATTTTGCAGCAACTCGGCGCGTGGCCCCACATCGAAGCGACCGGCGCGGCGACACCTATTCGACAAATTCACGTATCACAACAAGGCGGGCTCGGTCGCACACGCATTGATGCCGATGAACTTCACGTACCTGCGTTGGGCTATGTGGTACCCGCCAGTGAAGTGAGCCGCGCGCTGTTGAACACACTACCCGTCGATGCGGTGCAGTACGACACTCGCGTGATCGAGGCGCATGAAGGTGCAGCCAACGCAGAGGAAAATGGTGACGAAGGCGTAAACATCACGCTGCAAACATCAGCAGAGGTTACCCATCAACATGCCGATGTTTTGGCGTGGTGTGAGGGCACGATTCAACCCTCATCCACCAGCGACACACCGCAACCTGTGCGAGAGCATGATTACGCACAACATGCGCTGATTGGCAAAGCCCAGCCGATTGGCGGGCATCGCCACATTGCATACGAGCGCTTTACGCCACACGGCCCCATTGCACTGCTACCCATGCAGGGTGGCTATTCAGTGGTGTTTACCTGCCCGAGCGATCAGCTTAGTTTTTATACCAGCCTGAGTGAGGCTGAAATGATTTCGCTACTCGAACGCGAATTTAATGGGCGCATCCACTTTGAAAACGTGAGCCCACTGATCAGCTTTCCACTAGGCTTGCGCGTACGACGCGAACGCACAACATCGCATCAAGTTTGGCTCGGCAACGCCGCGCAAACCTTGCACCCCGTTGCGGGACAGGGCTTTAATTTAGCGCTACGAGATGTGATGGAACTCGCGCAAGCATGGCGCAGTGCAGGTCACACCACGCAATCCATCCCCAATGTATTGGCGCAATTTGCCAAACAACGTCAGCTGGATCGTGCTGGCACGATTGGCTTTACCGACATGCTGGTACGCCTGTTTAGCAATGCCAATCCTTTGCTCAAACACGCACGCGGCGCAGGATTGTTGGCGCTCGATTTGTGCCCACCAGCACGCCACTTTGTCGCACGCCGCATGATGTTTGGCGCGCGCGCTTGGCCGTAACCCAGCAATAGACTTTATCGTCAGGTTATTTGCGGTCTCTGGCATTAGCTCAGCAGCTCAAACATCGTGTTTGAGTTCGCGTCGCACTTGCTCTTTTTGCAATGCGCGCTTCGCGCGCTTGTCGCGCCGCGAATGTGCGCCACCCTTTGCCAATAGCGGGTTGGTCGCCATGAGATTGCGCGGAGCAATGACCGGCATTGTTGAGCCTTGGAGCACGCGAGGCACGTGCTGTTTAGCGCGCTTCATAGCTTTACCTTAACCACCACGCATGCGCCGCAAGCGCGAGACGTCTGGCGCGCCCCGGCCTGGCTCGAAGCGCACAATGGCATGACCGTCTGGCGTGTGTTTAGATTCTGCACGCCAAGCGTGTCCGTACACAATTTCGAACGTCGCAGGCAGACGCGAGGCAATCTCGCCTAGCGTGTCTACCTCATCTCGACGCTGTACATCATAGGTTGATACCAAGCGCTGCCACTGACGAGGCGTAATCAAACCACGCGTCCGACTCTGCAAAGCAGACACTGCGCCAGCCCAACGTAAATCTTGAATCAATGCGGTGAGATCAGCGTAGGTGAGCGTAATGCGCTCCATGTCCATTACTGGCTCCGCAAACCCAGCATGAACGAGCATGTCGCCCAAGTCGTGCATATCAATAAAGCCGTGCACGCGTCCGGGCAAACCTGCTTGGCGACATGCCGCACGTAATTCGCGCAAGCTATCTGGACCGAGCGTTGTAAAACTGAGCAAACCGTCGACGCGAATCACGCGATGCAATTCTTGCAAAACGGCGGGCACATCATTGCACCAATGCAAGGCGAGGTTTGACCACGCCATATCAAAACTGCGTGAAGCAAATGGCAAACGCGCCAGATCTGCACAGGTTAAATTTGCGTGCTCTGATCGAATGCCCAACAAGCCCGCCAAACGCCCCGCTTCACGCAGAGTGCGTGCCAACCAACTTTCACGCGTACGAATGGTTTGCAGCATGGGCAACGCCATATCCATCCCAACAATTTGAGCGCGCGGATAGCGTTGCGATAGCTCTGCAAGGTCTTCGCCTTGGCCGCAACCCGCGTCTAAAACTCGGGTCGGTTGTAAGGTCACGAGATCTAAGCGCTCTGCCATACGGCGCGCAACTTCTCGGTCTAAAACATTGGCGCGCGCATAGTTTGCTGCGGCATTGGCAAAGCGCTGCCGCACCAACTTATTGTCGAGCGCGGGCGGTTGACTCATGATGAATGTAAGCGCCGCTTAGCGCGCTTGAATACCAAGACGATCAAACAGCGCGTTATCACGCGCCACTTGTGGGTTGCCGGTGGTCAGCAACTGATCGCCATAGAAAATGGAGTTGGCGCCTGCTAAAAAGCACATGGCTTGCAACTCGTCGCTCATTTCTTGGCGGCCTGCGGAAAGGCGCACATGACTGGTAGGCATGGTAATGCGCGCGCAGGCAATGGTGCGCACAAATTCAAACGGATCGATGGGGTCAGTATCGGCCAGCGGCGTACCTGGCACGCGCACTAAATTGTTGATCGGCACAGATTCCGGCGGTGTTTCCATGCTGGCTAAAGTGGCAATTAAGGCCGCACGCGCACTGCGTGATTCACCCATACCTACAATGCCACCGCAACACACATTAATGCCGGCATCACGCACTTTGTCGAGCGTATCAAAACGATGATCTTGCGTGCGCGTACTGATGATGCGACCGTATTCTTCAGGCGCGGTATCAATGTTGTGGTTGTAGTAATCCAAACCCGCGTCTTTTAATTGCGACGCTTGTCCATCGCCCAACATACCGAGCGTGGCACAGGTTTCCATGCCCAACGCTTTAACTGCGCGCACCATTTCAAGCACGGGTTCCAAATCTTTCTGCTTGGGGCCACGCCATGCGGCACCCATACAAAACCGCGTTGCTCCTGCCGCCTTAGCTTGTTGAGCAGCCGCCACCACTTCATCAACCGGCAATAAACCTTGTCGCTCTAAGCCCGTATCAAAGTGTGCAGACTGCGGGCAGTAGCCACAATCTTCTGAACACCCCCCTGTTTTAATTGACAACAAGGTTGAGCGCTGCACTTCGTTGGCGTTGAAATTTGCACGGTGCACTTGCTGTGCTTGATACATCAGGTCAGCAAACGGCAGGGCATACAAAGCCTCGACTTGTTCAGTTGACCAGCGTTGTGGCGCCGGTGTTTTGGCAGACAAATTTCGAATCGGTACGGTAACGACAGAGGTACTCATGATTTACGGCCTTGAACGTATGGGGCATTGGCAAAATAGGTGGGCACGCGAACCATGATCAAGATGAATCAAGCTCTTTGTGCAGGGGGTTCGGCTGCACGCCACCATTTCTTGCAGCGCATCATTATCGCCGATTCTGGCTGCGCTGTCGTGCCATGAAGCGTGCCATGAAGCGTGCCATGAAGCGTGCCATGTATCGCGCCCAGTAAAGTATTGGCGCCAAAAGAAAAAAGGCCCGTCCAAAGACGGGCCGACACCATCAACTACAGCACTCAGGCATTGCGTGCTGCCTGAGTGCTGGCACCACAGCGATGGCTAGGGGGAAACTACCTAAAAACAAAGTCTGCAATTAAGCCGATGCTGCTCGACTTAGTCACTACCGCGCATGTTCTGAACTTGGAACAAGGACGGCGGATTCTGCTGATAGCCCACCTTGCCCTTGAACTGGCCCGTTGAGCAATGCTTGGACTGGATGTCGACCATTTGGAAGGCATCATCAATACCCACGCCCGAACCCTTATTCATCGGCAGGTGATGATCCGGATGTGACTTACCTACTGACCAGACCTTCCACAGTTCACCCTTGCGGTCGTAGATTTCGATCGCACCGTTCAGCGCTTGCAGCTGTGCGTCCATATAGAACGTACGGCGGCTGATCGGATGGTTCGGGTTCACAGGTGTCGCCTCCAGCACATATACCTTGCGCAACTGCCATGAAGCTTGGAAGAAGCAGTTACCTTGACCACCAAACGCGACGAACTTGTAGTCCGGATGCTTGAACTCATCACTCAGCGGCAATTCATTGTGGTTCCACATTGGCAGCAACACATTCTTGGTGCCTTTGTAGGTCCACTTCATGTCACTCACGCGGCCGTTGTAACCTTCAAAGTCCTCAATCATCAGATCGGTACCCAAGAAGGAGTCGGTCACTTGACCCGTTGCCAATCGACGCACGCGACGTTGGAAGCCGAGGTACAAATACGCATCATCCAATTTCTGATCATCGTCGTAACGTTGAATCAGCAGCTGCGTATTCTTCAGATCAATTGGCTCCAACACCTTCATGTAAATAGCGCGGAATAAATTGGACGCATTACCCGGCACTTCAGGCACCGGCGCATCCTTCACGCGGTGCTTAAAGTTTAGGAAGTGGAACTCCAGCTTCAACACGCGCTCTACTTGGGCGGTGTTCATGTTGCGCAGGGTCAGCATCATCGGGTCGATGGCTGCGTTGTCCCCCCAGTTCAAACCGTATTTGTAGTTCCACGCAAGCTTTTCGCCAGCACGCGGATCTTTCAGGTCTGGCTCTTCTGGGAACGGACGGCCAGCCACAAAGCCCGTAATATCCCCATTGTTCGGCCCCAGCTTTGAAGAGTTCAAATTCTTGCGGGTGGCTTCAATGTAGCTCGCCGGCATATTGAAGTTGGTTGTGGGGCCGACTTTAATTTCGGCCCAACCTTCCTTGATCACGCGGTAAGTGCCGAGCGCCAAGATGTTTTTGAACTGATCGACGTTACCTTTGTTGATCGTCATGCCCGCAGACAAGCCGGGCGTCGTCGGAAAGCCACCTTTATAAGGACTGAACGTCGATTCCACATCAGCATCTGTGGCGGCGTGAGACATACCGAAGCTGACAGCCAGCATCAGCGACAGTGCGGTTTTTTGCATCATCTTCATGTTATTTCCTTCCATCGTTCTATCAACCGGATCTGGTTTGCCAATCCGGTCGATATGTTTTCCGGTGGGTTGATCCGGTTGATTAGAACTTGTAACGCATCATGAAATAGACGTCGTTTTCTTTAAACGCGACGCCAATCGGGCCGGCGCGGAAACGACCCAGCGGCTCGATACCACCGTAGTCACCACTCGGCGTGCCCACACCCAATGCAGCGCTGTTACCTGTGGTGTTATCCCAGGTATAACGCTGATAGTTGTCATCACGGCCTTTCAGATTTGCACCAAAAGTGAGTTTCATATCATTAGTAATATTCCACTCAACCTGCGGTGAAGCGACCCATGCATGCGCACGGAAATCACGCGCCAAAATCAACTGCGGGCTCACACGGTCACCCATCAAGAAACCCTTGATCAACAAGGTGCCAATGTAGTTGTCTTTCCAATCAGGCATACCGACCAACTTGCCAGTCGTACCTGTACCCGGACGCGTTTCGTGATTAAAGATGTGCTGATAAAACAGCTGTGCAGAAATCAGCGTCGTACGATTTGGGTTAATAAAAGGAATGAAGGTTGGGCGATCGATACCAATCACCGAGCGGAATGTATTGTTCTTGGAATACAGCTCCGGACGTGCCGTATTGGCAAACTCCTCGCCATGGGTAAAGGCACCCTCCATACGTACTGCTGCACCCGCCTCTTCTAGCTGGAAGTCCATGGAGCCACCGACCATATACAAGCGCGGGAACACCATTTCAAAATTCAGCAGATACGGATTTGAGGTGCGGAGGATATTGCCTTGCGCCCCATGCAGTGAGGGCAATTGGCTACGATAGCTCAGCGCATTCAGCGAGAAGCTCAGACCATCTTTGGTCACACCTTCATACTTCACGCCGTATGAGCCAGCATCACGCCACTTTGGCAATGTAATTTGCTTCAAGCCCGCAAGGCCCGGTGCAAAACTACCCGTGTTACCCCCCAAATCACCAAAGTTGGACAGCGTATTACCGTCGGTCCACAGCATGCGCAAAGCGCGGAACAAACAGCCCGCATCCAGAATGCGATTTGGTGTACCGCACTGCCCTAAGTTATTGGGGCGGAATTGGTCAAAGCTCCAGACCAATTGCACATTGCGGTCCTGCATGTTTTCAGAGCCACCCAAACGCCACTCAGCCTGCGCAGACCACAAGGGGATACGAATATCCTGCAGCTCGTCGTAAATGTTGTTGCGCGAAAAATCGACCGGGTTAAACACGTCCAGCACACGGAACAAATCGGTACGACCCCACACGATTTGCTGACGACCGACCTTCACAAATAGATCAGTGTTGTCATTCATGCTAAATGTTTTGCGGAAGTAAGCTTCGCGAATGAAGTCGAGCTTGCTGTTGAACTCCGGCGCTTCGAGTTCATGCAATGACAGATCGCCATAGCCACCAAAGTCTGCACAACCACGACGGTCAATATCACACGGACGCACCGGAACCGCAGCAGTGGTATTGCCATCGAACGTATGCCAACCGCTACCCAGCACGCCAAGACCAGTATTGGTATTGCCTGCGGCTAAGCCACCTGCAATACCGTTGCTACCGTAAGCCACCATACTGTTAGTTGGTGTGTCATACAAACTCACAGCACCGCCCGCCTTCTTGCCGAACTCGTCGTCATTCATGCGGTAGACACCATCCCACGTGCCGCGCAGCACACTGTGAAAATTCCAGCCGTCGCTCATGCCTTTGTCAGATTCAATCTGCAAAGTGTTGCGGAACTTGGCTAGACCGACGGCATGACCCGATGCGTCTTTACCGCGATAGGCGGTATGGTTTTCGTAGATGAAATCGCTTTTCCACGGCGAATCACCTTCACCCATTGCCGGAAGATTGTCGTCTGCCCATGCAACTGCTCCTAGCATGAGCGGTGTCACCGCTAAGGCGGCGATCACGTGTCTCCCGTGTTTACGATGCCACTTCTGCTTTATCATTTAGGCTTCTCCCCTGTGTTAAACAACACACTCCTCTTGCACCACTCATAAGTCACATCCCTCCGGATGCAACCCGTTTTTCAGGTGTAACCTCCACCTGTATTTCTACTTGCTTGCCGTCTTCCACCAACACGCCTTCAGACGTGTAGTGGCTCGACACCACGAAATGCGGTTTAAACACGACACACCATGCCGGCACGATCAACATGGCGGCAAAGGCATTGACGAGCAGCATGAAAGAGAGCAGCACTGCGGCATCGGACTGGAAGCGCAGGTCTGACATGAAGATCCACATCACCACACCAGCGATGAGCGTGGCGGCAGTAAATGAAACGGCGTAACCCGTGGTCGATACCGCATTGATCACCGCTTGGTGGATGCTATGGGTATGCGCCATTTCTTCACGGATGCGATCCATGAAATAAACGGCATAGTCGATACCAACGCCCACGCCCACGGCGATTACAGGCACGGTATTGACGCTGATACCAATGTTGGCTGCACCCATGTAGGCGTAAGTCATGACGGTTGCAAACAACATGGGCAACACCATGAGCCAGCCAGCATGTAGCGATTGGTAATAAACCGTCACCAACAAGAACGCGATTGCCATCACCGTGGGGATGATGATCATGTGGTCGGTGTGCAGCGCCTGATTACCTGCCGCTTGCACACCAATAATGCCGCCGCCTAATTCAATATGTAGCCCCGGTACTTCGGCTTCGATTTGCTTTGCACCTTTTTCTGCCAAGGCCACGATGCGATTGATCGTGTCTGCTTGGTGGTCTTTGTAATAGAACACCATGTCCGCTTCGGTTTCCTGCGGATTCACAAACTCTTTCAACGCCCCGGGGATCGGGCTAGAGGCCATATAGGCAAACATCAAGCCGCCGACTTCTTCCGGGTTGTCCGGCAACTGCATCCAGCGCGGGTCATCGTTATGCGTAAGTCGATTCACAACCCGCACAACACCAGGAATCGCTTTGGTACCGCCGAGCTCGGGGTCAGACAGCATGTGCGCTTGGAAACGCTCAATGGCTGCTAGCACTTCAGGGCGCTTAATACCACCGGCTTGGTCTGTGCGTGCCACCACATGCAATTCTTCTGAGCCGGGAAAGCGTGAATTCACCGCCGCGGTCGAGATATTGAAGTCGTGGTTACGGTGCAGCAATGGACTACCCGGTTCTGACTCACCGAGTTTGACTTGGCTCACGAAATACGAACCCAAGACAGACAGCAGTAATGCGGATAAAAGAATGGCGCGCGCACCACTGTCTGTACCGCCGGTACGCGCCATAACTGCGCCCAGTGCATTGCGCATGGCGGCATTCTTGTTTTCTGTTTGGCGTGGCTGGGGCAATACGGTCAGCGCCAATGGCACCATGAAGTGCACCGTAAAGATGACTGAAAAACCCCAGAAGCCCGCAGCCAAACCTAATTTGTAATTAAATGGGGCCGCGCCCAACATCAGCACCGCAATTCCCACCGCATCAACAATAATGGCCAGTGAGCCCGGGCGGAACAGCGCATCCAGTGCATTGCGCGCAGCCTTTTTGCCATTCAGTGTTACGGCTAACTCTTCGTAATACCGTGCTACCAACTGCACGCCATGTGAGGTTGCGCGGGCAGCAATAAGGAAGGGAATTGGCAAAGACAAGGGCTCTAGGTTCAGCCCAACAACGGCCATAAACCCAAGCCCCCAAATAGATGACAATGCAATTCCAAGTAGCGGCAGTGCAATGCCATAAAAGCGTCGGAAGTACACAATGAGTAGCGTTGTGATCAACGCCAAGGTCGCGGCAAGAATGGCAAGGATTTGATTCAGGTAGGTATAAACCCAACCAACCAACACCGGATTTCCTGTTACATAAACCTGATGCCCAGCCTTGCTAACTTCCTCTCGCACTTTTTGTAGTGCTGCAAACGTCTTGGGATAATCAACGCTGCCTTCATTCAACTGCGCCTTAATCAACGCGGCCTTCATGTCAGGCGAAACGAGCAGGCCATAAATCGTGGGATTAGCCTGAACATCACGCTGCAATTTATCAAGCGCGGCTTGGTCGGCCGGTGGTTTGGTGGCGTCGTAATAAGACTCTGACACAAAGCCACCTTCTGGCGACAAGTACACTTTGCGCGAGGTACGGTGCGTGAGTGATGACACCAAGTTGTGATTCACGCTAGGCAAGCTATCAATGCCCTGCGTTGCTTCATGCACCAGCTTTAAAGTGTCTGGATTAAAGATCGTGCCTTGATCAACTTCGATCGACATCACAATGACGTTGGCACCACCGAAGCTTTCTTTAATGCGGTTGTAAACCTTGATGTAGGCATGGTTCTGCGGCAGCAAATCTGCAAAGTCTGTGTAGACGCGCAAGCGCGGCAAGGCCAGTGCAAACAACACCGTAATACTCAGAATAAAGGCCAGCACGATGCGCGGATTGTCGAACAGCCACTCCTCGGCGCGTTGCATCTTGGCTGTAATGCGTTGTCGAATACTTGATTTCATGACTGCTTTCCGTTCGGCAACACAGGCTCACTCGGTGCAACTGTTGCTTGCCCGCCTAAGCTACGCAGCAAGCCACCTGGGCCGCCAATGACGATTTGTCCATTTTGTTGTGCACCCGCGCCCAAGAAGGCAGGCACCGCATCGGGGTAAGTAACGGCGACCCACTGTGCACCTTCGCGCTTGGCCACCACACCCGATGCGCCCACGCCATGCGGCACACCATTGACCAGCATGAGGCGATACAAGGGCGCTTGCGTGGTATTAACTTCAGCTGACCAACTGTGACCACCGTCTACGGTGCGCAACATCTGGCCCGCCAGGCCGGAGATCCATCCCTCTTCTGCATTGGCAAACACCGCTGCGTAGGGATAAAACTCTCCCGCAATGGCTGGCAGCTTTTGCCAAGTCGCACCGCCATCATGTGTCTCGGCAACTAAACCAAACTCGCCCAGTAAGAGGCCGCGACCTTGTTCGAAAAAATGAATGGCAGTGATTTGCGCGTCTTCACCCAAATCGCTCACGCTCCAATGCACCCCCGCATCGGTGCTGTGTGCGACTTGGCTGCGACTGCCCACGACCCACCACGCGTTATGCGCGTCGCACGTCAAAGCAACGGGATTGCGCGGCTTTTCAAGATCATGCGCCGTCCACTTTTGCGCTTGCGCATCGGACTGCCAAACCTTGTGGTTGAAATCGAGTGCAACGAAACTGCCATCCGGACAACTTGTCACATCAATAATTGAGGCGCCCTGAATGGCAATGCGAGCCCAAGTACGACCCGCATCTTCAGAACGCAAAATGGCACTGGATTGCGTGCCGCCCACCATGACCTTGCCATTGCTGGCAAGTGCTTGCGTCGTGTCATAACGACGCACAGCCGAATCGGCGCGTGCAGAAGCCTGTTCGGCATTGCGTGCACAGCCGCCAATGGCAAAACTGATCATGCTGGCGATCAAGACGAGCTTGTTCACCTCACCCTCCTCTGTGTAAGCGTTGTGCGAATCTGCGTTCGCATCAGCGATGTATTCCGTTATCTCTTTGCGGCGCGCTCATCGTCTGAGCGATCGCGCTTGTTTTTACCGACCTAAATCTTTTGCGGTTTTGCCGGCAATGCCCCAGTTGGTATTGGGCATGTCGTGAATCCAGACACGTACGTTTTCGATCGGTGCATCAACGGCCTCCATCATGGCGGCCGTTACTTTCTCAATCACTTTTCGCTTTTGCTCTTCTGTTCTGCCTTCCAGCAGATAGATTTGTACGAACGGCATGCCCCTCTCCTTGTTTTCTTATATGAATCGCAGCGAAACCGAGCCGATGTCTTGCGCGCGCAATGTCACGTTGTCGCCAGCCTTCACGGCAATCGCTTCCGTAATGCCACCGGTTAAGATCAGCGTGCCTACTGGCATGAAATCGCCACGCTCAGCCATCATGTTCACCATCATGGCAATCGCCGCCGCGGGGTGACCCAGCACTGCAGCACCCGCGCCAAATGCCACAGGTTCACCATTGAGTTCCATCACCACACCCAAGGTGCGTAGATCGAGCTGATCAGCTGGGCGACAACGAGAGCCCACCACAAACTTGCTGGATGAGCAGTTGTCTGCCACAACGCTGATCACGTCGAATTTGAAATCGCGGAAGCGCGAATCGATGATTTCGATGGCTGGCATTACAAAATCAATCGCCGCCATCACCGTGCCGATATGGCAACCGGGGCCGCGCAGCGGGTGCTTGAGCACCACTGCAATTTCGGGCTCCACCTTGGGGTGAATCAGTGATGTCGCGTCGACTTCACCGCCATCTGGCACCGCAAAGCTATCGCACAAGAAGCCATAGCACGGCACCTCTACACCCATCTGCTTCATCTTGGCGCGCGAGGTAAGACCCGCCTTAAAGCCCACCACACGTTCACCGCGTTCGGTTTTGCGTTCACGAATCACGTACTGCACGTCATACGCATCAGACATCGTCATGTTCGGATGCGCTTCCGTGATCTTGGGCGTGTCGCGTACTTCGAGTTGGCAGTTTTCAAGATGCTCTGCCAGCTTTTGCACGTCTGCCTTGCTTAATGTTTCACTCATCTCTAGCAACCTCGGTTAGGCAGACTGTTTAACCAAACCGCGCTCACGCGCCATGGTCAATGCGGTGTCTTCGATCATGTCTTCCTGACCACCGACCATGCCCTTGCGCCCCAGCTCAACCAAAATGTCGCGCGCGGGTACGCCGTATTTCTTCTCTGCTCGCTTAGCAAACAACAAAAAGGTGGAATACACACCGGCATAGCCCAAAGTCAGCGCATCGCGGTCGACTCGAACCTGTTGGTCGATAATCGGATAGACGCGGTCTTCCGCAACGTCCATCAACTTGTACAGATCAATGCCAGTTTCAATTCCGTAGCGCGTGCACACCGCTGCAAACACTTCGAGCGGCGTATTGCCGGCGCCGGCACCTAAGCCTGCAGCGGAGCCGTCGATACGGTTGGCGCCCTCTTCGATTGCAGCCAATGAATTGGCAACGCCCATGGCGAGGTTGTGGTGGCCATGAAAACCAATTTCGGTTTCGGGGTTGAGGTGCTGACGCAAATTGCCAATGCGTGCTTTCACATCCTCCGGCAGCATGTAACCTGCGGAGTCCGTGCAATAAATACAATTTGCACCGTAGGACTCCATCAACTTGGCCTGCTTGAGAATGTTCTCGGGCGAGATCATGTGCGACATCATCAAGAAGCCAACCGTGTCCATCCCCAGCTTGCGGCCCATGCCAATATGCTGTTCTGCCACGTCGGCTTCGGTACAGTGTGTTGCCACGCGTACAGAGCGCGCACCACTGGCAAACGCACTCTTGAGTCGATCAACGGTACCGATACCTGGCACCAACAAAACCGAGACCGTGGCGCGCTTCATTTTTGGCACGACTGCCTCGAGGTATTCCTCGTCGGTGTGCAAAGGGAAGCCATAGTTCACCGATGCACCACCCAAACCATCACCGTGCGTCACTTCAATCAGTGGCACACCAGCTTCGTCGAGGCCGGTTGCAATATCCACCATCTGCTGCAACGTGATTTGGTGACGCTTGGGATGCATCCCATCACGCAATGACATGTCATGCAGCTTGACCTTTTTGTCCGCTAATTTCATCGCACTCACCTCAGGCCGCTACACGTTCAAGGGTTAATTTGCCGGCGAGAATTTCTTCGGCAAACATTTCAGCCGTGCGCGCTGCAGCGGCGGTCATGATGTCGAGATTGCCGGCGTACTTCGGCAGGTAATCACCCAGCCCTTCCACTTCAAGGAAAATGGACACGCGATTACCATCGAACACCGGGCCATTAACCAACTTGTAGCCCGGTACATACTTGTGAACTTCTTTGATCATGGCCTGCACAGAGGCCTCGATAGCAGCACGATTCGGCTCGCCTTCAACCAAACAATGCACCGTGTCACGCATGATGATGGGTGGCTCGGCGGGGTTGAGAATGATGATGGCCTTGCCTTTTTCAGCACCACCGACTTTGGCAACTGCCGCTGCCGTGGTTGCGGTGAACTCATCAATGTTTTTACGCGTGCCGGGACCAGCACTACGCGATGAGGCTGTCGCAATAATCTCGGCGTATTTCACCGGCTGCACTTGCGATACCGCACGCACCATGGGAATGGTGGCTTGGCCACCACAGGTCACCATGTTGACGTTCATCTCGCGTTTGCCAACGTGATCAACAAGATTGACCGAGGGCACGCAATACGGACCAATTGCGGCCGGCGTCAGATCGATCATCAACACGCCTAGCGCATTTAGCTTGCGGCTGTTTTCGGAATGTACGTAAGCGCTTGTCGCATCAAACGCAATTTGCACACCATCCGCTTCAATGTGCGGCAGTAGGCCATCCACACCTTCACTGGTGGTCTTTAGGCCCATATCGCGTGCACGCGCCAAGCCTTCAGAAGTTGGGTCAATACCCACCATCCAAATCGGATCGAGCACAGGGCTACGCTTGAGTTTGTAGAGCAAATCGGTACCGATGTTTCCCGGTCCGATCAGCGCGCATTTAATCTTTTTCATCTTGCTTCCATTCCCTTCGATTTTTTTATTGATATTTCTGACTTGGCGCCTTAAACAAAGCGCACCGAACATTGGCCAATGCCACCAATCGAGACACGCAAGTTGTCACCAGCCTGAATCGGCACAAGTGCCGCGAGCGACCCTGACAAAATAATTTCGCCAGCTTTAAGGGGAATGCCGAGGCTGCCCAAGGTGTTGGCCAGCCAGGCCACCGCGTTGAGTGGGCTACCAAGCGCGGCTGCGCCAGCGCCGGTGGTGACGATTTCGCCGTTCTTTTCGATCACCATGCCGCAGGTAATGAGGTCAACATCGCGCGGCGAAACCAGCTTGTCGCCCAGCACAAACACGCCACAAGATGCGTTGTCTGCAACGGTGTCTTGAATACGAATCTTCCAGTCGGTGATGCGTGAATCGACAATTTCAAAACACGTCATCACGCCTTCAGTTGCCGCCAGCACATCAACGATGGTCACGCCGGGGCCGATTAGGTCACGCTTGAGCAGGAAGGCAATTTCACCTTCGGCGCGCGCCTGAATCAGTGAATCTATGGGCACCGATTCACCTTCGTTGTACATCATGCTGGACAGTAACCAACCAAAATCCGGCTGAAACACTTGCAACATGTTTTGCACAACGCGTGAGGTCACACCAATTTTTTTACCCACCACATGTTCGCCAGCCTCTAGCCGACGCGCCACCATGCGTTGCTGAATGTGATACGCATCTTCAATGGTGATATCCGGCTCACGGCTAGTCAGCGGAGCAACTGTGGTACGGCTGCACAGTGCTTGGTACAACTCATCGCCATATTGATTTCGTTTGTTTGCATTCATGTTCAAACTCAATTCATTGAGAAGCGTCGGCTTCGGCTAAGAAATTGCCAACCAGCTGAGAAAAGCGAGCGGCATGTTCAATTTGTGTCCAGTGACCGCAGCGACCAAACACATGCAACTGAGCACGTTGGATCCACTGCGCCAACACATACGCATTGGTAAGCGGAATAATTTGGTCTTCACGGCCATGCACGATGAGTGTTTCGTGCGGCAGCGCGCGAATGTCTTGCTCGCGGCTTTGCATTGCCTCAATCCACCGCTGACGCGGTGCAGGAAACATCGCTGAAAATGATTCTTGAAAGCCCGGACGAATGCTGGCTTGGTAACGAATGTTGGCGAGCTCATCCGTCACTAACTTGCGGTCGTATGCAAACAGGTCCATGAGATGGCGCATGTTGTCGATCGATGGGGTGTAACCCCACACCGCATCCAAACCTTGCGTTAGCTCGAAATGCACGCCCACGCTACCCATCAACACCAAGCGACGAATCCGCTTGGGGTGACGAATCGCCATTGCTAATGCCAGCGCGCCGCCAAATGAATTGCCAACCAGGTCCGCTTGCTCAATACCGAGTGCGTCCAGCAAACCAATTGCCTGCGCAACCCAAACATCAAGCGAATACTCGATGCCAGCGGGACGATCGCTAAAACCAAAGCCCACCATATCCGGCGCAATCACACGACGCGCTTTTGCCAATTCCGGCATGGCTAAACGCCAGTTAGCCCATGCGCTCACCCCAGGGCCTGAGCCATGCAACAGCAACACGGGAAAGCCTTGCCCAAGATCGTGGTAGTTGGTGCGGATGCCCGCAGCTTCTACGCTCCTAGCAATTTCTGGATTGGCATGCACGGCCTGTATCGCCACCGCGCTCATGCTTATAACTTCACGCAGATATTTTTGAGTTCGGTGTAGAACTCGAGTGAATGCACGCCACCTTCACGGCCAATGCCAGACTGCTTGGAGCCACCAAACGGCGTGCGCAGATCACGCAGGAACCAAGAGTTCACCCAGACCAAGCCGGTTTCTAGTCGAGCTGATACGCGATGCGCACGCGCTAGATCACGCGTCCATACCGAAGCCGCCAAACCATATTGCGTGTCGTTGGCACGACGAATCACTTCTTCTTCATCGTCAAACGGCGCAATGTGGCAACAGGGACCAAAAATTTCTTCGCGCACAACCGCAGCGGTATCGGGCAGGCCCGTCCAAATGGTCGGCTGCACCCAAGCACCGTCGGCCAACTCGGGGGGCATATCTGGCACACCACCGCCTGTCACCACGGTTGCGCCCTCTTCCACCGCCTTGCGGTAGTACGACAACACCTTGTTGCGATGCTCTTGTGAAATGAGCGGGCCCATAGTGGTGGCGTGATCATGTGGATCACCCATACGCAGGTTTTCCGCTGCCTTTTTGAATTCCGCAACGAAGGTGTCGAAGAAGGGACGTTCGACATAGATGCGTTCGGTGCCTAAACAAATTTGCCCTGTATTGGCAAAGCAAGAACGCGTTGTACCTTCCAGCACCGCCGTCAAATCGCAATCTGCAAACACGATCGCCGGGTTTTTGCCACCCATTTCTAATGACACGGGGCGCGCGCCTTCAGCAGCGGCTTTCATAATGGCGGCGCCCGTGCGCGTCTCGCCGGTGAAGGTAATGGCGTTTACTTCCGGATGCGTGGTGACGAATTCACCTGCAGAGTCCGGACCAAAGCCATGCACAACGTTGTAAACGCCTTTCGGCACACCCGCGGCATTCATCACTTCACCCAACAGCGCTGCGGTTTGCGGCGTTTCTTCTGAAGGCTTCACGACAACGGCGTTACCGCATGCGAGTGCGGGACCGACCTTCCAAGTCATCAACAGAAAGGGGGCATTCCACGGACAGATCACCCCCACCACACCCACCGGACGGCGGATGGCGTAGTTGAGGGCACCGCGACCATCGGGCGTAGCCATTTCAAAAAACTCGGTCGGTACGTTTTTAATCACGTCCGCAAAGATTTTGAAATTTGCAGCGCCACGCGGAATATTGATGTGCGCATTGAAGTGATGCGGCATGCCAGTGTCAGCCATCTCAGCAGCCACAAAGTCATCAAAGCGACGTGTAATTTCATTGGCAACGGAGTACAACAATTCAACGCGCTCATTAACAGCCATGCGGCCCCATGAGCCGGCTAATGCGGCATGCCCGGCCTTAACCGCAGCGTCGACTTCGGAGCGGCCCGCTTCGCTAATCTGTGCGATCACGGCATTGCTCACCGGCGAACGTTTTTCAAACGTTTTGCCGCTGGCTGCAACAACCCACTCACCGTTAATAAAATTCTTAATCACCACGCGCCTCGTTACTGTTTGTTATATGCATTGCCAATTTGCGTGTTGGCAACTTCGCTTACTGGCAACTTCACTTACCCATCAGCTCAGCGCGGCCAGGCCAGCGCGAGCGCATTGCTCATCTTGTTCTTCACTGCCGCCTGATACGCCGATGCCACCCACTCGCTCTGACCCAACTTCGATTGGCAACCCACCGCCAAAGCCCACAAAGCGCGGCCGTCGCGGGATGCCCTCTCGAACGGCTTGTGAGTGCTGCTGCAAAATTCCTGGCCATGCTTGCGTTGGCGCACCAAAACTTGCTGCGGTATAGGCCTTATCAATCGCAATATCGATCGAATGTAAAAACGCGCCCGGCATACGCAGAAAACCCACCATCACGCCTGCGCGATCAACCACTGCAACATTGATGCTGATGCCTAACTTTTCTGCCGCTTGTACTGCCGCTGCCAACGCAGCATTTGCTGCTTGCCAGCTCACCGTGCTCTGCGAAACCGCAACCCTCATCGCCACATCAACTCAAGTCACAACGGACAAGAAGGTTTCATGCAACTTGCCGGTGGGGTAATCCAGCCCATGACCGAACTCTTCCCAGGTCCACTTAATCGGTTGCCAATCCGGATACGGCTCGTAACTACCGCAGAACGTTTCAAAGCGATTACCTGAGCGATCCCACGCATAAATCGTGGTGCCGCGCGTAACGCCATGTCGCGTCGGGCCAATGTCAATTGGCACCTTGTTGCGCCCCATCAGATCAGCCGCGCGTAATACTTTTTCCCAGCTATCAAGACGGAATGAGATGTGGTGCAACTTGCCCGGCTCGGGGTATTCCACAATCGCCAAGTCATGCGCCTTGTGTGAGCAGCTCATAAAGAATGCGGCTGGCCCTGCACCGCCAGGGCCTTCGACGTACTCAACCACGCGAAAGCCCAGTACCTGAGTAAAAATTTCCTTCGTCTTAGCCACATTCGGCCCATACAACAATGCGTGGTCCATACGAAATGGGGCGATGCCGTGCTCTGCTGCATCGGGCCACGGACCCGGATTCACCAAAGGCATGCCATTACCCACATGCGTTTTTTCTGCATACAGTTCGTACAAATGGCCCGATGGGGATTCGAAGCGAACACGCTCACCGGTTTCCAACATGTCACCGGCCGGAATACGTTCTGTTGCCACACCAAAAGCGCGCAAATCAGAATCCAGCTTGTTTAGCGTGGCAACGTCGAGTACGCGGAATCCAAAGAAATCCAAACCAGCTTTGTCGGCCTGACGAATCACAAAACTGTTGTGATCTCGCTCATCCCATCCTTTGAAATACACGCGACCCTGTTTGTCACGACCGGTTTCTTGCAAGCCCAGTACATCGCGATAAAAATGCACCGCCTCGTCTAGGTCCAACATGCGCACACAGGCATGCCCAGGTCGCATTACGCCGCTCATCGCCATTTTTTGTCTCCATTTATTCTGTTTTGCCAATCTATGATTGGCCCCGTACCACTTTGGCCAACCCTTACCGGCAGACGTTCTTGCGCATCTTGCCGATCACTTCGACCGTGACATCACTGGTCGGATACACCTTGCAGGCCAACAAGCGGTGGTGGCAGCGATCGTCGTCACTCACGTGATCACAACTCATCGTGCGCGCGACATAGTCACCACACACCACCTCGACCTTGCAGACACCGCATCCACCCCCCCGACATCCGGAAGGAATTCCGCGCTTACCAAGACGCTCCATGCCATGCAGCAATGATTCGTCTGATCTGCAGCGGTAGGTCACGCCCGTTTCATTGATCGTGACCTCAAATATTTTTTGTTCTGACACGACGTCTCCTTTGTCTAAACACGGTTTTTTTGCATCGTGTTGTTGACTCGTCTGCCAGCGCACGCAAGACACTTTTTTATTACTTTTGTCTTGTCATACGAAGGCATATTATTTTTTGCTAGCTATACCGTCCAATACCTTTTTATTTGATCGGCGATACCTTTTCGGTATATCCTGAAATCTGCTTCAGCTGACACAAAGAAGGCTTCAAAGCACCACCAGATGGTCATTTTCGAAAACCGAAACGTGCTGCAAGTGCACAACCAAATGCAATTTCAAGAGGTGTCCGATGAGTATTCGTGGATTCGAACTGCGTCAGCTCCGTTACTTCGTAGCGGTTGCTGAAGAACAAAGTTTTCGCAAAGCATCGGAGCGCCTGCACATTTCGCAACCACCGCTTACGCGACAAATTCAGGCCATGGAAAGCGAGCTGGGCGCAGAGCTGTTTATGCGCACCTCGCGCGGGGTCGAGCTGACGCAAGCGGGCCGCATTTTGTTTGAAGAAGCCAACAACATTTTGATGCTGTCGGAACGTGCGGCAGAACGCGCCATCTTGGCGGGCAAGGGGCAGCTGGGGCGTCTCGACATTGGCATTTTTGGCTCGGCCACCTTCGATACCATTCCCAAAATTATTTTGTCGTTTCGCAACGCCCACCCCAATGTGAAGGTGGTGCTGCACAACATGACGAAGTGGGAGCAAATTACTGCGCTGCGCGAACGCCGCATAACGGTTGGATTCAATCGCTTCGTCACCGAAGAGGCAGACATCGTGCTCGACACGGTGTACACCGAGAACGCCATGCTGGCGCTGCATCGCTCGCACCCCTTCTCGCGCCGCAACGAAATTCGCTTTAAAGACCTGCGAGGGCAGCCCTTGATTCTTTACCCACGCTCCTCGCGTGGTGGCTTTGCCGACATCTTGATGTCCACCTGCCGCGACAGCGGGTTTGAACCGTGGGTGGCGCACGAAGTGGATGACGTTTCCACCAGCATTGCCTTGGTGTCGTGCGGCTTTGGCTTGTGCGTGGTGCCCGAATCGGCACGCAACTTGAAACTGCCTGGTGTGATCTACCGACCCCTGACAGACGCTAAGCGTTTGAACATCGACCTGTGTTGTTTGTACCGCCGCGATGACCAATCTCCGCTGCTGGCCGCCTTTATGGACATCGTGCATAGCTACGGTCGATAAGGAGATCAGTGCAGACATGGCACACTCACTTTTGCGCTTGCCGTGCCTTAATTTCTGCTGCGCGTAAAACACTGGCGGGCGTACCACCAATGCCCCATGATTCGGGCGCTGCATCGGCGATATGAATTCGCACGCGTGATCGGTCCGAACCTAAATTGCGCACAATGTCATCTGTAACGCGCGCAATCATTTGGTGGTGCTGCTCAATGGGCCGCCCTCGTAGCAACACCATTTCAACAAAGGGCAACTCAAGCGTAGTGTGGTTCGTTGCATTGAGCACCTCACATGCCGGCACCCCGGCAATGCCCCACAGCTCTGGGTCAACTTCAGTCACCCACACCATGAAACGATCTTTGGGGGCTTGCAGCACCACGGCCATACTTTCTGAAACATCTGCAATCAGCTGTTTCAACTTTGCGCGCTCATGTCCTTTGAGCACATTTATATGAGCAACAGGCATGGGTATTCTCCCAACGATCTAATCAAGGTAAACCGCGACGTCGGCCCGAGTCCAACATCAGCGAAGATCCGGCGAGCGCATCTGCTTCTGGCGCCAACAACAAGCACACCGCCCACGCCACCTGCTCAGGCGTTGTCAACGCTTGAATGGCGGATTCGTTACGCAATTCATCCAGCACGTCATCAAGCGAGCCACCAGCATCGCTTGCACGTTGCGCCGCCACCTTGCGTAAACGGTCGGTATCTGCCGGACCCGGCGCAAGCAGATGCGCAGTAATGCCGCGCGCGCCGTAACCCCAGCTAAGTTGGCGTACAAAATTTGCCAATGCTGCATTCGCCACGCCCGCGGTTGCGGCATAAGCTGTTGGCTCAAACCCGTAATGACCACCAATGGCAACTAAGCGAGACTGTGGTTGTAAAAATTCATCAACCGCGCGAACCAGTCGCAACATGCCGCCCACTTTGATATTGATGGCGTTGGTAATGGCCTCGCTGGTGACTTGCATCACCCCACCCGCCACCGGCACGCCCGGCCCGTGCACAACCATGCGCACCACACCGCTCAACTGGCTGCGAATTGTCTCAATCGCTTCATCACGCCCCATATCTGCAATGCAAACATGAATCGACGGATACAGCGCCTTGAGTTCTGCCAAGCTGCTTTCGCTGCGTGCCACCGCCAACACACGCATGCCCGCATCGAGCAAGCGTTTAACCATTACCTGGCCAAATGCACCCGTTGCTCCAACCACCACCACCCACTCTTGTTTTGACAGCTCCATGTACAAGCTCCGTCTCACACACGCTTAAACAAGGGGCTACGCGCTTGCTGCGCATTGGCCGCATCAAAGAATTTCTCGGTGTAGATGTCACGCTCAAACAAACGACCTTGCATCAACACGTTGATACAAGCATCGATCATCAGAGGCGGGCCGCACAGATAGGCTTTTTGCCCGCGAAAGTCACCGTTGAAATGTTGCTGCGCAGCCTCATGCACAAAGCCACGAAAGCCAGTCCACGGGCTATCGCCCGTCTCGCTCGACAAGGCGGGGAAGTAAGTGAAGTTGGCGTGTTGATTTGCCAATGACACTAATTCATCGTGGTAATACAGCTCATCACGCGTGCGTGCGCCACACACCAATGTGATTGGCAAAATGCTACCTTCTTCGAGCAAATCGAGAATCATGGAGCGCGCACTCGACAAGCCCGACCCACCCGCCAAATAAATCGTCGGAACGTTGGCTGATTTGCGCACAAAGAAACGGCCATACGGGCCTGATAAACTCACCCGGTCACCCACCTTTAGCGTTTCGTGCACCCAGCCTGTGCCTTTTCCTCCCGGCACCAAACGCACATTGAGTTCAATCTCACTTGCACTAGAAGGTGGATTGGCCAATGAAAAAGCCCGCGTCATGCCGTCTTCAAGCCCAATCGAGAAATTGATGTACTGTCCCGCTTGAAAATCGATCGGCGTGTCGAGTTGAATGAACACGCCTTTAATCGTTGGCGTGAGATCTTCCATGCGCACGACCGTGCCAGTGAAATCACGCACGGGGATCGAGCGCGCATCCGGCTCTTCTTCAATATCCGCCTCGATCACCACATCACTTTCGAGGCGCGCGCAGCAGGCCAATGTGCGGCCTTCCTCACGCTCAAAATCCATCAGCGCAAAGTTTGACGCCTCACCATGGTCAACCTCGCCTTCGACAATGTTGACCTTGCACGTTGCACATAAGCCATGACAACACGCGTGCGGCAACCAGATGCCTGCGCGCAAGCAGGCATCCAGCATAGTCTGGCCGTCTTCAACTTCAATTTGCGCGCCAATCGGCTCAATCGTTAATTGATAACTCATGCTTTGTTTCTAACTTTCAAATTGCACGCATTGCATACATTGCGCACAAACTAGCTACATGTGCCAGCAATGCCGGTCAGGCCGGGCGTTCTAAAGCGCAGCACGTCTTTATGGTGCAAGCCGTTTTCAGCCAAGGTGCGCTCAAAAACTGGCTTCCACGGTTGCCCCGACTTAAACCACTCTGCCTTTGCCCAATCGATCTTGGCCCAGTCCGGGTGGTAAGAAAATGCGCCGGGCAGCACGCCGCCCACCACATCGCCAAACTTGGTGTCGGGTGGAAGCGCAAAGCAGAACGGCGCACAGAAGATCAAATGATCTTCCCAACCAACAAATAGAATCTGCGCGCCATGAAAGTTTTCGAGGCGGTCTTTCTCTTCGCCCACATAGGGCTTAATTGCGATCACAGACATGATTCACCCTCATGAATTATTGGTTGCCATACCGCGCCAAGCGTTGAAGTTTTTCTGGTCGTCCGACCCTTCAAAGTCGCCATTGTCGTGGCCGTTTTGCACGCCCCAGTAATCGAGCACGGAGGCCATTGGGTTGAAGTCTTTGCTGGTGGGGTCTGCACCTTCACCAAAGCAGTTGCCTTGATAAATTTGGTGCGCGGGCAGCCACGCTTGGATGTATTTCTCCGGTTCGTGATCGAAGATGTCTTTACAACCATCAGAGCAGAAGTGGTACTTGCTGCCTTTGTAATCGGACTCGCGATAACAAGTCTTGGTTGGGTCGCCCGGCTCGGTAAACACCATGGGGATCTGGCAGGTTTGGCAAAGCATGGGGATCGTTTTGTTGAAGAAACGATTGCCTTGCTCAGCTTCTTTGCGCCAAAACTCAAAGCGCGGACGGTAGTACTTATCGAAGCTATTGGGGTACTTCGATGACAGCCAATCCATCTCATCATCGGTCGGCATCCAAGTGTGGAAGTTCGACAGCGCGCTGTATTGATAGAACGTTGCCCATGCTTGATGCGAGATGTGGTCCTTGTCGAACTCAATCTGCTCAAGATATTTGGGTGGGCGAATGCCGTAGCGCGCCAAATCTTTGAACAGCGCGCCACCGTTTTCTTCGAAGTAGATTTCCCACGCTTCTTTCCAACTCATCACACGCTTGGGCAGCATGTAGTCCATCATCATGCCCACCAGCGTGAGCAGGCGATAACCGCGCCACGTCCACTTGTCGATCCAACGTTGCACAATGGGCACGTTGGCCGGATCTTGTTCAAGCATGAACTTGATGGCCTCCAGCCCCAACGTCATGTGACGCGCCTCGTCAGACTGTGCAGAGAAGCCAAATGTCATGGTGCCCATGTCGCCGTTGTATGCAGCGCCCGACACGAACGGCACGAACAGCAAATTGGTCAGCACGTATTCAAACGAGAAGCCAATAGACACGATAAACTCGAACGGTCCAGCACTCACCGCATCATCAAAAAATGAACGGGGCACAGACATGTACCAGACGCGTTGAATCATCTTGGTAAAGTCGTGGAAGCCGTTGTAGTGCTTGTTGAAGTTGGACAGCGAATGGATCTGCGTTTGCGCGTGACGAATTTCGTCGAGCGACTGCATCAAGCAGGCAACGCGCGCAGCCTCACCCGGAAACTGGCGCCCAATGTGAGCAAAGCCACGGTGCGCCATGTACTCCAACGGGCTAATGCCGTTGAGGAACAGCTTGATGGAATTGATGTACTTAGCATCCGTAACATTGAGATGCCCATTGTTCTGGTTGTACGCATCAATAATCGCGTACAACTTGCGCTCTTTTTCTGCCTGATATTTCCAGTAGGCATCCATGGTGAGACGGAACGGATCTTCCCATTTGTCCCAATCATGAATCTTGATGCCTTCGTACTCGGCATACGGAAACACCTTGTCCATAGGTTGATACGTCGTCTCCCAACCGAGGTGACGCGTCATATAGGCATAGCGCTCACGCAGGCCTAACTTCTTCTTTTGTGCTGGCATGTCCATTTAGGGGCTCCTTTGCCAATCAAGCGTTCCACTTGAGGGTAAATTCGTCGTCGGTTTCGTCCAGATTGCCAGACAACGAAATCAAATTAATTTGCAGCTCTTGCAAATTGAAAGGGCGACCAATGCGCTCTTCAACCGACTCGCGCTTCACAGTGAGCGAGCCTTCAGCGTCAATTTTCACCATGGCGGGCGATTCGTTCAGCTGCGCATGCGGGTTGTCTGCCATGATCGATTCAATAATCGGGCGGGTTTCGTCGTTGGCTTGCAGCGCCAGAAATACGATTGACATGGTTTCTCCTTACAACGTGATGCCGAGCTTGGCGACCCGCGCAGAAAACTGATCATTCAGATCTTGCAGCGCATCGTCGGCCTTGCTGTTGAGCGCATGTGATGCCAGCGGGCGCAATGCAGACAACACCTGATCGCGGTGTGTGCGAATCCACTGCGTAATAAGTTCTTTGTTCTCGGGAGACTCAGCCGCGGCCACCTTGATTTGCGCATCAACCCACTTCGAGGTTTCGGCAAACCAGTCCGTCATAAAGCGGCACAGCATGTTGATCACAATGCCGCCACGTTGGCTGATGTGGTCGTCATAGGCTTGGTAGATCAAGGGATACAGCAGGCCGTCGATCACCAGGTTCTGCGCGATGTAAAGCTCGAACCAATCTTTCATCACAAAACTGTTTTCAAGATAACGGCGCAGCTCTTGCCACATCGGCGCATGCACCCATGCGTGACGTGCGGCTTCGAGCGCTTCCGGCTCGGCTAACAGCAAGCCCATACGCGTGATGTACTGTGCAATCCCCAACTGATCCATCGCTTGATAAATGCAGGGCTGGGTAATCGCCGTGCCGTAACCGTAGGCACACACATACGCATTGTTCATGTTGCCGCCCCACGCCACATGGCGCAGCGGCAACATCACATCCAATACACTTTGACGCACATCGTCTGGCAACTGTGCGAGCAGATTGCGCGTTTCAACGTAATCAAAATTCGCTTCAGCCGCCTCTTGTTGGCGCGCACGTGCCAAGGTGTAGGTGCCGTAGTAAAACTGACGCGGATCTTTTAAGTCGTACCAGTCGCGCATTTGAAGTTGCGTGCGCGACTTGTCGAACAATTCATGATCAGGGTCCCACGTTGGGCGATAGTGAAAATTGTGGGTAGCCTGCAGATCGTAGGTGCCCTCTTGGTACCGGGTAGCCGGTTTGTCACCAAAGCGCTTTGCCAAATGATCAAAGGTTTGGCGCAATGGTTTGATGGTTACTGTACGCAGATCAATCTGCATGATTCACTCCTCACAAATATTCACAATACCCACGGCCACGCGCAATGCGTTGTGCCGCTTGCCACGTCGCAGAAGGCAACATGGCGTGTTTCTTCACTTCTATTCGCTGGAGTCGGACGTGTTGTTGTCGGCGCGATAGCCTTGACGAGAGGCTTCACGCAGCCGCCACATCCACGCCTCGGTTTCTTCTTGCGGGTCCAGCACTTGTGCCCGCTGGGCTTCGCAAAATTCAATGAAGGCATGTTCGGGCAACATCATTTCGGCAAACACCTCCGGCTCACCGACGGCAAAGTCGAATTCGACAAAGCCATCGGCGCGACGCGAAGTGACGCGCACAAACTTGCGCGACGGATCAAACTGCTCTGCCATGTTGATTAGGTGTAAACATTCAAGAAGGCTTCGTTAAGCTTGCGATCGTGGTAGAAAATCGCTTTGCCAATCTGATCCTCTGTCCATACGATGGTGGGTTTGTCGGGGTAGTGGATGTAGCCACCGGCATACACTTCGTTGCGATTGCCAGACGGATCAAAGAAGTAGATAGTTTCGCCACGCGTAATACCATGACGTGTCGGGCCAATGTCGATGGAGACATTGCGCTTGGAGATAATGTCGCCCGCGCGCAGCACGTCGTACCAGTTATCCAAAATGAATGAGCAATGGTGCAAACGACCGCGGTCTGCATTGCGAATAAACGCCACATCGTGGGGTTTGTTAGAACAAGTGAGGAACGCGCCGATCATGAATTGGCCGTCACCTGCCACCACTTTCTCGCTGATCGAGAAGCCGAGCACTTCGGTAAACAACTTCACCGTGCCATCAAGGTCATCGCCATACAGCAGGCAATGATCAAAGCGCGTGGGGCTCATGCCTTGCAGACCATCCGGCCAGGGATCCGGGTTGGTGTTGGGCATGCCGTTGCCGACTTTGTCTTTCTCGGCAAACAGCTCCATCACATGTCCGGTTGGGGTGGTGAAGCGAAAACGCTCACCTGTACACAAATGTTCACCCGCTGGAATCCAACTCATCTCGGTGGCTAAGCCGGATGCTTGCACATCTGCCGCCATCTTTTTGAGTGTGGCCGGGCTATCCACGCGCCAGCCCATGTATTCCATGCCGGCCTTGCCTGCTTTGGCCAACACAACGCTGTGATGATCGTGTTCATCCCATCCCTTGAGGTACACCCGCCCCTTAGCATCGCGGCCTGTTTCGATCAGGCCCAGAATGTTCACGTAATGATTGACCGCCTCATCCATATCCAGCACACGCAACACTACGTGTCCCGGACGAAGTACGCCCGTAACTGCCATGACTCCCTCCTCCTGTTGTCATTTGGCGATTGCCACCGACACTCTGAATTTGTGCATCGCACACAAATTCTGTCTCTCTGCGTCCATGCGGCTGACGGTCTTTGCGGGCCGACATGCCTAGCTGGCGCAGTTTTTGTTGGGTAGGAATATGGCGAGATTCGTGCCAGCCGGAACTTAGTCACGAAGCGAATAAGTTTCAGACACTTAGCAATACAAAAGGTATAGAGTGGACTGAGTGAAGTTGATCATTTCATCAAACTAAAAGTCGCAGTTGATGAAATGATCAATTACAAAAATGCCCAGTTAGATGTTTTGCCAATCAACGACTCACCACGTTGTTGATCAATTGGTGAAGACTCAGCAGGGTGTGACAAGACTTTCTGTGCAGCGCAAAACGCAACAAAGAGTGCGCACGCTGCAACCAAAACAGAAAGCAAGAGGAGACATCGGGATGGGCACGATTAAGTATCCAGAGAATCATGACCTGCGGCGCTTGGTCAGATTCTCAACGGAAGATGGACTGATTTGGTTGGCGGAAAATCGCATGCTACTCATGCATGTCGCCTCACTCAGTTCGCTGCGCAAAGAACTTATCGACTCCATCGGCCTCGATGGTGCGCGCCGCATTCTCACTCGCATGGGCTTTGCTTCCGGCCAGCGCGACGCTGAACTCGCCCGCAAAATTCGCAACGACCAAAGCTTTATGGATGCCTTTATGTCGGGGCCGCAGCTTCACATGCTCGAAGGCAGCGTACTGGTCAAACCGGTAAAACTCGAAGTCGACTTAGAGTCGAGCCACTTCTATGGCGAGTTTATTTGGGAACACTCTTGGGAAGATGAAGCTCACTTAAGTGAATACGGCCAACACGCCGAGCCCGTGTGCTGGATGCAGATTGGTTACGCCTCGGGCTACACCAGCTCATTCCTAAACCGCTTCGTGGTGTTTAAAGAAGTGGAATGCACCGCCTGTGGTACCGAACATTGCCGCATTGTGGGCAAGCCGATTGATGAGTGGGAAGACGCGCAAGAGCTTGCCACCTACTTTGAAGGCCCCACTATTCTGAATCAGATGTTGGAGCTAAAGTCGCAAGTTGATGTGCTGCGTTCCTCTATTGAACAACAAGACAGCTTCAACCTCATTGGCACCTCAAAAAGTTTTCGCCACGCCTACGAGTTAATTCGCAAAGCTGCCTCCACCCAAGTAAGCGTATTGCTGCTGGGCGAAACCGGCGTTGGTAAAGAGCGCTTTGCACGTGCGTTGCACGACGCCAGTGCACGGCGCGACAAACCTTTTGTTGCGGTTAACTGCGCCGCGCTACCGCACGACCTGATTGAGTCGGAATTGTTTGGGGCAGAGAAAGGCGCATTCACCGGCGCGCACACGTCGCGTATTGGCAAATTCGAGCGCGCCGATGGTGGCACTTTGTTTCTCGATGAAATTGGCGAACTCCCGCTCGCTGCGCAAGCCAAACTACTGCGCGTGTTACAAGAAGGGGAGATTGAACGCCTAGGCGATGTGCGCACACGCAAAGTGAATGTGCGACTCATCGCCGCCACCAATGTCGACCTATGTGCTGCCGTCAAAGAAGGGCGCTTCCGACTGGATTTGTATTACCGACTCAATGTTTACCCGGTGGAAATTCCGCCGCTGCGTGATCGCACCGCCGACATTCCGCAACTGGTAGAAGCGATGATTACCAAGTACGCCACCTTGCACGAAAAGCGCATTTCCGGCATTACCGACAAAGCCATGGTCGGCCTCAAAGCCTACAACTGGCCGGGCAATATTCGCGAGCTAGAAAACATGATCGAGCGTGGTGTGATTTTGACTCCGGTAGATGGTTATATCGAAATTGACCATCTACATTTATCGCTCGATACGCAGCCGCTTGAATCGGGCATTGGCATGAAGGGGCAACTCGATCATGCACAAGCCGACTTACATTTTTCTTTGTGCGACACCATTTTGGCCAGCGGCCTTACGATGGAGCAGCTTGAAGAAATGTTGATGGAAACGTCGGTCAATCGTGCGAGCGGCAATCTCTCTCAAGCAGCACGCATGCTGGGTCTTACGCGTCCTCAGTTGTCGTACCGACTTAAACGCCTGAATGCCGACAAGTCCGAGGGCGATACTAGTTACACCGAGCACTAACAAACTTGGGGCGAAAAATTGCTCACACCACGCGCAGATGGTTTTGCCAATCGCCACCCAACAAGCCGGGCAAACCGTTGGTTAGAGCAACTCGGCGCGGCGCTATTTCCACAACCCTGTTTGCTGTGCCAAACCGCGAATGCACGACCGATTTGCCCCGCCTGTGCTAAGCAGATTGAACAACACACCGCCCTACCGAATGCCCACTGCCCTGTGTGTGCCCTTCCTACTGCCACCGGTGATGTCTGTGGAAATTGCCTGAAACGTCCACCGTGCTTTACCAACACCTACGCTGCATTTTTGTACCAACCTCCGGTTGATACCCTGGTGACGGCCTTGAAGTATCGAGCCGAATTATCGTTAGTCGATTGGCTCGCATCGCAGATGATCGAGAAGTACGCGTCGCACATGGCAGAGAATATTGCACACGCTAAACAACGACCCGATTTGATTTTGCCCATGCCGCTGCACCCGCAACGTTTAGCCGAACGCGGCTTTAACCAAGCGGGTTTATTAGCCATGGCGATTGGCAAACAGCTTGGCATTCCAGTACAACACGACGCACTGCAACGCATCAGCTATACGCCACCACAAGCCGGCTTAACGCTGCGTCAACGCATTCGGAATATACGCGGTGCGTTTATGAGCACGCGCGAGTTTCATCACCAGCACATTTTGTTAGTCGACGATGTTATGACCAGTAGCAGCTCATTGCGCGAACTATCACGTGTGGTCGATGCGCGCGGGGCAAAACAAATTAGTTGCTGTGTCATTGCACGCACCCCTCGTCCTATCGGAAAATAGCGCTTTGCTCCTAATGGTGTTTGGCACCTGCGCTGTGCGCACGGATGCTTGAGCACCACTTCTCTTGTCTCAAAACCGTGGCACACCATGTTTCACATTGTTCTGCATCAACCCGAAATCCCCCCTAACACGGGCAACATCATGCGGCTTGCCGCCAACACCGGCTGCGCACTGCATTTGGTAAAGCCACTGGGGTTTCAATTGAGCGAACGCGCACTCACCCGCGCGGGCATGGACTACCGCGACATGGCGCAAGTGCACGTGCACGAAGACTGGGCCGCGTGCCTACAACACCTTGAGCAAACACGCAGCAACACGCACGAAGCACGTAGTAACGCACACCAAGCACCCATCGCCCCTTGGAGTGGGCGCATCTACGCGCTCACCACACGTGGCACCGTGCGCCACGACCACATTGTCTACCAAGCGGGCGATACATTGTTATTTGGCAACGAAACCTCGGGCTTGCCGGCGCATATACATGCGCAAATCACTGACGATTGTAAAATACGCTTACCCATGACCCCCGACAGCCGCAGCCTCAACCTGAGCAATGCTTGTGCGGTTGTCGTATACGAAGCTTGGCGGCAACAGGGTTTTGCACATTCAACCACTGCCACATAAGCGCCATATTCAACCGCACCATGTCCAACTGCCCCATGCTCAACCGTGTCATGACTTACAGTGCAGGTTTGCGCAAGGTGGCCCAACGAACCCTCACGCTTTGCATCACCCTGCTCGTACTCGCACCCAACGTACAGGCTGCACGCCCCATGAGTGTGGAAGACGGTGGCGTAGACGATACGGGCACCGGACACGTTGACATGTGGTTTGCGCGCAGCAGCGGCAAGGTCTATTCACGCAACATCACGTTTGCCTATAGTCCAGTTGATGCAATTGAGCTCAATCTCTCACACGCTCGCAATTACGTTACATCACGCGACGACACACAGAGTGCACTGGTCAAATGGAACGCACTCAAAGCGGAAGATGAATCATGGCGCATCACACTCACCACCGCGATAAATGAATCGCACAGCGGCACACGTAGCAAAGCACTTAATGTCATTGCATCAAGCTACCAAAAACCGGCCAACCTTCAGCCAACCTCGGCACCAGCCACGCCAACAATGGTTTAAATAGCACCACATGGGGCTTAGCTGTGGAACACACGTTTTCAAAACTCGTCGCACACGCAGAGTTTTTTGGGCAAGAGCGTATCAAGCCAACACTACAATTTGGCGCACGCTACAACCCCACACCCTGGCTGCAAATTGACGGCACGATTGGCAAAACCAACCGTGATAGGCTTTACAGCTTAGGTAGCAAAATTAGCTTTTAAAATTAGCACGTCTGCGATTGCAGCTTTGCGCCCAACGGAGGGACAAAGTGTTAGAACGAATTGCACGACTCACGGGGCTGCCGAGCAACGCCGCTCACCCCAGTGAGCAGCTGGCCGCCACCTTTGGCGGCCTCATTGGCATTTTTATTGTGCTGGCTTGCACCACATGGATGCTAGGACCAGCAGCCGCCATTGCCATCGTGCCATCTATGGGCGCATCTGCCGTGCTCGTCTTTGCCATTCCGCACAGCGTATTTGCACAACCTTGGGCCGTTTTGGTCAGTCACATCGTCTCCGCCATTGTTGGCGTAGCCTGCTACAAACTTATACCTAACCCAATTTTTGCTGCTGCACTTGCCGTGGCATTAGCAATTGGCGCCATGCACCTCACCCGCAGCATGCACCCACCCGGTGGTGCCACCGCACTCGCGGCGGTCATCGGCGGCCCTGCGATTCATGCGCTGAGCTTTAACTACGTCATCTTTCCCGTTGCCATTAACAGCCTGCTCATGTTGCTAGCCGCCGTGTTGTACAACAATCTCTTTCCATGGCGACGCTATCCGTTGCACCGCATGCCCTTCATCACACAGCCCAAACAAAATAACCGCGCTACGGTTGACGATGCCGCGTTGCATAGCGCCATGAGCAAGCTCAAAGTGATGATCGACATTGACCCAGATGAACTACGCACACTGTTGCAAGATGTGCTTGATACGCAACACGAGCAAGCACGCAAAGCCTTACCCGAAGTTCAACTGGGGCGTTACTACTGCAACGACAAGCCTGGGCAACAATGGTCTGTGCGACAAATCATTGATGAGCGTCGCTCTAACAACCCAGAAAATGATTTAGTGATTTACCGCATTGCCGATGGCGCGGGCTTGAATCGAACAGACTGCTGCACACGCGAAGAGTTTTCACGCTGGGTGGGAAGTGAGTTGAAGCCAAAGGCTAAATAAGTACCGCCCAACTTGCTTCATCACAACAAGCCGGATGATGGCTACAGTATTAATATGGCAAGATCGCCTCAATATGAAATCGTTTCAATCCACACGCGACTCATGTGAGCCGCGCGACCCTTGCCGCCACGGAGCGGCACTTGTCCGACATGAGTTTCAATCCACACGCGACTCGTGTGAGTCGCGCGACGAGTGACGCGGCAGTAGCAACAGCCTGAGTGCCCGTTTCAATCCACACGCGACTCATGTGAGTCGCGCGACAGACCTTGGGCAATTCCAGTGGTTAATTCATCGAGTTTCAATCCACACGCGACTCATGTGAGTCGCGCGACTAAAGCACCACGGGAACCCCAACGGCGACGGGGAGTTTCAATCCACACGCGACTCATGTGAGTCGCGCGACGGTTTGCATACGCTGACCCAGTGGCCCCGCTGCAAGTTTCAATCCACACGAGACTCATGTGAGTCGCGCGACGGCGTTCG
>SBBQ01000040.1 GCA_005239635.1 Uliginosibacterium gangwonense
CCCAAACATGGCCCTGGGCGGCTTCACCCCCAAACAGCGGTTGGCCATGGCCGCTTAATCTCTACTTCTGACTTGCGTTAAAAATGGGGGGATTACCGCATCATCAGTTCTAGTTCTTCCCAGTCGCCCCTGCTTTGTGTCTTCAGTCTCCGCGCGCGCCTTTAGCGCCAAGCACTGGTTTATCATCCGTCTATTGCGGCAAGTCATCTTGTCGTGTGTAGGTTTCCAACGGAGAGAGTCATGCCCTTACCCGATTTGGGTGCGCTAAAGCTGGACCGCAACGCCCCCACAACGTCACGTCGCAGCAAATGGAAGTGGCTGGCGTTAGCGCTGGTCCTTGTTGCGGTGTTATTTTTTGTGGCCACGCAGCGTCGTGTGGTTGAAGTCGAAATAGCGGCGGTGACCACGGCCTATCCCTACCAAGGCGTAACCGCGTTAAACGCAACGGGGTATGTGGTGGCGCAACGCAAAGCTTCGGTCGCGTCCAAAGCCACGGGCCGGCTTGAATGGCTGGGCGTGCAAGAAGGCAGCGCGGTGAAGCAGGGCGAAGTGATTGCGCGGCTTGAAAACGCCGATGTACGCGCGCAGCTTGACCAAGCACGCGCCAACGTTAATGTGACGCAAGCCAATGTGGTGCAAGCGCAGGCCGATCGACGCGATGCCGAGCTCGCTTATAAGCGAGCCAAAGATTTGTTAGCGCAAAAGTTTGTGTCGGCCGCGCAGGTCGATACGGCTGAAGCGCGTTTTCGTCGTGCCGACGCAGCGGTGGCTTCAGCCAAAGCCGCGGTGATGGTGGCGCAAGCGCAAGTGGCCGCTGCACAACAGGCGGTTGAGCAAACGCTCATTCGCTCGCCGTTTGATGGTGTGGTGCTCACCAAAAACGCCAATGTGGGCGACAACATCACACCCTTCTCCGCAGCGGCTGATACCAAGGGTGCGGTGGTCACATTGGCCGACATGACGACCTTGGAGGTTGAGGCCGATGTGTCTGAATCGAGCCTTGCCAAAATTCAAGTGGGGCAGCCGTGCGAAATCCAATTAGACGCCTACCCGCAGTTACGTTTGCGTGGCGAGGTGAGCCGCCTTGTACCCACGGTAGACCGCAGCAAAGCCAGTGTGCTCACCAAAATTCGATTCGTCGAAATGCCGCAAGATACCGACGTGAAAGTGTTGCCAGAAATGAGCGCGAAGATCGCCTTCTTGGCAAAAGCCGTGGCCGACGACCAACGTAAAGCACTCGACGTGGTGCCGGCAGATGCAGTGACACAGCGCAATGGCAAGCCCGCGGTGTTTGCCGTGCAAGGCACCGGTGATGCGCTCACCGTTAAACAAATTGAGCTGACGCTTGGCGAAAAAATTGGCGACCTACAAGCCTTTGCCAATGCCAAACCTGAGCTGCACGCTGGCGATAAATTGGTGCTCAAACCCGCGGCAGACTTGGCCGATGGCGCACCGGTGAAAGCCATACAGAAATGAGCGAGGCACAAGGCAACACGATTGAGCACACCACTGCGGCGCAGGCGGCGAACGCCATGCCGCTGGTGCGTGTGCATCAGGTGGTTAAGTCATACCAGCGTGGCGCACAGCGCGTTGAAGTATTGCGTGGCCTCACGCTCGACATTCAAGCGGGTGAGTTCTTGGCGCTCATGGGCCCCTCTGGCTCGGGCAAGTCGACACTGCTCAATTTGATTGCAGGCATCGACCAGCCCGATAGCGGGGAACTGCGCGTACAAGGCCAAGACATTGGCCAACTGAGCGAAGGTGATTTAGCCGACTGGCGCGCACGTAACGTTGGCTTTATTTTTCAGTTCTACAACCTCATGCCCGTGCTCAACGCGCTAGAGAATGTAGAGCTGCCGCTCATGCTCACCAATTTGTCGCGCAGCGAACGCCGTGCGCGTGCAGAAAACGCGCTTGCGCTTGTGGGCTTAGCCGACCGCATGGACCATTACCCAAATGAATTGTCGGGCGGCCAACAACAGCGTGTGGCCATTGCCCGCGCGCTGATTAGCGACCCCACACTCATCGTGGCGGACGAACCTACGGGCGACCTCGACCGCGAATCGGCAGGCGAGATTTTGCAACTCATGCAGGCACTTAATCAGCAGCTTGGCAAAACCATCATCATGGTGACGCACGACCAACGTGCGGCAGAGCATGCGCAGGCCATTATGCATTTAGAAAAAGGCGTGCTGTCCTCGCGTGAGGAAGTGCAACCGCGAGCAAATTAAAGAGCGCAAACCGCAGCGAGCAAACCAAACCGAACGCACACGCATGTTTTTTCTCTCGCTCATTATTCGCAATGCCTTGCGCCATCGCCTACGCACCGCACTTACTGTGTTGGGCATGGTGGTGGCGGTGCTGGCGTTTGGTTTATTGGCAACGGTGGTCGACGCTTGGTATGCCGGTGCCGATGCTGCGTCTGATAAACGACTGGTGACGCGCAACGCCACCTCTTTGGTGTTTCCGCTGCCGCTTACCTATTACCCACGCATTCGCGCCATTGACGGCGTGCAAGCGGTGAGCTGGGCCAACTGGTTTGGTGGTGTGTATAAAGAGCCGAAAAACTTTTTCCCGCAATTTGCCATTGAGGCGCGCGGCTATCTCGCGCTGTACCCCGAGTTTTTGTTGAGCGACGCCGAGCGCGAAGGTTTTTTGCGTGATCGACGCGGCGCCATTGTGGGCCGCAAAACGGCAGAACTTTACGGCCTGCGTGTGGGCGACAACATCACTTTGCGTGGCACCATTTACCCCGGTAATTGGGACTTTGTTATTCGCGGTATCTACCATGGTGCGCGCAAAAACACCGATGAGACACAATTCTTCTTTCACTGGGACTATCTAAACGAAACCATCAAAATTCGTATTCCCGGTCGAGAAAACCGCATCGGCGTGTACATCGCCGAAGTGAGCGACGCGAGCGAAATTGCGCGCATTGCACGTGACATTGACGCGCAATTTAAAAACGCCTCGGCCGAAACTTTGAGCGAAACCGAAAAAGCTTTTCAGCTCGGTTTTGTCGCCATGACCGAAGCCATTGTGGTGGCGATTCGGCTGGTGAGTTATCTCGTTATTTTTATCATCATGGCGGTGATGGCGAACACCATGGCGATGACCGCACGTGAGCGCACATCCGAATACGCCACGCTGCGCGCATTGGGCTTTGGGCCGGCCTTTTTGCACGGTTTAATTTACGGCGAATCATTGGCAATTGCCTTGTGTGGCGGGCTATTGGGTGTGGTGCTCACCTTTCCTGTTGCGGCTTGGGTGGGGCATATTCTGGGCAAGTTTTTGCCCGTGTTTACGGTGTCGATTGAAACGGTGCAAATGCAGTTTATTGCCGCGCTGCTGGTGGGTTTTTTGGCGGCCATTTGGCCTGCGCGCACGGCGGCGCGGGTCAACATCGTCAATGGTTTGCGTGCGGTGGCTTAGGCCAATGAGTCAGAACAGCAAAAACAGATGACGCGCATTCCCTTCTCCTACTCCTTGCGTAACCTGTGGGCGCGCCGCTTAACCACCTTGTTCACGGCGGGTGGTATGGCCATGGTGGTGTTTGTGTTTGCCGCCGTGCTCATGCTCGACCAAGGCTTGCGGCAAGCGCTGGTGCAAACCGGCTCGTTTGACAACGTGGTGGTCATTCGCAAAGGTTCAGAAACCGAAGTGCAAAGCAGCCTCACGCGAGATCAGGCCAGCTTGCTCGCTGCGCAACCGCAAGTCGCCACCGGCGCGGGCGGGCTGCGGCTGGCATCGCCGGAGGTGCTGGTGCTCATTACGTTGCCAAAACGCGATAGCGGCAAAGTCTCCAACATCACCGTGCGCGGTGTGCCACCACAAGGCATTGTGTTGCGCCCACAAGTGCGAATGACCGGCGGGCGCATGTTTGCCGCAGGCAGTAATGAGGTGGTGGTGGGGCGCTCAATTGCGCGACAATTTCAAGGGTCAGAGTTAGGTTCGCTGCTCAACTTTGGCGGGCGCGAATGGCGCGTGGTGGGGCAGTTCGATGCAGGCGGTAGCGGTTTTGATTCTGAAATTTGGGGCGATGCAGAACAGTTTGCACAGTCGTTTAGACGTAACGATTGGTCGTCGCTCATCTTGCGTTTAACCGACCCGCACAGTTTGCCAGCACTACAAAAAGCGGTGGAGGCCGACCCGCGCCTCACGGTGGAAATTAAACGCGAACCGCAGTTTTATTCCGACCAATCCGAAATGATGTCGAGCTTCATTAGCGTGCTCGGCTTATCGCTCTCCATCATCTTTTCTATCGGCGCCATTATCGGCGCCATGATCACCATGTACGCTGCCGTGGCCCAGCGCGTGGGCGAAATCGGCACCCTGCGCGCACTCGGCTTTCGGCGCAGCAGCGTGCTGCTCGCCTTTTTGGTGGAATCGCTTTTGCTGTCGGTGTTGGGCGGTGTGGTGGGCGTGGCGCTGGCGTCTACCTTGCAAGCCTTCACTATCTCCACCATGAATTGGCAATCGTTCTCTGAGCTTGCCTTTGGCTTTCACCTCACCGCCGGCATCGTCATTAAAAGCTTGGTGTTCGCCGTGGTGATGGGCTTGCTCGGCGGCTTCTTGCCCGCCTTGCGCGCATCGCGCATGCAGATTGTGGAAGCGCTAAGGGAGAGTTGACAACAATGGTTGGAATGAAGAGTTAGTGTGCGTGAGCTGGTTGCAATATTCAGCTAAATTCAAACTTACATTCCATTTTGAATAATGCACCACTCGGTATGCCGCCTTGCAGTGGAATGGTTTTGTGGGTAGACATAAAGGCAATGCCCTGAGAAGGAAATAGCGTGTACAAATTTATGCGCTGACGCTCATATACTACTACTGCACTAATCATTGTTTCGTTGATATCGACGATTGTTGCCTCGTGTGCCTGTTGTTTTACTCCAGATCCAAGTGTTTTTGAATCCGGCCAAATGACGGTGAGTTTGGTCGGTGTATTTCTCGAAAAAATAAACTGTGGGTTTGATCCAGAGAAACCGTCGTTATTCCTTTGTGTTTTCCCCCTGACTTGATCATATCGAACACCTTCTGGTTCAGAGCATGCTGCACTCATTATTTCAAAAGCATGTGTGTTGTTAGGAATCAAAATATTTGCCATGGCGAGCAATGCGATTGTTTTCTTTTTCATAAACACTCTATGGGTAATAGTGCGGAAATTTATAGAACCCGTTTCATACTGTGCAATAGTAGGCGTTGATATTTCCTTTAGCAGCTCTGTATTCTGATGAGTGCCAAATACTTTTCTCCGCGTTCCATTTCTGAACTGCGGGCCAAATAGGCGGCACATAGTACCTATACCACTTATAGGACGACGGCTAGCCTTTGAAATCGATTTAATTTCACTGCGATTTCTGCTCAATGGAGTACGAACGGTATAAATGCTGAATGATCGAAAGTATTTGGTCTAATGCTGGGTTTGATTTGAAGCATACGCACCGAATCTGCATATGTCTATTGAATAGACGTGACAAATTTCGCAAACGCATTTGCGAATTCAACGCGAGGACGTACGGTGGTTTTTAAACCGCGCCGGGCAGCAGGTGTGAGATGAGTTCGCCAACGCTGCGAATCTCGTGGCCAAAGGGCAGGGCTTCTTTGCCGCGAAAGAACAGGCCTTTGTTAACGTCGCCACGCAATGCGGCGGCGAGTTGGGCGTCGATACAAAATTGCCCATGTTTGCCATTGCCATCACGCAGGCCACATTGAATGAGGCAGTCCCACGCGAGGGTGCAGCGGCGTGGCTCGGTGGCCGCCGCTTGCAGTTTGTGTTCGCGCTTGAGGTAGTTGTCTAACCACGGTGTGCGCACGGCGCGCGCGGGCAGGCCGGCGGTGCTGGTAAATTCCACAATATCTTCGGGGCGTGCTTGCGCTAATACTTGTTTGAACACGGGGTGGGCGTCGCCTTCTTGCGTGACGGCAAACGGGGTGCCGAGTTGCACGGCGCTGGCACCCAGGTCGAACAGTTGCCGTATGCGTGCGCTGGTGTGTATGCCACCCGCAGGAATAAGCGGAATGGCGTCTTTTGCCAATCCCAATTGTGCAAAGGCTTCTAAGCAGCCGGGGATGACGGTTTCAAAATCAAAACGCGCATCAAGCAAGTCTTCTACGCGTGCGGCACCCAAGTGCCCACCGGCATAGCGCGGGTGTTCAATCACAATCGCGTCGGGCAGGCGATTTTTGCGCATCCATTTTTTGAGCAGCAGGGTGACGCCACGTACGTCCGACAAAATGGGAATGAGCGCGAGGTGCGGAAAGTCTGCGGCTAAATCGGGCAGGTCGAGCGGCAGGCCTGCGCCCATCACAATGGCATCTGCGCCGGATTCGCCAGCTTGCCGCACGTAGTCTGCGTATTGTTCAACCGCACGCATTACATTTACAGCAATGGCACCGCGCTCTTGGGCAATGGCTTGCGCGGCGCGAATTTCGCGGTCGAGCGCTTGCAGGTTGGCGTGTTGAATGGCGGCTTTGTCGCGGCTGCGGCCCGTGGCTTCCATTAAATCTGGGTGCAGGCGACGCAGGTCGACGCTGGCAATGGTGCCCACTGCGCCGTAACTGGCCACGGTGCCGGCCAAGCGATGGGCCGATACACCCACGCCCATGCCGCCCTGCACGATTGGCAAAAGCGATTTGTTGCGGAGTTGCAGGCGCGGCCAGGTGGGCTTGGGGGAGGTTTCAACAGCAAGGGCGGAACAAGCAGCAGGCATGGCAAGTGTGAGGGGAATGCCGGAAAGCAGCAGGCTAACGGCTGCGGCCTGCCCGTGTGTTGAGCAAGATCAAGCTGTGCTGCTTAATTGGTGCGGGGAGGGCGCGTGCTGTGGCTGTGTGGCTGAGTGGTTGAGTGGTGATACGAAGCTTGGCCCACGCTGCGGCGTGTGTGGAAGTGCAGCCTTAGACTTCGAGGTTGTCGATGAGGCGGGTTTTGCCTAAAAACGCAGCGGCCAGAATAACCAAGGGTTCTGCGCTGTTGGCAGCGGAATGAGCGGTAGATGAGTGTGTGGCAGCAGAGAACGAAGTCGGCGGATGCAAATCGCGACGGCGGCGCACGGTAATGTACTGCGGTTGCCAGCCGTGTTGCGTTAACAATTGCGTAGCTTGCGCTTCAAGGTCGGCCGCATGTTGCGGCGTGAGCCGAATTTGTTCGGCCAACCATTGCAGCGTAGCATATAGGCGCGGCGCTTCGGCGCGCTCGGCCGCGCTTAAATAACCATTGCGCGATGAAAGCGCCAAGCCGTCATGGGCGCGCAGGGTTTCGCCCGCTTGCACGTCGATTGGCAAAGCGAGCTGCTGCACCATGTTGCGAATGACCATGAGCTGCTGGTAATCCTTTTTGCCAAACACGGCCACATGCGGCTGCACCACATTAAAAAGTTTGCACACCACGGTGGCCACGCCATTAAAAAAGCCGGGGCGAAAATGGCCTTCGAGTATGTCGCCGTGCGTGGGGTCGGGCAGCACGCGATAGGTTTGCGGCTGCGGGTAAAGCTCGGCTTCATCCGGCGCAAACAACACATCTACGCCGGCTTCGGCCAACTGCGCGCAGTCCGCTTCAAAGGTGCGCGGGTAGCGGTCAAAGTCTTCGTTGGGGCCAAACTGTAAGCGGTTTACAAAAATGCTGGCCACCACCACATCGGCGTGTTGGCGCGCTTGCCGCATGAGCGCAATGTGCCCCGCGTGCAAGTTGCCCATGGTGGGCACAAAGCCAATGCGCCGCCCGGCACGGCGATGTGCGTCGAGTTCTGCGCGTAAGCCAGCAAGCGTGGGTTGAATGTTCATAGCCTTGTAGCTAGATCGTGATCAGCTTGTTAGAAAGAGTGTTCGGCACCGGGGAATGTGCTCTCTTTCACCGCTGTTACATAGCGCGTAATGGCTTCTTCCATGGTGCCGCCTTCTTGCGCGAAGTCGTGCACAAAGCGCGGCTTTTTGCCGGGAAACACGCCGAGCATGTCGTACAGCACCAGCACTTGTCCGTGTGTGCCAACGCCTGCGCCAATGCCAATGGTGGCCATGCTGCGCGTGCTGGCGGTGAGTTCGCTGCCCAAGGTGGCGGGCACCATTTCAAGCACGATCATGCTGGCACCCGCCTCTTCGAGCAGGGCTGATTCGTGTTTCATACGCGCTGCGCCTGCGGCGTCGCGCCCTTGTACGCGATAGCCACCGAGTTGGTGTACCGATTGCGGGGTGAGGCCAATGTGCGCACACACGGGGATGCCGCGTTCGACCAAAAAGCGCACCGTATCGGCTAGCCATTCGCCGCCTTCGAGTTTGACCATTTGTGCGCCCGCCGCCATAAGCTCGCTGGCGGAGGCCATGGCTTGCTCGCGTGACACGTGGTAGCTGCCAAACGGCATGTCGGCAATTACAAAGGGGCGCGCATGAAAAGTGCGCAGGCCGCGTGCCACACACGCGGTGTGATACACCATGTGCTCCAACTTAACCGGCACGGTGCTGCCCTCACCTTGAATCACGTTGCCAAGTGAATCGCCCACTAGCAGCACGTCTACGCCGGCGCGGTCACACATCACCGCAAAGCTGGCGTCGTAACACGTGAGCATGGCAATTTTTTCGCCTTCGGCACGCATGCGCGCAAGCTCTGTGGTGGTGACAGGTTTGCGGGGTGTGGCCGGGTCGCGCAGGTAGGTCATGCTGTGTCCTTGCCGCTCAGGTTGGTGAGGTTGGGTTGGTGAGGCTGCGTTTGCCAATGCTACACAGCGACGCTGTTGTTGCGGAGCTGTGTGGTGTTGTGCAATGCGTTGTTATGCAATGCGTTACTGCGCGTAGCCAAAAAATTCGCGGAATGAGCGCATGGCGTACAGGCGCTCGACCAGTAACGCGTAATCGTCGTCGTTGTCGACGGGGTTCAGCTCTTCCGCATCCACAATAAACAAAGGCGAGCGTTCGTATTGGTGGAAGAAGCGCGCGTAGGCATCTGACACTTGTTCCAAATACGTTTCGGTAATGCGGCGCTCGTTGTCTTGTTGGCGACGGCGCACGCGTTCCATCAGCGTGTCGGCACGCGCTTTGAGGTAGATCACCAAGTCGGGTGCGGGCGCTTGCAAATGCAGCGCGTCGTACAGTTGTTGGTACAGCGTGAGTTCGTCATCCGCCAAATTAATGTCGGCAAACAGACGGTCTTTGTCGATTAAAAAATCGCTCACCACGCGTTGCTCAAACAGCTTGCTGTGCTGTGCGTCGCGCAGTTGGCCTGCACGCTGTAATAAAAACGAGAGCTGGGTAGCGAGGCCATGACGTTCGCGATTGGCGTAAAAACGTGCCAGAAACGGATTGTCTTGCGGGCGCTCAAGCAGGGTGTGCGCCTGCAGCGTATCGGTCAGCCGCTTTGCCAATGACGTTTTGCCCACGCCGATGGGGCCTTCAACCACAATGTAGCGCGCTTTTTCGAGCATGTTTGAGTCCGCTGCTAGGGTGTTGCTGAAATTGAAACTGTATTTTTAGAGCCTGTGTTTTTAGTGCATTTTGCCAATCTGCGGGACGGCTTAACTACGGAAGATAAAGTAAACAGCGCCCAGAATACAGAGGGCCGCCCATAGATAGTCTAGTTTTAGCGGCTGCCCAAAGTACACCATCACAAAGGGGATAAAGGTGGTGAGGCTAATGGCTTCGGTGAGAATTTTAAGCTGGGCAATGCTGAGCTCGGTGTGGCCAATGCGGTTGGCCGGAATCAGCAGCATGTATTCAACCAGCGCCACCAACCAAGAGAGTAGGGCGGCAAACCACCAAGGGCGGTCGGCCAAGGTGCGCAGGTGGGCGTACCAAGCGTAGGTCATCACGGTGGTGGAGCACACCAACAGCAAAATGGTTTGCACCAGCGGCGGCAGCATGGGGAGTCGAAGCCAGTCCATTAACTCGGGTTCTCTATGAGTTGTATGCGCTGATCTGCCACCATGGGCAAAAGGCCGGCAACCGGCCCGTGGTCGGGAATCATTAAGTCAGCTGCGATCACCGCCAGCGGCATGAGCACAAACGCGCGCTCGTGCATGCGCGGGTGCGGCAGCGTGAGTACCGGGTCGTGCTGCACCAGGTCGTCGTACATCAGCAGATCAAGATCGAGCGTGCGCGGCGAGTGGTGATACAGACGCTCGCGTCCATGCTGCGCTTCGATCGTGAACAGCGCTTCGAGCAGCGCATACGGCGGCAATGCGGTGTGCAGTTCAACCACGCCGTTAATAAAGTCGGGCTGATGCGTGAGGCCGACCGGGGCTGTGCGATACAGCGGGCTGACAGCCTCGACCTGCGTGTGTGGCAATTGGCGCAGCGCTTCAATGGCGGATTGAACGGTGGCGACGGCGTTACCTAAGTTGGCACCCAGGGCGATAAAGGCGCGTGCGTGGTGCGGTGCTGGGCGCTGCATTTGGCCCTGAGTTTGGCCCTGAGTTTGCTCTTGTGCCAGTTGTTGATCATGCGTGCGTGCTGTCATTGCCAAGCTCGCAAATTACGCTACGTCATCTGACGATGAGCCGGATGCTGCACCACCTTGTGCTTGTTCCGCGCCGTCTTCACGTCGGCGTGAATTGGTGCGGCGACGGCGGCGACGTTTGGGTGCGCCGTCACGGTCTGGGGCCAAGCCCGCAATTAGAGCTTCGCGTTGGTCGTTGTCACCCTCTTGGAAGTCGGTCCACCAGTCCACGAGTTCTTGATCAACTTCGCCTGATTCACCGCGTAGTACGAGGAAGTCGTAGCCGGCGCGGAAGCGCGGTTGCTCAAGGAGGCGGAAGGCGCGACGACCGCCACGTTGGTCGAGGCGCGGCTGTAAGGCCCAGATGTCTTTAATATCGCCGGCGATACGTTTGGTAATGGCGAGTTTTTCAGCTTGCTGGTCGAGCACTTCAGACATGGCTTCAAACAGCGCGGGCATGGGGGTTTCGCCACGTGCTTTGCGAATTTCCCAATTTGCCAATGCTTCGTGCCACAGCAGGGTGGCGAATAAAAATCCGGGCGAGATGCTTTTGCCCTCGCGCACACGTTGGTCAGTTCGCTCCAGCGCGAGGGTGACAAAACGCTCACCTAAGGGTTGTTCCAAAATCACGTCGAGCAAGGGCAGTAGGCCATGATGCAGGCCGTGGTCACGCAGGCGATGCAAACATTCAAGTGCGTGGCCGGAGGTGAGCAATTTGAGCATCTCGTCAAACAAACGTGCGGCCGGCACGTTGTTGAGTAGATCTGCCATTTCGCTAATCGGCGTGCGCGTTTGTTTGTCGATGGTGAGGCCGAGCTTTGATGACAGGCGCACGGCACGCAGCATGCGCACCGGGTCTTCGCGATAGCGTAGCTCGGGTTTGCCAATCATGCTCATGGTTTTCTTTTTGAGATCGGCCACGCCGTGGTGGTAGTCGACTACGGTTTCGCTGCTTGGGTCGTAATACAACGCATTGACGGTAAAGTCGCGGCGCGCGGCATCTTCCGCCTGGCTGCCCCAAACGTTGTCGCGCAGAATGCGGCCATGCTCGTCAGTTTCGGCGTCGTTCATGGCGCGGAAGGTCGACACTTCAATCATGTCGCGGCCAAACATGACATGTACGATGCGAAAGCGACGACCAATGATGCGAGCGCGACGAAACACACTCACCACTTGTTCTGGCGTGGCGTTGGTGGCGACGTCAAAGTCTTTGGGGGTGATGCCCGCAATGAGGTCACGCACCGCACCGCCCACCACGAAGGCTTTATAGCCTTGTTGTTGCAAGCCATCGCACACACGCAGCGCTGCGCTTGAAATCATGTCGCGGCGAATGCCGTGCTGATTGCGCGGAATGATGGCCGGTGTGTCCGTCACCCGCGCATGACCACGCGGACTTGCTTGGCCGGCGGGCTGGCGACGAAAGACCTTGCGCAACAGTTTGGTGATCATGCGAATCGGTTCGGTTTGTGTGAGTGGATGCAAATATTGGAACAAGCGTGAGTGCTAGTGTTAGTGCAAAACACTTGGGTTAAATGCAATTTTACTATGCGCGTGGCTTTAGTCTGCGGTGTGTGTGGTGTGCAACCGCATAATTGTCCAGCCTTGCTGTTGCGCGTGTTGTAGCAGAGTGGGGTCGGGGTCGACCGCAATGGGATGGCTGACGCGATTTAATAGTGGCAGGTCGTTGAGTGAATCGCTGAAAAACCAAGTTTCGGCAAAGCTGCTCCAGTGCATGCCGAGCGATTCGAGCCAGCTTTCAACACGGGTGATTTTGCCTTCACGAAAGCTTGGTGTGCCACGCGGTTTGCCCGTGAATTGGCCATTTTCTTGGGCGGGAATGGTGGCAATAAGGTGTGCGATGCCGAGTTCGCGTGCGATGCCACCCGTTACAAAGCTGTTTGTCGCGGTGACGATGGCGACCAGCGTGTCCGGCTGTTGGTGTTGTTTAATCAAGGTACGAGCCTGTGTGGTGAGACGCGGCAAAATTTGTTGCGTCATAAATTCTGCATGCCAGGCTTCGAGTTCGGTACGGCTGTGGCGCGAAAGTGGCTTGAGCTGAAAGTCTAAAAACTCGTCGATGTCGAGTGTGCCGGCTTTGTACTGTTCGTAAAACGCCTGGTTGCGTGCGGAATAGGCTTCTTTGTCGAGCACGCCTTTGCCAATTAAAAATTGCGCCCATTCAAAATCAGAGTCGCCTGCCAGCAGGGTGTTGTCGAGATCAAACAGTACGAGTTTCATGGTGTTGTCTAAATAACGAATTCAAATTCAAGCGTAAAAAATGTGGTCATGGCCCGGCTACGACAGGTCATCTGCCTCCAGCGGCAGTTGCATGATTTGTCGTAGCAGCGGCAAAGTGATGGGGCGCTGTTGCTCCAGAGAGATGCGATCTAAGGCGTCGAGCACCGCGAGTAGGGAAGGCAAGTCGCGCCGCCCATGTCGCATTAAATAACCGATGATGTCTTCGCTCACGCGCATGCCGCGACTATGTGCGTGTTCTGCCAGTGCATCGGCTTTTTCTGAGTCGCTGAGTGGGCGCACTTCATAAATGAGGGCACTGCCTACGCGGGTGCGCAAATCTTCGCGCAGCGCTAAGTCACGGGGGGGTTTGCTGCCGGCAAGCAGCAGCGCGCAGCCGCTTAGTCGCATGGAGTTAAACGCACGAAATAATGCAATTTGCGCGTCGGCATTGAGTTGGTCAATGTCATCGACTGCGAGCAAACCTTGCGTGGGTAAGGGCAGATCACGCCCTACTTGGCTGGAGTCTGCCATGCGGCATTCGCGCCCATGTTGGCGAGCCAGCGCACAAGTCGCTTCGAGTAAGTGTGTGCGGCCGCTGCCGCTTGGGCCGAATAGATACAGCGCTTCAAAGCTGCCGGGGCTCGCCAATGCTTTTAGGCGGACCAACAATTCGTGATTGTTCTGGCCTGCAAAATTATTGAAGCTGGCTTGTCGGTCGAGTTGCACATCCAGCGTGAGCTGCCGCATCCGCTTACTCCTGCGCTGGCGGAGCAGTCTGACTGCCGCGGTAGAAAGGGCTATTGAAATAACTATGTCGCAGCTCGCGCAGCGCTACCAGCAAGGCGGCGGAGGCTGGCAGCGCAATCAGTACGCCCACAAAGCCAAACAGTTGTGCAAAGGCCATCAATGCAAAGATCACGGCGAGCGGGTGTAAGCCGATGCGTTCGCCCACCAAAAATGGGGTCAGCACAAAGCTTTCTAATAATTGGCCTGCGCCATACACGGCTAATACGGCCAGAATCAAATTCCAGCCTTCAAACTGCAAACAGGCCGCCAGCACTGCCAGCAATAAGCCGGTTGTGTAGCCGACGTAGGGAATGAAAATCAGTAGGCCGGTAAGCAGGCCAACGGGCAGGGCAAAACGCAGGCCGCAGAGCCAGAGCGCGACGGTGTAGTACAGCGCCAGCGCCAGCATGACGAGCATTTGTCCGTGTAGAAACTCGCCGAGCACGGCGTCGATATCGCGCAGTATACGCAGGGCGCGAGGCTGCCATTCAAGTGGGATGATGTTTTGTACGCGGCGAATGGTGGTGGGCCAATCGCGCAGTAAAAAAAACATCACAATCGGCGTGAGTAATACGGTAGTGAGAATGCCAATGAGCGCTGCGCCGCCCACGCTGAGGGTGCCGAGCAGCCAGCCGAGCAGGCGTTGCGCGAGTGATTGCGCTTGCGCGCCTTGTTGCTGCACAAGGTCTTTGAGCGAGGCCATGTCGAGCTGCAGGTTTAAACCAAGCTGTTGGTTGATCCACGGTACGGCGGCGTCGCGCAGCCAGTCGAGCGCCATGGGCGCGCGCGTTGCCAATGTGGTGGCTTCTTGTTGCAGCAGCGGAATCAGGATGAGCACCAGCAGTGTGATGGCGAGAATGAGGCCTAACACGACGAGTGCGGTTGCGATGGCGCGGCTCATGCCGGTGCGGGCTAAGCGTTCGACCATTGGATCGCAAATATAGGCCAGCACGGCACCCAAAATGAACGGCAGCAAAATGGGCTTGAGCAACCACAACAACAAGAGGGCGCTTACACCCACAAGTGCCCATAGCCAATTTTGGCGACGCAAGTTGCCCACAAACGCTGCGCTGGAATGGGCAGGCGTGGCTTGCGCAGTGTCATGCGCAATATTTTGCTCAGTGTCGTTTTGGGCCAAAGCTAAGGTTCCAATCTAGGGTTCCAATGAATGATCTTGGGCGATGCCGTTTAAGCGGTTGCTATGCCCTGCAGTATTTTGAGGCCTTTAGCGTATGAGATCCTACGTATAAAGTATTTACGTATGAGGCCTTAAATATAAGCGTGCGCCGTTTTGGATGGTCTCGCCAAGGCGGTTGCAGCAAGGGTACGCATGAAATTCAGGCAGTTCGGGTGTGCTTCCAGTAAAATCACGCCTGAGAGTGCAACTCGATTTGATTTTACGGTTGGCAGCCGAGCTAGGTGGCTGGCAAAAATCAACTGAGTTGCCCGCAGAATTGTCCATCACACCTTGTTTTGCCTTTATTCAGGCCGGAGTTTAGCAAGTTTCACGTGCTTTCCGGCACTTGCTCGGCAAGATGGGGTGGATTGTGACTTTGTATGAAGCGCGCACGAAATGTTGTCGTGCCGAGCCCGTACTACTATGTCTGTTCCCACTATGCCTGTACCCAATTCGACGATCATGAGCCAGTCATCCAACACCCCTCCCAATCCTTCTACCTCTGCCACGCCACTGTCTTACCGTTCTGCCGGTGTTGATATCGATGCGGGCGATGCCCTCGTTGAGCGCATTAAGCCCTTTGCCAAACGTACCATGCGCCCCGAAGTGTTGGGCGGCATTGGCGGCTTTGGTGCGCTGTTTGAGGTGTCAAAGAAGTTTAAAGAGCCGGTGCTGGTATCGGGTACCGATGGTGTGGGCACCAAGCTCAAGCTGGCGTTTGAGTTGAACAAACACGACACCGTGGGCCAAGACTTGGTGGCCATGAGTGTGAATGACATTCTGGTGCAGGGCGCTGAGCCACTGTTCTTCCTCGATTACTTCGCTTGCGGCAAGCTGCATGTGGATACCGCTGCTTCGGTCATTCAAGGTGTGGCGATGGGTTGCGAGTTGGCGGGTTGCGCCCTGATCGGCGGGGAAACGGCTGAAATGCCGGGTATGTACCCCGACGGCGAATATGATCTGGCCGGTTTTGCAGTGGGCGCAGTTGAAAAGAGCCAAATTATTGATGGCTCCAAAATTGGTCCGGGTGATGTGCTGTTGGGTTTGGCCTCAAGCGGCGCGCATTCCAATGGCTATTCGCTGATTCGCAAGATTATTGATGTGACACGTCCGAACCTTGACGGCGATTTTCATGGCCGCACGTTGCGTGATGTGTTGATGGCGCCGACCCGCATTTACGTTAAATCGATGTTGGCTTTAATGGCTGAAATGCCCGGCGTGGTAAAGGGTATGGCGCATATTACGGGCGGTGGTTTGACCGAGAATGTGCCGCGTATTTTGCGTGATGAACTCACCGCACGGATTGATAAAACAAGCTGGACCATGCCGCCGCTGTTTACTTGGTTGAAAGGTGCGGGTCAGGTTGATGAGCAAGAAATGTATCGTGTGTTTAACTGCGGTATCGGTATGGTCGTGGTGGTGGCAGAGGAACTTGCCGACGCTGCCACAGACAAACTGAGAGCAAGCGGTGAAAACGTGTTCCGTATTGGCAAAATCGCCAGCCGCGAAGCGGGCGAGGCACAAACAACCGTTGCTTAACCCTGATGTCGTTTTGGCGTGTTGTGCGGTAAGCGAAGATAGATGACCATCATGAAAGCCCGTCCTGTTGCGATCGTTTTAGTTCTGCTGCTGGCGGGTGGGTCTGTCTGGTATTGGCGCACGCATGCCACGAGTGCTGCAACGGCACCCGGCGGCGCGCCTGCTGGCGGCATGCCGGCCATGAGCGTGGATGTGGCGACCGTTCAAGCTGTGTCGTGGGACGACGATCTGTCTCTGGTTGGCACGCTGTACGCAAATGAATCTGTAACACTGAGCCCTGAAGTGGCGGGCCGTATTTCTGCCATTCATTTCAAAGATGGGCAGGCCGTGCGCAAAGGCCAAACGTTGTTTACCCTCGACGCGCAAACTCAACAAGCCGACGTAAAACAAGCACAAGCCAATGAGGCATTAGCGCGCGCCAATGCGGCTCGCACGGCTGATTTGTTTGAGCGCAAGTTTGTGTCGCAAAGCGCGCTTGATCAAGCCAATGCAACGCACAAGGTGCAGCAGGCGGCACTTACCCAAGCACAATCGCGCCTTGGCAAAATGCAGTTGGTGAGCCCGTTTGATGGCACGGCGGGGATTCGCCATGTGAGCGTGGGCGAGTACGTTAAAGACGGTACGCAGCTGGTTAACATCGAAGACGACAGCACACTAAAAGTCGATTTTCGTTTGCCTGAACGTGCGCTGGCACGCATGGGGCAGGCAGTCGGACAAGAAATTGAGTTGGGTGTGGATGCACATCCGGGCGAGCATTACCGCGCAACCGTGGTGGCAGTTGATCCAGCGGTCGATGAAAAAGACCGCTCGGTCTTGGTTCGCGCGCGGCTTGATAATCACAGCCATGCATTGCGCCCGGGTATGTTCTCGCGTGTGCGTATTATTTTTGCGCAACGTCAGGGTGTTTTAGTTGTACCGGAAGAAGCCATCGTGCCCGATGGCAAAGGCAGCGCCGTGTTTGTCGTGAATGGCGAAGGCGCGCAGGCCAAGGTGCAACGTGTCAATGTAACGACGGGCGTGCGCAAGCAAGCTCAGGTCGAAATCAGTTCTGGGTTGAATGAAGGCCAGCAAGTGGTGGTGGCGGGGCAAATGAAGCTGCGTGATGGGATGCCGGTGCGTTTGCCTCAGGCTGATGCCACCGCTGCTCCTGCTGCTACACCTACGGCTGCACCAGCCGCAACCCCCGCCGGCGCAAGTTCAGCCCCCGCAAAACCATAATTCCAGTGAGTTGGGTCGGGCACGTGCTGTCGTGCTGCCTTTGCCAATCCACCGCAACACCAACCCGAATGTATTGAATACATTCATAACGTACCTCAGTCGAGTCATACCATGACGTTGTCCGATCTCTGTATTCGGCGCCCGGTGTTTGCCACCGTGTTGTCGCTGCTCGTGGTGTTGATCGGGCTGGTGAGCTACACACGCTTGTCTGTGCGTGAATATCCCAAAATTGATGAGCCGGTGGTGACGGTTGAGACGACCTATAAAGGCGCTTCGCCTGAAATCATGGAAAGTCGTGTCACCAAGCCGCTCGAAGACTCACTAGCGGGGATTGAGGGTATTGAAGTGCTATCCTCAATTTCTCGGCAAGAAAATTCGCAGATCACCGTTCGCTTCAAGCTCGAACGTAATCCGGACAGCGCCGCCGCCGATGTGCGTGACCGCGTGTCACGCGTGCGCGGCAAGCTGCCACAAGACGTAGATGACCCGATTATTTCTAAGGTTGAGGCGGACGCCAATCCGATTATCTGGATTGCTTTCTCGTCGGATCGTTTGTCGGCGCTGGAAGTTACTGATATTGCCAATCGCTTGGTTAAGCCGCGTTTGCAAACTTTGCCGGGTGCGGCTGATGTGCGCGTGTTTGGCGAACGTAAATATTCAATGCGAATTTGGCTAGATCGTGGGCGCTTGGCGGCCTATGGCTTAACCACACAAGATGTGGAAGCGGCACTGGCGCAGCAGAACGTCGAAATTCCGGCGGGGCGTATTGAAAGTAGTAAGCGCGAATTTACGGTGGTGAGTAAAACCGACCTCACACAACCGCAACACTTCGAACAAATTGTGGTGAAGCAGCCCTCGGCTGATAACGGCTACCCGGTGCGGATTAGCGACATTGGTCGCGTAGAAGAAGCCGCGGCCGATGAACGCAGTATCGTGCGCTACAAAGGCAAAGCCGCTGTGGCGTTGGGCGTGATTAAGCAAGCCACTGCTAACCCCTTAGAATTGTCGAGCGCGGTGCGCGCGCAGTTACCGCGTCTGATTAATGACTTGCCGCCCGGCTTGCAGGCCGAAGTGGCATACGACTCTTCTGTGTTTATTGATCGCTCGATTGGTGCTGTGAAAGAAACCATTCTCGAAGCGATCGCGCTGGTGGCCGCCATTATCTTTTTGTTCCTGCGCAACTGGCGCGCCATGATCATTCCGCTGGTCACTATTCCAGTATCGTTGGTGGGCGCTTTTGCCTTGATGTTGATCTTCAACTTCTCAATCAACACGCTTACGTTGTTGGCGATGGTATTGGCAATTGGCCTGGTGGTAGACGATGCCATTGTGGTGCTGGAAAACGTGTACCGCCATATGGAGATGGGTAAATCGCGTTTGCAAGCTGCGCTGGATGGCTCGCGTGAAATTGCCTTTGCGGTGATCGCCATGACGCTCACGCTGGCCGCGGTGTATGCGCCGATTGCTTTTATGACGGGCCGCACCGGCAAACTATTTATTGAATTTGCGCTGACGCTCGCAGGCGCTGTGTTGGTATCGGGCTTTGTGGCGCTCACCTTATCGCCCATGATGTGTTCGCTGCTACTCAAACACGAACAAAGTCATGGCCGCTTGTACACGTGGATTGAGCAAGCACTCGATGGCCTGAATCGTGGCTATGCGCGTCTGCTGGCATGGACGCTCGCGCATCGCGTTGTAGTAATGGCGGTGTTTGGCTTGGCCGCAGCGTCTGCCGTGCTTTTATTTTCAATGCTGAAGCAAGAACTCTCGCCCACGGAAGATCGCGGCACCATCGTCGGGATTTTTGTGGGCCCAGAGGGTGCGACGACCGGTTACATGGATCGTTACGCGCAACAGCTCGAAGGGATTTATGCCAAGACAGCAGACGTTGATCGCTACTTTGTGGTGGTGGGCAACCCCGTGGTGAATCAGGGCATTAGTTTTGTGCGGATGCGAGACTGGGATGAGCGATCACGCTCGCAAATGGACGTTGTCAAAGAGTTGCAACCGAAAATGTTTGGTGTGCCCGGCGTGCTGGCCTTCCCCGTGAATCCGCCTTCACTGGGTCAAAGCCCGCGTGAGCGGCCCGTCAATTTTGTGATTTTGACGTCGGGTTCGTATGAAGAGCTCGATCAATTTACACAAAAGCTGTTAGCGGCTGTGGCTAAGAATCCGGGCTTTCAAGGTGTGGATACTGACTTGAAGCTATCCAAGCCGGAATTGGGAATCGAGGTGAATCGCGACAAGGCAGCACAGCTCGGCGTGCATGTCGATACGATTGGCAATACGCTGCAAACCATGTTGGGTGGCCGGCAAGTTACGCGCTACAAAAAGGATAGTGAGCAATACGATGTGATCGTGCAGTTGTCGCAAGACGAGCGCACGCGCCCGCAAGATATTGACGATATGTACGTGCGCACGACAGCAGGCGATATTGTGCCGCTGTCGAACTTGGTCAGCGTTAATGAACACGTCGCACCGCGCGAGCTCAACCACTTTGGACAACGACGCGCGCTTACCTTAACCGCCAACTTGGCGCCCGGCTATGCCATGGGCGACGCGCTGAGCTTTTTAGACAAGACCTCGCGTGAGATTTTGCCAAGCGGTTATAGCGTTGATTACAACGGCCAGTCGCGTGAGTTCCGTCAAAGCTCATCAAGCTTGGCGGTGACCTTTGGTTTGGCGCTGGCGTTTATTTATCTCGTGCTGTCCGCACAGTTTGAAAGTTGGCGCAACCCGCTCATTATTATGCTTACCGTGCCTTTGTCGATGACGGGTGCGTTGGCAGCGTTGCTGCTAACAGGGAATACGCTGAATGTGTATTCGCAGATCGGCCTCGTGACTTTAATTGGTCTGATTACCAAGCACGGGATTTTGATTGTTGAGTTTTCAACGCAATTGCGTGAGCAGGGCATGGCCATGATGGAGGCTGTGCAGCACGCTTGCGTTCAACGTTTGCGCCCCATCCTCATGACCACCGGGGCGATGGTGCTGGGCTCACTGCCGCTGGCGCTTAGCAGTGGTGCGGGGGCGGAGTCTCGACATCAAATCGGCTGGGTGATTGTGGGTGGCTTAATGCTGGGCACCTTGCTGACCCTGTTTGTGGTGCCGACTGTTTATACCTTGTTGGCATCACGCAATGTTCGCACCGATGCAGAGGTGCAAGAACACGCGACCGCATCGGTACCGTCAGAACACGCGTAGCCGCTTCAAGCGGCTGACACGGACGTTTAGTGACCTACTGAAAACGGTTTAACTGGGTCAGCATTATTGTTGGGTGACTTCACAAAATAATACTGATCGCCGGCTTTGAAAACGAAGTGGCACCAGTTTTCGGTTTTGCTGGGGTATTCAATGTTTACGCAGTAGGTACCGTTTTCATTGGCGCTCCATGTACCAGGAAAACTGGTTGTCTTAAAGTTCAGACTTACGTTTCCTTTGCGGTCTGACCCCACCATCATTTTTCCATCTGGGTCATGCGTCCAGTTTTGTGTGCTGCCATTAGCAGTTTTGCGGGTAATGCTCGCACCGTCCATGAGTTTTTTAAGTTCGGTGCCAGACAACTGTGTTGCACCCTGCGCTTTGATATCGCCCAACAATAGATCTTCAGCTTGGGCGACGGATGCGCCAAGACAGGTCAGACTAAGCAGTGCTGCGCGTAACCAATTTTGCGTATTCATGGTGACCTCTGTGTGTGGAGCAGTGTCTAGAATGGTGCGCTCAAATTGCTCGCTTGAGATTGCAACATACGCCTAGAAGGTGATGTTGTGAATTGACCAGAGGTCCGGCTGGCGCTCATAAAAAAACCGGCCATGTGGCCGGTTTTTTTATGTGGTGTCGAGAAACTAGGTGGCATCGAGAAACTCTCGAATATTGGCAAGGAGTTCGTCGGCTGTGCTTTTGCCGCCGCTACTCGATTTGCTAATCGCGCTATGCCAGTCGGGGCTTAGTTTTCGCAATTCTGGCAGGCTACGCGCGTGTTCGAGTTTGTCGATCATCTCAAGCCCGCGCCAACCAATAATGTAGCTGCGAACTTGCAGAATCATGAAGTCGCGTACAGCGTTGACGACTTCTTGTTCTTTCGCATTTGCGGGCCCGGCCGTTGGTGCTGCTGCCTCGGGTGCTTTGGGGGCTGGTGCGGCGGCGGGGGCTGAAGGGCTGGGCGTAGCAGCAGGTGCTGCCTTCGCAGCAACAGGAGCGGGTTCGGGTGCGGCAGGCTTGGCGGGTGCTTCTGTGCCCGGGGTGATTTCAATAAACCCTTCGGCGATGAGCTTGTCCATGGTGGGGCGCAGCTCAGCGTCTTGTGAGTTGCGCTCAATGTCGGCCAGCGTGCGCTTACCATCCACCATGATAAGTACGCGGCGCGAACGCATGGCAAGGCCAAACTTGCGATGCTCGACTTCTTCCAGACCTTTATCGGTCTTTCTAAGTATTTCCTGTCCGTGCATGGTCTTCCTCCACGGGGGATGCGAAGTATGTTTTTGTTGTACGACGAAGCGAATCAGTTTCTATGCGTCGCCCATCAAAAATCACATAGGGCAGGACGCATTACGATGGCAAGAGTTTACGTCAGCCCATACCGTGTGGAATGTGAATTTAGACCTCATGCGGGCGCAAATTTGGCCTGCGTAGGGGGCGATGTGCCACATTCACGGACGATACGTGCACAATTACACACACTCAAAGCGCACCGTCACAAACGCCTAGCTTCGCTGCAGACGTCCAAGGCTATTGTAGCTCTATGTTTAGTCTACGTGACAACTCGATTATTCCGAGTGCGTTTCGAGTGAGATACCTTTTTTTAACCAAATTCACAGCGCATGCTAGACCGTACGCTTTTACACCATCAAATCACGCGGCCAGACTCCTTGCCTGAAGGCGATGGTCTGGCCGTGCCTGTGCTGTATTTGCCCGGTACGGGGAGTGATCTGCGGCGGCCGGCCAACCCTTTAGAGCGTCGCTTGGCCAGCCAGTTTGAGTTGTTACGGCTTGATCTACGTGGCATGGGGCAAAGTCCCGTGCCGCCTGGTCCGTGGTGCATGCAAGACTTTGCATATGATGTGCTGCAACTGTTGGATGCCCTCGGTTGGGCGCGTTGCCAATTGGTGGGGTATTCGTTTGGCGGCATGGTGGCGCAAGAGCTGGCGTTGTTGGCACCCGAACGGTTTTCACGCCTCATGTTGTTGTCGAGTACAGCAGGCGGCGCAGGCGGGCTTAGCTACCCGCTACATGAGCTATTAAACCGACCTTTGCCGGAACAAGCCGAGCAGATGGTGTTGCTCGCAGACGTGCGGCGTACGCAGAGTTGGCGCGAGCAAAACACATTGATTTGGCAAAGCATGGTGGTGGACACGCTGGCCGGCTTAACAGCGGTGGAGGCCAGTGAGCCGTTAGCCCTGGGGCGCAGGCTACAACTTGCGGCCCGCGCGCAGCATGATTGCTGGGCACGATTGCCACAATTGGCGGGCTGTTTGCCAATCCATGTTTTGGCGGGCGAGTTTGATGGCTTAGCGCAGCCCCGTTTTCAGCAAGCATTGGCAAAGCAATGCGGCGCGCAATTTCAAACCTTTGCGGGTGGACATTTGTTTTTTACGCAAGTACGTATGGCTTTAGACACGCTGTGCGAGCTGCTGCAAAACGCTTAGTCTTGAGCCGCAATGAGTTTAAGTACCTGTGACAACAAATCATCGCGCTGACTATCAAGCAGACAGATGCCGGGCATGGAGTTATTCATCCAGGTGAGTTGTCGCTTTGCCAATTGGCGTGTGGCAAAAATGCCGCGCTGACGCAACTCTTCGTAGGCCGCTTCGCCTTTGCCGTAATCGCCGGCCAAATACAGCCAGGTTTGGCGGTAGCCCACGCAGCGCATGGAAGGCAGGTCGGCAGTGAGCGCAAATTGTTGCTGCAACTCGCGCACCTCATCAATCAACCCTTGTTTCAGCATGGCATTGAAGCGCAGCGCAATGCGGTCGTGCAGGGTATGGCGTGCGGTGGGCGCCAAGCCAATGAGCAACAGGCGGAAAGGCAGTGCTGGTGTGCTGCGTTGGGCATACGCCTGCGACAACGGTTTCCCCGTGAGTTGAATGATTTCGAGCGCGCGTTCAATCCGTTGCGAGTCGGTTGGGTGCAAGCGTGCAGCGGCTTCGGGGTCGAGCGTTGCCAATCGAGCATGTAGCGCCGGCCAGCCCAGTTGTGTGGCGTCCGCTTCAATCTGTGCGCGTATGGCGGGGTCTGCATCCGGTAGATCTGACAAACCTTCGAGCAGCGCTTTGAGATACAACATGGTGCCACCAACCAAAAGTGGCAAGTTCCCCCGCGCCAGAATCTCCTGGCTGCTACGCACGGCGTCTTGGCAAAACTGTGCGGCTGAATAACGCTCAGGCGGGTCTATCAGATCAAGCAAATGATGCGGGATGGCGGCCTGTTCGGCTGCGCTTGGTTTGGCGGTGCCAACGTCCATGTGGCGAAACACTTGGGCAGAGTCGACGCTAATAATTTCGCACGGACGCGACGTTACCAAGTGCTGCGCCAGCTGCATGGCTAAGGCGCTTTTGCCGCTGGCGGTGGGGCCAACAATCGCGACCGCCAGTGGGCGCTTATCTGTGGGGCTGCCTGGGGCCATGACTACTTGCCCCGCATAAATAATTTGTCGAGATCCGCCACGCTGAGTTGCACCCAAGTCGGTCGCCCGTGGTTGCATTGATCTGCGCGTTCGGTGGCTTCCATGTCGCGCAGGAGTGCGTTCATTTCAGGAATCGACAAGGTTCGATTTGCGCGTACCGCGCCGTGGCAAGCCAGTGTTGCCAACAGTTCGTTGCGGCGCGTTTCAATCACTTTGCTGGCGGGGAAATCGGCCAGCTCGGCTAAGAGCGCACGCAATAAATTGGCGGAATCGGCACGTTGTAATAGCGCGGGCACACTGCGCAGCACAATTTGCTGGGGCCCCGCGGCGGCGGCATCAAAACCAATTTGCGCGAGCGTTGTTTGCTGTTCAGTCAGCGTGGCGAGTTCTTTGCTGCTGGCGTTAATGAGCACAGGCACGAGCAACTGCTGCGTTTGCGGCTCACCTGCTAAAACGTTTTTCAACCGTTCGTACAAAATGCGCTCGTGTGCCGCGTGCATGTCGACCAACACTAAACCGTGCCGGTTTTGCGACAAGATATAAATACCGTGTAGTTGGGCCAGTGCAAAGCCCAGTGGTGCTTCATCAGCTGCGGTTGCGCTGGCTGCTGCATCAAAAGCGGTGGTGCCGAGCTGTGCCAGCCTTTGGTAGGCGGCAAGGGGTTGGGCGACGGTGTGAGCACCCCCTGCGTTTGAACCACTATTTTGCCAATCAAGGCTGGGTGATAGACGCGAAGCCTCTGCGTGGTTTTGCCAATGCAGCGGCTGCTGTTGTTGCAGGTTGAAGTTGGGCGCAGCTGCATCGGTTTGTGGTGTGTAGGGATGAGCAGCTGCTGCAAGATTGCCCGCTTCAATCGATGGAGCAAGCGTGCGCGTAATGGCATGAAATACGAATTGATGCACGGCGCGGGCATCACGAAAACGTACTTCGGTTTTGGCTGGGTGCACATTGACGTCAACCGCGCCGGGGTCCAACTCAAGAAACAGCACAAACGCAGGATGGCGTGCGCCATGCAAAATATCGGAATAGGCTTCGCGCACAGCGTGTTGAATGAGCTTGTCGCGCACAAAGCGGCGATTCACGTAGAAGTACTGGGCGTCACGCCCCGCGCGTGAATAGGCGGGCAGCGCGGCGTAGCCCCATAAGCGCAAGCCGCCGGCGGTCACCTCCAACGGCCTTGCTGCGGCCATAAACTCTTCGCCCATGAGTTCGCTCACGCGGCGTGCCAGATCGCCCGAGGGTAGGCGATGTGCGAGTCGGCCATTGTGGCTGGCCTGCATAGCGACTTCGGGATGAGCGAGCGCGATACGACGGAATACGTCGTCGCAATGGCCCCATTCGGTTGCTTCGCTTTTTAGAAATTTGCGGCGAGCAGGTGTGGCGAAGTAGAGGTCGCTCATGTCGACCACGGTGCCCTGGGAAAGTGCAGCTGGCTCGGTTGTGCCATCAAGCGCGTCAATTTTCCAAGCATGGCTACTGCCGCGTGCGCGGCTGGTAATAGAGAGCCGTGCCACGCTGGCAATTGCAGCCAGTGCTTCACCTCTAAACCCCATGGTCGAGACGTTTTCGAGGTCGTCTAGCGAGGCAATTTTGGAGGTGGCGTGGCGGGCCAAGGCCAGCGGTAGTTCGTCTTGGCTAATCCCACAGCCGTCATCGGCTAAACGTAAGCGCCGCACGCCGCCTTGTTCGAGTTGCAAGTCGAGCGACTGGCTGCCCGCATCTAGGCTATTTTCAAGCAGTTCCTTGAGTACTGAGGCGGGGCGCTCGACCACTTCGCCGGCGGCGATTTGGGAAATGAGCAGATCGGGGAGTCGTTGAATCGAAGGCATGCGTGATTATAAGTCCTGTCGTCGGCTACACTATGCCTATTGCCAATAGAAGTGCTTCGAGGGGATACCTGCAATGCAAAATACGAATGTGCTGATTTGCTGCCGCGCAGAAGATGCGGCAGGCCGCGCGGGACGTTTGGTAGATCGTCTGGCGGCACAGCTCGGGCAAGAGAATGTCTTTATTGCGACGCATCCGCCGGAGGCCGCTGATGCACAGCGCTTGGCTGCGGCGACCGTGGTGTTGGCGCTGGTTGGCCCAGAAGGTTTACTGCAGGCAGATGAAACCTATGTACACAACGTGGGCCAAGCGCTGGCGCAAAACAAGCGCGTGGTGCCGGTATTGGTGGGGGATGCAAGTTTTTCCGCAGACATTCTGCCGGAAGCACTTAAAGGATTAGCGGGACGCGAGATATTGCAGGTACGTGATCGGCATTTTGATGAAGATGCATGGCTACTTACGGCGTATGTAAAAGGCCATATTGGCATCACGGGCGATAGCCTGAGCACTATGTCTGCCAGCAGCCGCAAATTAGTGGTGCGATTGGCCATTGGTATCGCCATCATGATGGCAGGCTTATGGTGGCTCTATAAGGGTATGTTTCCTGAAACTTACGTGGCACCACGCCAGCAAGTAAAGGTGGATATGGAAGGCATTCTGCTCGATGAGTTTGTCGGGGAATGGACTTACGAAGCTTTATATCCGTGGGACATAAAACGTCTGGAGAAGATCGACCTTAAGCGTGCAGATCGAACGATGCAGGGCACGGTGAATATGTTTGGAGAAAAGCTGCCGATTAAAGATGTGAAGTTACATCACGGCACGTTGCGTTTTGTGGTTGAAGGGACGGTCGAAGCTGATGGGCGGTCGCATCAGGTCAAAACTTTGTTTATTTTGCTTCATATTCGTATTCATGGAATGCAGCAAAATGAACGTTTGCGTGTTGAGCGTATCGACATAGTGGATGGTGTGAATGGCCCGATGTATCAGTACAATGGCCGCCGAACCGAACCTCGGGAAGGCGACCCTGCTGTTAAAGCAGGCGATGCCCTTAAAAATTGAGATCAGCGTAGTGTGAGCCTATTGCACAAACCCGGCGCAAGCCGGGTTCGTTTTTGTGTGGTTGGGTATGAGGGAATGTGTGCGATCTCGTCATCTTGTCTTGCTGGTATTACTGACCCTGTTTTGGGGCGTTAACTGGCCCGTCATGAAATATGCGGTGAGCTATATGCCGCCGCTAGCCTTCCGTTCGCTGTCGATGGCGGGCGGCATTGTGTTGATCTTTGCTTGGGCTGTTTGGCGCGGCTTGTCGTTAAAAGTCCCGACGGGTGAATGGGGTCGGCTGGTTCGACTATCGATTCCCAATATGCTGGTATGGCACCTGTTTGCCATTAGCGGCGTGGCTTTGTTGTCTTCTGGTCGCGCAGCGATTTTGGGTTACACCATGCCCGCGTGGGTGGCTTTGTTTGGCTTCGTGCTGCGCGGGCAGCGCTTGCGCCCTATGCAAGCGATGGGCATTGCGTGTGCCGCAGGCGCCATCATGTTGTTGTTGTCGAGTGAGTTGGGCGCCATGAGCGGCCGACCGCTCGGTATGGTGTTTATGCTGATTGCCGCAGCGGGTTGGGCCTACGGCACTTTGCGTTTGCGTGAAATGAATCTCGGCATGGCAACCGAAGTGCTGACGGCATGGATGCTCACGCTCACCTTGCCCGCCATGATCTTGGCGTCGCTGGCGTTTGAGCAACCGTTACAACCCACGCATTGGCAAAATATGCCCGCGGCTGCGTGGTGGGCCGTGGCCTACAACGCGGTGTTTGTTTTCGGTTTTTGTCATGTGGTGTGGACGCTGCTGGCACGCATGCTGCCCCCGATGGTGTCGAGTTTATCGGTGATGTTTATTCCCGTTGTTGGCGTGTTTTCGGGCGCATGGTCGTTGGGCGAGGCTTTGCGCTGGCAAGACTGGTGCGCTGTGCTGTTGGTGATGATGGCGGTTGCCGGTGCCTTAATGCCGTCGCGACAACCGCCCATGGCCGAACCTGAATAATGTTTGTCGTATGAATGTGTTTTTCTAATGCCGCTGATAACGTTAAATAACGCCTGCCAAGCCTATGGCGATTGGCCTTTGCTCGACCACGCAGAATTGGTCATTGAGCCGAATGAGCGCATCGCGCTGATTGGTCGAAATGGCACCGGCAAATCGAGTTTGTTTCGTGTGCTGGCGGGCGAAAGCCCGTTGGATGATGGCGTGGTGTGGCGCCAGCCTGGCTTAAAGGTGGCGCAAGTGCCGCAAGAGCCGGTGTTCGATCCACACATGCGCGTGTTCGATGTGGTGGCGCAAGGTTTGGCCGCCTCGCAAATGCTCATCGACTACCACGATGCATTGGCAAATCTTGAACACGATACGTCTGATGCCGCATTGGCAAAGCTGGCCGAATTGCAGCACGCCTTGGAAGATGCGGACGCCTGGCAGTTTGAGTCGCGTATCGAACAAACCCTGCAAACCTTACGTTTGAACGCCGATACACCGGCGGGCCAATTATCTGGCGGTATGCAAAAGCGCCTAGCGTTGGCGCGTGCGTTGGTGGGCGAGCCTGAACTCTTGCTGTTGGACGAGCCGACCAACCATTTAGACCTTGATGGCATCGCTTGGCTAGAGCAATTGCTCAACGGCTTTAAAGGCTCGGTGCTCGTCATTACGCACGACCGGCGCTTTCTCGATAACGTGGCCACGCGTGTGGTGGAGCTTGATCGTGGCCACCTTGCCAGCTTTCCCGGCAACTTCGCGCAATATCAACTCCGTAAGCAAGACTTGCTCGCTGCCGAAGCATTAGAAAATGCACGTGCCGACAAAATGCTGGCGCAAGAAGAGGTGTGGATTCGCAAAGGCGTGGAGGCGCGTCGCACGCGCGCGCAATATCGCGTTAAACGTTTGCACGAACTGCGCGAACAGCGTGCAGAGCGACGCGACCGCATTGGCAATGTAAAACTTTCACTCGATCGCGGCGATCAGTCGGGAGACTTGGTTGCCGAGCTGATTGAAGTGAACAAGCAGTACGAAGGCCGCGACATTATTCGCAATTTAGATGCGCGCATTATGCGTGGTGACAAGGTCGGTTTAATCGGCCCGAACGGCGCGGGTAAAACCACCCTCATCAAACTCATTCTCGATGAATTGGCGCCGGATTCAGGGCAAGTACGACGCGGCACGCGACTCAATGTGGCGTATTTTGATCAGTTCCGCACGCAGCTCGACCCAGAGGCAACGCTCGCTGAAATTATTAGCCCCGGGTCTGAGTTTGTTGAAATTGGCGGCAAGCGCACACACGTGGTGGGTTATCTCGGCGACTTTTTGTTTCCGCCGCAACGCGCCCGCGCCAAAGTTAAGTCTTTGTCCGGCGGCGAGCGTAATCGACTTTTGCTGGCGCGGCTCTTTGCGCGCCCCGCAAACGTGCTGGTGTTAGACGAACCGACCAACGACCTGGATATCGAAACGCTCGAATTGCTCGAAGAGTTGCTGCTTGATTTTGACGGCACGCTGTTGTTGGTGAGCCACGACCGCGCATTTTTAGATGCGGTGGTAACACAAACGATTGCCTGCGATGCACCTGCGCAATGGCGTGAATACACCGGCGGTTATTCTGACTGGTTGCGCCAGCGGCCTACGGTTGCAACGGCTGAAGCCACGGCCATTGCGCGTACGGTACGAGACGAACCGGCGCAAAAAACAGAGCGCAAAACGACTGAAGCGGTAGTTGCAAAGAGCGCAAAACCGGCCAAGCTCAGCTTTAAAGAACAGCGTGAGCTTGAGCAGTTGCCGGAACGCATTAGCCAATTAGAAGGTGAGCAGGCGCAGCTCACCACGCAAATGTCTGACCCCACGCTCTACACCGCCGACCCAAAACGCGCGCAGCAAATTTCGCAACGTTTGGGCGAAATAGAAGCGCAATTGGCAAACGCGTATGTGCGATGGGAAGAACTCGAGGCGCGGACGTAAAGAGTCTGTCGCGAAAAAATGTCGCGTTAGTGTTGTTGCAACAACGACTGAATAACGTGCAACGTACGTTCAGTTGCGCCGCGATGCTGTTGTGCAAATTGCATGGCTTGATGGGCAATGCGCAGTCGTTCAGCCTCGTCTTTAAGTAGCACACAGGCTTGCTGACAGGCTGCAAAGGGTTGTGTAGCACGCAAAGCCGCGCCCGTTGTAACAGCCTGTTCCGAGACCGCGGCAAAATTAAAGGTGTGCGGGCCAATGATGCAAGGCGTGCCGACAGCACAGGCTTCAATCAAATTTTGCCCCCCCAAGGGCTGCCAGCTACCGCCAATAATGGCGACATCTGCGAGCGCGTAGTACTGAAACATTTCGCCCATGCTGTCGCCGAGCACACATTGCGTTTCCATTTCGCAGGGTGTGTTTGGGTTGAGTGTGCTGCGCTTTTGTACGCGCAGATTTTTGCCAATCAGCATTTTTTCAACGTTGGCAAAACGCTGTGGGTGGCGCGGTACAACGACCAGCAGTGCATTAGCAGGTCGGTCTGCTTGCGCTAACCAGGCCTCAACTAACATTTCTTCCTCGCCGTCGCGCGTGCTTGCTAGCAATACAACGGGCCGTGCCCCAATCAGTTGGCGTAAGGGGTGTGACAAAGCTTCGCGTGTGGCTGGCGGTGCTGTATCGAACTTGAGATTGCCAAGCGTGGTGATATTTTTTGCACCGCAGTTGGCAAGACGATTTGCGTCAGCTTCTGTTTGCGCTGCAATCGCCGCGAGTTTGGCAAATGCGGGCTGTGTGAGCGCTGAAAATTTTAGGTAACCCCGTGCGGATTTTTCAGACAGGCGTGCATTGGCCAGCATGAGTGGAATGCGTTCGCGCTGACAGGCATGCACTAGGTTCGGCCACATTTCTGTTTCCATCAAAATGCCGAGCCGTGGTTTCCAGTGCGCCAAAAATGCATTTACAAAGGGTGGTATGTCCCAAGGTAAATAACATTGCATCACTTGCCCACCCATCAGCTGTCGCCCGGTTTCGCGGCCTGTGGGCGTGGTGTGTGTGAGCAAAATTTGGTGGTCGGGGTAGGCCTGCAGCAGTGCCTGCACCAAACTTTGTGCGGCGCGGGTTTCACCGACAGAGACCGCGTGAATCCAGATAAGTGGCGCGCTAGCGGGCAATTGGCAAAAACCTAAGCGCTCGCGCACATGGTGCAAATAGCTGGGTTGTTTACGTGCACGCCACACTAATCGAAGCAACACGATGGGCAACGCCAGCCACCATATCAAGGTGTAGCTGAGCCGCGCCAACAGGGCTTTGCTGGCAGAAGGTGTGGCGGCCACGGTTAGTGGCGTTGATGCGGTGTTCATGGCTGCACTCCGGCTGCATTCAATGCTGCAATCACTTCAGCGGGCGTGGGCGGGTGTGCGCGTTGGCCTAAATTAAACGCTAATGCTGCGGCTTGGCTACGGCCTGCTACGACGCCAGTTAATTCAGGATCGGAGGCAGAAAACAAAGCCACGGTGGGTTTGCAAAGTGCAGCCGCAAGATGGGTGAGGCCGGTGTCGACGCCAACGACAGCGGTCGCGCCTTGCATTAACCCAGCCAGTTGCGGGAGCGACAACGGTGGTGCGGCAAGCGCATTGGGCATGTCGGCCGCCAATTGGCTGGCAAAGCGACGTTCGTCATCACTGCCGGCCGGCAAAATTGCGCGCAAGCCTTGCTGGTGTAATGCATTGGCAAGGGTGAGCCAATGCTCGCGTGCCCATTGCTTGTCTGCACGGCTGGTGGCAGTGAGCAACACGACATAGGGTTGCGCTGTGGATAGCCACTCGACTTGCAGTGGTGTGACGTGCAGCCCGTAATCCGGCTCATTGTCCGGCGGCAATTGTTCGCTCACGGCTGCCGCCAACCAGCGGTTGCGCATGACCGCGTGCAAACGGCGCGGGATGTCGTATTCGCGGTCGTACCAGCGCGCGGCAAGAGGTTCGCGTGCGGTCTCGCGCGAAAAGCCACAGCGTAGGCCGTGCGCCTGAGAAGCTAACAGGGCGCTTTTGATGAGACCTTGCGAGTCGATGATTAAATCGTACTGCTCGGGTTCGAGTTGTTGCCGTAGTGTGCCAATCTCGCGCCATGTTTGGCGACTAAACAACGCTTTGCGCCAACGACGCACAGCAACCGGAATAACGTTTCTTACTCCTGGATGCAGGCGCACGAGATCAGCAAAGTTCTCTTCCACCATCCAGTCGATTTTCACGTCGGGCATGTGTGCGAGCAGGTCATTCACGACGGGAAGGTTGTGAATGACATCGCCGAGCGAAGAGGTTTTGACGAGCAAAATGGTGGTCATAAGCGGTTTGTTGCACTCAATTGGCAGACCTGTGCCTTGAGCGGGGTAAAATATCACCTGAATTAGGTGCGCTCGGGCATGGCGAACATCAATATGTGGTTGCTTACTGATGTGCTCTGCTGAGTTGTGCGCCATTATATCGCTCATGAACACCCAGCCAGATACTTCTGTCCTCACCATGCACGCATCCTTTGTTGAGGGAGCGGTGCGTTTGCCAATTTCGGCCGTCATCATCACCTTAAATTGCGTGAAGATGTTGGGTGAAACCTTGGCATCCCTCTCGTTTGTTGATGAGATTGTGGTGGTGGATTCAGGTAGTACCGATGGCACGATTGAATTGGCCCAACAGTACGGTGCAAGAGTGGTACAGCAATCTTGGCTAGGTTTCGGCCCACAAAAGCAGTTTGGCGTGATGCAGGCGAAACATGATTGGGTGTTGTGTGTAGACTCGGATGAGCGTGTGTCAGCAGAACTGCAACACGCGATGCAGAAGGTGTTTGAGCGTGGTGTGCCGACAACTCAGGCGTATCGATTTGCACGCTGCAATCGGTTTATGGGGCGCTATTTGCGACACGGTGAAGGCTACCCTGATTGGAGCTTACGCCTGTTTCATCGCAGACATGCGCGCTGGTCTGATGATGCGGTCCATGAAAAGGTACTGACAGATGTTGCGGTGCAAACGCTTGCGGGCGATTTGCTGCATGACTCAGCTGAAACAATGTCGCGGTATCTTGCTAAGCAAGATCGTTACACCACGTTGGCTGCACAAACGGCGGTGGCGGCAGGGCGACGTCCGGGGCTGCTCACCACGGCCTTGCGTGCGGCGCTCAGCCCGTTAGTACGCTTTATTAAGTTTTATGTGGTGCGACGCGGTTTTTTGGATGGCGTGCCAGGCCTTGTGCATATCGGCATTGGTTGTTATACCGCCTACGCAAAGTATGTAAAGATGTATCGCTTGTCTCGCCAGCGAGACGGCAATGTGCGACAGGAAACTCACAAGTGAAAATATTGGTTACCGGCGCAGCCGGGTTTGTCGGCATGCACACTGCCCAGGCATTGCTTGCACGTGGCGATGAAGTGGTGGGCCTCGATAATCTCAATGATTACTATGATCCCGCACTCAAGCAGGCGCGATTAGATCAACTAGCAAAATACCAAGGGGCAAACCACGCAGGTTTTCACTTTGTCAAAATGGATGTGGCCGATACAAACGCTATGCTCAAATTGGCAGCCGATGAAAAGTTTGATGCCGTGGTGCATTTGGCCGCACAAGCAGGCGTGCGCTATTCGCTGCAAAACCCTTTGGCCTATGTACAGGCCAATTTAGTAGGCTTTGTGAATGTGCTCGAAGCCTGTCGCCACAACAACGTTAAGCATTTGGTGTTTGCGAGCAGCTCAAGCGTTTATGGTGGTAATGCGCATATGCCCTTTGCCGAGGCAGACGCGGTTGATCATCCAGTTAGCTTGTACGCGGCCACCAAAAAATCTAATGAGTTGTTAGCTCATACCTATAGCCATTTGTATGGGCTGCCCACCACCGGTCTGCGCTTCTTTACGGTGTATGGCCCGTGGGGTCGACCCGACATGGCGTTGTTTAAATTTACCCGCGCCATCATTGCTAATGAGCCGATTGATGTTTATGGACACGGGCAACAGCAGCGCGACTTCACCTACATTGATGACATTGTGCACGGTGTGGTGGCAACGCTAGATGCGATACCAAATGCTAACCCGTCGTTTGATCGCATGCATCCGGACGCAGCAACAAGCTGGGCGCCGTACCGCGTGTTTAATATCGGCAACCACCAGCCAGTCGACCTGATGGATTTTATTGCCACACTTGAACAATCAATTGGCAAAACAGCGCAAAAGAACATGTTGCCTATGCAGCCGGGCGATGTGTCTGCCACCTATGCTGAGACCTCGCGCCTAGAACAAGCCGTTGGTTTTGCGCCGAAAACGCCGCTGGCACAAGGTGTTGCTAAGTTCGTGCAGTGGTATCGCAGCTACTACGGGGTTTGATATGCGCTTGGCCGTAGGCGATTTGCAAGGCTGTTTAGACCCGCTGCTACGGTTGCTTGATGCTGCGCGTTTTGACCCCGCGCAAGACCGACTGTGGCTCGTGGGTGACTTGGTGAATCGCGGCCCGCAGTCTGCTGAAGTGCTGCGTTTTGTTCGCTCACTTGGGCGAGCTGCTGTGGCTGTGCAGGGCAACCATGATTTGTCATTGCTCATGGCCGCAGCCGGCCACGGCAAGCGTCATGCCTCCGATACGTTTCATCATGTGTTAGATGCGCCGGATGCGCATGAATTACTCGAGTGGGTGCGTTACTTACCCATGATGTACGTTGAAGATCGTTTCGTCATGGTGCATGCGGGCCTGCTGCCGCAATGGTCGGTAGCGCATGCGGTGATGCTGGCGCGCGAGGTTGAAGATGTGCTGCGCAGCCCTCGGTGCGGTGAATTTTTGGCGCACCTTTGGGGTAGCAAACCCAATCAATGGTCTGATGATTTGCAGGCTTGGGATCGACTACGTGTGATCGTCAATGCAATGACGCGCATGCGTTTTTGTACACAACAAGGCAGTATGGATTTTCACGCCAAGGGTGAGCTAGAGCATGCGCCTGAGGGCCATGTGCCGTGGTTTGCGGTCGATGATGCTCTGTGGCGAAATGGCCATCACACCCTCGTGTGTGGCCACTGGTCTGCGCTTGGATTTATGCGGACCGAACAGGTGTTGGCGCTTGACACGGGGTGTCTGTGGGGCGGTTGCTTAACGGCGGTACGGCTAGACGATGGTCAAGACTTTTCGGTGAAGTGTCCAGCTTCGGCAGCGCCAGTGCACAAGCAATAAGTTCGCGGCTGGCGAGCGCTAAATCTTGCCGCGTGACGCCCTGTGCGGCGTCATGGGCAATCACATCTGCTGCGCACAGTCCCTTGAGCCAATTCACTTCGGCAATGGTGTAGGGCTGGCGTCCTAATGCCACCAAGCTATCCAGAATGCTCAAGTCGCCCCAATATGCTGGCGCAGTGCTAATTTGACCCTTGTGATTGCTGTAACGCAGGCCGACCGAATACACGGGGGTTTGGGTATCGAGTGCCGGTTGAAAGAGTGCGGCATGAAAGGGCAGCAATAATTTTCCGTCTGTTGATGTGCCTTCAGGAAACACCACGACAGTATCGCCACGACCCAGCGCAGTCGTAATTTCACCACTCACGCGCTTCGCATCCGAACGCACGCGACGCGAAATAAAAATTGTGTCGTTGCGAGCGATCAGCCAACCCAATACTGGCCATTGCAGCACATCATCTTTGCAGACGAACTTCACATGCGAAACCGAATTGAGTACGAAAATGTCGAGCCAAGAAATGTGATTACTCACCACTAGGCGGCCCGCCGGCGGTGCTTTGCCAATCACGCGGGTGTGAATCGCCAGAATGTGCAGCAGGTCTGCTGACCAACGTTGGCGACAGACACGACGGCGCGCCGATCCCCATATGCCAAATAGGGTGAGGACCAGCAGGCAGCCCCACAAAATGTGCAGGGCGACGCGGAGAAGGCGAAACAAAATGCGGGGGCGAATCACAATAACACTCAGCCAGTTTTAAGCAGCTTGTAGCTCGCCGCCAGGCACGAAGTGACGAGCATAGCGAGTTGAGATGCGTGACATCGGCATCAGCAGCGGCAGGTCTGCCGTGTTGAAATCTGGATCCCATGCCGGTTCGCCACACACCCATGCGCCTGCACGTAAGTAACCTTTGATCAGCGGTGGAACATCGACTTCGGCGGCGGGTGTAATGTGATCCAGCGGCAAGGGTGTGCGTGGGAACACACGATATTCTGGCGGACACAGGTGTTGTGCCATGCGGTCGTAAATGGCGACGGCGTTATGGCCACCATCGGCCATGCCAATGCTGGCGCAGCCCATCAGGTATTCATAGCCGTGAGTCTGCATGAAATTTGCCAATCCACTCCACAGCAGCGCAATTACAGCGGCGCTACCGCGATACTCGGGGTCGATGCAGGAGCGGCCGACTTCAACCAGTTGCGGACGCAAATGTTGCAAGCGAATCAGGTCGAATTCGCTATCGGTGTAATAGGCGCCCACTTCGCGTGCAGCTTCTGGGGTCAGAATTCGGTAGGTACCTACGATGCGGCCATTCGCCTCATCACGCACTATCAGGTGTTTGCAGAAGGCATCGAACAAGTCGCGATCAATGCCGGGTGTGGCGGAATTTAAGCGTGCGCCCATTTCATCGGCAAACACGCGCCAGCGGAGTTTTTGAGCAGACAGAACTTCAGAGTCTGATACGGCTAGGTGTACGCGCAGTGTCGGCTTGTGTCGGTGTTCATGATGCTGTTCAATGTTGAGCATGTCTTTTTTCCATTTGTGGTGTGCAGCCACTTTAGGAAAGCTGTGTTGCTCAGATATTGCTGGTGTGTGACGAAAGTGTTACGGGTGCAAACAAATGCAACGGTCGTTGAAAATGTGCGCATCACAAACTAGTGAATCATATGTCCTTGCACTGAGAGGCTGCTAGCTAGAGCACTCGACTGTTCCTAGAAAGAAAAAGGCCAGACAATTGTCTGGCCTTTGATTGCTTGCAACGCTGGTGGTTATTAGTGCGACACGCGCGTGACGCCGCCACCAGAAAGCAGACGAACGCGTTCGCCCGGTTTGAAGACTTCATCTGCCTCTTGCGTAATCGCGGTGTAGGTGCCGTTATCGAGACGAACCGTGATTTCAACACCCGTGCGGCGCGTGATGCCTTCTTCAGCAGCAGCGCCGGCTACGCCGCCCACGACTGCGCCCAGTACAGATCCAACGGCTGAACCACGTCCATTGCCAAGATTGCCTCCAGCAATACCCCCGACGACAGCACCTGCAGCGCTACCGATCGGTGTTTTGGTGCCTTCAATTTGTACTTCACGCACGCTTTCAACCACGCCCATGCGCACTGTCATTTCTTGACGAGTTTGGTTGCGTGAGTAGGCACTACCTGAGTTACTGCTAGCGCAGCCGCCGGCCAGCAATGCGAGGCCAGTTAACGCGGCAATGCCGATTAAGCCAATGCGGCGCGAGGTGATGCCTGGCTGTGTTGATTTCTGAGCGTGCATGATTTTCTCCGTCAAAGCGTGTTCGTTTGTCGCTTTCGGCCACGCTCTGACAGGTTTTTTACCAAGGGCGAGCGCCGAAAGTTGCTGCAAAAATATCTGCAATATCACTGCGCGAAGGGTGATGGTTCTGCCCGCCGCGATGCGCGATTTTGATCGACCCCATGACAGAGGCGAGTTGGCCACATTTTTGCCAATCCCAACCTAGGCCTAGTCCGTATAACAACCCGGCGCGGTAGGCATCGCCACAGCCTGTGGGGTCCACTACAGCTGTGGGCTTAACGCACGGCACATCAATCCGCTGACCGCAGGTGAAAATTTGTGAACCCTGCGCGCCTAATGTCACTACGAGGGCATCGACTAGGGTTGCCAATTGCTCGAGCGATTGACCGGTGCGCTCACACATCAGCTTGGCTTCGTAGTCATTGACCGTGCAGTAACGGGCAAGTTTCAAAAAATTAAGCAGGTCGTCGCCATCAAACATGGGCAGGCCTTGGCCCGGATCAAAAATGAAGGGGATCTCTGCTTCGGCAAATTGTTCGGCGTGCTGAATCATGCCGTCGCGGCCGTCTGGCGAAATGATGCCAAGCTTTACGCCAGCGGCTTCGCTCACCTTGTTGAGATGAGCTGAGCTCATTGCACCCGGATGGAAGGCGGTGATTTGGTTGTCATCTAAGTCGGTGGTGATGAACGCCTGCGCGGTAAAGCTGTTTGGGATTTGGCGCACGTGGGCAGTTGATAAGCCCAGCGATTGCAGGCGCTGCATGTAGGGCGCACTGTCATCGCCCACTGTGGCCATGATGTGCGCATCGCCGCCGAGAAGCTTGAGATTGTAGGCAATGTTGCCCGCAGTGCCGCCGTATTCGCGACGCATATCGGGCACTAGAAAGGCGACGTTCAGAATGTGCAGCTGGTCGGGCAGGATGTGTTGTTTGAAACGATCATGGAATACCATGATCGTGTCGAAGGCGATTGAGCCGCAGATGAGGGTTTTCATGTCGAATGCTTTGTTATAAAAATGAATTGAGCGAGTCGGATCAGGTGTTTGATACAAATTGTGTTCGGGTCACTAATGCATCCGGCAAACTGCAATGGCCGAGAGTCTACCAGCCTTGCTTGAATACAGTACGGTGTCTTGTTTTCGTTTAATCCTGTTTTGATGCTTGATTTGCGGCGCTAAAAAGCCATTGCCAAAGCTGGCGCACGGCGTTTTGTTCCATTGCCAATGCGTCGACGGGCACACGAAGTGATTCTTCATTGAGGCGTAGTTGGTGCTGTAATCGGCGCAATTCGCGATAGGCGTTGCCGCAGGCCAGTGCAAGCTCGGGCGGGATAAGTTGTGCCTCGCCGGCCATGCGAAGTAGCGCGATGTTGCCAAGGTTGCCGATAAGCTGTGGTTGCGCTTGTGCATGACCGAGGATCAGCGTTTGCACAATAAACTCAACATCAATGAGTCCGCCTGAATCTTGCTTGAGATCGAATCTGCCGGCATGTGTGGGATGTGCTTCGTGCATTTTGTTGCGCATGTCTAAAACGTCACGACACAGCGTTTGCCAATCGCGTTTGCGCGTCAAAATTCGGCTGCGCAGACTCTCGAAACGAGTTTCGATGGGTGTGCTTGTGCCGGAAGAGTTGGCGAGTTGAGCACAGATGCGCGCGCGCGTGAGGGCTTGGTGTTCCCATAGCCATGCACGTTGTTGCTGATATTCAGCAAATGCGTCAAATGAACTAACTAACAGGCCAGATTCACCGTTAGGTCGCAGCCGTGTATCGGTTTCAAACAATTGCCCAGCTGGGGTTTGCGCGGAAAGCCAAGTGAGGACGCGTTGTGCCAAGCGAGCGTAGGTTTCACCTGCGTCAGGGTGGCCATCTTCATAAATAAAAACGATGTCTAAATCAGAGGCGTAGCCAAGCTCTTTGCTGCCCAATTTGCCATAGGCGATTACCGCAAAGTTGGGTGTGTCTGTGTGGCGGCGATTGAGTTTGCGCCAGCAGGCTTCAAGCGTAGCTTGCAGCAGAATGTCAGCCAAGCGTGTTAAGTGATCGGCGAGTTTTTCAACGCTTAAGCTGCCCGCTAAATCTTGCGCGAGTAGGCGAAAGACCTGCGTGTGGTGTTGTTCGCGCAACACATCCATTTGACGCTCTGTGTCGGGTTCTAACGCATCAAGCTGAGAACGTAGTTCGTGTTCAAACGTTTGCCAATCTGGGGCACTGTGTAGCAAGCTCTCGTCGAGCAATTCGTCCAGCAAAATTGGGTGACGTGTGAGGTAACTGGCCGCCCAAGACGAGGCACCTGTCATGTCACACAGCCGCTGCAATGCAACTGGGTATTGCTGTAATAACGCTAAGTAGGCGGCGCGACGTGAAATGGTTTCGAGCAAGCTGAGCGTTCTTTGTAGTGTGGCGTCGGGGCGAGCTTTGCGTGCTGCGGCTTCAATGACTTGCGGTACGAGCGCATCAAATCGATGTCGAATGCTGGGGGCGAGATGCTGGTAGCGCGTACCACGTTGGAGGGCTTGTAAGTGCTGTGTGGCTTGCGCTGCATCTGCATAGCCTAAGTTGCGTAAAGTAGCTTCAGCAAAGGGCGTGTCTTCAATGTTTTGCCAAAGTGGCGCGTGCGCATGGCCTTGTCGGGTTGGGTCACCAAACACGGCATCAAAGTGTTGGCTGACGACGAGGCGGTGTGAATCTAATTCTTCCAGCAATGCTTCGTAGCTTGCAAAGCCCATCGTCGCTGCGATGATGGCTTGATCAGCCAAATTGGTTGGAAGACGATGTGTTTGTGCGTCGTCTATGTATTGCAAGCGGTGTTCAAGTTTACGCAAGAAGCGATATGCCGTGTCGAGCGACTGTACGCTTGATTGGCTCAGTAACTTACGTGTCGCCAATTGTTGCAACACGCTTAATGTGGGGCGGATTTGTAATCCCGTATCGCGCCCGCCGCGAATGAGTTGGAAAACCTGCGCAATAAATTCAATTTCACGAATACCGCCTGGCCCCAATTTAATGTGGTCGGCCATATCCTTGCGTGAAACCTCTCGGCGAATTTGCGCGTGTAATTCACGCATGGCGTTGATGGCACCGTAGTCGAGGTATTTGCGAAACACAAAGGGGCGGCGAATTGCCTCAAGTGCCTCGTGCTGGTGACCACTCATGGGGCGAGCTTTGATCCATGCGTAGCGCTCCCATTCGCGTCCTTGGCTAATGAAATACGTTTCGAGCATGTCGAAACTCGCTACGAGCGGGCCTGAATCGCCATTTGGGCGGAGCCGCATATCAACGCGAAACACAAAACCATCACCGGTGAGTTCGCTCAAGCTGTCGATCAAGCGACGCCCTAGGCGCGTAAAAAATTCGCAGTTAGAGAGAAGCTGGCCTGTGGCTGGGGAATTCGGTTGTCCTGCGTCAGTTTCGCCGTCTTCTGGATAAACAAAAATAAAGTCGACATCCGAGCTAACGTTCAACTCGCAACCGCCGAGTTTGCCCATGCCAATGCAAATAAATGACTGCGCTTCTCCCAAGGCATTGCGAGGTGTGCCGTGCCGGTTTGCCAATGCTGATTCATGCACGCTTAACGCTGTTGTCACAGCGATTTCAGCGAGTGAAGTCATGGTTTGGGTGACTTCTTCTAAGCTCGCCATGCCGCCCAAATCACGGCAAATGAGGTGGGCCATGACCTGCATGCGTAGCTGTCGTAATGCAGGCTTGATGCTATCTTCTGTGAGCGATGCAGGAAGTAGAGCCAACATCGCTTCAGACGTTAGCGGTCCAGGCAGGTTGGCTGCCAAAATAGGCCGCAAGTGCGGGTTGGCGCTTAGGATGCGCTGCAAATACCGTGAACAGCTCGTGGCAAACGCAATATTTGCATCGATTGAATTTGGTTTCATGGAGTAAGCATAAACCCTCGTTGGTCGGTATTGCAGCCTTCAAACGGAGGATTTAGGTGTATTTGAGTGCGATCAAGGGAACTCAGCAGTAAAATGACGTACTTAGACTGTGCTGGTCGCTGAGCCTGACTTTTGGACAGTGTGTGCCGAGGTTTGGCGTTTACCTGATGTTGCCGTTGCGACGGTGACAAATTGAATGAAGTTTCCCATTTCCATTTCATCAAAACTGACACAAATGCTGCGCCGTATTTGGGCGCCGTTCGCTGCCTGTTTTCGCCAGTGCTGGCCTAAGGCGAGGCCTTTGGCTGGCCGCCTGTTTTGGTGGCTAGGTCTGCCGTTGCTGTGCTTGTTGTGTGCATTGGTTTTGGCGGGGCGCTATTGGCTGCTGCCTAGCATCGATCGTTATCGCCCTGCATTAGAGCAACAGGCCAGTGCAATTCTCGGTGTGCCACTCAAAATTGGTCAATTGCAGGGTGATTGGAATAGCCTTCACCCTCATTTGGCTGTGCGAGATGTGCAATTGTTCGATGCACAAGGTCAAGTTGCGCTGAATTTGCCAAAAGTTGATGCAGAAATTGGCTTTCGTAGCCTATTTTATTTGCGCCCCATGCTGCACCAGTTGGTGGTGAGTGGTACGCAGGTGACTGTGCGGCGCGATGTTGATGGACATTTGTGGATCGGAGGCATCCGCGTCAACAGTGATCAAAGCTCAGGCGCACTGGGCGACTGGCTCATGGCGCAAAGCGATATTTCGGTGCGAGATGCGCAGCTCAGCTGGATAGATGAGCGGCGAAAGGCACCGGAACTAAAGCTGACGCAAGTTCAATTTCGTCTTGAAAATAGTGGTGCTCGCCACCGCTTTGCATTGTTGGCAGATCCGCCTGCGCAGTGGGCTTCGAGCTTAGATGTTCGCGGCGAATTGCATGGCCGCAACATTGATACGTGGCGTACGTGGGATGGCGATGTTTACGCTTCGTTGGCATCGGCAGACTTAACGGTGTGGCGCCAATGGGTGGATTACCCGTTTGAAGTGACTTCTGGGCGAGGTGGTTTAAATGTTTGGTTGGGTCTGCGTAAAGGTACGCCTAGCCATTTAACCGCTGACGTGAATCTGGATCACGTTGTGGCTCGCCTGACAGAAGGGTCTGAGCCTGTGCATTTGCTGAGACTGGTAGGGCGTCTCACCGGTGCAGGCCATCGTGATGCCTTTACCGTTGAAACACATCAACTGCAAATGCTAACCGCTGATGGCATTAAAGTTGCGCCAACGGATTTTCGCTTGCGCTGGCAGGCGCCGCAGTCTGGACAACCTTCAGAAGGAGAGTTGGCCGTTAATGCGGCAGACCTGCAGATGCTGTCGCGTTTAATTACGCGCCTGCCGGTCGAGCAAGCGTGGAAGCAACTGGTGCACGACTTGGCGCCGCGCGGAAGCCTGCAGAATCTTGCTTTGTCGTGGCGCGGGGAGCCCAGTGATCTCAAAGCTTTCTCAATTAAAGGAAAGTTTTCTCAGCTGGGTTTAAACGCGCGTGGGGTCATGCCTGGTTTTACTGGAATGAATGGCGAAATTTCTGGTGATCAGGATAAAGGCGAATTTAAATTAGACGGCCAAGGCGCTCAAATGCTGCTGCCTGCGGTGTTTTCAGAGCCTAATTTGAAACTGCGGCAGTTGTTAGTCGAGGCTACTTGGAAGGGTGGTCGCAGCGGTACTGATATATCCCTCAATAAAGTGACATTTAGCAATGACGATGCGATTGGCCAAGCATCCGGTGTTTATCGTTATGTCAGAGGGCACGCCGGCAATATTGAGTTGAATGCGAGCATTAGCAAAGCATCCGGTGGTGCGGTATGGCGTTATATGCCCTTGGTTGTAAACGCGGATACCCGCAATTGGCTGCGCGATTCAGTTAAGGGTGGTGCTGCATCAGGCGCTACGCTTGAGTTAAAAGGTGATCTAGATAAATTTCCGTTTCGCGATAACCAAGATGGCTTGTTTCGTGTGAAGGCGGAAATTGCTGGTGCGCAGTTGGATTATGCGCAGGGTTGGCCACAGATCAACAATATTAAGGGCCGTCTGTTGTTTGAAGGCCAGCGCATGCTGATTACCGTGGATACGGGCGACATGTTAGGCGTGACGCTGCGCGACGTAAATGCCGAAATTGCTGATTTAGAACTGACGGAAGAAATTTTGACCATTCGTGGCACGGCGCTTGGTCCAACCCAGCAATTTTTGTCTTTTGTGGACAAGAGCCCTGTTTCGAACTGGATTGATCACTTTACTGAAGGCTACAGTGCGCAAGGCAATGCCGGCTTGGGCTTGGGTATGCGCATGCCGCTACGCAATATCGCGACAACAACCCTCAACGGGAAATTTAAATTTGCAGACAACCGGATTCGTCCAGGAGTCGATGCGCCGTTGTTAACAGATGCCCAAGGTGAGCTTGTCTTTACAGAAAAAGAGATGTCACTACCAGCGGCCCGGGCCAAAATGTTTGGTATGCCGGTTGAGCTTAAGGCGCGCTCAAGTGCGGCGGGTGGGGTTGAGTTAGATGTACATGGCACGATCAACGCTGAAGACCTGCGTAAAAATACAGAGCTGGGTTTGTTTGATTCCTTGTCAGGCGCAGCGCCTTGGCGCGGACAACTTAAGATGCGTAAGGGAGGAAATGCCTTTACGGTCGAATCAGATTTGGTTGGATTGTCCTCTTCCTTGCCTGCACCATTTGGCAAAACAGCACGCGAACCAATGAAACTCACATTGGAGCGCGCTGAAACACAAGTCGGCAAAGGCAAGCGTGCGGTTCCACGTGATCAAATTACCTTGGCGGTGGGCGACAAAATCAAAGGAGTGTTGTTGCTCAAACCCGCTGGCGGACTTGAACGAGGTGTATTGGCAATTAATGAAGTGCCACAACTGCCTGCGCAAGGATTTGCGGTGAATGGCACGTTTGCTGACATTGATCTTGATCGCTGGCGGGCTGCTGTTCAAGGCAAGAATACGGTGAAAAGAACACGCTTAGATTCGAGTCCAGGTAGTGCGGGTGCGATCGACAGTGTGCGAATAAAGGCGAATCGCGCCACCTTGTTTGGGCAGAGCGTAGCGCCGCTGATGGTGAAGGCCAACTACGAGCAGAATTTCTGGAATGCTACTGTCTCGAGTCCAGTGATGGATGGGCGCATTATTTGGCAACCGGAGTGGCAGGGCGTGGCTTCAGGACGCGTGGTTGCACGATTAAAGAGTTTGACTTTAGCGAACGCAGCTGGGCCGGCTGGCCGCGTAGATGCCAAAGAAGATACGGTTGATCCAGAAGACTTTCCTGCGATGGATGTGGCAGTAGAGAGCTTCGCAGTTGACGGCAAAGCACTTGGCAAATTGGAATTGAAAGCCTCCAACAAAGACGGTGTCTGGCTGGTTGATGCGCTGAATTTGGCAAATCCTGATGCTACGCTCGTGGCGAGTGGGCAGTGGACACCTGGTGGTCGTAATAAACAAGAACAAATGCAATTGAAGTTTTCATTAGAGACACCAAACGGCGGCAAGTTGCTCGAGCGTTTAGGCCGAAGTCAGGCCTTAAAAGGTCCTCAGACAGCTTTGACTGGCAATTTGACTTGGTTGGGGTCCCCGCTCAGTATCGACAAGGCCAGTCTGGGCGGTAATCTAGAAATCAGTACAGGCAAAGGGCAATTTCTAAAACTGGATCCCGGGGTTGGTCGTCTGCTAGGTGTGCTAAGCCTGCAGTCCTTGCCGCGGCGCATTACATTGGATTTTCGCGATATTTTCAGTGAAGGCTTTGCGTTTGATAAGGTCGAGGGAAGTGTGCAAATCAATAAAGGGTTAATGCACACTGAAAATCTGCAAGTGAATGGTCCTGCAGCAAAAATTCAGATGAAGGGTGATGTGAGTCTCGTTGCCGAAACCCAGAACCTGCGGGTGAAGGTGCAGCCGCAGATTGGTGAATCGCTGTCGGTCGGTGTGATGTTGGTGAACCCGGTTGTGGGGGCGGCTTCTTTCCTTGCGCAAAAATTGCTGCGTGACCCCGTAGATAAATTGTTTGCCTATGAATATGCGGTGAGCGGCAGTTGGGCTGATCCCAAGGTCGAGAAGGTTGCCGCACCAGCACAAAAGCCTGTGGAACCCGCTCTGGGCATTGGTGCGGGAGGTGGCTAAATGAACCCATTGGTTTCGGTGAATGAAGTCAGTTCAATGCGGGTGGCTGCCGTGCAAATGGTGTCTGGCCCTGATGTGGCTGCAAATCTTCAGTCGGCTGCAGATTTGGTTGCACAGGCGGTTGCTCAAGGTGCTGAACTGGTTGTTTTGCCTGAGTATTTTCCGTTGGTGAGCGCTGAAGAGACACACAAGCTGCGGGTGGCCGAAGAAGATGCGGCCAAGGGTGGTGGCGGGCCGATTCAAGATTTTCTAGCCAATACCGCCCAAAAATACGGTATTTGGCTGGTGGGAGGGTCCATACCCTTACGCTCTGGATTGCCCGATAAGGTGATGAACAGCGCGCTTGTTTATAGCCCCAATGGAAATAGGGTTGCGCGCTATGACAAGATCCATTTGTTTGGATACCGTCATGGAACTGAAAGCTATAACGAGTCTAATACGATTGCTGCCGGGAGGCATGTAGTGACTTTTGACACGCCTGCTGGACGCGTAGGTGTGGCAATCTGTTATGACATTCGCTTCCCCGAGCAATTTAGGGCCATGGGTGATGTGTCGCTGGTGGTTGTGCCAGCGGCCTTTACCGTGTCAACCGGGCGGGCGCACTGGGAGTTGTTACTACGTGCGCGTGCGGTTGAAAACCAGTGTTACGTACTAGCGTCAGCACAGGGTGGGCAACATCCATCTGGTCGTGTAACGTACGGAGACAGCCTATTGGCTGATCCATGGGGCGATGTGGTGTGCCGTTTGCCGCAGGGCCCTGGAGTGATTGTTGGTGATGTAGATCAAGGGCGCCTGCGGGATGTAAGGGATAAACTCCCTGCACTCTCCCACAGGAGGCTGTGACACAATGTTGAACATGACAAATGATTTCACTAAAAAGCTGATGGGTGGCATGCCTGCACAAGGCGTTTCCTCTCAGCATCCATCTTTGTCTCCGTTTCCTCCCACGTTGGCTGAAGTCACCGTGATGGAAGTGGAGCGCTTGCGTGCGCTCTGCATCGAACAAGAGGAGCTGGCTGGCACTTGGGAAATGGCCCGCCAGAAGGATAAGTTTCGCGTGCGTCTGCTGTCGGGTGATAACGAGCGCCGTAAAGAATCTAGTCTGCTAATTGAAAAAATGTATTCATGGCGTGGCTATGATGCAGCTGGCGACCTTGATGCCATGCCAAATCGTATTACGCTTAATGCTGAACTCAATGGTCATATCTATGGCACCTTGACGGTCAATGTTGACTCTGCAGCGGGCTTAGCGGTTGATGAGGTGTATCGCGACAAGGTAAGCGAACTGCGCGCACAAGGCCGTAAGGTGTGTGAGTTTGGCAAATTTGCAGTGGAGCAGGCGGTTAAATCTAAGCGCTTACTCGCAACCTTGTTTCACCTCATGTATATCTATGCGGGCCGTATCAATGGTTGTACTGATGCGCTTATCGAAGTTAACCCGCGGCATGTGGCGTTTTATCAGCGCTATCTCGACTTCAAGGTGTGGGGGAGTGAGCGCATGTGTCACCGTGTGGGTGCCCCCGCCGTATTGATGCGCCTTGATTTTGAATGGGTTAAAGCCAAAGCCGAGGAAATGGGCGGCCGTTGGCGCGAGCTGCCTGAAGAGAAGTCTCTTTACAAATACTTCTTCCCCAAACGCGAAGAAGATCAAATCGTGGCACGTCTGCGCGTGCCAACCAACGCGGTCTGAGCTATCCTTCTGGTCATTGCTACTTTGCCCTTTTGGGTTTTGCGACATGACCGTCTCCGGATCCGCTCAGGCAGCGTCACAGCCCGCTTCTCAGTCCGCTTCTCAGCCTGACGTTGCTTCACCTGCCGTAAGCGGCAATCTCTTTGCTCAGGCCAATCTGTGCTTGTTGGAACCCTACGACCTCGATGAGTTTCAGCTCAGTCGAGTATTTGGCACGTTGATGGGGCACCGTATCGACTACGCCGACCTCTATTTTCAATATCACCGTAGCGAAGGCTGGAGCCTAGAAGAAGGCATCGTCAAAGCGGGTAGTTTCAATATTGAGCAAGGCGTTGGTGTACGCGCCATTTCGGGCGAGAAAACGGCGTTTGCCTATTCAGACGAAATTAGTTTCCCCGCGCTGCAGTCTGCTGCACGCGCAACTCGCGCTATTGCAGCCAGTGGCACGCATGATCGAATCCCGCTGAGTTTGGTGTCGGGCCACCACAATCTGTATTCGCATGCTGATCCGCTTCGTTCTTTGCCCGATACCGCCAAGATTGCATTACTACAGCGTCTTGAAGGTTTTGCGCGCGCGTTGGATCCACGTGTTACGCAAGTAATGGCTTCTGTGGCGGGCTCTTGGGAAGTGGTGTTGGTGGCCCGCAGTGACGGACATATGGCGGCGGATGTGCGCCCGCTGGTGCGTGTTTCTGTTTCCGTCATCATGGAGCAGGGCGTGCACCGCGAGCAGGGTTCTGCGGGTGGTGGCGGCCGATTTGATTACGCCTACTTTACCGATGACGTGCTGCGTGATTACGCAGAAAAAGCCGTGCATCAGGCCAGCGTGAATCTCAAAGCCAAGCCTGCGCCCGCCGGTACCATGACGGTGGTGCTTGGCTCGGGTTGGCCTGGCATCCTGCTGCATGAAGCGGTGGGACATGGTTTAGAAGGCGATTTCAATCGCAAGGGAAGTTCCACTTTTTCGGGCCGCGTGGGGCAACGCGTGGCGGCACCGGGGGTGACAGTAGTGGACGACGGCACGATGCCGAATCGTCGTGGTTCGTTGTCGGTAGATGACGAGGGTAATACGACGCAACGCACCGTGTTGATTGAGGACGGTATTCTCAAAGGCTATATGCAAGACAGCATGAACGCTCGACTCATGGGCGTTGCACCGACAGGCAATGGCCGTCGCGAATCATTTGCGCATTTGCCCTTGCCGCGCATGACCAATACGCTGATGCTTAACGGCGACAAAGATCCGCAAGAAATTATTTCATCAGTTAAAAATGGTTTGTATGCGGTGAATTTTGGTGGCGGCCAGGTTGATATCACGAGTGGCAAATTCGTGTTCTCCACAGCTGAAGCCTATCTCATCGAAAATGGCAAAATTGGCCGCCCAGTTAAAGGCGCTACACTGATTGGCAATGGACCGGAAGCGATGATGCGTGTGTCGATGATTGGCAACGACATGGCGCTCGATCCGGGTGTTGGCACGTGTGGTAAAGAAGGCCAAAGCGTACCCGTGGGTGTGGGTCAGCCGACGCTGCGTATTGATGGCTTAACGGTGGGCGGCACGGCTTAACGCTAAAATTAAATTCGGTTCCCTTGCGGTTTCCACGTGGTAACAGAAATGACTGTGTTGACGCCGAGTTGAGCGTTAGCGCATTGACGATTGTGTATGTCGATGCGCTGGCCGCTTCAAAACAGCTCGGCTTGCGGGTGTGTATCGCGCGGCGGTTTAAATTGGCTGCAGTCCAGTGTTGCCAATCGCTGCCCGACGCCGTATCGTTTGCTTGCCAATGTAAAGCGCTGTGAAAGTAAGTCCGCAAATGGGCCTTCGCCGCGCATGCGTACTCCAAAGCGGCTGTCATAATCTTTACCGCCGTGCATTTGTTGCATCAAACTCATGACATGTGCTGCGCGATCTGGATAGTTGCGCGCCAGCCAGTCTCTAAAAAGTGGTGAAACTTCGCGCGGTAAGCGCAGCAGGATGTAACCACCACTTGTTGCCCCGTGTTCAACACTGGCGGCGACAATCGCTTCCAGCTCAGCATCCGTAATCGCAGGTATCACAGGTGCCACTAACACACCAACCGGTACGCCTGCTTTTGCCAATCGTTGCATGCTCTGTAATCGACGCTGAGGTTGCGCCGCTCTGGGTTCGAGTTTGCGAGAGAGCGCACCATCCAGCGTGGTGATGGAAAACATGACTTGCAACAACCCTGCGCGGCCCATTTCACCGAGTAAATCTAGGTCTCGCTCAATGAGTGAAGACTTGGTTACAAAGCTTACGGGGTGCCGTGTTTCGTGCAGCACTTCTAAAATTTGGCGGGTGAGCCCTAGCTGTCGTTCAACGGGTTGGTAGGCATCGGTGTTGATGCCGAGCGCAATGGGTTGGCAAACGTAGTTTGGGTGCGCTAACTCTTTGCGTAAGCAGTTTGCCGCGTCGGGCTTCCAAACAATTTTCGTTTCAAAGTCGAGCCCCGGAGAGAGCCCTAAATAGGCGTGCCCCGGTCGTGCAAAACAATATGCGCAACCATGCTCGCATCCGCGATAGGGGTTAATAGACAAACGCAGCGGAACATCGGGCGAATCATTACGCGTAATGACTGTGCGTGCGTGATCGATGAGTAGTTGCGTGGGGACGGACTGCTCTTCATCGTTTTGCTCAGGGTCGTCACGATTCGGCTGTTGCCAACCATCATCTGCTGCTTCACGCTGAAAGCTACTGAAGCGATTGTCGGGATTGGTTTGGCTGGCACGACCACGCAAAGGTTGCGTAAAAACTTTCATGTCAGGCAGTGAGCAACATTTTGCCGCCAGCCACCAACAGCACAAGCGACAAGACTTTGCGAATGACCGGAATGCTGAGTCGTTTGCTGCCCATTTCTGCACCGAGCCAGCCGCCAGCCGCAGCCGCGATTGCGAGCCATGGCAGGTTGTTTTGCAGCCAATCCAAGGGGATTGGTTTGCCGCTGGCAAACAACCCTAGCAAGCCTGCAATTGAGTTCACCAAAATAAACAGCGCAGAAATGCCGGAGATTACGCGCGTGGGTGCCCAGCCCATTAACAATAAGAGCGGACTCAGGAAAATGCCGCCGCCCACTCCGGTGAGACCCGACAGCAGCCCAAGCAGTGCGCCCGCTAAATACAAAACCCAATTTGATGGAGGTTGCGTCTGCTGATCGCGTTGTTGAGGGTTGCTTTGTATAAACGAACGCCATGCGGCAAAGATCAGCACTAAGCCAATCAAGATTTTGAAAGTGTGATCGGCCACCGACCACAGGCCGCCCAGATAGGCAAAGGGGATGGAGGTGAGCGCGAGCGGTTGAAAGATCGACCATGAAAATGCGCGTGCCCGAATGAATTTGTACGAGGCAATGCTCGCCACCAAAACGTTTAGGCAGAGTGCTGCAGGTTTCATGGCTGCGGGCGCAATGCCATACAAGGCCATTGCAGCTAAGTAGCCAGATGCGCCGGCATGCCCGACTGACGCGTAGAGCAATGCTGCCAATAAAATCAGCAGGCAAAGTAGCGGGTCGTTTGGCAGCATGGGTACGGTGGTTCCTTGTGTTTCTAGCCCTGAGTTAGGCGGGCAAGGTGATGTATCGTTTGCAAACCATATTGGCAAGTGCGCGTTATACGGCTATTTGCCAATGCCAAGCAAGATCAATGGGGTACGCTTGGCAACATCGCTACAGCGCATCGCCTTGCGACTCAATATATGTATGTAAATACAGTCTATCAGTGCAGTTGCCGCGTAGCAAATGAACGTGCTGAACAATCGATTTTTTGATGTGTGTATCAACATACTGTTTGCGTCGCCGTACTGAAATCTTCGCGTCACCCAGACGACACGGTACTGTCATGTCGTCACACCACCATGTAGGGACATTTCATGACAGGGGTTCCGCATGCGTGTTTTGATGGTGTCAGACGTGTACTTCCCGCGCGTGAATGGTGTGTCGACTTCGATACAAACTTTTCGACACGCTTTGTCGTGCTGTGGCGTTGAAGTAACCCTCGTGGCACCGGCATATGAAGCACGCCCCGAGACTGTGCTGCCGGATACAACGTTAGGGCGCATTATGCGCATCTCGTCACGCCAAGTTCCGCGCGATCCTGAAGATCATCTAATGCGCTGGCGTGATCTGATGGCCTTTAAGAAAACACTCAAGCCGGGTCAGTTTGATGTGGTGCATATTCAGACTCCATTTCTTGCGCACTACGCCGGCTTAAAGTTTGCGCGCGCGCTAGACGTACCGGCCATTGCCACTTACCACACGTTGTTTGAAGAGTACCTGCATCATTACGTGCCATTTATTCCCAAAGGCGCGATGCGTGGCTTGGCGCGTCATTTCTCGCGTATGCAATGCAATGCTTTGGATGCGGTGATTGTGCCGTCGCGTGCAATGCGCGAACGTTTGCTGGCGTATGGTGTAGAAGCGCCGATGCGTGTTTTGCCAACGGGTATGCCCGAAAGTGCGTTTGTAGAAGCGGACGGGGCGGAATTTAGGCGCAAACATGGCATCGCTCAAGATCGGCCCATAGCCTTGTTCGTAGGGCGTGTCGCACACGAAAAAAATATTGGCTTTCTGCTGCAAGCACTGCAACAAGCAGTGAAGCAACGTCCAGATATGCTGCTCATTGTTGCGGGTGATGGCCCCGCCCGAGAAGGCCTGCGTGAAGAAGTGATGCGCATGGGCTTGTCGTCACAGGTCTTGTTTTTGGGTTACTTGGATCGACAAAGTGAATTGCCCGGTTGTTATGCCGCGGCTGACTTGTTTGTTTTTTCATCGCTCACTGAAACGCAAGGTTTGGTGTTGCTTGAGGCGATGGCTGCTGGCACGCCGGTGTTGGCACTGTCCGAGATGGGCACCAAAGATATTTTGGATGTGTCGCACAGTGCGTATGTGAGCGAGAACGATGCGACACAGTTTGGTATGACCATGGCGAAGTTACTTTCAGATCGCGAGTCATTGGCAAAACGTGGCGTTCAAGCGCGTGAAGAAGCACGTCAATGGAGCGATTTGGCAATGGCACATATGCTCGCAGGTCTGTATGCCGATCTGTCCGGGCGAGCATGTGGTAAGCGCCTTGAAGAGGCGGACCTTCAATTGTCGTAAAGTCCGGCTGTCATGAAAAATGCACAGCTGCGTCATCAACATGCAGTATCGCCCGGTTAAATTGTGAGCCAGTCTGGTTACTGGCTCGTGCTGCATGGATCAAGTGGTTTGCCAATTCAGGGTAGGCGGCAGGGTAGGCGGGATTTGCCAATTTAGAGCAATCTCGCTCACTAGAATCGCTGCGTACATCGTTGAAAAATGCGTTCGGGCCTGTGACATCTCGCATTGCCAATCCAAGGATGGATCCAGTTGCAAGGTTGAGTCACGCCGCTTCTATCACCGCCTATATTGGGCGCTACCTTTACTGTTGTTCAGTCATGAAGCCTTGGCGTGGGGCTTGTACACACACGTGTATTTCTCGCAGTTGCTCATTTGGGCAACACCTTTGGCGGATCCGTCTTTGCGTCGAGTGTTGCGGCGGCTGCCACGCTACTTGATGGCAGGTTCGTGTTTGCCCGATGTTTCGCTGGTGTCATGGCGAGACAACAGTGCAACACTCACTGCCTCGCACCAATGGGAACAACTCGGCATGCTTATGCGTGCAGCGCGCAGTGATGAGGACATTGCGCTGTGTTGCGGCTACGCAAGCCATCTTTTAGTCGACGTTGTTGCGCATAATCATTTTGTGCCAACACACGAGCATGTGTGGCTTAAAACCCGCATGGCCACGCACGTTGCCTCAGAATGGTCGATGGATCACCACGTTCGTGATCATCTGTTTGCCCGTCCAGGTGATCTGCTATCTGAGACGGCACCGTTTGCGGCAAGTTTGTTAGGGCGCGCGTTTGAGTGCGAAGAGCAGGTGGCGCATCGCAAACTCAAACAACTTTCAAGGCTTGATACAGCATTGCGTAAAAGCCGCATTCCCGCAGCGTTATATTCAGTTTGTGCGGCGCTCGACCCAAAGATGAAACAGCGTTTCGATCTTTATCTACGCGATACAGAAAGTTGGTTGCCGCAAATTACGCGTGTGATGCAGGGCGAGCAGCCCTTGCAAACGGCAGAGGTTGCACCTTTGCTTGCGCACGATGCCATTGCCCAACGTTTGAACTCGTTTTTAGAAACGATTGAGTATGAAGGTTGCTATCGCAAAGCGTCGCGCCAGTTGCTACACGCAACGCCCTCTCTACCTGAAGAGCTCTTTGAGCATGTTAAGACTTGATGGATGCTTCGTTTTTTCAACACGATTTGCTGAATGAAACGATAAGCTATATGACTTACATGCCGGCTAAGGCTAGCTTTGCCAATGCAGCGCCAATGCATGCGCCGGCCAGCACATCACTCGGATAATGTAGGCCCAAGATGGGGCGTGACATCGCGACCAGAATGGCAAACGTGGCGAGCCATGGCGTCAGGATAGGAAAGTGCGCAGATGCAATCATCGCAAAGCACACCGCATGTAGTGTGTGGCCAGAGGGAAAGCTAAATTGGTCGAGCGGCGTACTTGAGGCGACAATGTCAGTCACCACTTGGAAGGGGCGCGGTCGTAAGGTCCTATTTTTGAGCCAGCGGTAGATAACGAGACCCGCCACGCCAGCTACTAGCATTTTAAATGCCGCCATCAATCCAGCAGTGCCAAATGCGAACGGCAAGGCGAGCATGAGCAAATACCATGCTACGCCATCCCCTAAGCGGCTAAACAGTCGAAATAAATCGCGAAGAGCACGGTAACGCGACAATCGATTCCAGCGCACAGCCCAGCGGGCATCCATACTTTGCCAATTGACGGCACGCAGCATTTGATTAGACAAGCGCATGGCTTTCTCCTGTGCGTGATGGGTCGAGATGATGTTGAATCACATCTTGAAACGCGTTGATCAAACGTGAGCTGATTTCGCTCCAGTGCAAATCTTGGGTGAGTTGTAATGCATTGCGTGACAGCGTACTTCGCAGCGCAGCATCTTGTGCCAAATGCACGGCACCACTAATAAAGTCTGCTTCGTTGCCGGGTTCTGTGAGCCACCCCTCTCGTAGATGTTCAAGCAGTTCAGCGGCAGCGGCAACGTGGTAACTCACTGTTGGTAATCCGCTGGCAAGGGCTTCGGTGAGCACATTGCCAAAGGTTTCTGTCAGGCTGGGGAAAAGGAATAGATCTCCGCTGGCGTAGTGTGTAGCTAAATCTTCACCGCTGCGCATACCCGCAAAAATCCAGTCTGGATGCTTTGCCTCAAGTGCTTGTCGCTCTGGACCATCGCCCACCATCACCATGCGGGCACTCGGTTGCACCGCACATATGGCCGCAAAGGCGCGCTCGACGAGGCCTAAATTTTTTTCGGCGGCCAAACGGCCAACATGGATGACCGCCAGTTCATCACCCAATACGCCCCAGCTGCGACGTAGTGACTCACTGCGCCGCTGCGAGTTAAACAAGTTTGTATCAACGCCACGCGCTACAACTGCAATCTTTTGAAAGCCATAAGCACGAAGCTCACTTTGCAGTGCCCGAGTTGGCACTAAAGTGAGGTCGGCGCCGTTATGAAATTTGCGCAAATAGGCAGCAATTGGACGTTTTAACCATGCCATGCCGTAGTGTTTGGTGTAGCTATGAAAATTGGTGTGGAACTCGCTCACCACCGGAATGCGCAACTTGCGTGCAGCAGAAATGGCGGACCAGCCGAGTGGGCCTTCTGTGACCACTTGAACAATATCGGGACGACGGCGAGACCAATGTTTAAGCAGTGCTTGTCGGGCGGGAAGCCCCATTTGCAGGCTGTTGTAACGTGGAATAGGAATGCCTCGCGACAAAATTTGCTCGATTCCTTCTTTCGTTACTGCATCATCAAGCCTGGTTTCATGAGTCTGACGGGGGCGAATCAGTTGCACCGAGTGGCCGGCTTTAACCACGCCATCAACCAAGCGTTGAGTGGTCATGGCAACGCCATTAATTTCGGGTGGATAGGTTTCTGTGACGACAGCGATGCGTAGCGGTGTGTCGTGGCGGGCATATCGACTCAGTTCGGAGTAGATGAGGGATTCTCCCAACTTTTCTTTGCGGCTTTCACGGTAATCTTCCTTTTCCATGCATCGCAGTTTCCTGCCTGTATGCTAAGAAGACATGACCGTCGAATGATGTTTTGATGACAAGGCGATGCAGAGCGGTGCTAGCCAGAGTACTTAGAGTAGCCCCGCTGTACAAAATCTGCGCGCAGACAGGCTTGAATCTGGCTATCATGCGCGCTGTTCGTGAATAGGTTTTGGTATGGAAGCTGATCCCTCATTGTTGGCGCAGTTGTTGGATGTTGTGCTGCATCTAGACGCTCATCTCTCGTTGCTGCTAACGCAATACGGTAACTGGGTTTACGCCATTCTGTTTCTCATCGTGTTTTGTGAAACGGGTTTGGTTGTGTGCCCGTTTTTGCCGGGGGACTCCTTGCTCTTTGTTGCGGGTGCATTGGCGGCTCCGCTGGCAACAGGAGAGTCGGCTGGCCTGCAAATTGAAATTCTGATTCCCGTTTTGTTGGCCGCAGCATGGCTCGGCAACAATACAAATTATTGGATTGGCCGTCGGGTCGGCCCGAATGTATTTCGTTGGGAGCAGTCGCGCTGGTTTAACCGTGCTGCTTTTGATAAAGCCCATGCTTTTTATGAAAAGCATGGCGGTAAAACCTTGTTGATTGCCCGTTTCTTGCCCTTGGTGCGTACTTTTGCACCGTTTGTGGCGGGCGTTGCACGCATGACCTATTCGCGCTTTGTGATGATGGACCTGCTGGGCGGAGCCTGTTGGGTCATCTCACTGACTGTCGCGGGCTATTTGTTTGGCAATATTCCAGTGATCCGCAATAATCTGACCGCAATGATTCTTGGCATCATTGCCCTTTCGTTGCTTCCCATATTGATTGTCTGGATTCAATCACGGCGTAAATAGCCCCGTTTTTTGTTGGCCTTGCTTATGGCCTGCCCCCGCGTTGAGGCGCCTGTGCCGTTGCATGTGGACGTTGAGTTACCGAAAAATGAAACTCGGTATATGATGCGGTTCCATGCGCCTCCTGTCCTTCCTTTTGGCTGTTTGCATGGTGAGCGGTTGCTCCACTTTTGGTACGCAGCCAAAGCGTACTGAAGAAGTGGGTGCGCGCAATCTTGCCAAAACCGAAATTGATGGTGTGCTCGAAGAGCATCAACGTCAGATATTCGACAGCTTAAGGCTGCTATCTGACAAGCTGTATAAGCGCAATCCGCGCCAGTGGAAAGTGCGGAGCACCTTCGTTTCGCAAGAAGCGGCAATGTCCAGGATTTTCGAGCAAGACCACCGTTGGCAGTTAACGGAGCTGGAAAATCGACGCAGTATTGATGCGCTTCAACTTGCTTTCAAAGAAGACTTTCAAGGTGATCGTGTTGCTGCATTGATGGTGGGCATGGCCAGCATGGTCCAGCGCGCTTTCGACGATAAGACCGAATTTTTTATTGTGGATGATCTAGATCCGCAAAAAATCAACAATGCAGCGCGAAATATTGAGATTGCTGCATGGAAATTATCAAGTGCGCGTGATGCATCGGGTCAGCTGTATTTGCTGTCGAATGAGATGGCTTGCAATCCCGGTGACCCAGCCAACCTAAGCTTTGAGCGCGAGATTGGCAAAATCATTGCGCACCTTGATGCGTCTTCACGCATTGTGGCGAGTAAAAATAAGCGTGTGGTAGTGCGCGTCATACAAACACTGGCGAGTGCGGTCTTTATCCCGATTTAAGATTCACCTGTCAGCAAAAAAGGCCTGCATGTTTGCAGGCCTTTTTTGCGACGAGTGTGCGTCTGCTTAGCTGTTGTCGCCCGGCATATCTCGACGAAGCTGCACAGGATCAGGTAGTGGGCGCTTACGCATACGGATGTTGATCATTTCAACGATTACCGAGAAGGCCATCGCGAAGTAGATATAACCCTTGGGTACATGTGTGCCCAAACCTTCTGCGATTAGCGTCACGCCAACGAGCACCAAAAACGACAGCGCCAGAATTTTAATGGTGGGGTGGCGATCAACAAATTCGCCAATCGGTTTCGCGGCAAACATCATCACGCCAACCGATATCACAATGGCCAACACCATCACCATAATCTGATTGGCAAGGCCAACCGCTGTAATAACGGAGTCCAGCGAGAAAACGATATCGATAATAGCAATTTGGACCAATACGCCACCAAAACTAGCCGCGCGCGCATTGACCTCATTTGCTTCATCTTCGCCTTCCAGCGAATTGTGGATCTCGTGCACACTTTTCCAGAGCAAGAATAGACCGCCGCCGATAAGAATGATGTCGCGACCCGTAATGTCAAAGTCGGCCACTGAGAATAAAGGCTCGGTTAAACGCATGATCCAAGCGAGAGACATTAAAAGCGCGATTCGGCTGCCCATGGCCAAGGCTAGGCCTAGGCGGCGCGCTTTGTTGCGTTGATGTTCTGGTAGTCGTCCTACCAGAATGGAAATGAAAATAATATTGTCAATTCCCAGCACAATTTCGAGTGCTGTTAACGTAAACAAGGCAATCCATGCCTGCGGGTCAGTGATCCATTCCATCGGTTGCATCCATTTGTGCGAGTCTAGACGACGGGCATTATGCCGGATGACGGTGCGTCGCGGCGCTGGTCATGAGAAAATATCGCTATGAAGAAATTGTTGATCTTGATTTCCGGCCGCGGCTCCAATATGGAAGCCCTGCTAGCGGCCAATTTGCCGGCGCAGTTTGTTGCGGTCATTGCCAATCGCCCAGATGCAGCGGGGCTCGATACGGCTCGCCAAGCGGGTATCCCTGCGCAGTGTATTGATCACCGTGCTTTTGCCAATCGCGATGCGTTTGATGATGCACTCAAACAGGCGATTGATGCCTATGCCCCTGATTTGGTCATTCTCGCGGGCTTTATGCGGGTACTCGGCCAAAGCTTTGTAGAGCATTTTCGTGGTCGCTTAATGAATATCCACCCCTCGCTGTTGCCGGCTTTTCCCGGCTTGCATACGCATCGCAAGGCGATCGCAATGGGGTGCAAGTTGGCGGGCGCGACCGTGCATTTTGTGACGCCAGACTTGGATTGTGGGCCGATCGTGATTCAAGCTGCTGTGCCTGTTTTGGAAAATGATACTGAGCACACCCTATCGGCCCGCGTGTTGGTGGAAGAACACCGCATTTACCCGCAAGCGATTCGCTGGTTCTGCGAAGACCGTTTGAAATTGCTTGCTGACGGGACCGTGCAACTCTTGCAGCCTAGTCAGGTCTCAGACAGTGCAATGATTGTGCCGCCGCTTGGGGCATAAAGATCGTTCTCATTCACACAAGTTTGGTTAGACACCGTTGTTGCTTAGACGGCAATGCGCGCGTGGGGTTACCTGCGAGGAATTAGGCACATGGTCAAATTGATGGGTTGGTTTCTACACCGCACGCTGATCGTTACGCTCGGCGTGGCGGTACTGTGCGCGTTTGGTGCCGGCTGGTACTGGCTAATGCCAGCAGCAGCGCAGACGGCTGAGCTAGCTGCGCCGATTGAGCCCGCTCTTCGCTTGGATGCGGGGGCTAGCGCTTTATCACCGCGACCTACTGCGGCTGAATTGCCGACCCCAAAAAATCATACAGTCGTGCCGCCTGCAACAACCAAGTCTGCGAGCGTAAAACCGCAGCTTACTCCGGTTGCTGTTTCCGCCGGGGTGTCGCAATCAAATGTGCCTAATCTGTCGCCAAATGTTAACGTGGGCGCCGCTTTTCCACGTAAGGGGCATCTGCAGTTTTCGCTTTATATGGGTAGTCTCGGTATTAAGGTTGCTCAGGTTGATCATGCCTGGCAGGTTAGTGGGGAAAATTACCGATTAAGCAGCATCACAGAGCCAAGTGGCCTAGCTGCATTGGCAAAATCCAAGAAAATTCGCCAAGAAAGTGTTGGAACGTTAGATTCTAATGGATTGAAACCAAAAGAATTTGTTGCTTATCGCAAGAATCAGGATGAGGTTTCGGAGCGGGCTAGCTTCGACTGGAGCCGAAACCGGGTTATCCTCACGACAGGCGACCATCAGGAAACCGAGGTTTTGCAGCCTGGAAGTCAGGACTTTGCCACCGCTTGGTACCAACTCAGCTTATTGGCAAAGCAGCAGCAACAGGTGAGCATGATGGTTGCAACTGGCAAGACCTACAAAAAAATGCATTTCAGCCGAGGCGCCGCCGAAACTGTGCAAAGTCCTTTGGGTACTGTCAGTGCTGTGCCGTGGCGAAGTGCGCCGCAAGATGGCGATGACAGAATCGAAATTTGGCTGGCGAGCGAACATGGCAATATGCCAGTGCGAATACGCTATACCGACAGCAAGGGCAATACGTTTGACCAGCTGGCGGTGAAGATTGACCTCAAAAATTGAATAGCCCTAAGTGGCCTGGCTTGCTTGCGATGTAGGGTAAAGCGGCTGGCCTTAGAACTTTATCCTCCGCTGGCGCGGCTGCGGGGGAGCCTAATGATTAGAAGAGCGACATTATCTTGCGCCCAAGTCCCAAACTATTAGAAGCCGCCGGCGTTGCTTTGCAACGCGTGATGACCTTCGAACACCCAGCAGACGCGGTGTTGTCTCAGTTTTTTCGCGAAAACAAAGCGCTGGGGCATCGCGACCGCGGTTTGATTGCTGAATTGATTTACGCTGTGTTGCGTCGTAAGCGCTGGCTTGAGCACTTAATTGGCAATTCAGGTTCAGCGAAGTCACACCCAACACCACGACAATATTTACTCGCCACCATGATGGGCCTCAATGGCATGTCGCTAAGGCAAATGGAAGATTTGCTCAAGCCAGACGAGCGCGAATGGCTCGCACGCCTGAAGGCAGAGCAGTCTGTGCCGATGACGCTGGCCGAACAGGCAGACATGCCAGACTGGTTGGTGGAGCGGCTGAGTAAGCGCATGAATGATGGGCAAATTCTGGAACTGGCGCGTAGCCTAAATCAACCGGCACCACTCGATTTGCGCGTGAATCCATTTAAAACGGATCGCGACACCGTGATGCGCAAGTTGAGTGAGGAGGGTATTGAGAACCAGCCTGGTACTTATTCACCACTCAGTATTCGTCTCAGCACCAAGCCTGCGTTAGCTCGTCACCCCATGTTTTTGGGTGGTGAGATTGAGGTGCAGGACGAGGGCAGTCAGCTGCTTGCCTACCTGCTCTCGCCGAAGCGCGGTGAAATGGTGGTCGATTTTTGCGCGGGAGCAGGCGGCAAAACTTTGTTGCTTGGCGCGTTGATGCGCTCAACAGGTCGGCTGTACGCATTTGATGTGTCAGAAAAACGTTTGACACGTTTGCGCCCCCGCGTTGCGCGTTCGGGCCTCACCAACGTTCATCCGGTATGTATTGCCAGTGAGCATGATGCACGTATTAAACGACTCGCCGGCAAGATTGATCGAGTGCTGGTCGATGCGCCCTGTTCCGGACTCGGCACCTTGCGTCGCAATCCAGACCTAAAGTGGCGCCAAACCAGTGAGGGCGTCGATGAACTCACGCGCAAGCAACTTGATATTTTGAACGGCGCATCGCGCTTGGTAAAAGCCGGTGGACGTTTGGTGTATGCCACCTGCAGTATTTTGGACGAAGAAAACGATCAAGTTGTTCAGCACTTTCTGGATGCTCATCCCGAGTTTGCTCGTGTGGCCATTGAGCGCGTTTTGTCGACACATAAGATTGATCAGTTCGCGGGCGATGCCTTGCGTCTTGCGCCACAGCAACATGGCACAGACGGCTTCTTTGCAGTTGTGATGGAGCGCCGCAAGGAGCGACCTGCGCGTGAGAAAACTGCACAAGCAGATGAGGAATCGATTGGCAAAAGGGCTGCTCCGAGTGCGGCTGATGTTGTGCCAGCGGACGCAGCAGATGCAACAGATGCCATCAAGTCAGATTCAGCGACTGATAAATCGTGATCAAAATGCATGAGTGCATGCGCTAAGGTGCGCATCGCAAGCTGGAGCAGGGCATGAATGCGGTGGGTGATCTGGTAAATGATGGCGCGAATGCAGCGGAGGTGCGATCGCTTGAGACGATCATTCGCGCCGTGCAAGATGCCTTCGCACAACCACAGGCTACATTAGAGTGGGCCATTCTCTTAGGCGCACTATGTTTGGCTGCGGCCTTGAGTGCAGCCATTCGTAGAGCGCCTGTCACTGTTACACATGACTTGGCGCGTGGCAGCGTGCGTCGTCTAAGCTTCCCGTTGCTGGGCATTGCGCTCATGTTGTGCGCTCGCGGCATATTTCATATTTCCGGCCACCATTCCAGCCCCTTTATTGATCACGCGATCGTGTTGCTTGTTGCGCTCGCAATTGTGCGTATGGGCGTGTTTGCGCTGCGCCAAGCCTTTGCGCCTTCAGGTTGGCTTGCATCGTTTGAGCGCTTTATTGCAATTGTAGTGTGGTCGCTCATTGCGCTGCATTTCACCGGCTTGTTGCCGGACGTTATTGCCTGGCTCGACAGCATCACCTTGCCGCTTGGCAAACAGTCTTTATCGTTATGGACGATCTTGCATGGCAGCCTTTGGGTGTTGGCCATGCTGTTGTTTGCGTTATGGCTGGCGGGCTTGGTTGAGCATCGTTTGATGCAGGCACAAGGCCTAGATAGCAGCATTCGCATTGTCGTTTCACGCGTGGTCAAAGCGCTACTATCATTCCTTGCGATTTTGATTGTTTTGCCGCTTGTTGGCATCGATCTTTCTGCGCTGTCGGTGTTTGGAGGTGCGCTTGGCGTGGGCTTGGGCTTTGGTTTGCAAAAAATCATGGCCAACTATGTGTCTGGCTTCATTATTTTGCTAGATCGCTCGATTCGCCTCGGCAATGTGATTTCGGTATCAGGCGTACGTGGCCAGGTTACGCAAATTACAACGCGCTATACCGTGCTTCGTAAAGTCTCTGGCACTGAAGTTTTGGTGCCTAATGAAACGCTCATAGGCTCGATTATTGAAAGCGATACGCTGAGCGATACCAAAATTCTGCTGACCTTAAAGCTTCAGGTCGCCTACAACACGGATTTAGAGCGAGCGATGGCGATGATGGAGCAAGCTGCGCGAGATCAGAAGCGTGTTCTTGCGGATCCGCCGCCCGTTGCCTTTGTTGAGGCATTTGCTGATTCGGGCGTCAATATGGGGCTAGGATTTTGGATCGACAATCCTGAAGAGGGGAGCCGCGGCACCTTGTCAGATATTCACTTGGCAATTTGGCGCATGTTCAAAGCTGAAAATATTGAAATTCCGTTCCCTCAGCAAGAAATCAGAATTTTGCCGACAAAAGGGCGCGATATCCCGCAAGAAAATTAAGCGCAATCTGCATAAGCATTTGACCTCGCTCAAGAAACATCAGATTTATGTAGGTTTGCGAAGCTGGTTGTCGTAGAATAATCTAGCCCAATTCGGGGTTTTGTTTGCAGGTTTGACATATGTCGATGCTTTCTGGTGTTTTGAATATGCCTTGGTGGGGTTATGTGCTGGTTGCGCTGGCCTTTACGCACGCCACAATTGCTGCTGTAACGATTTATCTACATCGCCATCAGGCGCACCGTGCACTTGAGTTGCACGCCATTCCAAGCCATTTTTTCCGCTTCTGGCTGTGGTTGTCCACCGGCATGGTGACCAAGGAATGGGCATCTATCCACCGCAAGCATCACGCTAAGTGTGAAACGGCTGAAGATCCGCATAGCCCGCAAGTGTTTGGTATTCGCAAGGTTTTCTTTGAAGGCGCTGAGCTTTATCGCGCAGAAGCCAAAAACAAAGAAACGATGGAAAAATACGGTCACGGTACGCCCGATGACTGGATTGAGCGCAATGTCTATACCCCGCATAGCGCCAAAGGTATTTTCCTGATGCTGATGATTAATTTGGTGTTGTTCGGCCCTCTTGGTTTGACCATCTGGGCTGTGCAAATGATCTGGATTCCGCTGACCGCGGCAGGCATTATCAATGGTGTTGGCCACTACTGGGGCTACCGCAATTACGCGTGTGCAGATGCTTCAACCAATATCTTGCCTTGGGGCATCATTATTGGTGGTGAAGAGTTGCACAACAACCATCACGCATTTGCAACCTCTGCTAAATTGTCATCAAAGTGGTACGAGTTTGATATCGGCTGGTTCTACATTCGCGTATTGGAAATTCTTGGCCTAGCTCGCGTTAAGAAGACGATTCCTCAACCGCGTTTCCATAAAGAAGTTCCGGCGGTGGATATTGCAACGCTACAAGCGGTTATTACGCATCGCTATGATGTGATGACACGATATATGCGTTCGCTCAAGTCTATTTACCGTGAAGAGTTTTCTAAGCTCAAGTCCTCTGCGCATCTGGACGGCGAGGGTATGCGCCACTTTAAGGCGTGGATTGCCAAAGACAAGCAATTGCCTGAAGCGCGTCAAGCTGAGTTGGAAACAGTTCTGGCGCAAACCAGTCGTTTGGCAACGCTGCATGCGATGCGTCAGGAATTGAGCGCACTTTGGGCGCGTTCATCCGCCAGTAATGAGCAGTTGTTAAAGCAGTTGCAAGACTGGTGTCATCGCGCTGAACAAAGCGGCATTGAGCAACTGCGCGACTTCTCGTTGCGCTTACGCCGTTACGCGTAATACGTTGCTGTGCCAATAAAAAACGGGGCTTTGGCCCCGTTTTTTATTGCATATTTGTTTTTAGGCCTGTTGTACGACTTGTAGCCTGTGGTTTCAATCACATACGCTAGCGCTACGCTGTACTATCCCTGTTCTGTTTCTTGTAGTTTTGTCCGGGCGCGACTCGCTCGCGAAGAGCGAGCTGTTGTATTGAATCTGTGCGTAAATAAGGTTTGAAAGCGCGTGTTGATTTAAGTAGGGGCAAAAATGCAACGGACAACCGGTTTGCGCTGAAAGATAGGGGGCTGTTGAGCAGAGCATGCTCTGTATAGGCGCAGTATCGCTTAACCATAGATTTTTGGGTGAGGGGCCTGTTCGCCACACAAAGAAACCTAGACAACAAAAAACCCGCCGAAGCGGGTTTTTTGGGTACCAGCTGAAGCGCGAATTACTTCAGCTTGGTTTCCTTGTAAGCGACGTGCTTGCGAGCCTTGGGATCGTACTTAACGATTTCCATCTTCTCGGGCGTTGTCTTCTTATTTTTGGTGGTGGTGTAGAAGTGACCGGTTCCTGCGGTCGACTCCAACTTAATCTTTTCGCGAGCACTCTTGGCCATGGCCTGTCCTCTAAACTTTACTCAATATGCGAGCGTTATACTCTTTCGCCGCGCTCACGCAAATCAGCGAGCACAACGTCAATACCCTTCTTGTCGATGGTGCGCAGACCGGCGTTAGAAACGCGCAGGCTCACCCAGCGGTTTTCGCTTTCGACCCAGAAGCGGCGGTTTTGCAGGTTCGGCAGAAAACGGCGCTTGGTCTTGTTGTTAGCGTGGGACACGTGGTTCCCGACCATCGGCGCCTTTCCCGTCACTTGGCAGACGCGAGACATGGCATTACTCCAGCTAAATACGCAAAGACGTAGATTGTATTTTGATTTTTAGGTTTTTTCAAGTGTGTTTTGCTAGCAAAACCATAACTTCGCCAGAAATTTGTTCCGGCTAAAACAAGCAAACAAATAAAAACGGCGCGGGCTGGGCCCGCGCCGTTTTTGGTGTTACTGCCTGCTTAGTTCTTGCGGCGGCGGGCTGCTGCCAGGCCTGCCAGTGCCAAGCCAGCCAGCGCCATGCTAGCGGGTTCGGGCACATCGGTGGTTACGTTCAGCGTGGAGCTGAAGTAGTCCAGACGGTCAGCGCCAACCGTGTCTTGAATGAACAGGGTCCAAACGCCACCAGCGTCTTGGCCGTTAAATGCAGACAAAGCATCTACGCCGCGGAAGGTGCCGCCGGTCAGTACGGAGCCGCCAACTTGGTTAGCTGCACTGTCGTCAAACGTAATGCTCAGACGGCCTGCGCCGGGCGTGCTGCCACTGTATGTGTCTTGTGCGATCAGGCGAACGGTGGTGCCGAGCGGGTTGATCAGGCTGAACACGATTTCGCGGTCGAAGGAGAAGCCGCCGCCGATACAGGCAGTGCCTTGGGCGCCGATTGAGGGATCGTCACACTTTGCGAATTCAATCGTAATGTTTACATCGCTTACGTTGCCGGAGCCGAGTGTAAAGGTGCGAATGCCGGAAGATGAGTCAAAAGAGCCAAAGGTGCTGTCTGAGGCGGTCAGGGCTGCTGCATTTGCAGAAGCGGCGCCTGCCATCAGCAGGGCTGCCATCAAGGGCTTGAAGTTCATGGTGTTGCTCCAATGGGGTTGTTGAATCCTACGAACTCCTTAAAGCAATCGGCGGACCACTTCTTGGATGAAGATAACAAAGTCATTAAAAAACAATGAACTGAATCTTTTTCTTGGGATTTTCTTGGGGGCGGCTGGGTCTGGGCTACGACTTATGTAATAGATTTCGACAGGGTGCTTAGGTGTGTTCTAGGTTTTGCTATTGGCAATTAAACAGACCATTTTCGACAAAGGAATAAGGGGATTGGCCAGGGGCGATGATGAAGTGATCTAAAACTCGAATGTCGACGAGGCTTAACGCGTCTTTTAGTTTTTGGGTGAGATTTAAATCTGAAGTACTCGGGGTGGCTGTGCCAGACGGGTGATTGTGCGCAAAAATTGCGGCTGCGGCATTATGTTGTAGTGCCAGTTTAACAACTTCACGTGGATAGACGCTGGCTTGAGTGAGCGTGCCCCGAAATAATTCTGCTTGGTGAATGAGCTGATTTTGTGTGTTGAGCAGCAGCACCATGAATACTTCATGTTGCAAGTGACTTAAGCGTAAGCGTAGCCAGTCTTTGACCGCTTGCGGTGAGGTTAAGTTATCGCGTTCGCCCATGGTCTCAGCGAGCGCGCGCCGCGCTAGTTCTATTGCGGCGTGTAGTTGTACTGCTTTGGCGGTTCCCATGCCGGCAATCTGGCTGATATCGTGAATACTTGCGTGGGCTAGGCCGCTTAGACTGCCGAAATGTTGTAGTAAATCGCGCGCGAGATCGACAGCGGTTTTGCCTTTAATTCCGACACGTAAAAAGATGGCGAGCAATTCTGCCGGGGACAGCGCACTTGGGCCGAGTTCAAGTAGCTTTTCACGTGGACGTTCAGATGCGGGCCAATCAGAGATTGCCATAGTTCAGTGAACTCTCCGTTAGAATGAGGATCGGGTGCTGAGTGCGCCTATGATTCTGCAAAACCAAGTTCAAACCCAAGCGTGTCGTCGAATCGACTTGCTTGGGTAAAGTGAGATGATCGTATCTCAAACTATCTGTTCTGCATAACGTCGATGGTCGAAAGAATGAATACGCCAAATAAATCGCGCTCATGGTTTTCTATGCAGGGACGACGCATCGTTCTGGGGGTGAGCGGTGGTGTTGCGGCGTACAAATCAGCAGAATTAGTACGCTTACTCGTGAAAGCCGGCGCGCAGGTTGATGTGGTGCTAACGGCGGGAGGGGCGCGCTTTGTCACAGCGGTGACATTTCAAGCTTTGTCAGGTCGCCCCGTTTGGACAGATTTGTGGGATGCACGCGCAAATAACAATATGGCGCATATTGATCTCACGCGTGGCGCCGATGCTGTGCTTATTGCCCCTGCCAGTGCAGATTTAATGGCGCGGTTGGCAAATGGGCAGTGCGACGACTTGTTAACAACGCTATGTCTTGCGCGTGATTGCCCACTTTTGGTTGCCCCCGCAATGAATCGTCAAATGTGGCAGCACCCTGCAACGCAACGAAATATTGGTTTGTTGATAACTGACGGCGCAGAAATTTTAGGCCCCGCGAGTGGCGAGCAGGCGTGTGGCGAGGTTGGCGAAGGCCGCATGCTTGAGCCAGAAGATTTATTCGAGGCGTTGTTGGATTGCTTTGCGCCAAAATTATTAGTAGGCAAGCGCGTCGTGCTGACTGCCGGCCCCACGCAGGAGGCGGTCGATCCTGTGCGTGTATTGACTAATCTGAGCTCGGGCAAAATGGGCTATGCATTGGCAAAAGCGCTACATCGGGCGGGTGCCGAAGTGACGATGGTGAGCGGTCCAGTGTCGCTAGCAGTACCACGCGGCGTGAATTGTGTTCAGATAAAAAGTGCACGTGAAATGTACGAGGCCGTGATGCAGCATATTGGCCACGCACAGATTTTTGTTGCGGTGGCTGCGGTGGCTGACTTTCGCCCAGAACAGGCGGCTGAACACAAAATTAAAAAGGCTGACGGCACTCCGGAAATTCAGCTGGTGCCCAATCCAGACATACTGTCTGATGTGGCTTCGCTTCCAAATGCGCCATTTTGTGTTGGGTTTGCGGCAGAAAGCCGAGACCTTGAGTCGTATGCGCAGAAAAAACGCGCGAGTAAGCGCATCCCTTTGATCGTTGGCAATCTCGTGCAAAACGCATTGGGGGCTGACGATAATCAGGTTATTTTATTTGATGATGCGGGCGCGCATGCCCTAGAACACGGTAGTAAAGAGTTAGTCGCTCAGGGAATTGTTGAACACCTTGCCAAACTGTTGGCCTGACTTTTTTCTCGAATGTTAGGCCGCTATTTTTTGTTTTTTTGCCCATCACCATGCGAAACATTGATATCAAAATTCTCGACTCACGTTTAACGGAGCAACTTCCGCAATACGCTACGCCTGGTGCTGCAGGCTTGGATTTGCGCGCCTGTTTAGATGCGCCACTTACGATTGAGCCTGGACAAACACATTTGGTACCGACGGGTATCGCCATTCATTTGGCCGACCCAACTTTGGCGGCCATGATTCTGCCGCGCTCTGGCATGGGGCATAAACATGGCATCGTGCTGGGGAATTTAGTGGGTTTGATCGACTCTGATTATCAAGGTCAGATTTTTGTTTCCACCTGGAATCGCGGGCAAACAACATTTGTACTCAACCCCATGGAACGATTAGCACAACTCGTTGTGGTACCAGTTGTACAAGTTGGGTTTAATGTCGTGAGTGACTTTGCAGCGAGCGAGCGAGGAGAAGGTGGCTTTGGCAGTACGGGCAAGCAGTAAGGCCCACATTGCATTTGCTCAAACGGTCTTTTGCCAATCGACTAGGTGTCGAGTCTAAATGGACTGAAGTTGGTGTGCGTATCGAAATGATCGCGCTGTTCAGCGGCTTTTAAGCGCGCGACCACCCAGTACGTTACCGGCGTAAACACAACTTCTACGCTAACCTTGGCCACGTATTGGGCGGCCATGACCATAGGCAGTTTGTCATCAGGAATAATCCCGCTACCGTAAAAGGCTAGTGGGTAAAACAGCATTGAGTCGACGCCTTCGCCGATGAGTGTTGAGCCGACAGTGCGTGACCAAAGCCATCGCCCGTGTGTGACGATTTTCATCTTTGCCAATACATATGAATTGGCAAATTCCCCGCAGCAAAACGCCAGTAATGATGCGCCGGCAATACGCCAGGTTGAGCCATAGGCGATTTCATAAGCGTCCTGATTGTGCCAAAAAGGCGCGGGCGGTAAGGCGACCACCACCCATGCCATGATGGAAGCAAAGGCAAGCCCGGCAAAGCCCGCCCAAATGACTCTGCGCGAATAGGCGTAGCCATAGACTTCGGTGAGTATGTCGCCGAAGATGTAGCTCACGGGAAAAAATAAGACGCCGGCGCCAAAGGTGAGCGTTCCCAGCAGCGGTGCGTCGATCTGCGCGATTTTGGCCGGGCCAATAAGATTGGAGCAAATCAGTACCACCACAAAAGCTGCCATAACTAAATCGTAATAGCGGGTACGGGTGTGGGGCATGAGATGCATCCGAGAAGAGGTATGAATAGCTTTGCGAGTACGAATGGGTGTGATGTTGAGTGCATTGTGTCGTCGTTACCCTATTGCCGCAAGTCGTCGGATTATTTGTTTGAAATTGTGCTTCTTGCTGCCACACTTAAAGCGCTTCGGTCCTTGTGTTGAATTTGGGCAGTACGCTGATTGGAGAAGTTCATGAATTCATTAACTAGGGTGTGGCATTTCGCCTTAGGCCTTCTAGTGGCGATGGCTTCTGTGGTGGTATTTGCCGAAGGGGTAGCGACCACGGAAATTGACCGACTGCTAGAACAGTCTGGTGTGTCACATACCTTGCGTGAGATTGAGCCTGGCATGGTGCAAAGCATGCAGCAGACGGGAGTAAGTTTGCCTGCTGCCTTGGGTAACGCCATGGTGCTGAGCGCGCATCAAGCTTTTCAGGCGGAGCCGATGATTGCCTCGGCGCGTGAGCAATTGCAGCAGAAGCTCGATGGCGCTCAAGTTCAGGCCGCATTGCAGTGGCTCGACTCTCCGTTAGGGCAACGCATTACCGCACTCGAAAATCGCTCTGCGGGTACAGCCGTTCAGACTGAAATGGAGCAGTTTCGCGAAGGCCTGAAAAAGTCTGGCGCCAAAATTGGCGAGCGACGCATGGCGCAATTAGGTGAGTTGGATCGATTAACGGGTGCGACAGACATGGCGCTGAAACTGGTTGAGGCCACCGCTCTGGCGGGGGTTTCGGGCGTGAATGCTGCGATGCCGCCACAGGTTCGCATGAGTGGCGAGGCTCTCAAGAAACTCGCATCAGATGCCGTGCAAGAAGAACGCGAGCGCATGCCTGCAATCGTTCAAAACACGATGGTGTTTACTTACCATACGTTAAGTGATGATGAGCTAGAGCGTTACCTGTCGTTTTTGCGGACAACAGATGGACAGGTGTATGCACGCGAAGTGGGTGAGGCAGTCCAAAAATCAATGATGGATGCGCTTGGGCGTTTTGTGGGCTTATTACAAGCGACGCTGAAAGGTGCAGGCTCTGCGCGAGGAATTTAAAGGGTATTGCACAAAAAATAACGGCGCCAGGTTGCCCTGGCGCCGTGTCTCCTCCGGATGTATCTCCGGTATGTTTCAGCACTTAGTTACTGCTAAAAGCGTCTGCCGGTGTCTTGGCAGCCCGCAGTTTACTCCATTGCTTCGTACAGCGGCAGCGTCAGGAATTCAGCAAAAGATTCGCCGAGCGACATGGTTTCAAAAATGCCGGCAGCTTGATCATAGGTAGCGGTATCTTGGCCTTGTGCCGCAACGGTTGCTTTGATTTTGGTCAGTTCTTCCGGAATGAGCGCGCGCACCATTTCAGCAGTGACCTTACGGCCATCGTCCAGAATACCCTTCGGGCTCACAACCCATTGCCAAATTTGTGAGCGCGAAATTTCGGCGGTCGCAGCATCTTCCATCAAATTGTGAATCGGCACGCAACCATTGCCAGCCAGCCAGCTGCCTAGGTAATGGATGCCAACATTAATGTTGTTGCGCACACCGGCCTCTGTAATCGGGGCTTCCGGGGTGAAGTTCAGGAAATCTGCGGCAGCAAAGGTTTCACCACGCTGCTTGTCGAATTGGTTCGGGCGGTCACCCAAGATTTTTACGAACTCTTGCATGGCCATATCAACTAGGCCAGGATGAGCAACCCAGCCGCCGTCGAAGCCGTCGCTCGCATCGCGTGCTTTGTCGTGGCGAATACCTGCCATGGCCTTTTCATTTGCGGCAGCATCGTTCTTGATTGGAATGAGTGCGCTCATTCCGCCCATAGCCGGTGCGCCGCGCTTGTGACAGGCCTGCACCAACGCCAAGGCATAGCTGCGCATAAACGGCACTTCCATTGTGATGGTGCCACGGTTTGCCAAGCAGAAGTTGCGGTTCTTCTTGAACTTCTTGATGCAAGAAAAAATGTAGTCCCAACGACCAGCGTTTAAGCCTGCAGAGTGGTCGCGCAGTTCATACAGAATTTCTTCCATTTCAAACGTAGCTAGAATGGTTTCAACCAACACGGTGGCCTTGATGGTGCCGCGCGGAATGCCTAGCTCGTCTTGTGTCATGTTGAAAATGTCATTCCACAGACGCGCTTCTTGATGGCTTTCCATTTTTGGTAAATAGAAGAAGGGGCCTGCGCCGCGCGCGAGTTGTTCTTTTGCGTTATGAAACATGAACAACGCAAAGTCCAAAACGCCGCCAGAAACACGCTGACCATCAATAGTCACGTGCTTTTCATCAAGATGCCAGCCACGAGGACGAACCTGCAGCGTAGCAGTTTGCTCATTGAGGGCATAACGCTTGCCTTGTTCGCTGGTGAAGTCAATTTGGCGGCGGATGGCATCGCGCAAATTGATCTGACCCTGAATCTGGTTGTACCAATTCGGGCTGTTGGAATCTTCAAAATCGGCCATGTAGCTATCCGCACCAGAGTTGAGCGCGTTAATAATCATTTTGCGCTCTACGGGGCCAGTGATTTCTACACGACGCTTTTGCATGATGGTGGGCAGCGGTGCAACTTTCCAGTCACCTTCGCGAATGGCTCGGGTTTCTGGCAGGAAGTCCGGCATCTCGCCCGCATCAATACGTGCCTGGCGCTCCGTGCGCGCGCGCAGGAGTTGTTGTCGACGTACCTCGAATGCGCGATGCAACTTTGCGACCAGCGCCAATGCGGGTTCACTCAGAATGTTTTCAAAGCCCTCATGCATGGGGGCTAGGATCTGAATACCTTGGGGCAGATTTGGCGACATGTTCGACTCCTATTACTCAAAAATCCGCCGTGAATTTGACAGGGTGCCGATTCACAATCTGCGGCAAAACATTAAAAATATATCTTATACAAGACTTGATGATTTGTAGTGTATTACTACATGCTATTCCATGTAAACTTTTCATCAAGTCACATTATTGTTGCAAATAATGCAAATATTGAATGTGATGAATAGCCGCGGTATAAATGCGCCGCATTTCAGCTGTTAGAGGAGGGTTTAAAAGGCTTACGGCTGAGCGGGAAGGTATAGCGCCCGAAAGTCATTGACGTTGGTGCGCGTAGGACCGGTGACGACGAGTTGTCCAAGTGCCTCAAACAGGCTGTAACTATTGTGATCTCTTAAATAGTCAGCTGGCACCAAATTAAGCCCTTTGGCACGAGTTTGCCAATCGGGCCCAAACCATGCCCCGGCATTGTGCTCTGTGCCATCTATACCGTCCGTGTCACAAGCAATTGCCCAACCGGGCACCTCCAGCGCTAAACCCAGTGCAAGAAGGTATTCTGCAGAACGGCCACCTTTGCCTGCAGGAGCGATTGGGTCGATGGTAATACGGGTTTCGCCCCCTGAAAGCAAAAGACAGGGCGTGCGTAAAAATGGATGCTGTCCTAGGTAGATTTGCTTTGCCAATAGGGCGTGGGCTTCCGCTAGGTCGCGCGATTCGTCTTCTAAGTCGTCGCCTAGAACGTGTACTTGTAGCCCTTGTTGAGTGGCAAAGTTGGCAGCAGCATTTAATGCTTGGCCTGCATTTGCTATGACCCGTGCTTGATGGCGTGAGAAGCGAGGATCGCCGGGTTTGGGTGTTTCGCTGTTGGGCGAATTTAAGTGCTGTTTTACCGTGTCGGGTATTGGAATGCGATAGTGCTGCAAAATATTGAGCGCTTGTTGTCGAGTTGTTGCGTCAGCGATTGTTGGGCCAGAGGCCAGGGCGCCAAGATCATCACCCGGTATGTCGGAAATCCCCAACGTGATAAGTCGTGCGGGGCCGCACGCTAAAGCGAGGCGCCCTCCTTTGATCGCTGAGAGGTGTTTCCGTACACAATTGATTTCATGGATGCCTGCACCACAGGTTAATAATGCGCGGCTAATGGCTTGTTTTTGTTCCAAGCTAATCTCGGGCGCTGGGCTGGCTAATAATGCAGAGCCACCACCCGACATAAGGCAAAGCACAATGTCGTTCGAATTCAGATTGGCCACCAAGTGGAGCATGTCTTGTGCTGCTTGGAGTCCTGCGGAATCTGGTAATGGATGTGATGCTTCGCGTACTTCAATGCGGTGAGTTGGTAGGCCGTGTCCGTATCGGGTTACAACAAGCCCGCACAAGGGTGAATGCCCTGGCCAAAATCGTTCGACTTCTACCGCCATGGCAGCGGCGGCTTTGCCGGCACCGATAACGATCATGCGACCGCTTTGTGTTGGCGAGACAGCATTTGGTGGAGATGCTTTTTTGCCAATAAGCTTGCCAAATATGTTTTGCAAATGAGACGGCATGCATTGCGCAGGACTAACTGCGTCTATCGCGTGCTGGAACAGCGCTAATAAAAAATCACGTGGGTGCGCTTGGTGCAAGGGCGTCATGTTGCGGCGTGAATGTATCGCTGAATGGAGCGGGTCGAAAAATTATTTACGGTATGGATTAAGCCAGCCGAGTCCAGCTTCTGTGGTACTGGCAGGAATGTATTCACAGCCAATCCAGCCTTCATAGCCCATTGCATTGATAGCATTCAATACAAATGGAAAATTGATTTCACCACTGCCGGGTTCGTGACGACCGGGAGTGTCAGCGAGCTGAATATGGCCAATTTGCGTCATGTGTCGTTGGAGGGTTTGCGTCAACTCACCCTCCATGCGCTGCATGTGGTAGAGGTCGTATTGCACGCGAATATTATGCGAGCCTGTTTCTGCGATGAGATCAATTGCTTGCTGTGTGTGGTTGAGAAAAAAACCGGGAATATCGAAATGATTGATCGGTTCAATCAGTAGGCGCAGTGAAGCTTTTTCTAACGCATGTGCTGCATATTGCAAGTTATTGATCAGAGTTGCCTTGGCCTGTGCCTGTGAAACATTGGGCGGCACAATTCCAGCCAAACAGTTCAGCTGCGGTACCCCCAGTACTTGTGCGTAATGAATGGCTTGCTCGACTCCGTCGCGAAATTCAGCCATACGGTCTGGGTGGCACGCTATGCCTCTCTCGCCGGCAGCCCAATCTCCGGCAGGTAAGTTGTGTAACACCATGTGCAAGTCTGCAGATTTGAGCGCGTGAGTCAGCGTTTGGGCAGGCTCGCTGTATGGAAACTGTATCTCCACTGCATTGAACCCTGCTTGCGCTGCGAGTGCAAAGCGCTGAGCCAAGGGGTATTCACAAAACAGCATAGAGAGATTGGCCGCAAACTTGAGCATGATCTTATGGGGCGAGTCTGAAAGTCATCAAAGTCGCATTATGCAGTGACTAGCTGGATACTTTACTTTGTGCTGGCATTGAGAGAGTATGGTGCGATATTGAGAATAGTTCGCATTCTTATTCAGTATCCGGCCATTATATTTAACTTATAGACAACAAAAAAATCATTTATTGTTATTTATTTGATTAAAAAGTTATAAGTTGGCCTAACAATATTTGGGTGCACATAGGAATTGTGCGCGATTACTCAGCGAGAGCGTTATGGACCGACTTAAACAAATTGAAACCTTTGTGGCTGCTGCCAATAAAGGTTCGCTCACAGCAGCGGCGCAAAGTGAGGGGATCGCCCCGGCTGTGGTGAGCCGTCGACTTGATGCGCTTGAGAATCGCTTGGGAGTGAAATTGCTCGTGCGTACTACGCGCCGAATTGCTTTGACTTTTGAGGGAACGGCATACCTAGAAGATTGTCAGCGTATTTTGCGCGAATTGGGTGACGCTGAGACCGCTGTGAGCTTGGGTGGGGTTAAGGCCAGAGGCCATCTCCGGGTTTCGGCGCCCGCTGGTTTTGGGCGTCGTCATGTTGCCCCATTAGTGAAGCGGTACATGCAAACCAACCCTGAGGTGAGTATTAGCCTGGATCTGTCTGATCGCTTGGTCGATTTAGTGAATGAAGGCGTGGATTGCGCGATTCGCATTGGTGATTTGGAAGATTCGAGCTTAGTGAGTGTTCGGTTGGGCGAAATGCGCCGTGTGGTGGTGGCAAACCCCGATTACTTGCGGCGCCATGGCACCCCAACGCATTTGGCTGACTTAGCTCGTCACAATTGTTTATCGCTGGTTCAGCAGCGCGGTTGGACTTTTCGCGAAGCGCAGTCCAATAAAAATACCGTCATTAAAGTGACGGGGACATTAGAGTCAAATGATGGCGCGGTGCTACGCGATTGGGCGCTTGCGGGGCATGGCCTGGCGTGGCGCTCAATGTGGGAAGTGGGGGCCGATTTGAAGAGTGGTCGGTTGGTGAGCTTGCTTGACGATTTTGCAGCGCCCGCAGTCGGGATCTTTGCCATCTTCCCACAGCGACGTGCTTTGCCGTTGCGTGTACGCTTATTAATTGACACCATAAAAGATGCGTACGCGGAGTCCGGCTATTGGGATCGCGATGCGACTTAGGCCCAGTGCTGTGAAATCGTGAGAAGTGATCGTGATGTGTACTGGTTGTTGCTTTACTAAGTACTTCGAGATGGAAGTTGCTTAACGCAAAACTGTGAATCACGGCAGTGTTACGAGTGCATCACGAACAGCTCATCACGAATTACGCACGAAACCACCGTCAATAAAAGGGCCGGCCCAGATGGGTCGGCCCTTTTATGATCCACGCCCTCTGACGAGGTGTTTTTAGTGGAATTGCTCTTCTTCTGTTGAGCCCGCAAGTGCCTTAACTGAAGATGAGCCGCCTTGGATCACGGTGGTGACATCGTCGAAGTAGCCTGCACCAACTTCCTGCTGGTGAGAAACGAAGGTGTAACCCTTGTCGCGAGCAGCAAATTCAGGCTCTTGTACCATTTCAACGTAATGCTTCATGCCTTCGCCACGCGCATAGGCATGCGCAAACTTGAAGGTGTTATACCAGTTCACATGAATGCCGGCGAGGGTGATGAATTGGTACTTGTAGCCCAATGCAGACAACTCCTCTTGGAACTTGGCGATGGTCTTGTCGTCCAGGTTTTTCTTCCAGTTGAATGAGGGAGAGCAGTTGTAAGCCAATAGTTTGCCAGGGCAGGACTCTTGAACAGCCTGAGCAAATTCACGCGCAAAGCCAAGGTCTGGTGTGCCTGTTTCGCACCAAACCAAATCGGCGTACGGTGCATAGGCAACGCCGCGGCTAATGGCTTGTTCGAGACCATTGCGAACACGGTAAAAGCCTTCTTGTGTGCGTTCGCCCGTCAAGAACGGCTTGTCATTGGCGTCATGATCTGAAGTGATCAAGTTTGCCGCTTCAGCATCAGTACGAGCCAAAATCAGTGTGGGTACGCCCATTACGTCAGCCGCAAAACGTGCTGCGATCAACTTTTCAATTGCTTCTTGTGTCGGCACCAGTACTTTGCCGCCCATGTGGCCGCACTTCTTAACGGCAGCCAATTGGTCTTCAAAGTGAACACCCGCTGCGCCTGAGGCGATCATGTTTTTCATCAGCTCGAATGCATTTAGCACACCGCCAAAGCCTGCTTCTGCATCAGCAACGATGGGCAGGAAGTAATCAACGAACTCTGCGCTGCTGGGATCCGTTCCGCGGCTCCACTGAATTTCATCAGCGCGACGGAAGGTGTTGTTGATACGGCGCACCATAGTTGGTACTGAGTCGTACGCGTACAAGGATTGGTCCGGGTACATGGTTTCTGATGTATTGCCATCTGCGGCAACCTGCCAGCCAGAGAGGTAAACCGCCTCTAGGCCTGCTTTGGCTTGTTGCATGGCTTGACCTGCGGTGATGGCACCAAAAGCGTTTACGTAACCCTTTTTTGCTTTGCCATTTACGCGTTCCCAAAGTTTCTCTGCGCCACGTTTGGCAAGGGTGTACTCAATGGGGAAAGAGCCACGCAGACGCACAACGTCGGCCGCTGAGTAACCGCGCTTAATGCCCTTCCAGCGCGAGTCGGTGGCCCATTCTTTTTCCAGTGCGGCGATTTGCTGTTCGCGAGTGCTCATGGTCAATCCTTAAAAAATTCAGTCAGTTTGGGTCGAGATCAAAGCTTGTTAGAACGAAACGAACTCTCCGATTGTTCAAGGCTGCCGGAAGGTAAAGCCGCTGAGTTATGAGTGTGTTCGAATTATTCGTAAAAGCTCCGAATGAGATGAAGTATAGGATTGTTTTTGCGAAGCAGCAATATGTCTTATATAAGATATAAGAATAAATATTGTTAATTTAAATCAATGGATTAAAATGTGTATTTCATTATACGGAAATATATTTCACGAAAAAGTGATAAGTCATTGAATAAAAGCTGCGGCACAACAAGCAGATTCAAACGAGCTGAGAATGAAATGCTTTGGCTTTAGAGCAGGGCATCTACAGCGACGACAATGCCGTCGCGATCTGCATAAAGGTATTGATTAGGGGCATAACTAACCCCAGAGAAGCCGACGGTGACATCAATTTCGCCTTGGTTGCGTTTGACTGTTTTACGAGGATGAGTGCCTAAAGCCATTACGCCGATTGGCAATGAGCTAATGAGTTCACTGTCACGGATGCAGCCGTGAACCAGTATGCCGGCCCAATCATTTTTGACAGCGAGTTCGGCGAGTTGGTCCCCGAGTAGGGCAAAGCGAAGTGAGCCTGCGCCATCAATCACAAGTACGCGACCTTCACCGGCCGACTCTAGGCGCTGGCGCACGAGCCCATTGTCTTCAAAAATTCTAAGTGTTGAAATCGGGCCGCAGAATCGTGAGTGTCCGCCGAAATGTTTGAAAACGGGTGTGCTAACTTGAAGGGTGTCACCGTGTTGATCACATAAATCAGCGGTGCCAAAGTGGGGGATGATACGCGGCATATGAGTCTCCAGTTGCAATGGGGTTAATGCGTGGAGCTGCTGCGAAGCTAGTATCTATAACAGAAAAAACACTGATCTGCAGGTTATAAGGCATTAAGGTGTGTTTGCCAACGAAAAAGGCCGGGGGCCCCGGCCTTTTTCGTTAGCAGAAACTTCTATTTTGCGATGATGGCCCGACTGGTTTAGGCTGGTGCGGCGGCCTCTTCTTCTAAGAAGCGTAATTGAACTTTGCCTTCGGCATCCAAATCAATCGTGACTTTTCCGCCATTCGACAGGCGACCAAACAAGAGTTCATCCGCCAGCGCAGAGCGGATGGTGTCTTGTATGAGGCGCGCCATGGGGCGAGCGCCCATGAGCGGATCAAATCCCTTGTTAGCCAGCCATTCGCGAAGTTCTTCGGTGAAGATAACTTCCACTTTGCGTTCATTAAGCTGTCCCTCAAGCTGCATGAGGAATTTGTCCACCACGCGCAGGATGACATCTTTGTCGAGTGCCTTGAACGAAATGATGGCATCCAGTCGATTACGGAACTCCGGCGTGAACATACGCTTAATGTCAGCCATTTCATCACCCGCTTCTTTGGAGTTGGTGAAGCCCATGGTCGATTTTTGCAGTGCTTCTGCACCCGCATTGGTGGTCATGATGATGATCACATTGCGGAAGTCAGACTGGCGGCCATTGTTATCGGTCAGCGTGCCATGGTCCATTACCTGCAACAGGATGTTGTAGATGTCGGGATGCGCCTTCTCGATTTCGTCGAGCAGCAATACACAATGAGGTTTTTTGGTAATCGCCTCAGTGAGTTGCCCGCCTTGATCAAAACCTACATATCCGGGCGGCGCGCCGATGAGTCGTGATACCGCATGGCGTTCCATGTATTCGGACATGTCAAAACGTACGAGCTCAATGCCCATGGTGTAGGCGAGTTGGCGCGCAACTTCTGTTTTGCCCACCCCAGTTGGGCCGCTAAACAAGAAGCTGCCGATGGGCTTATTAGGATTGCCCAAGCCCGAACGCGACATCTTGATCGCGCGAGACAAGGCTTCAATTGCCTTATCTTGCCCGTACACCATGTTACGCAAATCGCGCTCAAGCGTTTTGAGTGCAGAGCGATCATCGGCCGTGATATGAGCTGGCGGAATGCGTGCAATACGCGCCACGATTTCTTCAATCTCGTGGCGCCCAATGACCTTCTTCTGCTTTGTCTTGGGTAGAATGCGTTGTGCTGCGCCGGCTTCGTCAATGACGTCAATTGCCTTGTCTGGCAAATGACGGTCGTTGATGTATTTGGCCGATAGTTCAGCTGCGCTTGCCAATGCCGTGGCGGAATATTTAACGCCATGGTGTTGCTCGAAGCGCGTCTTCAAGCCCTTCAAAATCTGTACGGTTTCATCAACCGAAGGCTCGGGTACGTCAATCTTTTGGAAGCGACGTGACAGCGCGTGATCTTTCTCGAAGATCTGGCGGAATTCGCTATACGTGGTCGCGCCAATACATTTGAGTTGGCCGGATGACAAGGCGGGCTTGAGTAAGTTGGATGCATCAAGCGTACCGCCGCTGGCAGCGCCAGCGCCAATCAGTGTATGAATTTCATCAATAAACAGTACGGCATTTTGGCTTTCAACCAATTGCTTGAGCACAGCCTTAAGACGTTGCTCAAAGTCGCCACGATATTTTGTGCCTGCGAGTAGGGCGCCCATATCGAGTGCGTAGATGGTGGCATCGGCCAGCACTTCAGGGACACGGCCTTCAACGATACGACGCGCCAAGCCTTCCGCAATAGCGGTTTTGCCCACGCCGGCCTCACCAACCAGCAATGGATTGTTTTTGCGCCTACGGCAGAGCGTTTGAATTACCCGATCGACTTCTTTGTCGCGTCCGATCAGCGGATCAATTTTGCCAATCAGTGCCTGCGAGTTGAGGTTCTGCGTAAAGTTTTCTAGCGCGCCACCTGGCTGAGCAGCTTCGTTTTCCGCTTGTTCTTGCTGAGGTTCTTGCGGCTTGGGCGTGTTTGGCTGAGGCGCTTTAGTAATACCGTGTGAAATGAAGTTCACCACGTCAAGGCGCGTGATGCCTTGGCGCTGTAAAAAATAAACAGCGTGCGAATCTTTTTCGCCAAAAATGGCGACAAGCACATTGGCGCCGGTGACTTCTTTTTTGCCCGAGCTCTGCACGTGCAGAATGGCGCGTTGAATTACGCGCTGAAAACCCAGTGTGGGTTGGGTGTCGATTTCTTCAGTGCCGCCGACGGAGGGTGTGTGTTCGGTGATGAAGTTGGTCAACTCGCGGCGCAAGTCTTCAATGTTGGCGCCTGTTGAGCGCAACACGTCTGCGGCTGAGGGGTTGTCCAGCAGTGCGAGCAGTAAGTGCTCCACAGTGATGAACTCGTGGCGCTTCTGCCGTGCTTCCACAAACGCCATGTGCAAACTAACTTCGAGTTCTTGCGCGATCATCTCAAGTTTCCTCCATCACGCACGCCAGCGGGTGCTGGTGTTGCCTAGCATAATTGCTGACCTGCTCCACCTTGGTGGTGGCCATATCACGAGGGTATACACCGCAAACCCCCGCACCTTCACGATGAACTTGCAACATAACTCGCGTTGCTTGTTCCCGATTCATCGAGAAAAACTTTTGCAACACGGCAACCACAAAGTCCATAGGAGTGTAATCGTCATTTAACAACAACACCTTGAATAAAGGTGGTGGTTTAAGACGGCTTTGCTCTGCTTCTAGGACGGCTCCGCTATGTCTTTCTACATGTTTTTTTGTCGCCATAGTTTCATTCTAAACACAAACCGGCTTGCCCGTGCGGGTGACATCGTGATGAGCGATCAAGAATGAGAAATAAGTCCGATTTTAATGTGGCGTGTCCCCCGTGTAGCCTGCTTTTTCGAGACTTACTGAATTGGTAAAAAAGCCTTGCTTGCATTGTGGCAATCATTTTTGCTTTGAATCTAGATTAGGGGGTATATCGACTTGCAGGGCGTAATCATAAACAAGCAAAAAGGTGGAGTCACACAATGCTTGTAAGTTGATCCATTGGTGTAACGCGCAGATGCATTTTAGTTAAACCAACATCATTCAATGAGTGAGTGATGTGATGGTGTGTCTGTGTCATCTACACAATGATAATTTTGATGGTGAAGAAGCGTAGGTAAAAGCAGGAGGGGTTGAAAGGTAATTTCTCAACTGATTGAGGCATTGATCCAAACAGTCTGCCTATGTTTGCTTTTTACGTGTTTTTTGGTTGCAATTTTGATCGCTTTTTAGAATTAAGCGCCTGTTAAATAAGCAGATCGAGCAACGTTTTTTGGTGTTTTTTGGAGAGGGTTTCTTGTGCACGGCACAGAAAACTTGTTTTTTTGTTGGCATGAGCGCCAAACAGGCAATGTCTTGCATGACGTGCGTCTAAGCGACTTTGCTTGTGGCCTGCTGGCCCAATGACTTAGCGATGCGGTGTTGCCAACGCCTTTTATGCTGTTATGCAGCATATGAAGGGCTTGACCCTCCTTATAAAGTGGAGTAAAAGCCGGCTGTGTTTGTGTCGAGTATCGCTTCTTGGGCCTGACGGCAGAAGGACGAGCCTTGGTTTGCAAACATGGCAATGGGCGACACTGCCCGTCAGGAAAAAATTTTTGAGGAAGTGGCAATGGCAACAGGTACGGTCAAGTGGTTCAATGATGCGAAGGGTTATGGTTTCATTACCCCCGATGATGGCAGCGAAGATCTGTTCGCGCACTTTAGCGCCATTCAAATGAATGGGTTCAAAACGCTGAAGGAAGGTCAGAAGGTTGCATTTGAAGTAACGCAAGGCCCAAAAGGCAAGCAAGCTTCAAACATTCAGGCAGCCTGAATGTTGCATCCAATGTAAAAGGCCCGGTTTAAACCGGGCCTTTTTTTCGCCCAAAAATTGGGCGGGTATTTGACAGACTGGCTATCCAATATCCAACGGGGTTAGCTTGCGTTAGCTGTTGCCCCGCGTGGTCTGAGTGTCGTCTGTCTGCTGATTGCTTACATGCGCGCGATCATGGCATCGCCAAACTCGGAACAACTGACTTCGGTCGCGCCTTCCATTAGGCGTGCAAAGTCATACGTTACTTGTTTGTCGCCGATTGCTGCCTCCATGGATTTAATCACCAGATCAGCCGCCTCTTTCCAGCCCAGGTGACGCAGCATCATTTCTGCGGACAGAATGAGTGAGCCCGGATTTACCTTGTCTTGACCCGCGTACTTAGGTGCCGTGCCGTGCGTGGCTTCAAAAACGGCATATTGGTCAGAGATGTTGGCGCCGGGGGCGATGCCAATGCCACCCACCTGTGCTGCCAGCGCATCTGACACATAGTCGCCGTTGAGGTTGAGCGTAGCGATGACGTCGTATTCGGCTGGGCGCAACAAAATTTGTTGCAAGAAGGCGTCGGCAATGGCGTCCTTCACCACAATGTCGCGGCCTGTCTTCGGGTTTTTGAAGGTGCACCACGGGCCACCATCAATCGGTTGTGCGCCAAATTCGTTTTTGGCCAGCGCATAGCCCCAGTCACGGAAGCCACCTTCGGTGAACTTCATGATGTTGCCTTTGTGTACCAGCGTGACCGACTTGCGATCATTGTCGATGGCGTACTGCATGGCGGCGCGCACCAAGCGTTCTGTACCTTGGCGTGATACGGGCTTGATGCCAATGCCTGAAGTCTCGGGGAAACGGATTTTCTTAACGCCCATTTCGTCTTGCAGGAATTTGATAACTTTCTTTGCGCTATCAGATTCTGCTTGCCATTCGATACCCGCGTAAATGTCCTCCGTGTTTTCACGGAAAATCACCATATCGGTCTTGGAAGGATCCTTCAATGGGCTGGGAACGCCTTTGAAGTAACGCACTGGACGTACGCACTGGTACAAGTCCATTTCTTGGCGTAGCGCCACGTTCAGCGAGCGAATACCGCCGCCTACCGGTGTTGTCATTGGACCTTTAATGGAAACTGAGTAGTCCTTGCAGGCCTCAATGGTTTCTTCAGGTAGCCATACGTCCGGGCCATAAATTTGCGTCGACTTTTCTCCGGCGAAAACTTCCATCCACACAATTTTGCGCTGGCCGCCATATGCTTTGGCAACCGCAGCATCGATCACCTTCTGCATCACAGGCGTAATGTCCACGCCAATTCCATCACCTTCAATAAACGGAATGATGGGTTGGTTGGGTGTGGGTTGGCCGGGGACGATCTTTGTACCTTCTGTCGGTACCTTGATGTGTTGGTAGCTCATGCCAGATCCTGTCTTGTTGAGTTCATTGTCGACTACTTATGCGAGATGAGGGCTTCATCCTGCCAGAACCGATGTCGCGTGCCGAGCGTAATGCGCGATAACGAGCATATCGTGTCTTTCAACTGTAAATTATCGCGCATCTTGCGGGGTGATTCCATGTGAAAGGCAGATATTTCGCTGCAAGGTTTTAAAAGTTTGTCAGCGTTCGGTCAGCTATAAGCTGTCATGCTGGCCTGCCTTTACGGGGTCGCCTAGTCTGTAACTTTGGCACAGCAAGGCCATAACGCTAGCTTAACGTTTAAATTACGGCCATGATCTTGATCAGTTGCAGAGCGCCAAAGGTTGTATCTCAGGTGTAAGTCGTTTTAAAAAAAGAAATAACAGGGAGTTCGTAATGCCGGTAAATGCCATCCAAAACGCCGCGGCGCGTGCTATTGCGCAGGCGCTGGTAGACGGGTTTGATCGCCACTACCGCTTGTTTCGCGAAAGTGGGGCGCAAGCTAAACAACGATTTGAGCAAGCAGATTGGGCGGGGCAGCAGCAGGCTGTTAAGGAGCGTATTCAGTTTTACGATGATCGTGTGCGCGAATGTTTAGACCGTTTGCGCAACGAGCTGCACGCTGGTTCGTTAGACGATGCGACTTGGCAACAGGCTAAGTTGCTGTATATCGGCCACCTTATCAATCATAAGCAGCCGGAATTGGCGGAAACCTTTTTTAATACGGTGACCACCAAAATTCTGCATCGCAACTATTTTCATAACGATTTTATTTTTGTTCGGCCGGCGATTGCGACTGAGTACATTGATTCCAACCCACCCGCTTGGCGTAGCTATTACCCGAACGGTGGCAAGCTGCGAAACAGCGTGCGACAGATGTTTGTCGACTTCAACTGGGCAAATCAGTTTGTAGATCTCGATCGAGACATCGGCTACATCATGGAGACGGTTGGGCAGCATTTTCAAGGGACATGGCCATCTGTCGAGGCCAACTGCCAGATTCAAGTGCTGAACTCTGCTTTTTATCGAAATAAGGCGGCGTATGTAATCGGCAAGGTAATCAACGGTCATCAGGAATATCCATTCCTCGTGCCGGTGTTGCGTGATGCAGAAGGCAAACTGTTTTTAGATACGGTGTTGCTAGAGGCCTCGCAAATTAGTTTGTTGTTCTCTTTATCGCGTGCTTATTTTATGGCGGACATGGAAGTGCCTTCCGCGTACGTGCAGTTTTTGCGCTCGATCATGCCTAACAAGCCGCGCTCAGAGTTGTACACCATGTTGGGTTTGGCAAAGCAGGGCAAAACGTTGTTCTACCGAGATTTCCTCGCGCATCTGCATCACTCGAACGACAACTTTATTGAAGCACCAGGCATTCGCGGCATGGTCATGATGGTATTCATGCTGCCTTCGTATCCGTATGTATTCAAAATTATTCGCGATAAATTTGGCAGTTCAAAAGAAACCACGCGCGAGCAAGTTAAGGCAAAGTTCTTGATGGTGAAGCAGGTCGACCGTGTTGGGCGCATGGCCGATACGCTGGAATTTACAGATTTGGCTTTGCCACGCAAACGCTTTACGCCAGAGTTGATTGAGCTGTTGCGCCAAACAGTTGCTTCTCAAATAGAAGAGGAAGGCGACAACATCATCATTCGTCATTGCTACATTGAGCGACGTATGAAACCGCTGAATATTTACCTCGAAACCTCTAACGAAGAGCAGACCGACCACGTCGTGCGTGAATACGGCAGCGCGATTCGTGAATTGGCTATGGCCAATATTTTTCCCGGCGATATGCTGTGGAAAAACTTTGGGGTTACGCGTTATGGACGCGTGGTGTTTTACGACTACGACGAAATCGAGTTTTTAACTGACTGTAATTTCCGACGGATTCCTCCGGCGCCAAACCCAGAAATGGAAATGTCGGGCGACCCTTGGTATTCCGCTGCCCGCAATGATGTCTTTCCTGAAGAGTTTGCCACCTTCTTACTTTCTACACCCAAGGTCAGAAAGTCATTCCGCAAGTATCATTCGGACTTATTAGAGCCAGATTTCTGGAAAGCCGCGCAGCAACGCATCAAGGACGGCCATCTTGAAGACTTTTTCCCGTACCCAGAAAACCAACGATTCATCAACGTCTTTGGCAAAGAGTCGGCGCAAACCTGAGCTGAGTCGAACGGCACGACCAACGCACTCTGGTACTCGTGACGGCGAGCCGACGCGCATCATTCTGTTTAACAAGCCCTACGGCGTGTTGTGCCAATTTTCGCCTGAAGAAGGTAAGCAAACTTTGGCAGATTACATTTCTGTTAAGGATGTTTATGCTGCGGGTAGGCTGGATGCAGATAGTGAAGGCTTGCTGGTGCTCACCAATGACGGCGCTTTGCAGAATCGCATTGCATCACCCAAGCACAAATTAGCCAAGACTTACTGGGTGCAGGTTGAAGGGGTGCCGGACGAGGCTTCATTGGATGCGCTACGACAGGGCGTTGTTTTGAAAGATGGACCGACCCTGCCGTGCGAAGTTCGCCGAATTCCACAGCCGGATAATTTATGGGATCGCAATCCGCCCATACGCTTTCGTGCGGCGATCCCGACTAGCTGGCTAGCAATCACGCTCAAAGAAGGGCGCAACCGCCAAGTTCGTCGCATGACGGCGCACATCGGCTTTCCTACGCTGCGCTTGATCCGTGCATCTGTTGGCGACTGGCATGTTGAAACGATAACACCTGGCTCGTGGAAGACGTTGCTTTGATGCCGGAACTATTGACTGTCTTGCCTGTTAGAGATTGTTTGTCATTGCGTGTAACTTTGGTTGGAATGTGGTGTCCATGTCTTGTCGTCTGAATTTCACGCGCAAGGCACGCTGGCTTGATTACATTGTTGATGGCTGATTTGAATACGTGTAACTCACAGAATATTTCTCGAGTGATGCGGGCATTGTGTGGCAGCTGGTTTATGTTGCTGGCGCTCAACTTCGCTCCGGTTATAGCGTCGTCGTCCACCAATGCCTCGGCGCAGGAGGGCCGGGTAGTGCCTTTAAGCTTTGGCCGTGTCAGCTTTAAAGCTGAGCTCGCAGAGCATTTGGACGATCGCCAACGGGGGTTAATGTTCAGAAAGGCTTTGGCAAAAGATCAAGGCATGCTGTTCGTGTTTGATCGCCTAGAGCATCATTGCATGTGGATGCGGAACACGCTGATTGCACTGGATGTCGCTTTTATCGATGAACATGGGAAAATCATCAACATTGAGCGTATGCAACCCCAAACAGACAATGCACATTGTGCAGCACGCCCAGCGCGCTATGCACTCGAAATGGAGCAAGGGTGGTTTGCGCAAAACAAAATATCAAATGGTCGAGTGATGCAAGGTCTGCCGCGCTATTCTGCGTCTGATGGCGTGCGAAGGCCCTGAATCGAGCTGGCAGTGTAGAGACGGAAAATTATGAGTTACGCGTTTCAAGAGGCACCCGTTGCCGAACTTCGTGCTGCTTATATAGCCTGGTTGGCGGAGCAGGGTAGCCCCGTTGCCAATCCGGCAGAAGTGGATGTGCTGGGTTTGCGCCGTTGGGGCGAATGCTGGGTCGGGGCTGTGGTTACGCCGATCGTGGCGGACATGGTGCTACTACCAGCACTTCCACATGGGCCATTGTTTAATACCGCAGGGCAACAAGAGTGGAATTTGCCGTCTGGGCCCTCGCAATTTTCGTGTCGGCAAATGCAAGGTGTGCCGATTGTTCACGCCATGCCTCTGCTCGAGAAAATGGATGATTATTCATCGCCGGATGCGATAGCGCGCGCAGCACTCATGATGTTAGAAGCGTTTTTGAACCCGGCGAGTGCTGCATTACAACCGGGCACGCAACGCAAACCGCTCGACGATAAGCCGGCAGGCCCTGTGTCACGACGCGACTTTTTGCGTGGCCGATTTTTTGGGCGTTGATTGGACTTCTGCTAACTGACGAGACTTGTTTAGAAATTTGTTTGTTGAACGGAATACACGATGGACGCAGGCCGCGTAGAAGTGCTGGTGAATTGGCAAACAGATGCAATTAAAACTGTCAGCATCACCTCGAGCCGCCCAGTCGCGGCACAGTTGTTCATTGGCAAAACTGCTGCACAGGTACCTGTACTTGTACCCATGTTGTTTAGCTTATGCGGGCGCGCGCAATTACTGGCAGCGCAAGCTGCGCTAAAGGCCGCTCGCGGTGAGCCTTTGCCTTCAGCAATCCGCCAGCAGGCCGAGCGAGAAGTGACGCTTGAAGCACTGCGGGAGCATTTATGGCGTTTGCTGCAAGACTGGCCGATGCGTGTGGGCTTAGCGGTAGACCGTGAAGGTTTTGCGAGATGGTTTCGTCTGCTGGCGCCAAATCAAGCCGCGGAAACTGCACGTGCAACAGCGCAAGAGTTGCTTGCATGGTTAAGCGAGATTGGCATTACGGGAAGTGCAGACATTAACGATGCTGCGCCCAGCCTTGCGATGCAAATTCTGCATGCGCTAAACGATACCTGTGCTCGCGGCACGGCCACCATTTTGCCGGACTACCTGCCCAAGTTATCTGCCGATGAATGGGCCAGCCATTTGCCGACCGATCATCAAAATGACTTTTCTCGTATGCCCGTTTTGCAAGGGCAGCCGCATGAGGCTGGCGCGATGACGCGTCATGCGTGGTCTGCGCCTATCCAAGCATTGCGAGCAGAGGGGCGTGAGGTGGCGGCGCGTTATATGGCGCGCTGGCTAGACGTGCGTTTGTTGGCGGAGGCATTGGCAAAAGACAATCTTGCATCACTCGAGCTATTGGATTCTGCGCAGGATATACAGGGTCGAGGTGTTGCGTGTGTTGATACTGCGCGCGGTATGCTGATGCACCGCGTGGCACTGGAGGGTGCGGGCGAAGATGTTAGCGATACGACCACCGTCAGTGAATATTTAGTGGTTGCGCCCACTGAGTGGAATTTCCATCCTCACGGTACACTGCCAGCTGCCTTGCAGGGCTTAAAGTGTGAGCAGGCCGATGCGCTTGAATTGGTACGACGTTGGGTGCTGGCGCTCGACCCATGTGTGGCGCACGAAGTGAAATTGGCTTAGTTGTTTGATGTATGTGTCACACCGATACAAAACTATAAATAGCAGTTACCCCCAAGCGTTCGTACTTACAACAAACCGAAACAGGAGAGCAGCATGTACCCCATTATTAAACATATTCACCTGCTATGCGTGGCGCTGAGTTTCGGCGCGTATTTATTGCGCGGCATTTGGATGCTGACGAATTCGCCCATGATGCAACGTAAGTTAATTGCGACGGTGATTCCGCACGCGATTAATGGGGTGCTGTTGTTAAGTGCAATCGCGATGATGGTGATGACGTCGCAGTATCCGTTTCAACAAGATTGGCTCACGTCCAAATTGCTGGGTTTGATTGCCTACATCGTACTGGGCGTGATTGCGCTCAAAACGGGTAAAACACGCAATGTGCGTTTGATTGCATGGCTGGCAGGTTTTGCTGTGTTTTTCTTCTTGGCGAGCGTAGGCCGCACCCACAACGCATTGGGCTTCTTGGCTTAACTTAGCAACACCTGCGTTGTTAGCAGGTAAAACAAAAAAGGGTCGGCAGTGCCGGCCCTTTTTGTTTGGTGTGTGCTGCGTTACGTGTCGAGTTTATTCAAAACTAAAACTATAAAGTCGTGTGCGCTGCATATAAAATTCGAGCTGCACGGGCTGTTGAGCGTGCGGCTGCCAACCACTTTGCCAATGTAAGTCTATATGCGTGCTGTCGAGATGCTCAATGTGCTGAGAGCGGGCTAACTCGGCTTGAGTACTAGCGTCTCTTACAACGACTTCAAGTTGGCCATGCCGCGTATCAGCGTTAACACGAAGCCGGTCGCCTTCAAAAACCATCGCCTGCGTTTTAAGCGTTCCCGCAAAGTGGCCTGCATCCAGTGAAGCAAAGCCATCAAGACGCAGTTTGGCTAAGCCAATACAGTCACGCTGATATCGCTGGTCATCATGGCGCACGTTGGCCCCACCGTAGTAAAGCCAAATCGCATCTGGGTCATGTGGCGGTGACACAATCGGCTGTGAAGCAGTGTAGATGCAGCCGGCATCCCACTCGCCGCGCTCACCCGTGGTGAGCAAAGTATGGCGCCCCGGTGTGCGTTGCCAACCCCGTTCCGTGTCGTAATAGGAGAGTTGTACATCGACACGCTTATCGTCAGGCGTGTTGTGATAAATCCAAATCAAGCCGAGGCGATAGCCAAAATAATCAAACGCGGGCATGCCATAAAACTCGGTGCCGGGTAAGTCGTGCCAGTCCGGTTGCAACACGGCTTGAGGTGCGGTCCAGTTTAAGCCGTCGGCGCTGTGTGTTTCGGCAATGATGCGATAGTGACGGTCAGTGCGCGTGCTGGTTTTAACGGTGGCAAGCCAACTGCCATTGGCTAATTGGCTCATCGACGTGGCATCACACGGGCCAGAGAAAACGGGCTCTTTACGCAGCTTTTGCCAATGTATGCCATCAGGTGAGGTGCAAATAAATGCACCTTCACCGTCCAACCCTTTCCAGCCCGGCACGTCGGGCGTGGTGGCAAAGGGTGAGCGACACTCCGCTAGCTCTTCTTCGGTCATCGCATCCCAATACAACATACGATAACGTTGTTGTGGGTCAGTTGCATGCACATCACGCACCACAGCGGGTGAGTACAAGTGCGATCGTCCAGAGCTGAGCCACACTAAGTTGGTGGCACCCTGTTTGGGGTGTTCTGCACCGACCCGTGGCTTTTGCCAATGCTTGCCATCCACACTTTCTGCGTAACCCACGGCAGTTTCAAATTTTGGCTCAGGACAGCGTGCGTGATACACCTGATACCACATGCGATATTTGGTGTGCTCGGGGTCGAAAAAGACGCTGCCAAAGCAATACACACTTTGGCCTTCCCACGCATGTTCTGGCGTGAGCACAGGGTTAGCAGCATCGCGCACAAAGCTACAAGGGCGGCGATGTACGGCATGGCTGGATTGGATCCAGCGGTCATCAAAGGCGAGATATTTGCGCATAGTCAGTTTCCGGCAGAAATGCGCATCAGCTTGAGGGGAATTCACACAACGACAACAAGGTGTTGTTGTGCTTGGCAGGGCTAGGGCCATTGTCCATAATTAAGGCGCGTGGTCAGCCTCGGGGTGCCTATCGATATCAAGACATACCATACGACGGATTCGTTGCAATGAATCCATTGCAACGAATACAGCGCGACGAATCACAAGGAGCACATCATGAAAACTCGAATGACACAATTTTTTGCGGCCAGCTTAACCGCACTTATGTTGGGCGTGTTGGCTGCGCCAGCGCAAGCTGGGTGTGACGCCTGTGGCGTGGTGCGCGATGTACGCGCTGAAAAACACAAAGGTGAAGCCAGCGGCGTGGGTGCAGTGGCCGGTGGTGTGGCCGGTGGCTTGCTTGGCAATATGATTGGCGGCGGCAACGGTCGTACTGTTGCGACAGTGGCTGGTGTGGCCGGTGGTGCTTATGCTGGCCACCAAGTTGAAAAAAATGTGAACAGCAAAGTTGTTCACGTCGTGGAAGTCGAAATGAACAACGGCAAGCGCCGCTACTTTAACTTTAGTAACGAGCCCGGCTTCCGCGAAGGTGACAAGGTTGAAGTTGTGAATGGAAGTTTGCGCAGACGCTAAGCGCTGTAACAGAAAACGACGCAAACGCATGGCATTGCCAAAAGCGTTTGCTAATAAAAAAGGGGAGCCTCGGCTCCCCTTTTTTATGACATCAACAGATGCTGTGCAAGTGTTGGGTCGTGTGTCGCATTGACTGCAACAACGCTGCGCGATTAAGCAAAGTTAGCGGCAGCGAAGTCCCAGTTTGCCAAGTTGTTGAGGAAGGTCTCAACAAACTTCGGACGCAGATTGCGGTAGTCGATGTAGTAGGCGTGTTCCCATACGTCCACACACAGAATGGCCTTGTCGCCAGTGGTGAGCGGGGTGCCGGCAGCGCCCATGTTCACGATATCGAGTGAGCCGTCGGCCTTTTTCACCAGCCAGGTCCAGCCTGAGCCGAAGTTACCCACGGCGGAGGTTTGGAAGGCCTTCTTGAAGTCGTCCAGTGAGCCCCACTTTTTGTTGATGGCATCCGCCAGCGCGCCAGTCGGTGCGCCGCCGCCATTCGGCTTCATGCAGTTCCAGAAGAAGGAGTGGTTCCACACTTGTGCAGCGTTGTTGTAAACGCCGCCAGCGGGTGCCTTCTTAACGATACTTTCCAGATCGAGGCTTTCGAACTCGGTGCCCTTGATCAGGTTGTTTAAGTTGGTGACATACGCTTGGTGATGTTTAGCGTAGTGATATTCGAAGGTTTCTTTGGACATGTGCGGCGCCAGTGCATCCATGGCATAGGGCAGCGCGGGTAGAGTGTGTTCCATTTTTGTACTCCTGAATTTGGGTGTCGCAGTAGTGCGGCAACTGATTTGGGGTGCGCTTATTGTAAAGCTTTGTGCACTTGTTGTTGCAGTGCAATTGAGGGGGCGCGCCGTAAGGGCTAACCCCTTCATGAATAAGGGGTTTGTTGTCGCTGGAGTGGCGTGGGCGATGCGGGACGGTTATTTTTGGGAATTGTCGGGCCCGCTGCTTTCTACGCGGGTTTCGGCCCAGCCATCACCGAATTCGATGTGTAGTTTGTCGTTTGGATGCAGTTCGGTGTGCGCTTTCACTAGTCGACCATCAGCATGTTTAACCAAGCTATACCCGCGGCCTAGCACAGCACGCGGGTTGAGATGCTGCAGATGGCTGTGCAGGGTGTCGAGTTGTTGTGCGAGTTGTTGTAGTCGCCCTTGCTTTGCCAATTGCAGTCGGTGTGCTTGTTGTTGCAGGCGTGCTTGCAAGGGTGCAGTGTTCGGCACGGTAAGTTGGCGCGTCAAAACCTGTAACTGATGGTGATGTTGTTGCAGTTGCGCTTGAATAGGGTGCTTTAAACGTAGCTTTAAATGCGCGAGACGTTCGCGCTGCCTTTCGAGTTGTCGTGTGGGCGAGAGTAAACGTTGCGCGAGTTGATCAACCCTTTGATTGCGTTGTTGCAGGTGACGATCAAAGTTTTGCTGTAAGCGGCGTGCGAGCGTTGGCAACGTTGCACGCGCATTAACATGACCTTGGCTCACCAGCTCAGCCGCTGCGGTTGGGGTGGCCGCGCGCAAGTCAGCCACAAAATCGCTCAGCGTGAAGTCGGTTTCATGGCCTACCCCGCTCACGATGGGCAATTTGCTGTGGGCGATGTCACGCGCAAGTTGTTCGTCATTAAACGCCCACAGGTCTTCAATACTGCCACCGCCACGCGCAATAATGAGCACGTCGACCTCGCCGCGTTGGTTGGCTTTTGCCAATGCCTGTCGCAGCTGTGCTGGTGCGTCTGCGCCCTGTACCGCGCAGGGGTAAAGCACAACGGGAACGTGAGGTGCGCGGCGTTGCAAGGCGATCAGAATATCGCGCAGGGCTGCCGCCTGTGGTGAGCTAATAATGCCAATACCTTGTGGGTGGCTTGGCAAAGGGCGCTTGCGTGCGGCATCAAACAAACCCTCTGCTTCGAGCTTTTGTTTAAGGCGCACAAATTGTTCAAATAAATTGCCAATGCCCGCTTGTCGCACGGCTTCGACGACGAGTTGAAAATCACCGCGTGCTTCATAGAGCGTGGGCAGGGCACGTATCTCGACTTGTTGGCCGTTTTCGAGTTTGAAGCCGGCGAGTTGGGCACGATTCCTAAAAAACGCACAACGAACCTGTGCCGTGCTGTCTTTCAGTGAAAAATAGATGTGACCCGATGCAGCTCGCACCAAATTGGAAATTTCGCCACTGACCCATTGCAATGGAAATTCACTTTCCAATTTGCTGCGCACCTGTGTAAGCAGGCTTGACACCGTTTGGACCTGCTCACGAAGGGTGCGCGCTACGGGCTTTTCCGGTGGTAAGGGCGATGCATCAGATGAAAAGAGATCTGTCACGGGTGTTTGCAGTTGTTGGATGGGCGGTGCGAAATTGTGCGCTGATGCAAGCGCAACATGAAGACGCAATGATCTAAGGGCGATGAGCGGGATGCGTGCGCAGATTGTACTGTGAGTGAATGTGTGTTGCGTGGGTGTTGAGGAATAAGTTCTGGAATGAGTCCAGCTCGGTTGAGCACGATTGCTACATTTTTGATCGAAGTAATAAAAACCTTTGTACATAGGTAATTTAGGTTTTAGGAAGCGCGCAAACTCACAAGGTTATCCACAGAATTTGTGGATAACCTTGTGAGCGATATGGACGACGAGAGCGGTTTAATTCATAAAATGATGATGAGTCGAAGGCGAAAATTCGGCCATTTGTCTGATGGTGTGGGGCGCTGCGTTGTGCTTCTAGAAAATGACTGGGCAGATTTTGGTTAAAGCTGTGAGGCTGCAACACTTGCCCGACGTGCACAACACCGTTAAAGTGCGGCATCTTCTTTGGGAGTACGTGCGTGTTATCAATCATTCAGGCAGCGGGTTGGCCCATCTGGATTCTGTTAGTCGGTTCTGTGCTAATGGTGGGTATTGTGATTGAGCGCTTTATGTCGCTGCGCCGTGCGCGCGTGGTGCCTAAGGGATTGCTCGATAACGTGATTGCTGATTTTCGTAAGGGCGGCATCACCCCAGAAATGATTGATCGCCTGTCGGCACACTCTCCGCTCGGCCAAGTATTGGCTGCAGGCTTGCGTAACGTGCGTAGCACCCGCGAAGTGATGAAAGAATCGATTGAAGAAACAGGCCGCGCCGTTGCGCACGACCTAGAGTTTTTGCTGACAACGCTGGGTACGATTGCTTCCACTGCACCCTTGATGGGCTTGTTTGGCACCGTAGTCGGCATGATCGAAATCTTCGGCTCCCAAACTGCGGCGGGAAGCAATCCACAGCAATTGGCGCATGGTATCTCCATTGCGCTGTACAACACGGGTTTTGGTTTGCTCATCGCGATTCCGGCCATGATTTTCTACCGCCATTTCCGTGGCTTGGTGGATAGCTTCATTGTGGATATGGAGCAGCAAGCCATTAAGCTGGTTGAAGTGGTGCATGGCACCCGCGTTTGATATAGACCGGAGCCGACTATGGATTTTCGTCGCGGCAGAGGGCATGAAGAGCCCGAAATCAATCTGATTCCCATGATTGATGTGTTGTTGGTGATTCTCATCTTCTTGATGGTCACCACAACGTATACGCGCTTCTCCGGCCTTGAGATTAATTTGCCTAGCGCAGAGGCGGGGGCTGAGCCAAAAAACAAACCCAATGAGATTAATGTATTGATCTCAGCCAATGGCGATGTGCGCGTTAATGAGACTCAGGTCGTGGGGCATGAAATTTCCGCGATTAGCGAAGTGCTGCACAAAGCCGCCGGCGATGCCAAAGAATCTGTTGTGATTATCAACTCAGACCGTGACGCTAAGCTGCAAAGCTCGGTTGATGTGATGCAGGCTGCGCAGCAAGCGGGTCTGTCTGCCATCACCTTCGCTACGCAATCTCAGAAATAATTTGCTGAGGCAAATTAATTTATCTGCATTACGAGTTTGCTCAAATTTCTTGGGCAAACTCGCTTATCCTTTGCTGGAGAATTGCCCCCATGGCATTGGCAAAACTGGCCGCTGCAATTGAAAGCCGCTGGGATCGTGTTGGCTTGGCCAATATTCTGCTTTTGCCAATTGGCGTACTGTTTCAAGTCATCGCCTCTATTCGACGCACTGCGTATTCGTTAGGGCTGTTGCAATCGCACCGTTTGCCGGTGCCAGTTGTGGTGGTTGGCAATATCACCGCAGGTGGCTCCGGCAAAACGCCCGTGGTTTTGTTGCTAGCGGAACAGCTCTGCGCAGCAGGTTTTCGGCCCGGCATTATGAGCCGAGGCTATGGCGGTTCACACAGCGCTCCCAAAGAAGTGCTACCCACCAGTTTGGCGACAACATGTGGGGACGAACCGCTGTTAATGGCGCGGCGCGCATTGTGCCCGGTATGGGTGGGGCGCGATCGTGTCGCGGTCGGCAAAGCGCTGTTAGAGCGGCACCCGCAAGTCAATGTTCTAATTTGTGATGATGGTTTGCAGCATTATCGCTTGCAGCGTGATATTGAGCTGGTAGTGCTAGATCGACGTGGGCTGCGCAATGGATTGCCGTTGCCGGCCGGTCCGTTGCGAGAACCCGCGAGCCGGCTTAGTCGTGTACAGGCGATCTTGGCAAATGAGGGCGCAACTGCACAGGCATTGCACCGCCAAGTTGCGGGGGTGCCATGGTTTGATTTGCGCATGCAGCCGAAGCAATGGCACAAAGTGATGGCAACTGCCGCAGATGTACCTCGGGCCGCAACGGACGTGGCTCAGTGGAACGACTGCGCAATTGATGCAATTGCAGGGATCGGCGAGCCTGAGCGCTTTTTTGAAGCCGTGCGAAGCCTCGGTTTAGAGCCATTGTGCACTGCGTTTCCAGATCATCATGTGTTTGAAGCAAAAGATTTTTCAGCTTTACGAGGCGAAGTCTTGCTGATGACGGAAAAGGACGCGGTAAAATGCACCTCTATTGCACCGGCCAAAGCGTGGTATTTGTCGATTGAAGCCACTGTGAATCCTGATTTGGTGCGTACTGTTATAAGACCGTTGTTGGAGAATGCGCATGGATCCGCGCCTGCTTGAGATTTTGGTATGCCCCGTTAGCAAGGCGCCGCTTGTCTATCAGCGTGATAAACAAGAGTTGCAATGCAAGGCCAGCCGACTTGCGTACCCTGTGCGAGATGGTATTCCTGTTATGCTGGAAGAAGAGGCGCGCACACTCTCAGATGAAGAGTGCGAAGCACTCAAATAATTTCACACATGTTTTAAGTTCGGCGAGCGATTGTTTTAGGCACCCGCATGCAGTCGTTGTCAGCATGACGATACAGTCCGATACAGTCGTCTTCTTATTAACCACTTCGATTCGGCCCCATCCATGAGCTTTTACGTTGTCGTTCCTGCACGCTACGCTTCTTCAAGACTACCCGGCAAGGTGCTTGCTGATTTGTGTGGCAAACCCATGGTGGTGCGCGTTGTGCGCCGTGCCAAAGGCTCTTTGGCGCGCGAGGTCATTGTGGCTACAGACCACATGATGATTGCCGATGCCGTGAAAAAATTTGGTCACACGACGGTGATGACGCGCAATGACCATGCTTCAGGCACGGATCGAATTGTCGAAGTTGCCGAGAAATTGAAGTGGGCTGACGATGAAATCGTGGTTAACGTGCAGGGCGACGAGCCAATGATTGATCCTAAGTTGATTGATCGTGTCGCTGCGGCGTTAATTGAACATCCGGAGGCGGATATTGCAACCGCCAGTCATGCCATTCGTGATGCCGAAGAGTTGTTTAACCCGAGTGCCGTGAAGGTGGTAACCGATGCCGAAGGACGGGCCATGTTGTTCTCGCGCGCCCCGATTCCGTATGCGCGTGATGCATTTGCGCAAAGCAAAGATGTGCTACCGGAGAACTATCCAGCTCAACGCCACATCGGTTTATATGCCTATCGTGTGGGCTTCTTGAAGCGTTATGCTTCATTGGCGCCTTCACCTTTGGAGCAGGTTGAACAGCTGGAACAGCTGCGGGCAATGTGGCACGGTTGTGAAATTCGTGTGGTGAAAGACGTAGCACCGCCTGCATCCGGTGTCGATACACCAGAAGATCTGGATCGTATGCGCCGTTACTTCAATTCCCAGATGGTGCGCGGTCTGCTTTAATCGCTCCGCAGGTTGGTGATTCGTTACGCATGCGTTTTTGCGGTAAGTTTCACGACAGCTGATTGGCAAAAACTGATAACACAATAGTTTGATGCAATCTGTATTTCAGATTGTGTCGATCAAAACATAGGGGACAAAAATGCGACTCATTCTGTTGGGGCCTCCCGGCGCGGGCAAAGGCACGCAAGCTAATTTCATTAAAGAAAAATTTGGCATTCCACAGATTTCAACTGGCGACATGCTGCGTGCAGCGGTAAAAGCCGGTACGCCGTTGGGCTTGGAAGCCAAGAAGGTGATGGATGCGGGTGGCTTGGTGTCCGATGACATCATCATCGGTTTGGTGAAAGATCGTTTGCAACAAGATGACTGCAAGTCAGGCTATTTGTTCGATGGTTTCCCACGAACTATTCCGCAAGCTGAAGCCATGAAGCAGGCTGGCGTAAAAATTGATTTCGTACTCGAAATTGATGTGCCGGACTCAGACATTATTGATCGTATGTCGGGTCGCCGCGTGCATGTGGCATCTGGCCGCACTTATCACGTACGTTACAACCCGCCTAAAACTGAAGGCATGGATGATGTAACGGGTGAGGCGTTGATTCAGCGCGATGACGATCAAGAAGAGACCGTGCGTAAGCGTCTGGACGTGTACCATTCGCAGACCAAGCCTTTAGTCGATTACTACGGTAAATGGGCTGCCACAGGTGATGCTGTTGCGCCTCAATATCGCAAAATATCTGGGCAGGGTGCGGTTGATGCCGTGACAGCCCGCGCAATGGACGCCTTGCGCTAACTGGGGAGAACGATCATGGCCCGCAACGCCTTCTACGCGCAATCAGGAGGGGTAACGGCTGTGATCAATGCCAGTGCTAGCGGCGTCATTGAAACGTGGCGCCACTATGCGCAGCAGCGCCCAGACGAGATTGGCAAATTGTATGCTGGACGTTTTGGCATCTTGGGTGCGCTCACCGAAGAGCTGATTGATACCACGCACGAATCCGACGAGGCCATTGCCGCGCTAGCCCACACGCCGGGCGCAGTGTTTGGCTCCTGCCGCTATAAGCTTTCTGACCCCGCAAAAGATCGCTCGCAATACGAACGTCTCATTGAGGTGTTTCGTGCGCACGATATCGGTTATTTCTTCTACAACGGCGGCAATGATTCCATGGACACCGCGCTGAAGGTGTCTGAAATTGCAGCTGAAATGAATTACCCCATTCATTGCATCGGCATTCCAAAAACGATTGACAACGATTTAGTGGAGACGGATTGCTGCCCGGGCTTTGGCTCCGCAGCCAAGTACGTTGCCGTTGCCATGCGCGAAGCAATGCGCGATGTTGAAGCGATGGCCGGTACATCGACACGCGTGTTTGTGATGGAGGTGATGGGGCGGCATGTGGGCTGGCTCACTGCCGCTGCATCTTTGGCTGCCGAAGCAGGCGGACCGCCGATTTTGTTGCTGCTGCCCGAAGTGCCGTTTAATGAACGTGCATTTATTGATCGGGTGTCTGCGTGCGTTACCAAACATGAATGTTGCCTAATCGCGGTGTCTGAGGGCTTGCGTGATGGAAATGACCGCTTGCTTGGCGACACTGGACATTTAGATGCATTTGGCCACGCACAATTGGGTGGTATTGGCGCGCGTATTGCAGAGCTTGTGCGCGGTTTGTTGGGTTATAAAGTGCATTGGGCCTTGCCAGATTATTTACAACGTAGTGCCCGCCATTTGGCCTCTACGACGGATTTTCTTCATGCCCAGGGTGTTGGTCGCAGCGCGGTTGAAATGGCCATGCAAGGCAAGAGCGGTATCATGATGACGGTTGTTCGGCATGCTGAGCATCCGTATTCATGGGAGATTGGTACGGCCCCATTGCAAGCCGTTGCCAATCGAGAGAAGATGTTACCCAGAGAGTTCATTTCCGATGACGGGTTTGGCGTGAGCGAGGCGTGTAAACGTTATTTAATGCCACTGTTGGATGGAGAGGAATACCCGCCGTATCGGAATGGGTTGCCAGACTATGTTCGTTTTAAGAACGTGATGGTTGAACCCAAGCTGTCCCCCTTTGTGCCGTGATGTGCCCGGCTGTTACTGCGTTAAGTTACTGCGTTAAATTAACAAAGTTGCGATCGGGTTTGTGCGTTGTTCGGTCACCTTCTGTTTCGTTGTTCTACCTAATTTGATCTGATTGTTGATTCTGTTGCTGGTGAGTGATTTGCCTGTCTGACGTTGCATATCGGGTTTGCGGTTTAAGTTCGATACATGGCTTGCATTTTGTGCAGGTTGCGCGGGGCTAACTACCGAAAGCAGGTCGTTCTGGGGTGGTTTCCTCGCAGTGTGTGGTTGCACGTGAGTGTTGCTCGTGTATCAGCTATGTCGTCCAGTTTATCGGATGCGCATGGTTGATGAATGGTGCAAAAAAACGACTGGGAGGAAGTGATGTCTGCAGAAATAATGTTGGCACTGGGCTGCGCCTTGCTTGCCATCGCCTACGGCATTGTCTCGAGTTCTTGGATCTTAGCGCTACCGACCGGTAACGATCGTATGCGCGAAATATCGCTGGCTATTCAGCAAGGGGCTAGCGCTTATCTGGCACGTCAATATCGCACGATTGGCATCATTGGCGCTGTCATGGCCGTCATCATCTTGCTTACGCTTGGCAAGCTCACAGCATTTGGGTTTGTCGTGGGTGCGGTGCTCTCTGGCGCCGCGGGTTTTATTGGTATGAACATCAATGTACGTGCCAATGTACGTACAGCCGAGGCTGCACGCAAAGGTGTGAATGAAGCACTGAGCGTAGCGTTCCGCGGTGGTGCAATTACCGGCTTGTTTGTTGTTGGCCTAGGTTTGCTCGGCGTGGCGGGTTTTTACCAGTTCGTACTCGGTGCTCGCGCTGAACATGGTGCGATGGAAGCGCTTGTTGGCTTGGCATTCGGTTCTTCACTCATCTCCATTTTTGCTCGTTTGGGTGGCGGAATTTTTACCAAGGGCGCAGATGTTGGCGCTGACTTGGTGGGTAAAGTAGAAGCCGGCATTCCAGAAGATGACCCACGCAACCCTGCGGTGATTGCCGATAACGTAGGCGATAACGTGGGCGACTGTGCGGGCATGGCCGCCGACTTGTTTGAGACCTATGCCGTTACCGTGATTGCGACCATGTTGTTGGGTGTACTGACGCTCAAAAGCATGGCTTCCGCAGCTGCGGTTTACCCCTTAGTGCTCGGTGGTGTTTCTATCGTGGCATCAGTGATTGGTTGTTTCTTCGTGCGCTATTCGGGCGAAGGAAAAATCATGACAGCGCTATACAAAGGCCTCGGAGTGGCAGCAATTTTGTCGCTGATCGCGTTTTATCCAGTCACGCAGTGGATTATGGGTGGAGTGGCGAGTTCGTACCCAGAGCTGTCTGTAATGAAGCTGTGGGGGTCAGCTTTTATCGGTATTTTGCTTACCGGCGCTATGGTGGTGATTACTGAGTACTACACCGCGACGGAGTATCACCCGGTCCGCTATGTGGCCGAAGCATGTACCAAAGGTCATGCCACCAACATCATTGCGGGTCTTGCCGTATCTATGCGCTCAACGGCCTGGCCAGTGTTGGTGGTGTGTGTAGCTATCCTGGCTGCACATGCACTGGCGGGTTTATACGGTATTGCGATTGCCGCGACAGCGATGCTGTCTATGGCAGGTATCGTTGTGGCATTGGATGCGTATGGCCCAATTACTGACAATGCCGGTGGCATCGCAGAAATGGCCGAGCTGCCGAAAGAAGTTCGCAATGTTACTGACCCACTTGATGCGGTGGGTAACACAACCAAAGCCGTGACGAAGGGTTACGCCATCGGTTCTGCAGGTTTGGCAGCATTGGTATTGTTTGCTGACTACACGCATGCACTGGAGGCAGCCGGCAAATTAGTATCGTTTGATTTGTCTGATCATTTGGTCATCGTGGGCCTATTTATTGGAGGCCTGATTCCCTACCTGTTTGGTGCTATGGCAATGGAGGCGGTGGGTCGGTGTGCTGGCGCGGTGGTTGAGGAGGTGCGACGTCAGTTTCGTGAGATCAAAGGCATTATGGATGGCAGCGGTAAGCCCGAATATGGCAAGGCTGTAGATATGTTGACGAGCGCCGCCATTAAAGAAATGATTGTTCCTTCCTTGCTACCCGTTGCGGTACCAATACTCGTTGGTTTGCTACTAGGCCCTAAAGCCTTGGGTGGTTTGTTAATGGGCACCATTGTGACCGGCCTTTTTGTGGCGATCTCAATGTGTACCGGCGGTGGTGCGTGGGATAACGCGAAGAAATATATTGAAGATGGTCATCACGGCGGTAAAGGGTCAGATGCTCACAAAGCAGCGGTGACGGGCGATACGGTCGGTGACCCATATAAAGATACGGCGGGCCCTGCGGTTAACCCGCTCATTAAGATTATTAATATTGTGGCTTTATTGATGGTGCCGCTTTTGCCGGGTGGTGCGGTTGCTCCTACGCCGCATGCCGAGGCAGCACCAACTGCCGCCATGGTGGCGTCCGCTGCATTGCTAGTAGCTGCGCCAGCTCCGGCTAAGCTGTACTTTGCTTCTGGGTCCGCAGCCCTAGCTGCTGATGCAGCGCAGACCTTGGCCCCTGTAGTGGACTACGCCAAGACAAATGCAACAGTAAAACTCGCGGTTTCAGGGTTTCATGACGCCACGGGAAATCCTGAGCTCAATGTTGAATTGGCAAAAAACCGTGCGAAGGCAGTGCGTGAGGCATTAGTTGATGCGGGAGCATCTGCAGACCAGGTGGTTATGAAAAAACCGCAAGTGACGAGTGGAGGCGCTAACGAACAGGAGGCGCGTCGGGTTGAAGTGAGCATCGAATAAGCCGAGGATCTGAGAGAGGCCGTGTCCTCAGCTAAAAGTTAGTAAAGTTGCGGTGGTCTATGAAATAGATTTTTTGCTTTGATAGGCGGTTTTTCAGGGCGGCGGATGCCGCCCTTTTTTATTTCATGCACATGACCATTGTGGGCCATTGTGTTGCTACTGGCACAGCCTAAGCACCTTAACTACATACACAGACGATGAACTTTCTTGATCATGCATCAGTATAAATTCGGTGTAGAGATTTGAAGTGGTTTGAAGAATATTGCCTTAGAAGACTGTAAGTCTTCATGTTTTTGCCAAGAAGAAAAATGTCACTTGTCATGAATTCGGGTTTTATGTGACGAAAGTGATAAGAATTCACGATTTTTGCGATTAAATTGAGAAATGCCGAGGTAAATACGGGCATTTGTCGCGGGATTGAAGGCTAACTTCCGCTAAGATGCGATGCCATAAAGCTTTGTAGCCGTTTTTTTGGCATATTCGGTGCTGATTTGCTGCAAGGTTCGCTGGATTCAGAAAAAATGGCTCGAACTCGCTTCTCTGACTTGTCGATTACACGGAAACTGCGACACACGGTTCGGCTCGCGCTCGTCCTCGGTTTTGCACTCGTGTTGTTAGGCGTACTGGTATCGAATTTGGGCCAGTTGCGCTCGAGTATCTCGACCCGCGTTGCTTTGTTAGGTAAGACTGTTGAATTGCATGTGGCGACACAAGGTGAAGCACACGCTCGTCCTGTGCAAGAGTCGCTCGACTACATTGCCAATGATTCGCTTATTTTGGCGAGTGCCTACTACGATCAGAACGGCAAGCTTCAGGCATTGAGTAACCCTGAGCATCTGCCTGAAGAACGCTTGTCGCTGAGCAATTCTGATACCGCCAATTTTCCGCTGTCGATTGCTGCACTTTCTCAAAGTGATGCAGTCGTACGGTTGCCTATTGATACACATAAGGGCCGTGCAACATTATTGCTGGCCGTCAATGTTCATGCCGCATGGGCAGAGCTGGGTGGTGAGTTTTTAAGTTTGGCCATCGCGACCTTATTGGGCTTTGTGTTGGCCAGTTGGTTAGCGTGGCGCTTGGGTAGTGCCATTACTCAGCCAATTGAAAAGCTCGCGATGACAGCTGATGAAATTAGTCGTCGACAAGACTATTCATTGCGTGTGAGCCCGGCAGGCCGAGATGAGGTTGGATTGCTGGTCGATCGCTTTAATGACATGTTGTCGCAAGTTGAAGGTCGCGATCGACGTTTAAATGCATATCGAGAAGAGCTTGAGCTGCAAGTTTCTCGTCGTACGCGCGAACTGCTTCAGGCAAAAGATCAAGCTGAACAAGCCAGCGTGGCCAAGAGCCAGTTTCTGGCCAACATGAGTCATGAAATTCGGACGCCGATGAATGGTGTGCTGGGCATGACGGAGTTGTTGCTCGGTACTCAATTGAGTGAGGAGCAGCATCGTTATGCAGATTCCGCGCGTAGTTCTGCGGGGACATTGCTGTCGATCATCAATGACATTCTCGACTTCTCAAAAATTGAGGCGGGTCGTCTTGAGCTTGAGTCAATTGAGTTTGATATCGAAACGCTGGTTGATGATGTGCTCGCGCTCTTTGCAGAGTCGGCTCAACGACGCCAAATTGAATTGTTGTCGTGGGTGGCTCCTGATGTGCCTCGTCACCTAGTGGGTGACCCATTACGGGTTCGTCAGATCTTGGCTAACTACGTTAACAACGCCATTAAATTTACGGACAAGGGCTATGTGCTCGTAGAAATTGGCTTGGCGAACAATATGCAGCACCGCCGTCCGTTGGGCGAGTTGCCGCTAGCGAATCCAGTTACAACGTTGCCGCCTCAGGGTGAGCAGATCGAACTGATTATGGCGGTATCTGATACCGGCATTGGCATCGAATCTCATAAGTTGCCAAGACTGTTTGATTCGTTCACGCAAGCGGACGGCTCAACGACACGCAAATATGGCGGCACAGGATTGGGTTTGGCCATTGCGCGCCAGCTGTCGCGTCTAATGGGGGGCGAAGTTGGGGTGATGAGTGAACCCGGTCGCGGTTCACGCTTTTGGGCAGCGGCAAGGTTGCAAGCCGCAGCAGAAGAATCGACGGATCGTATCGATAAGCGCTCACTCTTGATTGCAACCTCAGCGCTACTGCGAACAGCAGATATGTCGCGCCTACGTAGGCTGCTCGATCGTGCGGATATGGCAGGTGATGCAATTTCTGCTGAGGCACGTTTGGCCTTTTTGAAAGGCCGCGGAGAGTCTTACGACTGGACGCTGGTGGATTGCGAGTTGCATCCTGACCCTGCGATTGAACTCGTGGCGCATTTACACCAACAGTTTGGTAGTACGCTTGGAAAGATCGTATTGCTAGCAACGCCTGGTGTGAGTATGCCGGAGGCGCCACCCGATATGCCATGGGTGGTGTTGCGTCGACCACTGCGTCGTCAAGATCTGTTGCGCCTAGATCGCCCTAGTATTGAAGATGAGGCACATATTACGCGTCCCTCGCGTTTGGATGGCGTGAAGGGCCGCGTACTGGTGGTAGAAGACAATGCGGTCAACCTCGCTGTGGTGGTCAGTCAGCTACAAAAAGCCGGGCTGGCATTGGAGACTGCAGTGAATGGTGAAGAAGCCGTGGCGGCCTTCGAGCGTAATGGCTTTGATCTGGTGTTGATGGATTGCCATATGCCCGTGATGGATGGTTACGCAGCAACACGCATTATTCGCTCGATAGAGTCCACGCGGGGTACGCATGTACCGGTAGTGGCCCTCACAGCAAATGTGTCAGAGCAAAACCGCAAGGCCTGTCGTGAGTGCGGTATGGACGATATGGTTGGCAAACCATTTTCAGGCGATGTGCTACGCGCTGTGCTTGAGCGCTGGTTACCGCGCCAGCCGGTGTTTGATACGACTACCTGCGACAATTCGCTAGAAACAGTAGTTGAGGTAAAATCGGAAGCAACAGTGATGCGCGCTACTTCAGCCGCGCATTTGCCAATCGAAATGGGTACGCTGAATCTTCTGCGAGAAGTCGATGATCCAGAACACCCGGGTGCCTTTGCGGCGATTCTTGAAACCTATTTGAGCGATTCGCCCAACACGATTGCGCGAATGGAACGCGCATTAATTGCGCAAGATTTTTCGACCCTGCGAGTCGCGGCACATACGTTAAAGGGTTCCAGCTCTAACATGGGTGCAGCACAGTTGGCGGCGTATTGCCGCGACATGGAGCACGCCGCGCGCAATAACGATGTGGCTGCGTGCACAACCATGATGGCGATTGTTAAATCGTCTCATCAGGCAGCGTGCAATGCGCTGCGAGTTGTGCTGGCGACAGCGCCGCGATCGGCAGATTGATCTCGTGCGTACAACGTACGATATTTAATTTTCCTGAGCCCTAGCGCATTTAGTTAGCACGCGATTTATTGCAGCTGTTGCACTCATATTGGCAAACGCGCTATCGCATGCGCTTAAACGCTAACAGTACGTTTGAAATCTCGCAGCCTAAAGCCCAATAAAAATAGCGTCAGAAAGTACGTTGATGCGCCAAGTGCAACGAGCATACAAAGGCGTAGCAGACGGTCGTGTGCTGTAGCGTGTAGCCAGAAATCTTGGCTGCCCATGCACAGCCAAAGTGCGACCCCCATTGCTAACACACCAGCGGTTAGCCTTAGCATAAAACTCAGCCAACCTTTCGCAGCGTGATAACTACCGCTTTGTCGAATGCCGTGCCATAACAGCGCTGCATTTATGCACGAGGCTAGGCCTGTCGATAGAGCGAGCCCCGCATGTTGCAATGGACCAATAAAGGCTAGATTCATTAACTGCGTTACAGCAAGGGAAAACAGGCCGATTTTGACGGGCGTGCGAATGTTTTGACGAGCATAAAATGCAGGCGCCAGAATTTTCACCAAAATCAGTCCGGTGAGTCCAAGGCTATAGGCCATGAGTGCTGTTCGTGTTTGCAGTACATCGCTTGCGCTAAACGCTCCGTGCATAAATAAAGTCGAAATCAGCGGGACCGCTAATACCGCCAGCGCCACCGCGGAGGGGAGTGTGAGTAGTAGCGTTAAACGCAAGCCCCAGTCGAGTAAGGACGAGAACTCTTCTGGCTTATCTTGTGCGTGAAGGCGAGACAGGCTCGGGAGCAAAATGGTGCCGAGTGCCGCGCCCAGTAGACCGGACGGAAACTCCATTAAACGGTCTGCGTAGTACAGCCAAGACACGCTGCCATGAGGCAAAAATGAAGCGAAGATGGTGTTAATGATCAGGCTGATTTGCGAGATCGAAACGCCCAGCATGGCCGGCAACATTAACTTCATGATGCGCTTAACGGCGGGGTCGCTTAGCGAAATTGAAAAGCGAGGCAACATGCCAATGCGAGATAGCGCGGGCAGTTGCAGACACAGCTGTAAAACGCCACCAATAAATACAGCCCAAGCTAATGCAAGCACGGGAGGGTTGAAGTAGGGCGCGGCAAACAGTGCCATGCCGATGAAGCTTAGGTTGAGTAATACCGGCGTAAACGCGGGTACAACAAACTTGCCCCACGTGTTGAGAATGCCGCCTGCGAGCGCAACCAACGACATGAATAGGATGTACGGGAAAGTGATGCGCGTGAGCTCCACAGTGAGCGCAAACTTATCCGGTTCATTGGCAAAGCCGGGCGCAGTAACGTAAATAATGAGTGGTGTGGCAAAAATGCCCAAGATCGTTACCGCGGTGACAGCAAGTCCCAGCAGCGTTGCGACATGACTGACGACTTGCAGCGTTTCATCATGGCTGCGTTGGTGTTTTTGCTCAGCCAGAATGGGCACAAAGGCCTGTGAAAAAGCGCCTTCTGCAAACATGCGGCGCAGCAGGTTGGGTAATCTAAATGCAACAAAAAATGCGTCGGTTGCTACGCCTGCCCCAAAAGCCCGTGCAATAACAAAGTCGCGTACAAAACCCAGTATGCGAGAGAGCAGGGTCATGCTGCTAACAGTGGCCAGCGCTTTGAGTAGATTCATGATGTATGGGTTGGCTATCAGCCTTTAGAGCGCGCCCGAGTAAGTGGGTTGATCGGTAGGCTGGGTGTGTCGCAGAGTCGCTATGTTAACCGCAAAGCGGGTGCTTCTGTACCGCAATGCGGTAGGGTGCTGACTGAGGTTTGAAGATATGAGGGTCTAGGCTCGGTATTGGAGTTGCAAAATCGGGCCTACAAAAGCACGCGTGGTTTGGGCTTGCCAATGGGGGGCTAAGCTGTTAAGATTGCGAGCTTTCCAAGTTCGGAATACGGAATATAGCCATGGCCAACAGCGCCCAAGCCCGCAAACGCGCCCGTCAAGCAGTTAAGCAACGTGCGCACAATATGAGTCAGCGTTCAACCCTGCGTACCGCTATTAAGAGCGTACGTAAGGCGATTGGTGCTGGAGATGCCGCTGCTGCAGAAGCAGTGTTTCGTAAGGCACAAAGCGTTATCGATAGCATCGCTGACAAGAAAATCATCCATAAGAACGCCGCCTCGCGCTACAAGAGCCGCTTGGTGAGCGCTATCAAGGGTATGTCTGCTGCCGCATAACGGATCAGCTGTAGCCTTGCCTGACTCGGCCAGCTCCGCAAGGAGTCTGGCCGTTGTTTTTTCGGGGCGAGGTTTTGATGTCGCGGGTGATGTCGCGGGTATTGCCAAAACCAAGCGCGGTGAGACGTGTCGGAAACGGCTTCTGCTCAGGAAAACTCGGTTGCTATCCCACCGTGCCGAGGTCGTAACTGACTTGTAAAGCATTGTCCTGCGCGAAGTGCACAAGGAAGTTGTACGACATGGGCTCTTCTTGATAAAGCGCGGCGCTCACAATGACGCAGCTTGCACCATTGATCCAGCAGCCGGGGCGAACATGGGGTGAGTAGTGCGTGCGTCGGTCGGCGCCCCGCGTAGCGAATAGGTCACACAGTCGTTCGGTCCAGTCACTGGGGCGAAACTTGCGGCCGTCTAGGGTCGTACCAATCACCACAAAGTCACACGGTGTACGGTGGCTAATCGGGCCGGTATTGGCAGACGCACAATCATCATGAACCGAGCTTGTCATCTCTGCGATGTAAAGGCTGGGGTTGGCCTGCAAAGCCTCGCTGGCAGCGCTTGATGTTTTTTTCGGCGTCATGGCAATGGGCTCGAGTTACCTAACTCGTGGCCTGAAGTAGTCATTCCAAATGTTCGATCGCTGGGGGAGCTCAGGCTTCAAGACCCTATGTACTCTGTGCAGAGGGTCATGCGGTGTCGTCATTACGCATCGTCAAGCTGTGTGGCAACACACAGGTGCCTGCAAAACAACCCCGAATTAGCGATTTCTACCATTGCTATAACGGGCGCCAACAGCGCATTTTAACACCTTGACATGTTGCTTCGCACAAATTTTGCCCGTTTGAGTGTTTGCCGGTGTCCAATGAGCGGTTTGTTGTCATTCAGTTAGTCATGGTGGTGTTACTGTTTTCGCTACCTTTGGATATCCTGCGATTTGCTGAATGAACCTTGTATTCGCTTGCTAGAGGCTATACAGGGCCTCGAAAATTACTTAAAATTTCATGTTCTTAGCAATTGTCTTCTATCGGTGCCCTATGTGTGCTGAATAGGTGGCGAATGCGGTAGCAACACGGCGGCGGCGATAAGCCGCCGTGTTGTTTTTGGCATGACTGTTGTGCGGATGCGTTGCGCATTTGGCGCGATGTTTGGCAGTGGATTGATGTTGTTTGCACTTGTCGCGACGAGTGCTTGTGTGCCCTAGTTGGGCGGAGAGATGCTTTCATGTCGTACCTGATGAATACCTATGCACGCCAATCGATCGGTCTTTCGCATGGCGAAGGCGCATGGGTGTGGGATACCGAGGGCCGTAAATATCTGGACGCGCTGTCTGGTATTGCCGTCAATACACTGGGTCACAATCATCCTAAATTGGTTGCTGCACTGCGCGATCAAGTGGGTCAGCTGATTCATTCCTCGAATATTTATCAAGTGCCTTTGCAAGAGCAGCTGGGTGAGCGTTTGGCCACCTTGTCTGGCATGGAAAAGGTGTTCTTCTGTAATTCCGGATTAGAGGCGAATGAGGCTGCGATCAAATTGGCCCGTCTCTACGGTCACAATCGTGGCATTGAGTCACCAGAAATTGTGGTTTACGAAAAGGCCTTCCACGGCCGCTCACTCGCCACCTTGTCTGCTACGGGTAATCGCAAAGTACAAAAAGGTTTCGAGCCTTTAGTGCCGAACTTTGTGCGTGTGCCTATGAACGATATGGCGGCATTGGAGCAAATCGCTGCAGAGCGCCCCAATGTGGTGGCCGTGTTTCTTGAGACCATTCAAGGTGAAGGTGGTATCAATCTGTCGCGCATTGAATATTTGCAAGCATTGCGCGCCTTGTGTGACCGCAAGGGTTGGTTACTCATGCTGGACGAAGTTCAGTGCGGTATTGGCCGAACCGGTCGTTGGTTTGCCCATCAGTGGGCTGATATCAAGCCGGATGTTATGCCTTTGGCAAAGGGGCTTGGTTCGGGCGTACCGATTGGAGCTGTGGTGGCAAGTGGCATTGCTGCGCAAACATTTCAACCGGGTAATCATGGCACCACATTCGGTGGCAACCCATTAGCGATGCGCGCAGGTTTAACCACGCTGCAAACTGTTGAAGAAGACGGCTTGATGGAAAACGCCGTGCGTCAAGGGCAGTACATTCGCACGGCATTGGCCGAAGGCCTGCGCGGCGTAAGCGCACTGCGTGAAATTCGCGGCCAAGGCCTCATGATTGGTATTGAGCTTGATCGCCCCTGTGCTGAGTTGGTGAAGAAGGGCCTTGAGCGTGGCGTGCTGATCAATGTTACCTCTGACAACGTGATTCGTCTCCTGCCACCACTGGTATTTGGCGATGATGAATCGCGCTTGCTGGTGGAAACGCTGGTTCCCATGATTAGAGAATTTGTCGGTGCCTGAACGGTTTCGTTCAAACGCATCGGTTCGAGTGAGCAGCAAAGTATGCCCAACACAAATAAACCGCTAAGACATTTTCTTCAATTCAGCGATCTATCCCGTGACGAACTGGACTACCTGTTCGAGCGCACGCGCTGGATTAAGCAGCAATTCAAGTCATATCAAAAATATTGGCCACTGGTTGATCGCACGCTGGTAATGATTTTTGAAAAAGCCAGTACGCGTACGCGTCTGTCTTTTGAAGCGGGTATGCATCAACTGGGTGGAAGTGCGATTTATCTCAATACGCGAGATTCTCAGCTCGGGCGTGGTGAGCCTGTTGAAGATGCGGCGCAAGTTATTTCGCGCATGTCAGACATCGTCATGATTCGTACGTTTGAGCAGGCGATTATTGAACGCTTTGCAGCGAATTCACGTGTGCCGGTGATTAACGGCCTGACTAACGAATACCACCCTTGCCAGATTTTGGCCGACATCTTTACGTTTGTTGAACACCGTGGCCCGATTCAAGGTAAAACAGTGGCTTGGATTGGCGACTCGAACAACATGTGCAATACCTGGTTGCAGGCTGCCAAGTTGCTCGATTTCAAAGTGCGCGTTAGCACGCCGCCTGGTTATGAAATTGAAGCGGCATTGGCCGGTGAGGCGGGTGCGCATTTTCAAACCTTTGCTGATCCAATGGAGGCTGCACGCGGCGCTGATTTGGTAACCACAGATGTGTGGACCAGCATGGGGTTTGAGGCTGAAAATGAAGAGCGCATGCGTGACTTTGCTGATTGGCAAGTCGATGCTGACATGATGAAAGTTGCAGCGCCGAATGCCGTATTTATGCATTGCTTGCCAGCACATCGCGGCGAAGAAGTTTCTGCAGAAGTGATTGATGGCCCGCAATCTGTGGTGTGGGACGAGGCCGAAAATCGTTTGCATGTGCAAAAGGCTTTGATGGAATTTTTGTTGTTGGGCCGTATTTAGAAAGCAGCGTGTCTGCTTGGGCTTGGCAAAGTGTTTGGCAAAATTAATGATCGTTTGAACTGCCTCACAAGGGCTTACTAGAGAGTTTTGGATAATCGTATGAGCGATATCAAGAAGGTCGTACTGGCGTATTCAGGTGGTCTGGATACCTCTGTAATTTTGAAGTGGCTGCAAGATACTTATCAGTGCGAAGTGGTGACATTTACAGCTGACTTGGGCCAAGGCGAAGAGTTGGAACCCGCCCGTGCCAAGGCCATTAAATTTGGCATCAAGCCAGAGAACATCTTTATTGACGATTTGCGTGAAGAGTTTGTGCGTGATTTCGTGTTCCCGATGTTCCGTGCCAACACGATTTACGAAGGCGAGTACCTGCTGGGTACATCCATCGCCCGTCCGTTGATTGCCAAACGACTCATTGATATCGCACGTCAAACCGGCGCGGACGCTATTTCTCATGGCGCAACGGGCAAAGGTAATGACCAAGTTCGTTTTGAGTTGGGTGCCTATGCGCTGATGCCGGGCGTGAAGGTGATTGCACCGTGGCGCGAATGGGATCTGCTGTCACGCGAAAAGCTGCTGGCTTACGCTGAGAAGCACGGTATTCCGATCGAGATGAAACACAAGCAAGGTGGTTCGCCGTACTCCATGGATGCCAACCTGCTGCACATCAGCTACGAAGGTCGTCACCTTGAAGATCCTGCAGCCGAAGCGGAAGACAGTATGTGGCGTTGGACGGTTTCACCAGAAGCCGCGCCTGACCAAGCCGAGTATCTCGATTTAGTCTTTGAAAAGGGCGACCTCGTTTCAATCAATGGTCAGCGCATGAAGGCGCACGAATTGTTAGCCAGTTTGAATCAAATTGGCGGCAAGCATGGAATTGGTCGCCTTGATTTGGTTGAAAACCGCTACGTCGGCATGAAGTCGCGCGGTTGCTATGAAA